>JAQBPO010000049.1 GCA_028287465.1 Fibrobacterota bacterium
CCAGTTTACGGTTGGCGAAGTGGGAGAACTTCATGTTGGCGTCGGAAACGGGCTTGGGGACCAGGTTGAAATCGACGTGATCCCGTTTGCCTTTCACGCCCTTTTTGTCGGGTTCCCAGGTCGGCGGGGCCTCCGGCGCGACTGGGCCCTGCACGGGTCCGCGCAGGGGTTGGGCGGTGGCGATGTTCAGGGCGAGCCCGGTCAGAAAGGAAATCGTCAGGAAAACCTTGGTGTGCCGCATAGGGACTTGCATCTCCTCGAAAATGAACCCATTCAAAATACAACGCTGCATCGCAGCCGGACAAGCGAACCCCCAAAATATAAAAAACGGGAGGGTCCATGGGTTTTGCCGAAGCCCTGACCAAATGGGTTGGGAATTGTGGGGGGGTCCTCCAATATTGTATTATTATAGAGTGAAAATTACGGGATTTTGCGCTTCCCACACTGCCCATTTGCGGCCCTGATTTGGATACCCCATTGGATTTCGGCCCCAACCATGGCGAATTGACCCCCGAGGTCTATAAGCTCAAGCAACAGAACATCCAGCTCCAACACCTCCTTAAATACAAGGACGATGTGGAGATCCCGACTTTGAAACGCCAGATGGGCCACTTCCAACACGAGTTGCAGACCACCAAGGCCCAGCTCAGCGAGACGGTCAAGCAGGAAGATTTCATCGACCGGCAGTCCGGAATCATCCATATCGATCGGGACATGCGGGTGGTGAAGATCAACAGCTACGCGCTGGAAATCCTGGGCACCCTGCATACCCAGGCCATCGGTCGCCCCATCAAGGAAGTGGGCATCCATTCCCAGTCGGGCCGCCCCATTTTCGGGGACATCGATTATTACCTGGAGCCGGAGGGCAAGGAAAGCGAGTGGGAGAAGGAAATCCCCATGCCCAACGGGGAGAAGCGGTATTACCACTTCCGCAGCGCGCTCATCAACGGGACCAGGCTCATCAGCATCCACGAGGTGACCGATCTCCGGCTCTCGGAGAGCCGGGTGAAGGCCATCATCGGATCCTCCAAGGACGGCATCGCCCTGGTGGACGAGGGTTCGGTCATCCGATCCACCAACGCCCGCTTCGGCAAGCTGTTCGGGTTGAACTGGCGCCAATTCGCCGGCATGCAGTTCGACATCGCCGCGGAGCTGCTCCAATACCATTTCACCGAAGCCCATGAATTCATGACCTTCTACGGCGCCATCCAGAAGGAGCCCCAGCTCCACGCCGAGCAGATCTTCGACATGGTGCTGCCCCATTCCGCCACCTACCAGATCTATACGCGCCCCATCGTGGACGAGCAGAGCCGCCTGATCGGCCGCGTCTGGTTCGTCACGGATGTTTCCCAGTTCAAGGAAATGGAGAAGAAGCTGGTCGCCAACGCCGCGGACCTGGAAGTCAAGGTCAAGGCCCGCACCGAGGAACTGTACGTCCAGAACCAGGAACTGGTGCGCGTGCGCCAGGAGACGGAAATGGAGCTGGACATGGCCAAGCAGGTCCAACAGGGCATGTTGCCCAAGACCCTGCCCCGCCTCGACGGCTATGAAGTGGCGGCCGCCTATGCGCCCACGGGCAAGGTCAGCGGCGACTTCTACGATTTCATCCGCCTGGACGAGAACCGGCTCTTCATGCTGATGACGGACGTGTCCGGCCACGGCGTTCCCGCCGCCCTCGTGACCGCGATGGCCAAGATGGCCTTCGACCGGCACGTGAAATCCGGGCTATCCGTGGCGCAGATCCTGACCAATGTGAACGTGGATCTGTGCGCGGCCATCAACACCGATCATTACCTCACCGCGTTCGCCGGGATCCTGGACCTGGGCACCGGAAAGCTGATTTACAGCCGCGTCTGCCATCCCTATCCCGTCGTCTACCGGCACGCCACCCGGAGTCTCGAGCACCTGCAGATGCGGGGCGGGTTCTTCCTGGGGATGTTCGAGGACAACAGCTATACGGAGCAGGAAACGGTCCTCAATCCCGGCGACCTGATATTCGTCTATACGGACGGGATCAACGAGAGTTTCAACAACAAGGACGAGCTGTACGGGCGCAAGCGCCTGGACGCGGTCATCAAGAAATTCGCCACCCTGGGGTCCTCGGAAACCATCACCCAGGCCCAGGCGGACAAGGAACGGTTCTCCGAAGGCCGGCAGAGCATGGACGATATATCCATCTTCGCCATCAAGCGCCGGGAGTCCTACGGAAGCCTCGGTCTGCCGCCGGCTTAGCCGCCGTGAACCGGAATTCCGTTCCCTTCCCGTCCTCGGATATTTATCTTGTCCAGACGCTAAACAGGAGGCTCTTTCCGTGAAAGTTCTCGTCGTCGGCGGCGCCGGATACATCGGTTCCCATGTGGTCAAAGCCCTGCTCCGCGAAGGCGCGGAAGTCACCGTTTTCGACAATCTCTCCACGGGCCTGAGGGGCAACCTGCGGCCGGGAGCGCTTTTCCGTCATGGGGACATCCTGGACGTTCGGGCCCTGGAAGAGGCCTGCGGCGAAATGAAATACGATGGCGTGATCCACCTGGCGGCACTCAAGGCGGCGGGTGAATCGATGACGGTTCCCGAGCGCTATTCCGTACATAACATCACGGGCACCCTGAACCTGCTCAATGCCGTGGCCAAGTACGGGATCAAGCATTTCGTATTCTCCTCCACCGCCGCCGTATACGGCGATCCCGTCTATCAGCCGATGGACGAGAAGCATCCCACCGTTCCGGTCAATTATTACGGGTATACCAAACTCGCCATCGAAGGCTTCCTGGACTGGTACGGACGCCTCAAAGGAATCAAGTACGCGGCCCTGCGCTATTTCAACGCCGCCGGCTACGATGTGGACGGCGAGATTTGCGGCCTTGAGCAGAATCCGGCCAACCTGGTACCCGTGATCATGGAAGTGGCCATGGGCTGGCGCAAGCAGATCCAGGTTTTCGGGAATGATTACGATACCCCGGACGGGACCGGAGTGCGCGATTACATCCATGTCAGCGATCTCGCGCGCGCGCATACCATGGCCCTGGCGAAGCTGATGGGCGGCACGGACAAGCTGATGGTCAATCTGGGCACGGGATCCGGCATTTCGGTGATGGAGATGGTCAAGAAGACCATGGAAATCAGCGGCCGTCCGGTGAAATACGAAATCGTGGGGCGCCGGGCCGGGGATCCCCCGGTGGTTGTCGCCTCCTCGGGCCTGGCGAAGTCCCTGCTCGGCTGGGAAGCCAGGTACAGCGATGTCGACACCCTGCTTAAGACGACCTGGAAGGCCTACCAGGCCAATGCCGAGGCCAAGCGGAACTAGGCTCCGCCCCCCCGGCGGGCCGTCTCCGGCGACCCTGCCCAGTATCCATCCCTCCGTTTTACACATCGTATCCATTTGGAAACCGCCTGGGCCTGCAGGCGGAAACCGCTCCGGTCTTTCCGTCGGAGCGGGGTGGCCACCCTTCAGCCTACTATATTATCTCAATCGGGCTTCAGCTCCGGGAGGATAACGGTTATGACGGCTAAGGAATTTCCCGCCACTTTGGGCGCACTTAAACGGAGCGGCTATCGCAGCAAATCCGTCAAAGAGGAATTGCGCGATAATCTCCTTGCCCGCATCCGCGGCGGAGGCCCCCTGATGCCCGGCGTCATCGGGTACGACGAGACGGTCCTGAAGCAGATTACCCATGCCATCCTTTCCAAGCATGATATCCTCCTGCTGGGATTGCGGGGGCAGGGCAAGACGCGCATCCTGCGCAAGCTGGCGGAATTCCTGGACGAGATGATCCCGATCGTGGCGGGAAGCGAAGTGAACGACGATCCCATGGCGCCCATCTCCCGTTACGCCCAGGAACTGCTCGCGGAAAAAGGGGACGACACTCCCATCGAGTGGATCGGCCGGGACCAGCGCTACGGGGAAAAGCTGGCGACACCGGACGTTTCCATGGCGGACCTGATCGGGGACATCGATCCCGTGAAGGCCTTCCACCAGAAGATCGGGTACGGCCACGAAGGGGCCATCCAGTTCGGCATCATCCCGCGCACCAACCGAGGCATTTTCGTCATCAACGAATTGCCCGATCTGCAGGCGCGCATCCAGGTCGGTCTCCTGAACATCATGGAAGAGCGGGACATCCAGATCCGCGGCTTCCGGGTGCGCATCCCCCTGGACATCCTGATGGCCTTTTCGGCCAATCCCGAGGATTACACCAACCGAGGCAATATCATCACTCCGCTCAAGGACCGCATCGATTCGCAGATCATCACCCATTATCCCCGGAGCGCGGAAGCGGCCATGGAGATCACGCGCCAGGAGGCCTGGCTGGAACGGGGTTCCCAGGTCAAGGCCATGATTCCCGAGACCGTGCGGCTCATCATCGAGCAAATCGCCTTCGAGGCCCGCGAGGACAAGGATTATGTCGACCAGAAATCCGGCGTTTCGGCACGGCTGCCCATAGCGGCCATGGAATTGCTGGCAAGCGCGGTGGAGTTGCGAGGCGCGCTAACGGGAGAAGCGGCTCCGCGCGCCCGCCTGTCGGACCTGGAAAGCGTAGTGCCCGCCATTACCGGAAAGCTCGAACTGGTCTATGCGGGCGAGCAGGAAGGTCCCGCGAACATCGCCCGGGCCATGGTGGGAAAGGCGGTCCGCACCGTCTTCCACAAGCACTTCCAGGACCCTTACAACAAAAAGGAAAAGCAGCCGGAGGCCAATCCTTATTACCCCGTCGTCTCCTGGTTCGAGAAAGGGAACTCCCTGACCTTGGGCGACCGGATGACGGACGCGCAATACCGGAAGGCCCTGGAGTCGGTGCCGGAAATCCGCAAAGTCCTTTCCATGGGGGCCCTGGACGCCAAGGCCCTGGAAAAGGACAAGGACGGCGAGACCCTTTGGCTGGAGCTCCTTTTGGAAGGGCTTCATCTCCATTCGCGCCTCAGCAAGGAGAACCTCACCGAGGGTTTCGTCTATCGCGATATGATGTCGGACATCCTCAAGGGTTGAACCGGGCATAGGAAAACCGGGCCGGGGACCGGCCGGAACGGATACCATGGAAATACGATATGGCATGCCCCTGCCGGGGGAAGAAGGCGGAGAAGGGGACGGCAAGGTCGACCTGGTCGATCTCTTTTCCCAATTGTTCCTGCGCAGCAACGGCGACGTGCGCCAGGCACTGGAATGGCTCCGCCGCATCGCCGAGCGCCAGGGCTGGCTCGACCGCGAGCGCACCTTCGAGGACATGTTGGACGAACTCGAGGAGAAAGGCGTCCTCAAACGCGACAAGGACGGGTTCGAGATCACGCCCGCGGGGGACAAGGCCGTTCGCGAATCGGTCTTCGAGCGCGTTTTCAAAGGCATGGGCAAGGGCCTGCGAGGCAATCATAATACCGGCAAGCTCGGCCGTGGCGGCGAGCGTCAAGCGGAGACCCGCCCGTATTCCTTCGGGGACGAACTCGCCGATCTGGATTTCAACGCCACCATCCGGAACAGCCTCCAGCGGGGCGGAAAAGAGGCCGATTTTTCCGGCGATTGGCAAGGCCTTCCCACGCAAGGGCTTTCCGAAGAGGATTTCGAGGTGCATGAGCGGGAACAGCTGGCCAGCTGTTCCACCGTGCTCATGCTGGATATCAGCCATAGCATGATCCTTTACGGCGAGAACCGCATCACCCCCGCCAAGATGGTGGCGATGTCCCTGGTGGAATTCGTCAAGCGCCACTATCCCCGAGATACCCTGGACGTGATCACCTTCGGCGACGAGGCCAAGGAAATCCCGGCCGACCGCATCGCCCACGTGTCGGTCGGTCCCTTCCACACCAATACCTGCGACGGCCTCCGCTTGGCCCAGACCTTGTTGCGCAAGCGCAAGAACACCAATAAGCAGATCTTCATGGTCACCGACGGCAAGCCTTCCGCCGTCTTCGATCGGGGCCGCCTCTACCGCAACTCCTTCGGACTCGATCCCCTGGTACTGCAGAAGACCTTCGCTGAAGGCCGCGCCTGCCGCAAGAACAAGATCCGGGTCTGCACCTTCATGGTCGCCCAGGATCCCTACCTGATCGAATTCGTGGAAGAATTCAGCAAGGTATGCGCGGGAAAGGCCTTCTACACCGGGCTGGACGGGCTTGGTGAATTCGTGTTCACCGATTACGCCGCGCACCGTCGCGGCAAGGTCCGTTGAGCCGTTTCCGCCCATTAATGGCATTTCCCGAAGCCGGGTTCCCCCTTCATGGACCCGGGAACAAACCCCGGTCTTCGCGCGTCCAACCTCCCATGGGCAAGGAACCCGGAGGCCCCAGTTGGACGCGAAAACCTTCACCGTAGTCATTCCCTATTACAATGAGGCAGGCTTCCTGCCGCAGACCTTGCGCTCCCTGCTCGCCCAGACGCGCCTTCCCGACCAATTGATCCTCGTAGACAACGGTTCCACCGATGGCACCGAGGGCCTGTCCCGTGCGGTCCTGGAAGGGTGCGCGATAGGGGAGATCCTCTTCCTCCGGGAATCCCGGCCCGGAAAGATTTACGCGCTGGAAGCGGCCGGACCCCATGTGAGCGGAGGATACGTGGCCTTCGCGGACGCGGACATCCAGTATCCTCCGCGTTACCTGGAGACGGCTGAAAGGCTTTTCCGGGGCGCGCGAGCGGGTACGGCCGCGGTGATGGCCTTGTACCTGCACGGGGCGGCGGGGGATTTGCCGGCCCTGGCGTATAGGTGGGCCATGCCCCTGCTCTCCAGGATTTTCCCTACCAAATGCCTGACGGGAGGCGGAGGCCAGGTCTTCCGCACGGACCTTTTCCGGAAGGCGGGAGGGTTCTCCGCGGCTACCTGGAACTTCGTGCTCCTCGATCATGAGATCATGAACCGGGTCCTCAAGTTGGGGAAAACCCGCTACCATCCGGATTTCTGGTGCCGCCATACCAACCGCCGGGGAAGCCGCCGCGCCGTGCGCTGGAACGTGTGGGAGCGGTTCCTCTACCTGTACATGCCTCCCGCGTTCCTGGATTGGTACTTCTACCGCTATCTGGGTCCGCGCCTCGCGAAGCGCAGGATGACCCAGCTCAGCTTGAGGGAGCAGACGTGGAATCGGAAGGTGGGCGCGCCCAACTGACGCTGGCTATTTTCCCAGGCGGAGTTCGATGGAATCCCCGCCTTGTTCCTTGACGGAGTACATGGCCTCGTCCGCGCGTTGGATGAACTCCTTGACGGCCTGGGGGACTTCCTTGTTCTCGTCGGCGGGCAGGAATTGGGCGATGCCGATGGAGAGCGAGGTAGGCTCCACCCGCAGCTTGCGGAATGCCTGGAGGATGCGCTCGCAGATGACCTTGGCCCCTTCCGCCTTGGTATCGGGCAGCAAGAGCACGAACTCGTCCCCGCCATACCGGTAGGCCGAATCCATCTCCTGGCGGATCTCGTTCAGGAAGATGTTGCCGAGCATGACCAGCAGGTGGTCCCCCGCCTGGTGCCCCTTGGTATCATTGTAGATCTTGAACTTGTCTACGTCGATCAAGGCGATCGAGACCGGACGGTTCGGGAAGCGTTTCTGGGCGCGGATGAGGCGGCCGAGCTCGGAATTGAGGTGGCGGACGTTGTAAAGGCCGGTCAGGCTGTCCGTGATGACCAGGCGAAGCAATTGATCGTTCTTCTCCTGCAATTGGCTTTCCAGCTGCTTGCGCTTGGAGATGTTGCTGCAGTTGAACACTTCGCCGATGACTTCCTTGTCCCTGTTGAGCATGCGCGTGACGCTCAGGGAAATCCAGATGTCCTCGCCGGAATCCGCCTGCTTGATGAGGAGTTCCGGCGCCTCCGCGGAACCGTGCTCATCCACGCGCGCGAGCAAGGCCGATATCTCAACGGGGCTGGCGAAGAGGGCGTGGACCTCCTTGCCCAGCACGTCGGACTGGGACATGCCGAAGGCGCGTTCCGATCCGCGGTTGAACTTGAGGATGCGGTGCTCGACGTCCGTGGTGAAAATGATGTTGCCTGAGTTGGTGATGACCGACTCGAAATACCAGGCTTTGGCTTCAAGGCGCTTCTGCTTGAGGGTGTAGACCTGGAGATCTTCCAGGAAGGTACCGGCCTTCTTATGCAGGACGATGGCGAGCGCCGCCATGGCGGCGCCAATCGCGTAACCCAGGAAGGGATGGAAACGGTGCGCGAGATACGTCCCGCCCAGGGAGACGACGATCACGATGATATAGGCGAGGGTGGTCTTCCATCCCCGTTTTCCGATCAGCATTCCGATAGGCTGATTTTACCTTTCCCCGACAATTAATGCAACACCCGGGAACGGAGGAAGATACGATTAATGGGCTTCCTCCTTGAGGGCCAGTTCGAAGCGCGAGAAGCGGGCGGCCAAATGGTCGCGCAGGTCCCGGACGGATAGGCCGTTGACCGCAATCCGATAGGACTCCCAGACAAGATCCGACCGGGTTTCGCCGGCCAAATCCCGTTCCGCCGCTTCCAGGTCCGAGAGGTCCTGGGCCGAGGGGGCAGCCCCGGAGGCGCAGGCGGCCAGGAGCCGGTGGACCCGGCCGCGCGCGCCAGCCGGCCTGGGAACCGGTTCCGGGCCGGGCGGGCTTGACCGATCGGCATCCCTGTCCAGGAATCCGAGCAGGCGCCGGGAACGCTCGTAACACGGGTGAAGCCGGCGGGACCGGTCGAACAGGATCTGCCTGCGGTCCGTTTCGTCCCATCCGGTTTCCCACAAGTTGAATCCCGGAGGCGGTATCCCTTCCAAAAGGTATTCCGCCACCTCGTCCGCGCGCAAATGGGCCAGTCCGGCATGTTCCGTCTGGAAGGCCAGATCGGGCAGGGGATTCCCGTCCGTCTGCAGGATGAGGTGGCCCCGGCCGTAAGGTCCGGTTTCCACGGGATTGGACGCTCCGAACAGGCTCAGGGTAGGGATGCCGGATGCGGCGGCCAGATGCATGGCCACGGTGTCGCCCGTTACGACCATGCGGGCGTTCGCGCAAATCCATGCGGCCCCGGCCAGGCTCGTGGCTCCCACCGTATCGGCCACCCGGGACCTGGCTCCCGGTCCCATTCCGACCAGGATGCGATCCATCATGGGGCGTTCTTCCGGCGCCCCCGTGAACGCTAGGTTGAGGCCGGCACGGACGCAACGGGTCGCCAGGGAGGCCCAATGCGTTTCCGGCCAGCGTTTACCGGGCCATGCGGAGCCGGGATGAAAGACCAGGTATTCGCCCGGAATCATGGATTTGGCCGCTTCCGGCCGCAGAAAGGGAGGCAGCATGGCCAGGGCATTCTCGGCCCGTCTGGAAGCCGGATGCCGATCGGGCTTCCCGGATGGGACGGCCTCCCCGGCCTGGCGCGCATTCGATGCGGGTCCGCCTTCCAGGGCCCGGGAAATGGCGCGCGCATAGATATCGACGACGTGCCACCCGTTGCCCGCCCTATCCGCCGGGATGGCATGGAGGTGCTCGAGGAAACGCGATTTAACCTGGAAGTTACGGTCGTCCGCCAACTCCAGTCCGATTTTCCGATCCGCCCGCACGAAAGCCTGGATGAGTCCTCCCGACCGTTCCTGGAACAGGTTTGCGGAAAGCGAGTAGTGGACGGACGCCAGTTCCCCCAGGAAGGATTCCAATCGTCCGATCAACCCGACGGAATCCCCCGATTCCCAGAGTTCCTTCAAGGCCCGCCTGGGGATGGTCCGCACCGTCCGGATCAGGGGGCTGCGCTCGACCAGTTCGCGGCACTCCTCTCCCGCCAGGTAATCGACCTCCGTCCCGGGAAAATCGGCTTTGACGCGCCGGATGGCCTGGAGGGCCATGACCACGTCGCCCGGGTTGTGGGGCAGGATGACCAGCAGCGCCCCTGCGCCGGGGCCGTTCAAGGCTGCCCGTACTTTCGTTCTTTTCGGGTTTCCTGGGCGGTCAGCAACCGGGCGAGGAGCGCCAATTGTTCGCCGCGGGAAAGTTCCAGGCCGCCGGCCAGTTTGGCCTCAGCAGCCTGCGCCAGCTTCGCCGTTTCGGTGGGTTCCATCGCTACCAAGCATGGCATTTTTCGGCGCGGAAAAACAAGCGCCCGATTCTCCCGGATTTCCTTTGGAAAGACGCGCCTTTGCTTCTAATTTTCCATCCATGCCCAGATACTCCATCGCGTTCATTACTCCAAAATCCGCCCTGATCCACCAGGTGGTGGAGATGGATTCGAAGGAATCGGCGCTGCGTTTCTTTTTCAACCAATTCGTAAACCACGGTTACTCCCAGGACTCCGAAGGGTTCAGCTACTTCAAGGAGGATTTTTCCGACTCGGAAAACCCCTTGGGCAGCATGCTGGAAGTCTGAGCCGGGAGCCGACCTGAGCGCATCGATGACCCTGTCCGCCGGATGAGCATGCAAACCGACCCCGCTCCCAAAAAAACCGTCGGCGTCCTGATGGGCGGGATATCCCCCGAGCATCCCGTTTCCCTGGTCTCCGGATCGGGAATGCTCCGGAACCTGGATCCCGATCGTTACGCCGGCTTTCCCATCCTCATCTCCAAGGACAATGCGTGGACCTGGCCGGAGGTGCCGGCTACGGCCATCGCCGGATCCACTTACGGGGTCGACTCCGCCGAGAAGGCCGCGGCCTTCATCGCTTCGCCGCCGGCCGGTTGGCATACGGCCCGGTTCCCGGATTTCCGGGTCTTCCCCCGTTGCGATATCATGCTCATAGGCCTCCACGGCATCGGCGGCGAGGACGGGCGCCTCCAGGGCTTTTTCGATTTGGCCGGCCAGGCCTATACGGGCAGCGCCAGCCTGGGCTCGGCCCTCGCGATGGACAAGATTACGGCCAAACGCATCTACCAATCCGCCGGCATCCCGACGGGACGGTATCGCGTCCTGGCCAGGCACGAGTACGCGGGCGCGCGCGCTTCCCTGGAAAAGGAGTTCGGATATCCCGTGGTCCTGAAGAATCCCCAGGGAGGTTCCAGCATCGGCATGGGCATCGCCAAGGACGCCGCCGGACTAGACTCCCTGCTCGCGTCCCTGGGCGCGGATTCGGACCGCCTGCTCGTCGAGGAATTCATCCAGGGGCGCGAAGGCACTTGCGGCGTGATCGCCCATTTCCCTCCCGTGCCTCCCACGGAAATCCGGCCCATCCAGGACGGTTTCTTCAACTTCGAAGCGAAGTACAAACCGGGCCGCACGGAGGAAATCACCCCGGCGGGATTCCCCGCGGAAATCATTTCCGAAATGCAGGCTATCGCCGCCCGGTGCCACGAGGCCCTGCAACTCTCCGTCTACAGCCGCACGGATTTCATCTATGCGCCGGGCAGGCCCGGAGGATCGGAACTCTTCGTGCTGGAGACCAACAACCTGCCGGGCTTCACGCCCACGTCGCTCCTGCCGCAGGCCGCGGCCCACGCCGGCCTCAGCTATGCCGGCCTCCTGACCAAGGTGATCGAAGAAAGCCTTGCCAAGAGCCGCTGAGCCTATCGCGGTGGCCATCGCGATGAAGCGGGCCCGGACGGCGGGCGTGCGGGCGCTTCCGGCGGGGTTCCGATGAAAAGCCTTTCCCTGGTCCTGGACCTTTCCGCTTCCCTTTCCCTGGGGCTCGTCGACGCGGACAACGGCGTCCTCTCGTACAGGATCCGGGAACAGGGAACGCGCGGCGAAACCGCCCACGCCTTGCTCGAGGAATGCCTGGCGGAAGCCGGGCGCGGCATAGCCGATATCGCCGATATCTGCGTCGGCGTCGGGCCGGGGAGTTTCACCGGCATCCGGGTCTGCGCGGCCATGGCCCAAGGCTTGGCCTTCGCCGATCGGCTGCCCTTATACCCTTTTTCCTCCCTTGCGGGGATATTGACCGGCGCCCACCCTGGTTCCGCCGGGACCCTCGACGGTCCCGATGAACGTATTTCCGCCATCGCCGCCAATGCGGGCCGCTATTTCATCAGGCGATCCGGGCCGGCTGGGGAGGCGCTGGTTTCCGCGGATGACCTCCTCGCCCTGGGATCCCCACGCACCGTCCTCGTCACCTCGGGCCACTTCCCGGATAAGGAGCGCATGCGCCCGGCCTTCGCCTCCCTGGAGCGGCACGAGGATAACGCGGATTTCCCGGCGATGGTCCGCCTGGCCCATGGCTCCCCTCCCGTTACGGACGGCGTGCTCCGTCCCAATTACCTGATGGCCTCGGCAGCCGAGGAAAAGCGCCGCTCCGGGGAAGCGCCCCGGTGACGGTAACCTGCGTGCGACTCATGCTCCGATCGGATCTGCCCGGGGTTCTGGCCATCGAATCCCAGGCCAATCCGGTTCCCTGGCTGGCGGCGGATTTCGAAGTCTTCCTCCGGGATCCCGCCGATGCGGAAAGGCCCCCGGTGAATGGACCGGTAGGCTGGGTCTGGGCCAATCCCGAAGTGCAGGGGTTCGCCTGCGTCGTGGGCGCGGCTGACGAGGCCGAATTGCAGGCCATCGCCATCGCGCGGGACCGATGGGGATTGGGGCTCGGGTCCGCCCTGATGGACGTCCTCTGCGTCTGGGCCCGGGCCAACGCCTATCGGACCTTGCATCTGGAAGTCCGGGAAGGAAACGCCCGCGCCCTGCAATTCTACCGGCGCTGGGGGTTCGCCGAAGCCGGGCGGAGGCCCAAATACTACCGGGACAATGGGGAGGCCGCCCTGCTCCTGGTAAAGGCCATCGAGGGGCCGCAGGCCGCTCCCGGCGAATAGGAGACGCCGGCAACTATTTCTAAATTCGAAGACCCGTCCAGGATCAAGCGGGCCCCGATGGGGCGCGCTGGGCGGGTCGAAACCACCCGAATATTGGGAGCCTGCATGTCCAAGGCCATCATCACCACCCGTCACGGCGACATCACCCTGGAGTTCCTCCCGGAAGTCGCCCCCAACCATGTCCAGAATTTCGTCGAACTGGCGCAGAAAGGGTTCTACGACAAGACCCTCTTCCATCGGGTCATTCCCGATTTCATGATCCAAGGCGGCGACCCCAACAGCAAGAACGCCGACAAGCGCCTCCACGGCACGGGCGGTTCCGGAAAGAACGTAAAGGCCGAATTCTCCAAGACCCCTCACTTGCGCGGCGTGGTTTCCATGGCGCGGTCCGCCAACCCGGATTCCGCCTCCTCCCAGTTCTTCATCGTGGTCGCCGACTCCTCCCACCTGGACAATCAGTACACGGCGTTCGCCAAGGTCACTTCGGGCCTCGAGGTGGTCGATAAAATCGTGGCCGAGGAGACCGATCATCGCGACAACCCCCTGGAACCGGTCGATATGACCGTAAAGATCGTCGATTGATGGATCCGGCCGTGGCACCCAAGGCAGGTTGCCGCCGCGGGTGCGGCGCATGCCGTTCGCGTTTCGGGAACGGCTCATGCCGATAAGGCCCCGCAGCCTGCCGCGCTCATCGCGGTCCGGCATTCTCAGGCATTGGACCCTTTGGGCCTGGTTCGTGGCCGCCTTGGTGATTTGCCTGGGCGGCGTCTCCTTTTGGAAATCGGGGCGCTGGCTGGTCCACGAGGACGCCTTCGACAAGGTGCGTTGGGGCGTGGTCCTGGCGGGCGAATCCCGCGATTGCGAGCGCAGCGACGCGGCCATCCGCCTGTTCCACGAGGGCAAGCTCGATACCCTGATCATTTCCGCATGCAGGGTTTTCAAGACGCGTTACAACAGCGAGTTCATGGTCGATTACTTCGTGCAGCAGGGCGTGCCCAGGGACCGGGTCTTTGAATTCCGGCAGGACGCTTACTCCACCATCGAGGAGGCGCGCTTGCTGGTCCGCCAGTTCCGCCTGCAGAATCTGGATACCGTGGTCATCGTAACCACCACCTTCCATACGGCCCGCACCCGGCGCATTTTCCGCAAGCTGGCCGCGGGTTATCCCGTGGTGCTGCTGGCCTCGGCCGATTACGGCGTTTATGATCCGAGCGCTTTCTGGTCCAACCGGGAAAGCCTCAAGCTTTGGTTCGATGAATGGGCGAAAACGTTTTTCACCGTATTCGAGTTGGCCAAAGCCAAGCCGGAAACCGGGAAGGCCGAATACCAGGGTCTGACCCCGGACATCTGGTCCACCCGGTCGCCGGCGGAGTTCCCGGCTCCTGCAGTTTCCACGTCTTCGGATACCCCTGGTGCCCCGGCCGGTGCCAGGATGGATACCGCCGACGGGAAATCCGAAAGCGTCCTTGCAACGGGATCCGCTTCCAGTCCGGCCGATAGCGGTCGGGAGTCCCCCCGGCAGGCGTTGGCCGGAACCGGTGACGGCAAGACGGATGCGAAGTCGGTTCTCGATTCCGCCGTTGCCTCCAAATCGGATTCGGTCAAGGCCCGCAAGGATTCGATCAGGGCGCATAAGGACTCGGTGAAGGCGAAGGCGGCCGAAGAGAAGACGGCCCTGGCTCTCAAGGAGATGGACAAGAAGTCCGGGGCGGATGCCAAGTCATTTGGCGAGAAGTCCCTTGAGGGCAAAACCGCGGCCAAGGATACCTTGGCCAGGAAGTCCCTGCCCCGCGCCCCGAAAAAGCCCGCGGCTTCCACGGCCAAAGCGGAACCCAAGGACGTGAAGAAAACCGGAACCTCGGCGAAGGACGCGTCCAAAGCCTCCGATAAGAAGATGGAAAAGACCAGGACCAAGAAGAAGGAATGAGGCACCGGCCGTCCTGATGGACGGCCGGACGCTTGTTCCGGCCTGTCGGACCGTCGGTATCAGGCCTTGCTTGCCGTGGCAATCAAGTTGGCGAACAGGGCGTCCGCCAAGGCATTCTTGCCCAGCTTCCCGAAGATGTCGAACTGGTAGAAGATCACCCGGCCCTTGCCCACGGACATGGTCGCGATATCCGCTCCCCAACGCAGCTTGCTCTTTCCCGAGCCGTTGCCCAGCAGGTTGACGCTGCCCGCCGCTACGCTCCAGGTTGGCGCGGCTTCGATGCTCCAGTAGGGCATCACGTCGGCATAGGTTTGATCCAATATGCACTGATTCGGCAGATCCTTGAATTCCGGTCCGCCCAGGGCGTAGTGGAAGCTTCCGAAAGAGCTGCCGGAGGACCGGAAGCAGGTGATTTCGGTGGGCAGCACCTTCATGGAGTTCAACAGGCGCGCATCCTCCTCGGAAACGTTGCCGAGGATGATGGTCCCGCCCGCCGCGATCTTATCGAAGCGTTTGCGGATGGAGCCTTCCACCAGGGTGGAGATGTCCGCGATCACGGCGATGTTCGCGTCCGGATTGGTGAAGCTGTTGACCGTATCCGGGAAGTTGCCCAGGACGCTTACCTGCTTGAGGGGAACCTCCAGCTTGGTTTCCGGCGGAACAAGGAAGACTTCTTCCGTACGGGCCATCTCCTTGTTGTTCTTGGAAAGGTTCAGGTCGAAGGTGAACCGTCCCTTTTCGAATCCCACGGGGAACTTGAAGCGGCCGACCAGGTTGACGCCGATCTTGGCCTTGCCGGGAAGCGATTCCTGGTGCCAAATGCGGCCGTTGGGTCCCTTGACGCGGAGCAACAGGCCGTAATCGCCCAGGTGCCCGTCGTTGACCATGTGGATTTTGATGGCGGCGGAGGTGCCGATATAAGGCGTGCGATCCTCGGCTTCCGCGATGACGTGGATGGGCCGATTGACCTTCTTCACGGCCTCGAGCGAGGCCTTGGGCTTGCGCTGCCAATTGACCATGCCGGAGAGATGGGTGCCGAAATCGCCCCACGTTTCGAGGACATAACCCGAGACTTGGGGATTGATCAGGAAGGCCTCGATCTGCTTGGAGACGCCCTGGCGGGCCACGTTGGAGGCTTCCTTCCAGAAGCTTTCCGCATCCTTGAACATGGAGATGTTCTTGTCCTTGAGGATCTGGGTCAGCTCGGTATTCAGCTTCTGCAGATCCTTGTACTCGCCATGGCCCGAAAACTTCTTGTAGGTCTCCAGCAGTTCCTGGATGCCTTCCGGGGAGGACACTCCCAGGCCGTCGACCAGGACCTTTCCGTCCAAATCATCCTTGAGGTAGTTGTAGCGTTCCCAGAAGGATTTGCTGCCATGGATGCCGTCCGCCACGGTCTTTCCGTCCTTGGAGGAGCAGTAGGCCGCCAGCAGGGAGTAGGTCTTGACCGAGACCGGGAACCCGATCTTGAGGCGATGGGATTCGAAGGGGCTGATGGTGGCCGCCAAGGGCTCGTAAACCTTTCCGAGATCGATCTTGCCGCCGCCCTGGCTGTCCATGGAGACCGAGCCGAGGTTGGAGAAGATGGGACGGGTCGGATCCAGCTCGGCGGCGTAACGCAGGAGCTTGTTGCCGTTCTCGAGAACCATGGATCCGTTCTCGGAACCGATGACCCAGCCGAAGATGGAGGGGTGCTGGCCATGGTGATCGATTAGGGTCTGTAGCTGTTGTTTCAGGTTCTCAAGGCCTTCCTTGCTCGACTTCTGATTGAAGCAAGTGGTCTCCTGGAGGACCAGCAGGCCGATTTCGTCGCAGATGTCCAGGACTTCCTTGGGCAACGGGGCTCCGCCGGAGCGGAGGAGGTTGAAACCGGATTCCTTTATGAGGACGAGTTCCTTGCGCAGTTCGAAATCCGCGGGAGGGATGCCGTGCAGGAAAGGGAAAAACCAGGGATAGGTCACGCCCTTGATCTTGACGGGATGGTGGTTGAGCTTGAACGAGCCCTTCTCCACATCCGCGCTGCGCATGCCGAAGCGGGCGTCCACGGTATAGGAGCCGGCCAGGGTCACCTTGATCTTGTAGAGGAGGGGCTCATGCAGGTGCCAGACCTTGCCGCTCTCCAGCTGGAGGGTTACGCCGAAGGCGCCATTCTCCTTTTCGAGCTTGACGCTCTTGGTGACGATGCCGGTCTCGCCGTCCGGACTGGTGATTTCGAATTGGAGTTCGGCCTGGAAATTCTTGGGATTCCAGAACTTGGTCTCGATGGTCATGCGGTCGGCTTCGAAATCCGGGAAGCAGTTGACCGAGCGGATGCCGGCCTTTCCGACCATGTACAATTCCACGTCCCCGGTGATGCCGGCGAAGGGGCCGCGAAGGTAGGGTCCGCCGAGGGCGAGTTCCGCGGAGGTATGATCGCCGATCTTGCCTTGGCGATCCAGGGTCTGGACGCGGACGGCCAGGATGTTGTTTTCGCCTATCTTGACGGCCTTGGAGCCGTCCACGTCGAACGGTACATGGCCGCCCATGTGGGTGCCGAGCTCTTCGCCATTCAGCCAGACGGTGGCGGAATGCTGCACGGATCCGAAGCGGATGAAAAAGCGCTTGGGGGATTCCTTCTTATCGACCTGGAATTCCTTGAAATAATACGCGATATGCGCGTTCTCTTCGTTGGACTCCATGGTCCAGACATGGGGGAGGGTGGCCTTTTTGGTCTGGGCCGGCTTCCTACGGTACCATTGGTCGATGAGGCCGGCATCCACGGCGTCGAAGCTGAAATCCCACGCGCCGTCCAACTTTACGATAGTGGCCATATCACTCCCTGATCTGGATAATCCCAGGAAAAACCGCCAAAATGACAAGATTTAGGGAGAAGAAGATAGTAAATAAGCCCGGTTTTGGCCTGGTTCGCGGGCAAGGTACCATGCGAAAGACCCCTGGCGAAGCCTGCGGTTCAGGGGTGGATTTGGTGTTACGGAACGAGGGCGGCTACCGGCCCAGAAGGCCCATGTACCAGTCCATGGCGGCCCGGCCGTAGAACGCGGAGAGGAGTACGCCCACGCAGATATAAGGGCCGAAGGGAATGTGGCGATGCTCGTTCAACTTGCGCATCATCATCATGGGAAGCCCCACCAGACAGCCCAGGACGGACGCGAAAATCAATCCGAACAATGCGATGGGGGCGCCGAACAGGGCACCGGCCATGGCGACCAGCTTGACGTCCCCCAGGCCCATGGCATCCTTTTTCAGCAACAGGGATGCGGCGAAGCCGACCAACCAAAGAAAGCCGCCTGCCCCGACCGCCCCGGTGAGGCTCTGGAGCGGCGTCATTCCGTCCGGAAGAAATGAGAGTCCCAACCCCAGGATCATGCCAGGATAAGTCAGCATGTCCGGGATCAGGAAATGCCGGAAGTCGATGACGAAGATGGGGATGGACGCGAGGGCCAGGTAGGTGATTCCGATTTTGAAACCCAGGTCGTAGCCGGAACCCGGCTGCAGGAAGAAGCCCACCGCCAGGGCCGCAACCAGTCCCGTCAGGGCCTCGATGAGCGGGTATTGGACGCTGATGCGGGCCCCGCAGGACTTGCATTTCCCCCGCAGCAGGATCCAGGCGAGGACGGGCACGTTCTGATAGAATTTGATCTGGTAGCCGCAGCCCATGCACCGGGAAGGGGGCCAGATGACGGATTCCCCGCGCGGCATCCGGTAAATGACCACGTTGAAGAAGGAGCCGACCATCAGGCCGAAAAGGCCGCCGAACAGGATTCCGATAAAGGGGGGGAGGGGGGGGTATTCCACGGCTCTTGGATTCTCGCTTATCGGCGGCGGCGGGGGCAACCCCCCTCTTTCAAATCGTGTAGTCGTCCTGGAACACCTTGACGCCCTTGGTGACCGCGAAGGCCGTGTCCCCTTTGGAAAGGCTCAGGGCCTGGAACTCCTCCTTGGGGACCTCCACCTGGATTTCAGGGCCGGCCAGGGAAGCGAGGCTCACCCGTACCGACAGGCCGATGGTGCGGATGTGGATGATGCGGCCTTCGATGGCGTTCGGGTTTTCCCGGGCGCGATGCAAGGTCAGCTCATGGGGGCGTACATAGACCGAGGTCGCCCCGGAATCCGCGGGCGCGCTTCCGGGATGGACCAGATCCAGGTTGGCTACGCCCGAACCGTGCTCCAGCCGGCTATGGAAGATGTTCACGTTCCCCAGGAAGTGCATGACGAACCCATTGGCGGGATGGTGGAAGATCTCCTCGGGCGAACCGATCTGCTCGACCCGGCCCTTGTTCATGATGACGACGCGGTCCGCCACTTCGAAGGCCTCGTCCTGATCATGGGTGACGAATACGCTGGTCATCTTGAGTTCGTCATGGAGATTGCGCAGCCAGCGGCGCAGATCCTGCCTGACCTGGGCGTCCAGGGCCCCGAAAGGTTCGTCCAGGAGCATGACATGCGGTCGCGCCGCGAGCGCCCGGGCCAGGGCCACGCGTTGTTTCTGGCCGCCGGAAAGCTGGGACGGGAACCGGTTCCCGATGCCCTTCAACTGGATCAGATCCAACAGCTCGTCGACGCGCTTGGCCACCTCTTCCTTGGGGCGCTTCTGGATCTTCAGGGAGAAGCCGATGTTCTCCTTCACCGTCATATGCTTGAACAAGGCATAGTGCTGGAAGACGAAGCCGACCCCGCGGTCGCGGACGGCCAGGCGGGTGGAATCGGTTTCCCCGAACAGGACATCCCCTGCGTCCGGCGTTTCCAGGCCGGCGATGATGCGCAGGAGGGTGGTCTTGCCGCAACCGGAGGGACCGAGCAGGGCGACCAGCTCGCCGTCGGGAACATCGATGGAGACGTCGTTGAGGGCTTGGGTGCCTTCGAAATGTTTCCGCACCTTACGGATGGAGATCTGCATGGAAAACCCGTTATCCTATTAAACCTACGGGAATGATAGGTAAGTCTTAATTCACCGTCAAGATGGGGAGCGCGAGCGTCTTTGCCTCAGCCAGGCTACGGCCGTCGTTTCCAGGCTCTCCCTGGGATAGTCCAAGGTAATCACATGATTCCCCCGGTTATAGGCCACCAGGGTCTTGTCCTCCGAGCCCAGTTTTTCGATAAGCAGCTTGCTCCCGGCGAAATCGCTGGTGGTGTCGTGGATGCTATGCAGGATCAGGGTGGGGCAGTGGACCTTGGGGATGAGGGGAGCGAAGCGGCGGGCCGCGACGACCACGCTGACCATCGCTTGGGCGGGCATGGCGTGATACGAGATATGGCCTTCCCGACCGGCGGGATCCTGGATGGGTCCGGCCAGGCTTTTGGCGATGTTCCCCCATAAAGGTACGCGGCCGATGAGCCAGCGGTTGGGAAGCCCGAAGGTGGTTCCCGTAGGGGCGAGGAAGGGCGCGATGAGGACCAGGTTGGCGACGGGAAGCCTGGATGCCAGGTCAAGGCCGAGCAGTCCGCCCATGGACAGGCCGCAGATGGAGACGCGTTCGTGGGTGGCGGAGAGGGCGTCGAAGGCGGTTTCCGCCTCGGCCAGGTAGTCCGGGAACCGGGTGACCGCCAGATCCTGGATGCGGGTGCCGTGCCCCTTCAGGAGAGGGCCCCGGCAATGGAATCCGGCGGCTTGGAAGCGTTGCGCGAGGAAACGGACCTCGCGGGGAGAGGAATGCCATCCGTGCAGGAAGAGGACGGCATGAGCGCCTTCGCCGAAGGAGAACGCTTCCGCCCCCAGTATCACGCCCGTTACCGGGTCGCTGGGCCAGGCCCTTTCCTTCTGGACGGCTCGCTGGATGGCCGGCACGCCGGGATCACTCCTTCTTCTTTTTCTTGAGCTTCTTCTTCTTGGTCTCCGCCGCGGCATTGGCGATGAGGCCGGTGGTGATATGCTCGAACGCCTCCTCGACCGTGGAAACGATACGGAAGAGCCCCAGGTCCTCGGCGCTGATCATGCCCGATTCCACCAGATAATCCAGGTTGAGCACCTTGCCCCAGAATTCGGCGCCGTAAAGGACGATCAACATCTTCTTGGTGATGCGCTCGGTCTGCACCAGGGTAAGCACTTCCATCATCTCGTCCAGGGTGCCGAAGCCCCCCGGGAACATGACGATGGCCTTGGCCGTGTATACGAACCAGAACTTGCGGACGAAGAAATAATGGAACTCGAAGTTCAGGTGGGACGAGATATAGGGGTTGGCATGCTGCTCGAAAGGCAGATGGATATTGAGCCCGATGGAGGGGGCATGCGCCATATGCGCGCCCTTGTTGGCCGCTTCCATGATCCCGGGCCCGCCCCCGGAACAGATGGCGTATTGGATTTTCTGGGTCTTGTTCCATTCGGAAAGGCGGCGGCCCAGTTCGGCGGCCTCTTCGTAATAGCGGGACATGCCGAGGTTTTGTTCGGCCTTCTTGAGGGCCGCGGCCGGGGTCTTGGGATCCTTTTTGAGGTTCCGCAGGTTCGCCAGGGCCATTCTCCTGGGGAGGATGCGGGCGGAACCGAAGAATACGATGGTGTCATCGATGCCGAACTGCCGGAATCGGTATTCGGGTTCGAGGAATTCCGCCAGGATCCGGATGGCCCGGCCATCCTTAGTGTGCAGGAATTCCTTGTTCATGAACGAAAACGGAACCAGACCTGTTTTACCCATAATGTTTTCGGCTATTCCTTTGCATGGAATGTACAAGTTTGAATTTCGAGGCGATAGTCAGAGTTTCCCATTTTCCCCGGTTTTTTTCAACCTGGTCCGGCCATTTCCGTCCTTAAGGCATCCAACCGTGGTAGCGGTATGGGTAACATGGTAAGATATCCGCGTGGCCACCCTGACATCCTCCCGTTTTTGGCTCCGCAGTTCCCAGGTTTTGCGCTGGCGCATGCGCGGCCTCCTGAAGGCGCTTCCCTCCCGCGCATCCGCATCATCCGGTACGGCCGGGATCGCCCGCGCCGACGGCGCCCGGTTCCGCATCGCCTACCTGTTCGCGGGCACCTACGGCGATTTCGTTCAGGCCCTGCGCCCTTTGAACCGATTGGCGGCAGCGTACCCGGATGCCGAAATCCTCCTGCATGGGGCGGACCGGTACGCGCGTGAGTTCGCGATCGAACTGCCCCGCAACCTCCGGATAGCCCAGCACCTGGAACCGGTCCGCTGGCTTTCCGATCCGGTGGACCTGCTCTTCACGAATTGCGTCGGCGTCTACCGGGTGCGTTTCGATTTCGCCGCCCGCTTCGGCGCCAGGAGGGCCTTCGGTTTCCGCCATTCCCATGAATCCCATCGCGGAGGCTACGCGGCCACGGTCCCTTTGCTGCCCGAGGTGCGCAGCTTCGCCGAAGAGAACCTGAAGGTCCTGGACCTTGCGGGCGTACCCGCGGGCTTTTCGGGGGTACCCGCTAGGGGCCGAGCTACGATCGAAGAGTCGGGGGATGGGTTGCCGCCGTGGGGTAAGGGGAAGATCCTCTTCCATATCGGCAGCGCCGGACTGAAAAAGGATTTCGGGCTAAGGCTCTACACCCGCTTGGTCATGGGGATTCTCAACAAGCTGGACGGCCGGCCCGTGGAAGTGGTGATGGGGCCCGGGGACGAGGATATCGCCTTGGAGGTCCGTACCGGGACCGGGTTCGTACCGCAGATGTTCCCGCTCCCGCGCTTGATCCGGATCCTGCGTTCCTTCGAGGGTACGGTACTCTGCTTCAACAGTTTCCCCGCGCATATCTGCCATTACCTGGGCCGCTCGGCCATCGTCATGCATCGGGAGGCCGTCCCCTACGGATACGATTGCGGTCCCTTGCATAGGCAGGTAATCCTGAGCGAGGGATCGGGTTGGGATCTCAGCGAGATATGGGACGCCCTGCGTCCGGAAGACGGCCAGTCCGCGGCCTAGGGGCGCGGCGCGTTCCGGCAGGAAATTCCCCTCCAGGCCCGGCATCCGGAAAAAACTTCCCCAACCCTTCCTTATCGGCAGAAGCGGATCCTTTCCTTTAGCCTTTTCTTTAAGGGCATTTTCTGCCTCCGGTCCTCTTATTTGCCGCCCAGGGGCTCCCTAAGCGGCCAGGGCAAGCCCGTTTCCGCCTTGCCTTGGGCAATATCCTCCTTCAAGGCAAGTGGCACGGGGGTTGCTTTATTCCTTCATCTGAAAGGAAAACCTCGCATGTTCCTCAAGGAAGCCCTGTTCGCAAGAACATCCATCCCCCTGGTGGCCAAAAGCCTGGACGCGTGCACGCTGCGCGGCCGGGCCATCGCCAACAACCTGGCCAATCTCACGACGCCGGGATACCAGAGGATCGAAGTGGCTTTCGAGGACCGGCTCAAAAAGGCCTTGGATGAAAAGCAGCTCGCGGGCGCCACCGACCAATCAGGGCATATGAGCCTGGGACGGTTGGAGACGGAGCAGTTGCAGCCGGTGGCTTATCGCTCCCAGGATGCGACCTTGCCGGGCGAGATCAACAACGTGGACGTGGACATGGAAGCCGCCAAGCTCGCGGAAAACCAGCTGATGTACATGTTCGGGATCAAGTTCATCCAGGAACGCAAAGCCGACATCTCGGCGGCGATCGCCGGGCACGCATGAGAAGCAAGGTAGGGTAGACGCATGGGAATGATGGATATGTTCTCGGGATTGTCGATCAGCGCGAGCGGCCTCCGGGCCCAGCGCATGCGCCAGAACGTGATATCGAGCAACCTGGCGAACGCGGAAACCACGCGCACCAAGGAGGGCGGACCCTATAAGCGCCAATTCGTGGTCCTGCGGGAGAACGCCCTTGATCCGGAAAAGCGTTTCGTGTTCGGGCCGGAGAGGATGAAGGGCTTCACCACCCATGAGGACCATATCCCCATCCCGGATCCCGGACTGCCCTTGGGCAAGGACCACGTGGGGAGCGGGGTGGAGGTGGCATCCATCGAACAGGATCAAACGGCCCCCAAGCTCGTCTATGATCCCAGCCACCCCGACGCGAATTCGCAAGGGTACGTGGCCCTGCCCAACGTGAACGTGGTGCAGGAGATGACGGACATGATTACGGCCACCCGCTCCTATGAAGCGAGCGTCACCGCCATGAATTCCACCAAGGCCATGTTGATGAAGGCGTTGGAGATCTGATGCGGCCTTCCACCGCAATGGTCGATAAGGCCGAAAATGCCGGGGAGGCCCGCTGATGGCCTTGAACGGAGTCGGCGGAAACGGCGGTTCGGCCCTGGAGCGGTTCCAGGCGATCCGCGATTCGGCCAAGAAGAAAATCGACGGGGAGGACGGACAGGCCGGCCTCGCCGAATTGATCAAGCGCAAGCAGGCGCAATTGGGAACGGCCGGCATCGCGGCCAAGCCTACGGCGGAGCGCATCCCGCCCGGGCTTGGTACCGCGGGGCGGGCCGCCGGCAATGCCGGAGCTTCCCAGGCCGCTACAGGGAATGCCGCCTCCATGCTCGGCCCCGCCGGGTACGGGAAAACGGGCGGCTTGCAGAAACAGGATTCCAGGCCTACTCTGGGTAGGCACGTCGATTTCATGGCTTAGGAGACGATATGGCAGATCTGAATCCCATCTTCAATGTCGGTCTCCCGAAGGAGATCGAGCTGGCCCCATCGAGCCAGCCCGCGGCCAAGCCCAAGGAGGGCGGGGTCAATTTCAACGACATGTTCAATGGCTTCCTCAAGGACGTCAACGAGATGCAGTTGAAGGCGGATCAATCCATCCAGAAGATGGTTTCGGGGGAGGTAAAGGACGTCCACCAGGTCATGTTGGCCGTAGGCGAGGCCAAGGTGGCCTTCAACCTCCTCCTGGAAATCCGGAATAAGACGATGGAAGCGTACCAGGAAGTGATGAGGATGAGAGGGTAGGCCAACGGGCCGCCCAAGAGAGAATGCAAAAGCCGAAATGAAAAGCGGAAAGTTCAAAATGGCGGATTCGCAGCAGGTTGCCGCCCCCGGGAAGCGCCGGGGGAACGCCCTGCCGTCCGCCCAAGGCGCCCCTCTTCGCCTTTCCGCTTTCCATTTTGGGTTCCTTCCCGTACTCCCTCCCATATCGTTCATCGGTTCCGATCCTGAAGTCCTTTAATCTTTTTTCCAGTACCGCACCCACGCCCACGCAGAGGTCTGAATGTCCGAATACCTGAAGCAGCTCATCATCCAGCTCCGCGCCATCTGGGATAAGCTGAACGCCACCCAGAAGGCCATCATGATCGCCACTTCGACGGTGGTGGTCGCGGGGATGATCAGCATCATCGCCTGGTCGGCCACGGGCGGCGGCGGAAGCGGGAGCGATTCCGGGTTCTCCACCCTGTTCGTGAACCTTGAAGCGGAAGACGCCGCCAAGGTGACGGATGCGCTCAAGGAGATGAAGGTGCCTTACAAGCTCGAGAACAGCGGGCACCAGGTCACCGTCCCCAAGGAGCAGCTTTACGAGGCCCGCATGCAGATGGCGCGCCTGGGACTGCCCCAGACCGGCGGCCAGGGCTACGAGATCTTCGACAAACTGCACCTGGGCATGACCGATTTCGTCCAGAACCTGAACTACCGGCGCGCCCTGGAAGGCGAGCTTTCCCGTACCATCGAGAGCCTTCACGAGGTGGACAAGGCCCGCGTGCACGTCACCATCCCCAAGCCCTCCCTGTTCACGGAAAAGAAGGAGGAGGCGACCGCTTCGGTCATCCTGAAGCTGCGCCCCGGCGAGGAAATCAACGATCGCCAGGTCCGCGGCATCGCCCATCTCGTCGCGAGTTCCGTCGAAGGCCTCAAGGCCCGCCAGGTTTCCGTGCTGGACATCCACGGCAACATGCTCACCAAGGGCTTCGCCGACAACCAGTTGGCCGAGCAGACCGACCATAACCAATCCCTGCAGAACAGCGTGGAGCATGAGCTGGAGCAGAAGATCGACGACATTTTCCAGGGCCTGCTGGGACCGAACAAGACCCGGGTGAAGGTCTCGGCGGAACTGGATTTCGATCAGGTGCAGAAGACGGTGGAGTCCTACGACCCCAACACCAAGGTCATCCGTTCCCAGCAGCGGGACGAGAACTCCCTGAAGGGCGCCCCCCAGGCGGGGTCGACCGAACAGAAGGAGGGATCCATCACCAATTACGAATTCGACAAGACCATGGCCTCCATCATCAGCACGCCCGGCGCCCGCAAGCGCATCACGGTATCGGTTGCGGTGGACGGGACCTATAAGACCACGGGCAAGGAAGGCGAACGCCAGTACGTGCCCCGTACCCAGGAGGATCTGGACAAGTTCACCGCCCTGGTCAAGAACGCCGTCGGCTTCAAGCCCGGGACCAAGGACGAGGTCTTCGTCACCAATGTGCAATTCGACAACCAGTTCATCGCGGACGAGCAGCAGGAGATGCAGAAGATCGAAAAGCTGGAACGTTGGAACTGGCTCAAGAAGTACGGCGTAATCATCCTGATCGCCCTGTTCGGCCTCTGGTTCTTCCGCGGCCTGGTGCAGAACCTGGCGTCGGCCATGAACCCGCCGGTCCCCAAGTACGTAGGCCTGAACCTGGAACCGGAGGACGAAAAGGTTCCTCAAAATGTCCAAAAACAACGGGACATCCTCGAACGCGTGGAGTTCATGACCCGCACCGAGCCCATCAATATCGCCAACCTCATCAAAACGTGGCTCCACGAGGAGAAAATACGGGACAATGGTGGTAGCGGCGGCAAGAAGAAACAGCCCGCGGGCAAGGATTAATAGACATGCCGGAAGCGAAAACGGAAACCGAAGGCAAAGCCGGCGAAGGGGCCATCCCCAACCTGTCCGGGATACCCGGGCCCACCAAGGCCGCGGTGATGATGGTGACCCTCGGGCCGGAGGCCTGCGCCCAGATTTTCAAGAGCCTGGACGACGAGGACGTGGAAATCCTTACCGCCGAGATCGCCCGCCTGGAAGGCATCACCCCGGAAACGCGCGAACGCGTTCTGGAGGAATTCCACCAGATGGCCGTGGCGCAGAAGTTCATCCTGCAGGGCGGCGTCGAGTACGCCAGGGTGGCGCTGGAAGCGGCCATGGGCCCGCGCCGCGCCAAGGAAATCCTGGAGAAGGTCCAGAGCACCATCCGCACCACCGGCTTCAGCCTGCTGCAGGACGTGGATCCCTCCCAGCTCGTCAACTTCATCCAGAAGGAACATCCCCAGACCATCGCCCTCCTGCTCGCGCACATGGACGCTTCCATGTCCGCGCCCATCCTTTCGGCCCTGCCCCAGGAATTGCAGGTGGACGTCACCACCCGCCTCGCCACCATGCAGAGCGTTTCTCCCGACGTGCTTGAACAGGTCGAGGAAGTGCTGGCCCTGCAGATGAAGAGCCTGTTCGGCGGCAACGTCTCCGAAGTGGGCGGCGTCAAGTTCGTGGCGGAGATGCTGAACCAGGTCGACCGCGGCGCGGAGAAGAACATCCTGGGCAACCTGGAGCGCGAGAATCCGGAACTGGCCACGGAGATCAAGAACCTCATGTTCGTCTTCGAGGACATCATGCTCCTGGACGACAAGGGCATCCAGCGCATGCTCAAGGAAGTGGACACCAAGGAACTGGCCCTGGCCCTCAAGGGCGCCAGCGATACGGTGGGAGACAAGTTCTTCAAGAACATGTCCAGCCGCGCCTCCGAAATGATGAAGGAAGACATGTCGTTCATGGGCCCGGTCCGCGTGAAGGACGTGGAAGGCGCGCAGCAGCGCATCGTGGATATCGTAAGGCGCCTCGAGGACGACGGGGAAATCATCATATCCGGCCGTGGCGGGGATGACGAGATAGTCGTATGACGATCGGGAGGTCCCAGGCAGGCGGCCTGCAAGGCAAGGACAAGGAAGCCCCCGCGGACGGGCCCGCCCGGGTCATGAAACAGACCGATTGGGGAGCCGTGCCGGATCAGGGGATGAAAGGGTTCCCCATGGCCGCGTTCAGCGTTCCCGGCCGGGCCCAGCCCAAGCCCAGTGCCACCGATGTCAAGATCGCCGAAATGGAACGCGCCGCGCGCAAGTCGGACGCCGCCCATAAACTGGCCCTGGAACAATCCGCCCGTGACGGGGAAACCGCCTCCCGCGCCGCCATGGCCCGCGGCAGGGAAGAGGGGATGCGCGAGGGGGAAACCCGCGCCTGGGAAAAATACCTGCTGGCCCTGGAGGAAATGCGCGGCAATGCCGCCATGGCCCTGGACGCCATGTCCCGGGAAAAGGCGTCCCTGTTCCTGGAATTCGAAGGCCAGGTTCTGGAATTGGTCTCCGCCACCTTCCACCGCGTCTTCGAAGGCTTCGCCAGGGACCATGTCGAGGCCGTCCTGCCCCTTCTCAAGAAGGCCGTAAACGCCCTGGGGCAGGTCACGACCGTGACCTTGAAGGTCAATCCCTCCGACTACAAGACGGTACAGGACAACCAGGATTTCTGGTTGCCCGTGGACGCGGGCCTCAAGGATATCCGGATCGTCGCCGACGACCGCATCCAGAAGGGCGGTTGCTTCGTGGAATCGGATTCCACTTCCGTCAGCCTCCAGGCGGACGAGCTCGCCGGCCGCATCGACGAAGAGCTGAAACGGATCTTCATCGCCAAGGCCCAGGCGATCAAAGGCCCCGATGCCGGGGCGGCCGACGCCGAAGTCCCCGGGGATCCCTGAATTGAACCCGGATTCCGGCCTTTCCCCTTACGCCCAGGCGCTCGATGCCATGTGCCTGGCGCCCATCCGCGCCAAGATAGTCCAGGTCATCGGCCTGGTGATGGAAAGCACCGGATTGTCCGCCAGCCTCGGCGAAATCTGCGCCGTATTCGACGGCCAGAAGCGGATCGGCCAGGCCGAGGTGGTGGGCTTCCGCCGCAAGACCACCTTGCTCATGTCCCTGGGCCAATTGGACGGCCTGCGCCCGGGCATGGAAGTGATGGCCACGGGCCAGGTCTTTTCCGTGCGCGTGGGACCCCAGCTCCTGGGAAGGGTCCTGGACGGCCTCGGGGAACCCATCGACGGCAAAGGGGCCATGCTCCTCCCCGAGCAGGGCCGCGTCAACAACAGCCCGCCCAACCCCCTGGATCGCCGCCGCATCACCGAACCCATGATCACGGGCGTCCGCGCCATAGACGGGTTCAAGACCGTGGGCAAGGGCCAGCGCGTGGGCCTCTTCGCCGGTTCCGGAGTCGGCAAATCCGTGCTGCTGGGAATGATCGCCCGCAATTGCAAGGCCCAGGTCAACGTGATCGCCCTGATCGGCGAACGCGGTCGCGAGGTCAAGGAATTCCTGGAGAAGGATCTGGGCACCGAAGGCCTGGCCCGTTCCGTCGTTGTCGTGGCCACTTCCGATCAGCCCGCTCTCATCCGGCTGAAGGCGGCCATGGTGGCCACCGCCATCGCCGAGTATTTCCGGGACCAGGGCGCCGACGTCATGCTGATGATGGATTCCTCCACGCGCCTGGCCATGGCCCAGCGCGAGATCGGCCTGGCCATCGGGGAACCGCCCTCCACGCGCGGCTACACCCCTTCGGTCTTCGCCATGCTCCCGCGCCTCATGGAGCGCGCGGGCATGGGCAAGACCGGTTCGATAACCGCCCTGTACACCGTGCTGGTCGAAGGCGACGACATGGACGAACCCGTGGCGGACGCCGTCCGTTCCGTGCTGGACGGGCATATCGTGCTTTCCCGATCCCTGGCCCACCGCAACCATTTCCCCGCCATCGACGTCCTCAAGAGCGTGAGCCGCTGCATGACGGACGTAACGGCAAAGGACCATCGAGCCGCCATTGGGAAGCTCCTCAACTACATGGCCGTCTACGCGGACGCCGAGGACATGGTGAACCTGGGCGCATACGCGCGCGGATCGAACCCGCAATTGGACATGGCCATCGCCATCCATCCCGAGGTCGACAAGTTCCTCATCCAGGCGGTGGACGACAAGAGCGAATTCAAGGCGACGGTCGATAAAATCTCGGCCTTGGCGGGGGCCGTCAAGTGAAGGCATTCAAGTTCAACCTCGAGCAGGTCCTGCGCATGAAGGTCTGGCGGGAAGAGGAGGCCAAGAAGGCGCTCGCCGTGGAGGTGTCCGCCCTGGAGCTGCTCAAGGCCAGGCTCTCCGAGTTGCAAGGCGAACTCAAGGTGCTTTGGGATGCGGACGCCAAGGGCGAGGAACCGATCATCGATTACCGCGGCCGGCTGGGGATACTCCAGTACGCCCGGCATATGGGCACCCTGATTTCCGGCCAGGAAGGCACCATCGCCGAGCAAGGCGAGAGGCTGAAGCAGAAATCCGATCTGCTTCTCAAGGCCATGCAGGAGCGCAAGGTGCTGGAGAAGCTCAAGGAGCGCCGCAAGGCCGAATACAGGCTGGAACGGAACCGCTTCGAGTACGCGAAACTGGACGAAGCGTCGGCGGGGTACCTGCGACGGCTCGCCGATCAAGAAAACGATCTCAAGGAAGAGATTGGGCAATGAGGATCCGCTCTTCATCGCCGAATCGCCGCGGGTGATGCGCTCCCCGATAGCTCTCGCGGTCGCGGCCGTTCTCGTCGCCTGCGCTCCCGCGCTCGCGCTCGTCCACAGCATTACCGATTTCCGCGCGGACAGTTCCACGACCCCAGGCGACATCTACCGGCTGGACCTTGCCTGGGGCGATTCCCTCCTTCTCCAACCCGAGTCCTTCCGCTATACCAGCGTCAAGACCATACGCCTGAGCGATGGCAAATACAATGACGGGGACGCAGGTTCCTCTCCCGTGGCGGCCTCGACGGGCCTTTTTAAATTCAAGATCGCCTACCTTTCCTGGAAGGCCGCCCTCCACGACAACGCCACCGCCCCGCCCAGCAAGGAGGCCCCGCGGGCCAATATCGTGACCCGCGTCGTCGATCTCAGTCCCGATGTCGCCGTTATCGACGACTCCGCGAAAACGATAGCCTCCCAGGAGAACGTCCCGGATACCTTCAGCCCCCATATATTCACATACAGCAATGGACCTCCCGCCCCGACTTACCTCAATTTCTCCTCGGAGGGAACCGATTACGTAGCCTATTGGGGATCCGGAACGCCGAACGGTCCCGTGAGACGGACCACCCAGAAAGAGATCAATCCCTTCACGGGCGTGGGGGCGGGAACCTACGTTCCCACCGCCGCCCCCATCGCCACCGGGGGCTTCGGAAGGTTGTCCTCCGCCGTGATCCCGGGATCCGGGGTCTCCAAGACCGTTGTCGCTTATGAGACGGATTTCGCTGCCCGCCAATTCCACGTGCGTTGGGAAAACCTGGCGGGCGCAGGATCCTCGGTCGTTTCCGCCTTCTATTCGAGGCCGGTATTCCCGGAGGATTTCGCCGTGGCCGCGGATTCCGCCGAAAACTCCCTGGTGCTCTGGCGCGAGGACTCCGCCTTGTATGCCGTGGCATTCGATCAGAACCATGTCCAAACCCAGGCGCCCGTCCTGATCCAGGCCGGGATCCTCCTCAGGGATACCGTGCTTGACCATATGTACCGGCCTTATGCGGTGGCCAGCCTGACCCGGGGACATTTCATCATCGCCTATGCGGATCCGAGCGGCCCCGATTGCAATATCTCCCTGCGCTACGTGACCATGCCCGGTTCAGGCGGATGGTCGGTCAGCGCCCCGGTCCCCCTCACAGCCAACCATTTCAACCTGTTCCCGGACATCGGCACGGCGGCCGATCGCGTCGTCATCGGTTATTTCCAGCGCCCCACCGCCGGCGCTCCGGGAGGAGCCCGCCGTTTCATGGGATCGATCCTGCCCAAGACCGGGAATACCCTTTCGCTCAATGTCGGCCGTACGGATCTCGATTTCGCGAACGAGAACATAAGCTTCGCCGGCATCAGTTCCAATTGGGATCGGTACCATTGGTTCAAGGCCGCCAGCGTCTCCATCGACGGCAAGGGCAATGTGGTGGCGGCCTACGACAGCGGGACCCACGCCAAGGTCGCCTTGGTGCGGAATACCCCCATCTATTACGATTCCGGCCATTTCGTCAGCAAGAGCTTCCAGTTCGGGAACGTGGCCATACCGGCCTTCGTATTCAATCCCGCTACGGACTCGGTGGCCCTCCGATCCTTCACCGCCTCGAATACGGATCTGGGGAATACCCGTTTCCTGGTCGCGCTTTCCACGGACAACACCTTCTCCGGGGCCGGTTCCACGTTTCAGAGCGTGGCATCTCTCCCCCCGGTCCAAGGGCCCGCCTCCCCCGAGATCAAATCCAACGCCAGGTATTTCAAGTATAGGTTCAACCTCGTCACCACCAAGACCGGAAGCCCCACCACCACCAACCTCACCTCTCCCAAGATCTCCGACCTGACCCTGGGCTACAATATCAAGCCTTGGACACCCGTGGTCGATTCCATCCGGACGGGGACCGCGGCCCAGGCCGCGTATAATCCGGCCACAGCGTATTCCCTGCTCCCGCGCAAGGATTCCCTGAAGCTCGTCTGCTCCGGTTTCGACGTCGACGACAATGGCCTGGAATTCCGCCTCTCCCTCGGGACCGTGGTGCTCAAGGCCGTCACCGGCACCCGGGTGTCCCCCGGCAATTACACCGCCACCATCACCATCCTGCCCCCCGACACCCTCTCGAATCCGTTGAACCTCGTCCTGACCACCGTGGACGCCGATACGTGGAGCAGCCGCGGCAAGGGCCTGGCTTTCGGCTACCAGAACGTGGCGCCCTCCCAGACGCTCAAGGTATTCCGCAACCGGGGGAGGGATTCGTCCTCCGTTTTCCGTCCCACCGGCGGCGGGGTGGACACCCTTTCCCCCGTGGACGGTTCCGTCATCTATGTCCAGGCGGGGGATTCGCTCACCGTGAAGGCGGCCTATGCGGACGCGAACGACAACAGCCTCACGGCCACCTGGCTCAAGAACTCGGCGATCCTGGGCACGCGCGCCTTGCCCGTATCGGATTCCCTGGTCCTGAAATTCGCCCCGGACCTCCTGGCGCCCATCATCGATACCCTCGCCATGAAGATCGGGGACAAGGACACGACCGTAACCTTCAGGATACTTGTCCGGCCGAACCGCATACCCGGCATCGATTCCGTCTTCCATGCCTCATACGTGTCCAAGGACGGGACCGTCATGACCGGTCCTTTCGACAAGGTCAAGGACTTCGCCGCCGATACCGGCCTCCTGATCCCCATCGGGCTTCCGGCCACCCTCCGGGCGGGCACCGGCGACGTCGATCCGAACGATCCCCTCTCGGTCAGGTGGCGCGTCTGGAGGCTTCCCCCGACTTGCGCGCCTTCGAATCCCGCCTGTTACGTCCAAGCCGATTCGGGAACCGGATCCTCCCTCACCCGGACCTTCACTTCCCTGGAACGCTTCGTCACCGTCCGCGTTACGGACCTTTCCGGGGCCTTCCTGGAGCGGCGGGTGTGGATGGAATACCCCATCCTGGACACCACCGGTAACGGAGCGGGAGGGTATGCCGCGGCCATCAAATCCCTGACGGGCGACATCGCCTTCACCATCGATGCGGCCAGGAGGGACACCTCGATAAGGGCCGATATCTCCAGCCAGGGAACGGCGCCTTTGCAGATAACCTCGGTGGCGACCAAGGGCAATGATCGGAAATGGGTGGGCCTGAAGCTGAATTGGATTTCGGGCACCACCGCCAAAGCCGACTCCGCCCGGTTCACGGGCGCCACCAATGTGAACGCCCTCACGGGAGGGAAGGTCATCACCCTGGCGCCCGGGTCCGGCCTGGCCTTCGATTTCCATTTCTTCAGCGACTCCCTGCGCGGGGATTCCGTTCTCACCGATACCCTGCTCGTCCAGACCAATGACTTCGCCAATCCGGTGCTGAAGATCCCTTTCAAGGTCACCTACCGGGATCTTCCCCTGGTCCGCATCTCGGTACCGGGTTCCGCTCCGGCCGGTCCGTCCGGCGGTTTCAACGCTTCCGGCCTTCCCAGGCTGGTGCCGGCCCGTTCCACCATCGCCATCGGGTTCACGGAAACCGTCCGCATCCTGCAACCCGCAACGCAGTTCCGGGTCTATTCCTTGTTGGATTCTTTGAAGAACCCGGCGTCCAGGGGAACCATCGCGGGTACCTACGCCTATAAGCGGAAGGCGGCCGGGTTGGGCAAGGTTTCCGCCTTCGCGGATTCCCTGGCCGACACCGTCGTGTTCACGCCCGCCTATGACCGGGTATCCGATTCCCTCAAGGTCAGGCCCAATCCCGGATTCTTCATCCACCGGGATATCCTCCGCATCGAACTGTCCAATGGAATCACGGACCTCGCCGGGAACGCCCTCGACCTCCGCCTGGATCGGAACGCGATGGCCCCCGGATCCCTGGATACGGCCTTCCAGGCCAAGGTGGACACCAGTTATCTGGCCGTGGTCTCGACGGAACCGGCGCGAAACGCCACGGGTTGGTCCCCGGAAAGCCCCATCCGCATCCGCTTCAACCGCAAGCTCTCCAAAAGGCCCCCCTTCGGAACGGACACCCTGACCCGGCTCGATCCGGCCGCGATGAAGGGGATCGACAACCATGCCGTCCGCGTGACCTCGGTTTTCCGGAAGGGCAAGACCTACGACTTCCAGATCCTGTCCCTGGCCGACAACGATTCCAGCCTCCTGATCAGGACCAGGCCGCTCCTGCCCGCCCTCGACTCGGTCACCGTGACCCTCTCGGGAGGCATTCTCGATACGTCCGGCCTTTCCCTCGACGGCAACGGGAACCGCCTGCCGGAATGGCTGTACGACCAGAAGGATACCGTCGATCAATACACCCTTACCTTCACCACTTCGGACGCGGACTTCTACATCTTCCCCAATCCATTCCGGTTTTCGGACTCGCGGCACCGGGAGAAGGGGAGCATCACCTTCAAGAACCTGAATTCCCTGCGCGGCTACGCCTTGGGGGAGGAGGTGGTCCTGCGCATCCATACCATGACCGGGGATCTGGTCTATAATTCGGCCCAAGCGCCCGGCTCCGGGGGATCGGAAACCCGGGTCAAGAACACCAGCCTGGACTGGGAGCTCAAGAACGACCATGGCAATACCGTCGGAACCGGCGTTTACATCTACACCCTGACCTCCGGAAAATCCCGTCTGCTCCATAAGGGCAAGGTTGCGGTGGTACGATGAGGAACGCTTAGGGAGTGGGAGGCGGTAACCGAAGGGGAAGCGCATTTGAAAATCAAGGCGGAGAGCCGGGGGCCCGGATCCCGCAGCGGGGAGAGTGGATGGAGATGGGCGGCCCAGGCCAACGGCGGGGCATTCGATGCCGCCTCGGGGCATTCGCGATAAAACCGTTGTAAACCATCGGTTTCGCCTCCGGCTCCCGGCCCCCGGCTCCGGGCTTTCGACAAAACCTTCAAATATCCTCCCAATCCACCCCTCAACGCCGTCAATTCCCCCGCCTCCCTCGTTTTCCTCCCAATCAATCCCCCTTTTTCCTAATTTGTCTCCCATGATTGTGAACGCCATACTTGCCAAGATTTTCGGGACCAGCCACGAGCGCGAGGTCAAACGCCTGCAACCCAAGGTGGAGGAGATCAATCTCTTCGCCCCAGCGATGGAGGCCCTTGACGATGCCGATCTGACCGCCAAGACGGTCGAGTTCCGCGCGCGCCTCGCCGAAGGCAAGACCCTGGACGATCTGCTCCCCGAGGCGTTCGCCGTCTGCCGCGAGGCCGCGGATCGACGCCTGGGCATGTTGAATGTCCTGAATCCGGATCTGGGTTTCGACATCTCCCGACTGAGCCCGCCCTCCCAGAAGCTTTTGCTCGAAGCCCGCGGGAAACTCGGCATCGGCCGTCCGGAACCCGCTGAAGGCGAAGCCCCTGCCCCGGTGGCTGAGCACCATACCCTGGCCTTCCCGGCCTCCTTCTACAATGAAATCCGCACCCTGAATCCCGAGAGCCGCTTCCCGTTCCGGTACCGTCCCTTCGACGTCCAGTTGATCGGCGGCATGGTCCTGCACCAGGGCATGATCGCGGAAATGAAGACCGGCGAAGGCAAGACCGTGGTGGCCACCCTGCCCGTATACCTGAACGCCCTGGAAGGCAAGGGCGTGCACGTGGTGACCGTGAACGACTACCTGGCCCGCCGCGATGCCCAGACCATGGGCAAGGTGTACCGTTTCCTGGGCCTCACCGTGGGCATCATCGTCCACGGCCTGGACGAGGACGAGCGCAAGCGCAATTACGCTTCGGACATCGCCTACGGGACCAACAACGAATTCGGTTTCGATTACCTGCGCGACAATATGGCCCACAATATCGAGGATTGCGTCCAGCGCGAGCTGAACTTCGCGATCGTGGACGAGGTCGACAGCATCCTCGTCGACGAAGCGCGCACGCCCTTGATCATATCGGGTCCCGCGGAGCAGTCCACGGACAAGTACAAGAAAGCCAACGAGGTGGTACGCTACCTGGTCAAGGATACGCATTACACCCTGGACGAGAAGGAAAAGCACGTCTCGCTCACCGAGGAAGGCGTGAACGTCTGCGAAGAGAAGCTCGAACTCGAGAACCTCTACGGGGATCTCAACGTCGAATGGGTCCATCACGTCCAGCAGGCCCTGCGCTCCCACGTGATCTTCAAGCGGGACGTGGACTATATGGTGAAGAACCGCCAGGTGGTCATCGTCGACGAGTTCACCGGGCGCCTCATGGAAGGCCGCCGTTATTCGGAAGGTCTCCACCAGGCCATCGAGGCCAAGGAGAACGTCCCCATCCAGCGCGAGAACCAGACCCTCGCCACCATCACCTTCCAGAACCTGTTCCGCCTGTACAAGAAGCTGGGCGGCATGACCGGAACGGCCGATACCGAGGCTTCCGAGTTCCAGCAGATCTACAAGCTCCGCGTGGTGGTCATCCCCACCAACCGCAACATGGTCCGCATCGATCAGGATGATCTCATCTACAAGACGCGCCGCGAGAAGATCGAGGCCATCGTCCAGGACATCAAGGAGCGCCATGAGAAGGGCCAGCCGGTCCTGGTCGGCACGGTCTCCATCGAGAAGTCGGAAGAGCTGAGCGGGTTCCTGCTCAAGCAGGGCGTGCCCCATGAAGTGCTCAACGCCAAGCACCATCAGCGCGAAGCCGGCATCATCGAAGAGGCGGGCCACAAGGGCCGGGTCACCATCGCCACCAACATGGCCGGCCGCGGCACGGATATCCAGCTGGGCGAGGGCGTCACGGAAGCGGGCGGCCTCTACGTACTCGGCACCGAGCGGCATGAAAGCCGCCGCATCGACAACCAGCTCCGCGGCCGTTCCGGCCGCCAGGGGGATCCGGGCGAATCCCGTTTCTACCTGTCCCTGGAAGACGATCTCATGCGCATCTTCGGTTCCGATCGCATCTCGCGCATCATGGACCGCCTGGGCGTCGAAGAGGGCGAGGTCATCAGCCACCCCCTCGTGAACCGCGCCATCGCCACCGCCCAGAAGCGCGTGGAAGGCCAGAATTTCGAAATCCGCAAGCACCTGCTCGAATACGATGACGTGATGAACAAGCAGCGCACCGTCGTGTACGGCCTGCGCCGCCGCATCCTCAACGGGGAGGAGATCAAGGACGAAATCGAGGTCCGCATCGAAGAGGCCGTGGATCAGGTCGTCTCCCAGTTTTCCGTCGGAGGGAACTACCCCGAGAATTGGGAACTCGACAAGATGTACGCGGAATTGAAGCGCGCCTTCGACATCGACTATGCCATTGCCGAGGACGTCCTGCATTACCAGAACGCGGACGCCACCCTGGACCAGGTCATCGAGCTGGCCAAGCAGAAGTACGCCGCCATCGAGGCTTCAATCGGTTCGGAGCAGTTGCGCGAGATCGAACGCCAGGTCCTCCTGGGCGTCATCGATCATCTCTGGCGCGAGCACCTATACGCCATGGATCACCTGCGCGACGCGACGCGGTTCCGCGGCTACGCCCAGAAGGACCCCCTGCAGGAGTACAAGAAGGAAGGCTTCGCGATGTTCGCGACCACCCTGGAACGCATCGCCATGGAGGTTTCCGCCAGGATCCTCCATATCGATCCGGACTTCCTGAAACGCCAGCAGGAGGCCATGATCAAGGCCCGGGAAATCGAGCTGGCGCGCATGCGCCAGATGGAATTCAGCATGCCCGGCGAGCCCGAGGGCGGCGTTTCCCTTCCTCCCCAGGGGGCCGACCCGCAGCAGCCGCGGGAAATGCCCGCCGTCCATGTCCAGGGCGGCCAGCCGGTCCGCGCACCCCAGACGGCCACCGGCCCCTCCGCGCCCAGGCCGATGCAACAGGCGCGGTCCATGGCCATGCCCGGACCCCGTCAGGCGGGTCCGGCCATCGATGTGAAGAACATCGGGCGTAACGACCCTTGCCCCTGCGGGAGCGGCAAGAAATTCAAGAAATGCCACGGGACGGATGCTTGAAAATCGAGTCGACTCATGCGTCCCGCCGGTACGGACGTTTGATCTCCTTTATTGAAAGTCCGTCCTTCCGGAGCGGACGTTTGACCGGACTCCTGAACCCATGATTCAGGGCCGTCCGGGGTTCTTCTCCCTGGAAGGCGTGGATGGCAGCGGGAAGACCACCCAGCTCGCCCTCCTGGCCGATCGCCTGCGGACAATGGGCCGCGAGGTCGTCACCGTGCGCGAGCCCGGCGGCACACCCGTCTCGGACAAGATCCGCCAACTCATCCTTTCCCCGGAAAACCCGATCGTCCCTTCCGCGGAATTGCTGCTTTTCTCCGCCGCCCGGGCCCAATTGGTGGCCCAGGTCATCCAGCCGGCCTTGGAGGCCGGAAAGGTGGTCCTGGCCGATCGATTCGGCTGGTCGACCCTGGCCTATCAAGGTTACGGCCGCGGCATGGACTTCGGCCCCATCCGCGAACTTTTCCGAATCGCCTGCGGCGATGTCTGGCCCCTCCATAGCTTCTTGCTGGACCTGCCCATCCATTCCATGCGCGACCGCCTCGCCGCCGGAGGCCGGCCCGCCGATCGGATGGAGAGCGAAAGCGCCCCGTTTTTCGAGCGCGTGCGGCTCGGCTACCTGAGCATCGCGGCGGAAAATCCGGATCGGTTCACCGTAATCGACGGCGGCCAGGCGGCCGAAACGGTCCAACAGGCAATCCTGTCGAAACTACTGCCCTTGCTCTAACTCCCCTGGAATCCTGGGATTGTGAAATTTGTACATTCCATGGGATCTTGTCCGACAGGTATCCGGGACCGGCGGGTCGGATCGGTCCGCAACCCGATCGTAGCCACCGGTCGCATTATCCGGGCGGAGATGATAAGATTTGAGTCAAGTGGACGTATCCCCAGTTGGTGTTAGGGAACAAAGATGAAGAAGAGCAAGTTCTACTACGTTACCGTGGCCATCCTCATCGCGGGGTTCGCCTTCATCAGCAACCGGGTGCAGGCGGGAGGAGAGAAATTCTACTCCGACCTGATCCGATTGGACAAGGTCGTCACCAAGATCAACGAGAATTACGTGGAAGACGTCTCTTCCGAAGAGCTGGTGGATGCGGCCATCGGGGGCATCCGTTCCATCCTCGATCCCCACACCGCCTATTTCACGCCCAAGGACTATGAGGACCTGAAGGTCAATACGGAAGGCGAATTCGGCGGCCTGGGCATCCAGATCGGCATCCGCGACCAGATCCTCACCGTGGTTTCGCCCCTGGCCGGCACGCCCGCCCACCGGATGGGCCTGCAGGCCGGGGACAAGATCATCCGAATCGATACCACCAGCACCCAGGGAATCAGCATCGACGACGCGGTGGAGAAGCTGCGCGGAAAACCGGGATCCCCGGTCAAGATCCAGATCCTGCGCGAGGGCATGCTGGAGCCCATGGAATTCAATATCGTGCGCGAGGTCATCAAGATCGAGAGCGTGCCGTATGCGGCCATGGTGAACGACTCGACCGGGTACATCAAGATCACCCAGTTCGCCAAGAGGACTTCCGAGGATCTCGAGGCCAAGATCATGGAGCTCAAGAAGAAGGACATGAAGAACCTGATCATCGACCTGCGCGTCAATCCGGGCGGACTGCTGAACCAGGCCATTTCCGTATCCGAACTCTTCCTCGACAAGAACCAGATGGTGGTGTACACCAAGGGCCGCGTGAAGTCCCAGAACCAGGAATACCACAGCCGCCGCAACCCCATCTGGACCAAGAAGATGGTCGTGCTCGTGAACGAGAATTCCGCTTCGGCCTCGGAAATCGTGGCGGGCGCCATCCAGGATTGGGATCGCGGGATCGTGCTGGGGGAGACCTCTTTCGGGAAGGGTTCCGTGCAGACCATCCTGCCCCTGGACGGCCAGCAGAACACCCTCAAGCTGACCACGGCCTATTACTATACCCCCGCGGGCCGTTGCATCAACAAGCCGGAGAACGCGGTCCGCTTCAAGAAGGCGGCGACCGATTCGGCGCGCAAGGACACGACCTACTTCTACACCAAGGCGGGCCGCAAGGTGCTGGCCGGCGGAGGCATCACCCCGGACGTGATCCTTCCGGGCCGCAAATACACCCGCTTCGCCACCGAACTGCTCCGCAAGACCATGTTCTTCAATTACGCCATCAAGAAGCGCCACGAGATCGCGAAGAAAACCAAGATCACCCCGGATTTCGTGGTCACCCCGGAGATCCTCGAGGACTTCAAGAAGTTCGTCTACACGGACACCACCTTCACCAAGTTCAAGAGCGCGTCCATCATCGCCCTGGAGAATTTCCGGGACATCGTGAAGAAAGAGCGCGTTGAGCGCGGGGACACCCTTCCCAACAACAAGGACAAGGCCGAGGTGGAGTCCGCCACGGGAGCCCTAGAGGGCGTGCTTCGCGCCGAAGCCGAGAAGGAATTCGAGAAGAACACGGATTACATAACATACCAGCTGAAGGCCGAATTGCTGGGCGCGGCCCTGGGCGAGGATGCCCGCACCGCCTTCGAACTCAAGAACGACAACCAGGTCATCGAGGCCAGCCGTTACCTGGGCGACCACAAGCTCTTCGCCAAGGCATTCAAGAAGTCCAAGGATAAAGGCTAATGAATGCCCGCATCCAATAAGCCGAAGGATAAGGACTAGTCCAGGCCGGCCCTTGCGCATCTTGACCGTAGGCGGCAGGATGCTGTCCAGGGCCCTCAGGGAACACGGGCATGAGGTGATGGCCCTGGGAACGCGGGGCTCCATCGGACACCCGCTCGACCGGGAAAGCGATCCCTTCCTTGATCCCGGATCCGCGGGCCCTTACCTTCGCCTGCTCGCGGAATCGTTCAGCCCCGATTGGATACTCCAGGTCGACGACTCCACCCCCCTGGTGCACCTGGGACTGGAAACCCTCCCGTACAGGAAAGCCTGGTATGCCGTGGACTCCCACCTTCATGCGGACTGGCACCGGCATTTCGCCCCGCTATTCGACGCGGTATTCTGCGCCCAGCGGAACCAGGTCGGAGCCTTGGCGGCCTACCGCACCCTCCAATCCCCCGTGACATGGCTTCCGCTCTCCTTCGGGGGCGAACCGGAATTCCTCCCTTGGGAGGGCAGGCAAATCGACGTTTCCTTCGTCGGCACCCTGGATGCGGCCTTGAATCCGGCCCGTACCGCCTTGTTCGATTCCCTCAGGTCCGGCGGCCGATCCATCCACGCGGTCCAAGGGGACTACCAGGCCGTCTATCGGACTTCGCGCGCGGTCATCAACCAATCGGTGCACGATGATCTCAACCTGCGCTGCTTCGAGGCCATGGGCAAAGGCGCGCTGTTGATTACGGATCGCATCACCCATTCCCTGGAGGAAATCGGGATCCCGGGAGAGGATTTCCTCGTGTACCGGCCGGGAGACGCCGCGGACCTCGAGACGAAAATCGCTTGGGCCCTGGCCCACCCCTCCGAAGCCGGGGCCATGGCGAAGCGCGGGCATGATAAGGTGATTCGGGAGCACCGTATCCGGCACAGGATCGCCCGTATCACGGAGGTCCTGGAAAAGGCGGGCGCCGGGAGCGCCGCGGCCGGCCATGTCCTGGCCCATTTGGCGGCGGCCCACGATCATGTGTCCCGGCTTTCCCTGCCTCCGCCCTTGCCGGCCTACTTCGCGATGGAGGGCCGACGGCTAGCCTTGGCCTCCCTGGATACGGAGCCGGAAGAGCCATTCGCCTTGTTGGCCCTGGCGAACCTGGATTTCGAACGGGGAAACTGGGCCGAATCCCTCGCCTGGCTGGACCGGGCGGGGGGCCGCGACGGGGGAGAGGGGTATTACCGGCGTTACGCCTGCCTGCGGACCCTGGCCCTGGCCCATTCCGGCCGGATCGCGGAAGCCCGCCAAGCCGCGTACGCGGGCCTGCGGGCCTTGCCGGATGACCCGGATCTTCTGGGGATGATCCGGGTGCTCGGCGGTTGACCGTCCGGCTCAGGGCTTGGGCTTGGCCGCCGCCTCGGAGAATTTGATGGTCTTTGCGGGCAGGGCGGGGGCCGTTTCATACTGGCCGGCTGCGCCCGACTTGGCGGACCCGGCAGGCTGTCCCACGGTGGCCGAGGTTTTTGCCGCCGCGGATTTCTTCGGCAGGCCGCGATGTTCCACCACCTTGCCGGTTCCGGTCAGGGTGTAGTTCAGCTTGGACGGCGCCCCCCACCATTCCACCCGGCCCGAACCGGTCAGGGCCAGGTTCAGTGCGGATTGGTAATCGAGGTCGAGGAAGACGAATCCCGATCCGCTCAGTTCCACGTCCGCATCCCCGGAGAGCAGGTTCTCGCCGTGTATTTCCCCGTCCCCGCGGAGATCGGCTTCCAGGAGCGCGGTATAACCTTCCATCACGATGGAGCCGGTGCCGTTGAGGGTGGCCTTCAACCGCGATGCCGTTCCCGAATAGCGGATCTCGCCGCCGCCGTTCAGGGTCAGGCTTACGTCCGGGAAATCGCCGTCCTCCTGGATTTCCACGAGGCCGTTGCCGTTATGGGTCAGGGAATGCAGGTTCGGCACGATGATGGTGATTTCCGGTTCGATGCTGGGTTGGATTTCCGAGCTCAATCCGATGGTCAGGGTGCCGCCGAAGGTGTCGGTCTGGAAATATCCCGTGAGGTTGGCGTCCGAGGAGACGTAGGCGGAATACGCGGGACCGGCCTTCACGATGACGTGCACCGGGGCCTCCAGGCGGATGCGATCGAAGGAGGGCAGGCTGCGGATCTCGGTCGCCGCGATGCCGTTGCCTTGTTCCCACTGGAGGTCGACCACCATGCAGGAAGAGAGGAGGAGGGGGAGGATCGCCAGGGTCAGCCAGGGTTTCATCGCGGTTTCCTTTCCGGATCCGGGACGGTATCGCCGCCCCTTGTCCCGTTGTCGCTTGCCTACCCTTAAATCAAAATGCGGGCCAACCCGGCCGATGGGACGATTGTGCGGGTAGACCTTCAATTCCGCCTTTAAACGGGGTTTTCCGGGAAACCGCCCGGGTCAAGCGTCCCTTTCAGCGTCCAAGGCGTGGACAACCCCTGTCCAGGAATTGGAAGATTAGCCCGTCCCCATGCCTGAATCGTCCGCAACCGCCCACCCTCCCGCCGCTCCCCAGGGACGTCCAAGGCCTGGCCGCCCAGCTTGGGGCGAACCGTTGAAATTGCTTCCCCTATTCGGGTTTTTTGCGATCATGGCCGTGGTCCAGGCCAAGGGTCCCAATGAAGGCGATGGATGGCGGTACCTGCTCAATGCCAGGCATATCCTGGACGGGTATTTCGCCGGGCCCGATACCCTCATGTTCTGGAACGGCCCGGGCTACCCCCTGTTCCTGGCGCCTTTCCTGGCCCTGGGAATCCCCATGGCCGTGGTCCGACTCGCCAACGCCGTTTTCCTGTCCCTGGCCGTAGCGCACTTCCAGGGGGCCTTGCGCCTGGCCGGAATCGAAAAGCGCAGCCTTGCTTACGCGTATGGCATGGGGCTTTTGCTCCTCCTCCACGGTCCCCTGCTCGGGATGGTCATGACCGAATCCCTCTCCGCCTTCCTGGTTTGCGGCGCGGCCTGGCATTACGGAGCCGCTACCCGGGGCGGCGGGCGGGCAGGGCGGCACGCCTGCCTGGCGGGGTTACATCTGGGTTACCTGGCCCTGACCAAGGTATTCTTCGGGTACGTACTCGAGGCGGCCCTGCCAATCGCAGCGGGCCTATGGCTATGGTCGGTCCGGGGCGGGCGGAAGCGACGAGGGGGAATTCCCGAAGCGAGCGGCCATCCCGGCCCAGGGGGCGAACGGCGGCCCGGGGAGATCCGGCGCGCGTCCGGTGCCGCGGCCTTGGCCTGCGCGTCCGGCCTGCTGCTTTGCGCGCCTTGGCTGGCGCATACCTGGGCCAAGACCGGCAAGGCCAACCTTTGGGGCAATTCCGGCGGGTTCCAACTCTATTTCATGTCCTTGCCGGAACGCGAATACTTCGGGGACTGGATCAATTTCGAGGCCTTGCTGGAGAATCCGGAATACTTCCGGAACCATGCGGACTTCATCCGGGAAACCCTCAAGCTGGATTACGTGGCCCAGGACGGCGTGTTCAAAAAGGAGGCGATACGCAATTGCCGGGAGCATCCGGGAAAGTGCATCCTCAACTGGCGCGCCAACGTGAATAGGATGGCCTTCGGCTTCCCCAATACCTATTACCCCGGCTCCCAGACGGAACTGGCGACCGGGAACCGGGCCTTCGTATTCGCCTTCCCTTTCATGGTCTGCCTGCTCCTGGCCGTTCCCGGATGGCTGGGGCGTCGCTCGGTGCCGCCTTGGGTGCAGGGTTGCCTGGCCTTCGCCTGCCTCTCCCTAGGAGGCATGTCCCTCGTCTGCGCGATTCCGCGCCAGGTCTTCCCTCTCTTGCCCATGTTGGGACTTTGGTGCATGGCGGTGGTGGAGAGGGCGCTCGAGATCCGTATAGTGGCTCGTCGCTCTTGAGTTTGCTTCGCAAACTCAACGCTCCGAACTCAGCGCCCTTTTCCCTTCGGCGGCGGGCGGGACTAAGCGGTGATGTCGAGGTTGCCGCCTACGCCGGCGGGGCTGGGCGATTGGGGGGGCGGGGGAAGGGCTTCCAGCAATTGGGCGCTCTGTTGCTTCGCCAGATCCTGGGTCTTTTTGAGCATGATCAGGTCTTGGGAGGCGGCCGCGCCCTGGGCGCCGCCGGCGGGAGATATGTTGTCCATGACCTCGATGGTAGAGGCTGGCAGGTCCCGCCGGCAAGCGGTTCTGGGCCGCCCGATTGGAGATTATCCCGGTCCAGTTTGTACATTTGAGCCATGGCCAAAAAGTTCATCATAGAGGGCGGTCGATACCTAAAAGGGGAAATCCGCATCCGGGGCGCCAAGAACGCGGTCACCAAGCAGATGGTCGCCGCCTTGCTCGCTCCGGGGAAGTCCGTTCTCAATAATGTCCCTGAAATCGGGGACGTCGAAATCACCAAGCAAATCCTCTCCTCGATCGGTTGCGTCGTCACCCACCGGAAAGAAGCGGGGATATTAGAAATCGACGCGTCGAACCTTTCGACCCATATCGTGCCGCAGGAATACTCCGGGCTCAACCGCATCCCCATCCTTTTGGCCGGCGTGCTCCTGCATCGCTTCGGCAAGGCCGAGATCCCCATGATGGGAGGTTGCGATATCGGGCCGCGCCCCCTGGACTTCCACCTGGAAGGCTTCCGCACCCTGGGAGCGGACATCTCCTACGAGAACGGCGCCTATCATTTCAAGGCCAAGCGGTTGGCCGGCGCCCGCATCACCTTGCCGTTCCCGAGCGTGGGGGCGACCGAGAATCTCATGATGGCGGCCGCGACGGCCCAGGGCACCACCGAGATCCGCAATGCCGCCATCGAGCCCGAGATCGTGGACCTGGCCCTGTTCCTCCAGTCCATGGGCGCCATCATCACCCAGGAGACCGATCGCACCTGGATCATCCAGGGAGTGGGGGAGCTTCACGCGGCCCAGCATCGCGTCATCAACGATCGGATCGAGGCCGCGTCCTTCGCGGTCTCCGCCATCGCCACGCGCGGGGACGTGTTGATCCGCGGGGCGGATCAACTGCACATGCTCACCTTCCTCAACTGGCTGCGCAAGGCCGGCGGGGAATTCGAGACCGTAGAGGACGGCATCCGGTTCTACGGCGTGCATTCGAAACTCAAGCCCATCGCGGTGGAGACCGGGGTGCACCCCGGACTCATGACCGATTGGCAGCAGCCCCTGGTCATCCTGCTCACCCAGGCGGACGGCATGTCCGTCATCCACGAGACGGTCTACGAGAACCGCTTCGGATACGCGGAGACCCTGAACCGGATGGGCGCGCGCATCCAGCTCTACAACGAATGCCTGGGCGGGCGCGATTGCCGTTTCCGCAATTCCGGCCACAAGCATTCCGCCATCATCCAGGGCCCGACGCCGCTCAAGGGCGCCAGCATCGAGATCCCGGATCTGCGCGCGGGCTTCTCCTACCTGGTCGCCGCGGTGCTGGCCAAGGGCAGGACGGAAATCTCCGGCGTGAATTACATCGAGCGCGGCTATGACCGCGTCGTGGAAAAGTTCCAGGCCCTCGGGGTCCCCATCTCCGTGGTGGAGTGACCGGCCCGCGGGCACACCGAAAATCTTAAAGCGTATAATATCCCCATGACAAAATCCTTTTGCTTCCTTTCCAAAAAAGGCGGGGTCGGGAAGACCACCTTCTCCCTGAATTGCGCCCATGCCCTCGCCTTCTCCAAGTTCCGCACCCTTTTGGTGGACATGGACGGCCAAGCCAACCTGACCCGCCATCTCCTCAAGGGCGCTGCCGGCATGGAAGGCGTCCCAGGCGAACCTGCCAAGGCTCCCTTGCCCGGTTCGGCCGTGCCCGCCGGGTTTCCCGACATCTCCCAGGTCCTCCTCCGCCGATGCGCGCCCCACGAGGCCATCCTCACCACGGGTTACGAAAACCTGGACCTGCTCGCGGGAAGCACCAGCCTGGACGACCTGCCCATCCTGGACGCGCGCCTGATCCGCGAGCCGGCGCGCTTCAAGCTCATCCTCCAGGAATTGGCGCCGGATTACGATTTCATCCTGGTCGACTGCCCGCCCATCGTCAATTGGCTTACCCGCATGGTGCTCTTCGCGGTGGAAGGCGTGATCGTGCCGATCCAGGCGGAACCTTACGCGCTGCAGGGCCTGCAGGATCTCATTCCCATGCTCGACAAGATGTCCGCCACGGCGCAGTTGTACAAGATCGTGATCAACATGTACCGGGCCAATACCCAGTTGCACCAGAATATCCTGAAGGAGATCGCGGAAGAGTTCCCCGGCCGCATAGCCAGGCAGACCGTCCGACAGACCATCCAGTTGGCCGAGGCCGCCCGCGAAGGGCTGAGCATCTTCGAGTACGCGCCCGCGTCCATCGGCGCCTTGGATCTCTACGCCTTGTGCTGGGAACTATTCGAGTTGTCGCCCGATAAGGTCAAGCTGAACGTTCAGGCGCGCGCGGAAAAGGCCGCTCCGGAAGCCGTCACGGCTCCCTTGGCCGAGGAAAACCCGGTCTAGCGGGACGGCTTCATTCGTCCACGCCGAAGGTCAGGCCCAGTTTCTTCCGCAGGGGCGCATCGACGTTATGGTTATGCTCCCAATAGGTATCGCGCAGGCTTGCGATCATTTCCGCCTTCTCGCCCTTGCTGTTCTCCCAGGCGAGGAGATGATGCGGCTGGGCCGCTTCCACATGGTAGGTGGTGGTTATGCCCATGGTCTCGAGGGTCCATTTCACGGCCTCCTTTTCGGAGCCGGCCACCTTCACCTTTTCAGGTCCGACCTTGGTCATCACGCCCTCGGAGAAGGCGATGGGGACATGGCGCTTGCGGCGTTCCCACAGGCCGGGAACCAGGTTCACCTTGACCGGCGTTCCCGCTTGGAGCAGGGGACCGTCCAGTTCGCGCACCAGGATGGGCATCTCGTCCTCGTAGAAGAACAAACCGCCCTTGGGGTAGGGGAGCAGGGTGGCCAGATCCCCTTCGGCCTCGAAATAGGAGTGGATTTGGGAAACGAGTCCCTTGGGGCCGGGAACCAACTGGTGGAATACGTTCCCGCACCATTCCTGGGAAGTGAAGGATATCTTCTGGGGCTGCAGGGGCCGCTGCACCCCGGTCCCGCCCAGGCCCGCGAATACGGAGGTCATGAGGGAATAATCGTATACGCCGGTGGTGAACTTCAGGACATTATTGAGCTTCAGAACGGGAATCCGCTTGGCGGGAGGGGTTTTGTCCGATTCCACCTTGATGCGGGTATCCGCGTTTATCTCCTCGTAGACGAAGACCATCACTCCCTGGGCCTTACGCATCTCTCCGTAACGCTCGGCGGTGATATTGTAGCTGGTCAATTCCGCGAGACCGGACTTCCAGTACTTGAGGAACGCCGGGCTGGGCGCGACCGGGGTTTTCGGATCCGCGGAAGCCGCGATGGCCAAGGCCAGGAGCAAACGCGACGCGGATGTCGTTGATAAGTTGGCCATGATGAGCTACCTATTAGATAGGGGTGATGATGGGTAAAATAAACCCTTTTCCGGATAAAAACGTTTTCGTCGCCGCAATACTTCTCGCGCTGTCGGCGGTTTCCCTCGCATGCGGCCAGGTCGTGAACCGGCCCGCGGTGGAGAATTTCCTCATCGAAGGGGAGGTGGGCAAGGCCCAGAGGATCCTGGAAAGCTATCTCGGTTCCGCCGACCTGACCTATCCCGACAGCGTCTATATCCTGAAGAACCTGGGGGTGCTGTACAGCTCGAGTCCCAAGCGCAAGGATCTGGGCGACCGCTATTTCTTCCGGTTGCTGGATCTGGATCCCTTCGCATCCATCCATGATACCTATGCCAGCAATACCATCCTGGCCCGGTTCAAGAAGATCCGCAAGTCCTATCAGGCCCAGAAGGGCGGCAAGGCCCTGGTCCCCGCCGTGGTCGTATTCGACTTCCACGGGGACGGCATCAAGACCAGCGACGGCATCGCCTTGTCCCAGCAGTTCATCGCGGAAATGCAGCGTCTGGATGTATTCCACACCTTGGACCGCAGCAGCGTGGTGGAGACCATGGAAAAGATGCGGATCGTCCCGGAAAAATGCCTGACGAAGGAATGCCGTCTCGATATCGCGCGCCGCCTCACGGCGGATAAGCTGGTGACGGTGCAGACAACCCGCCTGGATACGGTTTTCACCTTTACCGTTGCCTACCTCGACGTGGAGACGGGGGAGGTTTCGACCTCCTTGACCAAGGTCTATACCAAGCGCCCGGAAAAGCTCATGGCCGAAGGTTTCGGGGAATTGGCCCTGGACTTGCAGAACCATGAGGCGGCCTTCCTGAACCTGAGCGTATCGCCGGTCAATACCGTGCTCACCATCGACAATTCACCCATGGCCGTAATCTCCTCCCGCGTCCCCCTCAATCCGGGCAAGCACCGCATCTGCGGCAGCAGCCCCGGGTACGAGACCGAGTGCAAGGACTTCGAGGTGAAACGGGCGGATGCCTTGACCTATTCCCTTGCCCTGCCCGTCAAGGCCGGCACGACCGTACAGGCTTCCAAGCTGTCGTCGGAGGATGAGTCCGACGAGGATGAGCCGACCTCCGAGCCCGGCGAAACCCCGGCCAGCCATCGCTTCGTCTGGTGGACGCTCGGAGGAATGGCCGTTCTGGCCGTCACCCTGGCGATGGCCTTCAACACCAAAGACTGACCGTTGTAAACGGTCCAATCCCCGTAAGAGCGCCCCTAATGAAAAAGGGCGCTTCAAGCGCCCTTTAACCGATCCGATGATTCCGTCCCGTCGATGCGGAGGAGTCCCCTCCGGTCGCGACCGGCTTGCGCCGGCCCGGCCTTACTCGCTTGGCAACAGCAAGGTGACGCCGGTGAGTTTGCCGTCCTGGAGGATCAGGGCTTCCCTGTTCTTCTGGTCGATTTGCGCAAGGCGCTGCTTGGAGGATTCCTTGAGGCGTCCCTTGTCGTCCAGGAGCAGTCTCTTTTCGCTGTCGTTCATCATGGCGAGGGCGCTGGACCAATTGCGCTTGTTCACGGCGGAGAAGAATTTGCTGACCGTCGCTTTGAGCTGGGGGTCATCCGTATTGACGCTGGCGCTCTGGACTTCGCTCATATCCGAATTGGTGGCGTCAGCGGTGGTGTTCGCGTCCGTGGCCATCGGGCCCTTCGCATCGGCGGTGAGGGGATCGCCGTTCAGGCCCGCGGCTTCCGGCGAAGCGCTTTCATCGGAAGCGGCCACGGGATTGGCTTCCCCCTGGCGCAGATTGGGAAGAACGCTGTAGATGCCGGCGATATGCCCATTCTCGACGTGGATGGCCGGGTGACGGATGAGGGTGGCGAGGCGCAGAGCAAGGAGCTGCCTTTGCTTTTCCGTGGGAACGGATCCGCTTTCCATCATCAGGGCCTTTTCTTCGGGAACCATGTAATCGACGGCCTTGGCGAAGTTACGCTTCGAGAGGGATTCGCCGAACCCGGTGAGCAGTTCGAGGAGATCATCCGACCTCGGAGCCTGGGCGACATCCTTCTTGGTGGATGAGCATGCCATGAGCAACCCCATGACCGCCGCCAAGCAAACCCGTGATCTGGATAATGTCTTCATATTTAAAAGCCCCTTCCCCACGCCTGCCACTGCGGAACTGGCCGGAATTTCTCGAATAATATACTCGAAATACCCTACCAGCGCGCCGCATTTTAGCCGAATTTCCGGGTGTAATCGAGGAATTCCGGCTGGAATCACTAGCGTCTGTTTAGGATACGCTCAATATCCGAAATTGCCTAAATTGATGCCATGCCGAAAGTTGGGAATGGATGATGTCGAAACTCAAAAACCTGCCGCGTTCCCTCCTGGCCTTCCTTCTCGTTTCGGGGAGCGTAACGGCGGCGCGGACGCAAAGCACCCAGGTGGATTTCCAGGGCAAGGTCGTGGATCAGAAAGGCGCCGCCTTGGCGGGCGCTTCGGTCAAGCTCCTGGAAACCGCCTTGGTCGCGACCACCGATGCACAAGGCCGTTTCTCCTTGAAGGGATCCGTCGCCATCGGGTTAATCCATCGGACCCGGCTTCCGGGAAACCTGGAGCTCCGGTTCCGGGATGGGATCCTGTCCCTGGACGGGACGGAGTCGGGATGGATGAAGATGGAATGGATTTCCCCGGATGGTTCCCGGAAGGTTCTTCCCCAGGGTGAGGGAAAGAGCGACCGGACCCGCAGTTGGAACCTGGAGAAGATGGCGGGAGGGCGCGGCGGATCCGGTCTGCATTGGCTCCGCATCACGACCTCCTCCGGTTCGGCTTCGTTCCGGTTCATCAGCCAAGGCACCCATGGCACCCTGTGGGGCGGCCCGGGCTATGCCGGGATCGCCGGCGGCGGGCCGGGCGCCGCAGCGGCCTTGTCCAAGGTCGGCGGCCGCGTCGCCGCAGGCTCCCAGGCGGTTTCCGGTTTCGTCCTGGAGGCGGCCGCGGACGGGTTCCTGGCCAAGCGTTTCCCGCAAAGCGATTCCGTGAAGGCGGGATTGTCGCTCGCCCTGCTTCCGGCCGTTGCGACCCTGAAAGAGCGCATCCAGGATTTCATCGGCGCGGGAAACACCTTCCGCCTGGCCTTCGTGAAACCCGAGGCCGTCGGCTCCCGCAAGTTCATCCTCCATTACGCGGACTTCGCGGAGATGACCGGGGATACCCTGCCGATGCATGCCTTTCCGGATTCGCGCGGACCGGCCTCCTCGCCCTATGGCGCCTTCGCGCCATCCTGGTCCCCGGACGGCAGGGCCATCGCCTATGAAACCGGCTGGGAAAACCTCACCACCCCGATCAGCCGTATCTACCTGCAGCCCATCGGCGGCGCCAGGGCGGACGGTCCCGCCTACCCTGCGACCAATCCCCGTTGGTGGACGGACGGCAAGGATACCTCCCTGGTCTGGTGCAGTTCCGGCAGGGAAGACGCTTGGGCCGATACGTCCTCCGCGACCTATCGCCAGAGGATTTCCGGAGGCGCCCTCACGGGGACGCCTGAAATCCTCTCCAAGGGAAGCTTCAACGCCGGGTTGTCGCCGGACGGGAAATACCTGGCCACGGCGTATCGATTCGCCTTGATGATGGACCGGGCTTCCCAGGGCAAGCGTTACCTGCATGTTTACCCGGGCCATCCCAAGGCCGCCGACGGGGCGAATACCGATTCCCTCCAGGCCTGCAACGGATCGGTTTCCCGGGATCCGGCCCATCCCTCGCGCATGCTGTTCCTCGATTTCGGGGTGCCGGAGGAGCCGTCCTACGCCAATGCCGTCGAGCCCAAGGTCTATGCCCAGCACAGGATGATCCTCATCGGGGATTATGCGTCGGATGCGCCGGGCCGGATCGTGGACTTCATCGATTCGCCCGCGGCCGAATTGGCCAAGGAGAAGACCTGGGATGATCCCGAGTGGACCAACCTGCCCGGTTTCGCCGTCGCCACCACGCGCGATCCCGAAGGGGACAAAAGCGTGCCGACCGAACCCAAGCCGAGCCAACCCGACATCTACCTGATCAACCTGGTGACCAAGGAATCGCTGAAGGTGTTTTCCGGGCCGAACCAACTCCTGCCGGCCGCCTGGATCGGACCTGCGGATTGAACCGCTTCCATGGGCGCGGAGGCCCTGCCCGCGGTATCCGGGCCACGCGCATGCTTCCATTTCCCGGCTTGGGGAAATAGGGACCGGTCGGCAAATCGCCGGGAATTCCATGGCGTTCCAGTCCATTCCCCGGCGCGACCTCGGGGATTCCGGCGCCGCGAAGTATAATGTATCGCATGCCTTCCCGCCTCATTAACGCCCAAAGCCTTTGGGCCCTGGTTCTGCTGCTGGGCATGCTGGCCGAGGCCGCGGGCCCGTCGCTCCCGGTTCCCTGGCTGCACCGCCGAAGGGCCGCGGCCGATCCGGCCCTTTCTTCCCATTTCCTGCCGGCCACCATGCAGGTACGGGGACCGGCCCAGCTGGCCGTCTGGCGCGCCTTGCTCTCCCGCCACCGCCAGGACTCCACCCGCCATTGGGAATTGCGCGGGGATCGCCTGATCGTCTCTTACGACCTCGTCCAGGATCTGGCCGGGGGTAACCTGCCCAATACGGGTGCCGGACTTGCCGACCGCCTCGCAACCTTCCTTGCCCGGAGCCAGGGCGGGGAATTCCGTTCGGCCGGTTCCGCCTTCGGAACCTACCTGCCCGACGACGAATGGCTGGTGAATTCGCCGCAATGGGCGCTCCGCAACAGCGGCGGCACGATCGCCGGCCGGCCCGGCAAGGCGGGCGTGGACATCGGCATCGAAAGGGTATGGGACAAGTTCTCCGGCAGCGACTCCCTGATCGTGGCGGTGGTGGACGCGGGGTTCGATTTCAACCATCCGGATCTCAGGGGCCGCAACTGGATAAACAAGGCGGAAGCGGGCGGGATTCCCGGCGTGGACGACGACGCCAACGGTTACGTGGACGATTCCCTGGGCTGGGACTTCGTGGAGAACGACAACCTTCCCCAGGACCGCCACGGGCACGGCACCTATGTCAGTTCCGTGATAGGCGCGGGCTTCGACGATCACCTGGGCATGGCCGGCATCCTGGCCCAGTGCAGGATCATGCCCGTCCGGGTGTTGGACGCGAGCGGTCACGGGGACCAGGCGCAGATCGCCAAAGGGATCCTGTACGCGGTCCGCAATGGGGCCAAGGTCATCAACTTCAGCATCGGCGGGGACGGGGACAACGCCGCATTGCGCAGCGCGTTCCAGGCGGCCCACGATGCCGGGGTCCCCATCGTCGTGGCGGCCGGCAACGACGGCCAGGACATCAACTTGAAGCCGGCGTACCCCGCCTCTTACAACTTCGACAATATGCTGGTGGTCGCGGCGCATGATCATGCCGGACTGCTGTGCGCATTCTCCAATTTCGGCGCGACCTCGGTGCACCTGGCCGCTCCCGGGGAACTGATCCTGGTGGCGGGCCTTCCCGATCCGGTGGAAATCCTCAAGGCGGATTTCGAACCCGCGACCGTCGCTACGAGTTGGATCGACAGCGGTTTCGCCATCTCCGCATTGAAGCCCGTGGCGGGCTCGCGATCCCTTGCCTGGGTCTCGGGGAACCGGGCCGTGGCAACCTTTCCGGACACCCTCGACCTTACCCGGATAACGGGGGCGACCTTGCATTTCCGGCTCGATTACACTCCCGCGAACGGAGATGTGGTGATCGTGGAAGGCCTGAAGGCGGGAGCCGGGACATGGACGGAAATCGCCGTCATCGGCCAACCCGTTTCTTTCGATCAGGTCCAGGCATACGGCCTCCATGATCTGGACGGCGCGAAGTCCATCCTGCGGTTCCGGACCTCGCTCGCCGCGCGTTTCTCCTCGGCGGGAAGGGTTCTGCGTATCGACGATATCGTGATCCTGGCGCCGGACCCCTCTCCGCCGGCCGAGCCTGTCTATACCGTGGTGGCAGGGACCTCCCTGGCCGCCCCCCACGTAACGGCCTATCTGGGACTCCAGCGCTTGGCTTGCGATCGCACCGGCGTGCCTTGGAGCCGCGCGCTCGCCCTGGCTGGAACGGTTCCGGAGTCCTCCCTGGCGGGACGGGTCTCCACCGGCGGTCGGCTGGACGTTTACAAGGGACTGCGGTTCTATCTGGCGACCCTGCCTGATTTCCGGGTTCTGGACTCCACGGCGAATACCTGGAAGGGAGGGGAAAAGGTGGAGTATGACCTTTCCCTGACCCCCAATCCCCCGCAGGCCTATACCTTTACGGAGACAGGGCTGCCGCAGGGCGCGTCGATCGACGGATCGGGTAAGCTGACCTGGACGCCGGGTCCCCAGCAGGCGGGGGAGTATACGGCGCGTTTGATGGCGACAGGTCCGACCGTCTTGCGCAAGCTCATCCATTTCAAGGTGGAAGCCGGCGTGCCCGTGGCCGCAGGGCCTGCGGCCAATACCCCTCCCCAGCGGACGTGGACGGTAGCCGGGCAAGCGTTCCGTTTGCCTCCCGGGCTCGGGGCGGGAAGGCATATGGTCGAGGTATTCGGTACGGATGCCGCGGGAAAGGTCCGACTCCTCGATAAAGGATGGATGGATGCGGAAGCGTTTTCCGGAGGCGTTTCGGGGACCCGGCTGCCGGGAGCGGCATGGAAGGCGATGGCGCGTATGCAAGTCCGGGTGGACGGCATTTTCCTTGTTTCCGCCCGTTAGGCCCATGGGACCATAGGCGGATAACCGGGAGCGCTACTCCCAGCGCGGCGGGCGAGGCGGCCTTATTTTACAAATGGACCGGCCGTTGGTAGTTTTTTCCTTTTCGGGGGCGTTATCCAGGTTTCGAAGCCTTCCTCGGTTTTCCTGCTTACCAAAAAAGACGGAGAGTTCCTGCGCGTCATCGCCAGCATTTCCGTCGTAGTCGCGCATTGCATCCATTTCTGGGTGGAGGATTTCTACGCGAACCGGGGATTCCTGTCGCTCTCCTATTTCAGCACCATCCTCGATCAATTCACCCGTTTCACCGTTCCCCTGTTCTTCTTCCTTTCCGGCTTCGGACTCACCCTCCAATTCCAAGGGAAGCCGATTCCCCTGCTGAAGTATTACCGGTTCCGGCTCGTGAAGATCCTGGCCCCTTTCCTGCTCTGGTCCCTGCTCACGGGATTCCGGCACCAGGAATTCATCCTGGGGATGCCCTGGTCGCAGGATCCGTGGGGAACCACCCGGTCCTTCCTCCGCTTCATGTTCCTCGACGGGTTCGATTACCAGTATTATTTCCTGATCGTCATCTTCCAATTCTACCTGGCCTATCCGCTTCTCTACAAACTGGGCAAATCCAGGGTATGGATGGGCGTTTTCCTGGCCATCCACCTGGCATTCATGTCCCCGGTGGAAACCTATCTGGAACTGTGGGGGCTGGAGCTGCCGAAGATCCATCCGAACATCCTGCTGTTCCATTGGTTCTATTGCTTCGCAGGCATCCATGCGGCATACAACAAGGGCTTCCTCGCCAACCTGCTGGCGCGCTGGAGCCGCCGCAGGGTGGTGGGCTTCTGGCTGCTGACCGTCCTGCTGCTGAACTTCGAATTCGTCATGAACATCCTGAATGAAAAGTACCTGTACGATGCGGATCATTTCAATCGCTGGGCGGTCATCCTCTACTGCTTGTCCTCCCTGATGCTGTTCATGAAAACCAAGCAGACCGTAGCCGCCTCCGTTTACGAAAACCCCCGGTGGCGCTTCCTCTTCACCCATGTGGCCCCGTTCACCTTTTTCGTGTACCTGGCCCATACCCATGTCCTGCGCGTGGTGGATTACCTCCTCTGGGAGGTCACCTTGTTCGACTTCCTGAACCGGATCATCCTGGTGGTGGCGGGATCGTACCTGCTTGCGTGGTTCGCCCAATGGCTTCTCGAGGATTTCCCCCGCCTGCGGTTCTACCTGGGATTGCCCAATAAACCGCACCTGGAGTGGTCCGAGGTCCCCGGCGCGGGGCTTTTCAAAATCAAGCGGCAGGTCCCTACCGGTGCCTCTTCGGAGGGCCAGGGAGCAGGGGTGAAGTCCCTCGACTCCTCGTCCCGGCGCCTGGATTTATCCTCGGAACGCCCCTCGGTTTGACCCCCGTCCGCATCAGGCGGATCATGGCAAGCCGCCGATTCCACTTTCAGCCCGCCGGGTTCTTAAGCGTTCACCCCGGGCAATTGGATTCCCGCGGGTTTATCCTTGCCTACCCGCCGGCCGGGATCAGGCAGGGCAATAAAAAAGCGGAAGCCCCTGGGGACTTCCGCTTCTTGTATCCGGCCCGGGAACTCCCGAATCCAGCCTTAGTTGGTGGGGCCGGTGGTTCCGCCGCCGGTCGTGTCGATTCCGCCGCCGCCGCCGGTGGTATTGGTGCCGCCGCCGCCGGTGGTATCGGTGCCGCCGCCGCTGTTATTGCCGCCGCCGCCGGTGTGGTTGTCGCCGTCGCCGCCGGTCGTGTCGATTCCGCCGCCACCGCCGGTATTGTCGCCGCCGCCGCCGCCGCAATCAATGATGCCCGGGTCCGCGCAGAATCCCAGTTTGTCCCCATGCGCCAGGTGCGCCTTCACCGCGGGAAGCCCGACGATGATGGTATGCGCATTGGCGGGGTTTCCCGGAGGGATGTGGCAGATGGCGGCCTTGTGGCTCGCAAGCTTGGAACCGAGGATCCGATGCTTGCTGGCCTTGGAGCTGCCGTCCGGACAGGGCTTTTTATCGAGGCTCACGTCCTCGCAACGGCCGAGCTTGTCGCCATGGGCCAGATGCGCCGCCACGGCGGGATTCCCCACCGTGATGGTATGCATGTTCCCGGGGTTTCCGGGAGGGATATGGCAAATCGAAGTCTTGCCCTTGGGACCGTGCCCGGAGGAGTCGCCCGCCAGGCTTAAGGCCAGGGATTCGTCCGACTCGCTCTTGGAGCCGTCGGTGGTCATACAACCCATGATCAGGGCCATGGCCGCGCCGCCGGCGAGAAGTATTCCTCTATTTTTGAAACCGTTAGTCATGGGTCCTGCCTTTCAGACTGGGATGCCTAGAAGATATCCCGAAGCCGGTTTCCATTCAAAGGCTTTCATCCTATTTCGATAATGAAAATGGGGTTTTTGGTATCAAGATGGCTATTTTCCGTCCCGACTGGTACACTTAAAGGCCGGAACGAACGGTTCCGCTTCCAACGGCAAGGTTGGGAAAAGGCCTGGAAGAGGCTCGTATAAGTTATGGGAAAGATCAGGAGCACCATGTCCAGACCCGCCATTTACAGATTTCCGTTTTCCGGCCTGTTTTCCGCATTAGCAATCCTGCTCGGAGCGGTTTCGCATTCCGGGGCCCAAAGCGGGGAAAGCGGCCGGATCTGCGAGGTGAAGCCCGCGATGCGCTGCCTGGACAAATCCAAGATCGAAGGGGATACCTTGAGGGTACCCATCGACGCCGCGGCCATCCAGAAGGACGGATTCCTCATCTGCGACAGCTCGTTCAATTACACCACCGCGCCGGACATCGTCCTGATCATGGACAATACCGGGTCGATGGACAGCGTGCAGACCCTGGACGGCGTCGCACGCTGGTGCATGAACCCCGCGCTGGAAAAGGACGTGGGATGCATCAGCGGCGATCCGCATAACCAGCGCGGGCCCGCCTTGCAGACCTTCCTGGACAGCGCCGTGGTCAAGGGCGGCAAGGGCATGAACGTCGGCGTCGTCACCTTCTCCCAGGGAGCCGAAGCCAAGACCGACAAGCTGGTGCCGCTCAATGCCGTCACCAAGGACAGCATCAAGGCTTCCATCCAGATGGCGGAACGCGGCGAGACCAATTATTCGGCGGCATTCCGGGCCGCGATGGAATTGCTGAGTTCCTCGCGCAAGCCGAAGTCGGAACAGTTCATCATCTTCGTCTCCGACGGGCGGCCGAACTTCCCCCAGAAACCGGACGGCGACCCGTATTATTACAAAACCTTCTGGGACAGCTTGCCTACGGTCCACAGCATATTCCTGGGCGATAACAAGGACAATTACAAGGACATGCAGGACGTTTCCGCCAAGACCGGCGGGTTCTTCTATAACACCAGCGACGTTGGCCAATTGGCGAAAATCCTGACCGATGATTTGGCGAAGAAGCTTTTCCGGCGCGCCGTGCCGACCTTGACCACGGTCCGCAACCTGAGCAATAACATCACCTTCCAGATCGATGCCTCCCAGCACGTGCCGACCGCGGACTCCGGAGCCTACATCCTGATGATGCCGGGTCCCCTGGAACTCGCGAAAGGCATCAACGATTTCGTCTTCAAAACGGAATACGGATACGGCGGCGCCACCCAGGACGTGCACTTCAAGATAGCCCGGACCGAGACCGGCCCCTATTTCACGGGCCTGGAACAGAAGTGCCGGGCATTGCCGAAGCTGCTCATCTATAATGCGAAAGGAGACGCGATCAACCTGCTGGGGGAATCGTTCACCATCGCGGATTCGGCGGTGAAATACGCTTTGACCACTTCCGCGGCCCTGGATTCCTTCGACGTGGTCATCAAGACCTCGAGTACGGTTACCGCCCAACAGGATCTGGAGACCGTTCCCAACTCGGCGGCCAACCGCAAGGATTCGACCTGGACGGGCGCTGAGGCGTTCCAGCATCAGACGATCCAGAAGACCATCGGCGACAACCTGGTCCAGGCGGAACACCGGGAAACCATAATCATATCCTACCACAATCCCTTCATCAGGGAAGACAGCGTGACGGAACGGGTCAAGGTGAAGTACGGTCCCGATTTCGACAAGGCTTCGTATCGGGACTTGAACAGCGATGGGCGTATCGAGACCGTGACCATCCGGTTCCTGGAACCCCTCGCCAACGTGCCGGACAAACTCAAGTTCAGCATCACGGACGCGGGCGGGGCGAAAGCGGAACGCACCGCCACCGGCGGGGAAATCGTGTTCGCTCCGGACGGGACCGGGGGCGTGGATCGCAACAGCCTGATCGTCACCTTGGCGACACCCTTCCCTTTCGGCATGACTTCGGTGGCGAATCCGGATTCCTCCGGGCATACCTTCCGGCAGATCAACATCCCCATGGCCGATGGCGCGTTCCGGGTGGACGATTCCGTTCCCCCCGTCATCGTCAAGGCGGACGTTACCGCGGACAAGGGCGACGGGCACTCCATCGTTAAGGTGACCTACTCGGAACCCATCAAGCTGGCCGAACCTTTCCTGGAGCCGCTCGTCTTCAAGCGGGATACCGTGGTATTCACCTCCAAGGACATGCCTGTCAAGCGCATCGAGAAGGTGAGCGAAACGGTATACACCTTCCATCTCCAGCCCGGCCTGGTATTCAAACCCGTGGGCGGGGACTCCGTATCGATCAACAACAACGGTGAGACCAGGGACGGAAACGGCCTGACGCCGAAATCCCTGGTCTACAGCCCCATGGGCGGACCGTCCCCGAGCCAGGCGATCTCGGACTTCTTCGTCACCTTCGCGAACGGATCCAAGTCGGACGCGACGGGCGGGCCCGCGGCGGTCGACAAGGTCAGCTTCATCGCCGTGGACTCGAAGGGGGCTGCGGTCCACTGCGATGGGTGCAGTCCCATGCAGAACGGCGTTTTCACCGGCTCGGTGATCACCCTCGTCACCAAACAGCCGGTCGATTACGACTTCACCATCTATTCCAACCTGGGCCAACTCGTCTCGCGCGGAAGCGGCAAGGTGGAAGCGGCCGACCTCCTGCGATTGGACAAGAAGCAGGACTCAAGCCATGATCCCACCCATACCATGTACTACCAGCGAATCGTCTGGACGGGAAGCACCGAGAGCGGCATGACGGCCGGGACGGGCGCATATGTGCTGAAGGCGACCTTCCATTACGGTAAGAATTTCAAGACCGGGGCGCGCGCTTCCACCGGCACCAAGATCACGAAGTTCGGTTTCGTGCGCACCTGTTGCGATACCTGGAACAAACGTTGGTACGACTGATTCCCCGCCTCCGGAAGCGCTTCGCGGCGCGTCGCTCAGGCGCCATCGGCCTATTATCCCTGGCCGCGATTACGGCGCTCGTCCTGGCCGCCGCCTGCGATCCGGGAGCGGGCCCCAAGGGCGATGGCCCCGTCGGCTGCGCCGATCTCAGTTCGAGGAATTTCGGCGATTCCACCGGCGATGGGCATTACCGCGTGGTATCGCCCAATGGCGGCGAGACCTTCAAGGTGGGCGATTCGTTGAGGATCCTTTTCACCAGCGGCGCGCAGGATTCGGAGGCGGTCGTCTACCTTTCCATTACCCGGAACGGCAGCACTTCTTCCGTGGCCGTTCCAGGGAGCCCGTCCTCCAATATCGATCCCCGCACCCGCTGCTCCATGACCTTCCTGGTGCCGGATTCGATCCGGGCGGCCAGCGGAAGGAAAATCCCGATGGCTTCCGACTCCGTCCGCATCCGCATCGCGAAATACAACTTCGAAACGATCTCCGATTACTCGGACGGTTTTTTCAGGATCCTGGGAGCGTCGGACCCTTGAAAATCCGAAACCCGTTTTCGCCGGGAGGTGGATTTGAATCGGTGGGGAAGGGGAGAACCCTGGGACAGGGAAGTTAAATACGGAGATGGAGGGAGTCGAACCCCCGGACCGCTTTCGCGGACTTCTGATTTCGAATCAGACGCAATAGACCACTCTGCCACATCTCCATCCATAATCTTAAAAAAATTTGCCGCGATTCCAGCCCCGGACGGGGCGGTTTTCGGCGGGATTTTCTTGGATCCGGCCGGTGTCGGGCGTATTTTCCCTCCATCGAGCCACAATCCCGTCTCGATTCCGGCAATGGATGTCAATGACCAGAAAGAAACCTACCGAAATCCGCGCTCATACCAAAGGTGGGAGCTTGACCACCATCGAGTCCTACCGCAAAAAACGTAAGGGACCGATGCTCTCGCGCAAGGCCCCCCGCTTCCGGCAGCCGGAAGAACGGGTGGTGCAGCGCTTTACCCGGGTGGTCCGCGAGGGGTACCCGCGCCTTCTCGGGGCGACCGTCCATGATGATGGGATCAACTTCGCCGTCTATTCGCGCCATGCGCGGGACATTTTCCTGGTCCTGTTCGATGAGCCGGACGGTCCGCCCTCGGATGTGATCCGCCTGCCGGCGCGCAACGGCAACGTGCATCACGGTTTCGTGGAAGGGATCCGGGAGGGCCAACTTTACAACTTCCGGGCGCGCGGGGAGTTCAACCCCGCCAAGGGGCTTCGGTTCAACGAGAACAAGCTCTTGATCGACCCCTATGCCAGGGCATTCGCAGGACGTTTCCGCCATGATGGCAATATCCTCCTGCCTTACGATCCGATGTCGCCCGACAAGGATTTCTCCTTCGACGATCGCGACAGCTCCGCCGCGGTGCCGAAATGCATCGCCTACTCCAAGGCTTTCGATTGGGAGGGGGATCATCCTCTGCGGCTGCCCATGGCCGAACTGGTCATCTATGAAGCCCATGTCAAAGGCTTCACGGCCCATCCCTCTTCCGCCGTAAAGCACCCCGGCACCTACCTTGGATTCGCGGAGAAGATCCCATATCTGAAGGAGTTGGGCGTGAACGCCGTCGAGTTGCTTCCGGTGTACGCGAAATTCCCTGCGGAAAGGGAAGGCGAGGGCGGCAAGGGGAATTACTGGGGCTACAACACCTTCGGCTTCTTCGCCCCGGAAGCGACCTATGCGACCAGTCCCGGCAAGGAGATCGAGGAGTTCAAGACCCTGGTCAAGGAACTGCATCGGGCGGGCATCGAAGTGATCCTGGACGTGGTGTACAACCATACCGCCGAAGGCAACGAGATGGGACCGGCCATCTGCTTCAAGGGCCTGGATAATCCGACCTATTACGCCCTCACGGGCAGCGGACAGGAATCCGCCAGGTACTACTTCAATTACAGCGGCACCGGGAACACCATGGATTTCGGAAGCCCAATCGTGGTGCGCATGGCCCTCGACAGCCTGCGTTATTGGGTGGAGGAAATGCACGTGGACGGGTTCCGGTTCGACCTGGCTACGGTGAACGGCAGGGGGTTCTGGTCCGGTTTCGAAGCGCGGGCCCCCTTCTTCCAGGCCGTGGCCCAGGACCCCATCCTGTCCCAGGTCAAGATGATCGCGGAGCCCTGGGACTGCGAAGGATTCGAGCAGGGCAACTTCCCCGTGGGATGGGCCGAATGGAACGCGAAATTCCGGGACAATGCGCGCAAGTTCGTAAAGGGGGACGCGGGCCAGGTGAACGAGTTGGGATGGAGGCTGACCGGTTCCGCCGATCTGTTCGGGGACGACGGGCGCGGGCCCGATTCGAGCATCAACTTCGTCACCTGCCACGACGGCTTCACCCTCCATGATCTGGTCAGCTACAATCAGAAGCACAACGAGGCCAATGGCGAAGACAACCGGGACGGTTACAACGACAACCAGTCCTGGAACTGCGGCGCGGAAGGGGATACCGGCGACGAGGCGGTGCTCAGCCTGAGGCGCCGCCAGGTCCGCAATTTCGCCTGCCTTATGCTGTTCGCCCAGGGAACGCCCATGCTCAGCCATGGGGATGAATTCCTCCGTACCCAGAACGGAAACAACAACGCCTATTGCCAGGACAACCCCTTGGCCTGGATGGATTGGGGGCTTCTGGAAAGGAACCGGGACATGTTCGAGTTCGTAAGCAAGGCCATCGATCTGCGGAAGCGCATCCCGCTCCTGATGGGGAAGACGTTCCTGGAAGGCAAGGACGGCCCTGCCGGGATTCCGGACATCGTCTGGTACGGTCCGGACGGCAAGGATATGGATTGGAACAATCCTGAGTCGCGCCAAATCGCATTCCAACTGGACGGGAATGAGTGGTCCCTGGACGAGGAGATCGATGCGCAGGCGCGGGTGGGAATAAGCGGAGCTCCCGTCGATCGCCCCGAACGGAAGCCCACGCGCAAGGAGCGCCGCTTCTACTTCATCTACAATATGGATCCTTCGGAACGGGAATTCATCCTGCCCCTGCTACCCGAAGGCCGGCGGTGGAAGAGATTGGCCGATACCAGCCTGCCGGCCGGGGACGATTTCCGGCCCCAGGGCAAGGGAGAGGCCCTGATCCATCCCGGATCCTACCAGGCCAAGGCCCGGAGCGTGGTGATTCTGCAGGAATAAGCGTAAATCAAGGGGTTCCCGGTCGCCCGGGCCCCGCCCTTTGCTATATTTTCGCCCCAGTGATGAGGAGCCTTTAACGGATCGTCCCGATTTGTTTTCCTGATGCTGCATGCCGGATAACCCGCGTCTAAATCCCTTTCAAAGACTGAAAGTCCTCATCCTGGGGAATGCGCTCAATCCTGCCGATCGGAATTCCTTCCATAGCATCAGCCTGATCGCGTTCCTCGCCTGGGTCGGCCTCGGCGCCGACGGCCTCTCCTCCATCAGCTACGGTCCCGAAAACGCCTTCCTCATCCTCAGGGATCATCCCCACCTGGGGATTTTCGTGGCGTTGGCCACCATCATCACCATCTTCGTCATCAGCGCCAGCTACTCCCAGATCATCGAATTGTTCCCCACCGGCGGGGGCGGCTACCTTGTGGCCAGCAAGCTTCTCAATCCCTTCCTGGGCATGGTTTGCGGCTGCGCCCTCCTGATCGATTATGTATTGACCCTCACCATCTCCATCGCCGCGGGCGCGGACGCCATATTCAGCTTCCTGCCGCCCGACTGGTACCGATACAAGCTCGAGGCCACCCTGGTCGGCATCGTCCTCCTATCCGTGCTCAACCTGCGGGGCGCGAAGGAATCGATCATGGTGCTCCTGCCCATCTTCATCGTATTCCTCATCACCCATGCCTTCCTCATCCTGTACGCCCTGTTCATGCATGCCGGGGACATCCCCGCCCTGATCGCGGCCACCAGCCAGGATACCCACAGTTCCATGTCCGAACTAGGGTGGGTGGGGCTGTTCCTGCTCATCATGCGATCCTATAGCATGGGCGGATCCACCTATACCGGCATCGAGGCCGTCAGCAACGGCCTGCCCATGCTCCGCGAGCCCAAGGTCCAGACCGGGAAGCGGACCATGGTCTACATGTCCTTCTCCCTGGCCTTCACCGTTTTCGGCCTGATGCTGGCCTACCTCCTCTACAATGTCGGTCCCGAGACCGGGAAGACCCTGAATGCCGTGCTCTTCGAGCGTGTCACCGCGTCCTGGGGCGAAACGGCCGGCTCCCTCTTCGTGAAGATCTCCATGTTCTCGGAAGCCGCCATCCTGGTGGCGGCGGCGCAGGCCGGTTTCATGGGCGGCCCCCGCGTTCTGGCCAACATGTCCCTGGATCACTGGTATCCCACCAAGTTCAGCCTCCTCAGCGACCGCCTGGTGAGCCAGAACGGCATCCTCCTCATGGCGGGCTTCGCCATCATCATGGTCGCGCTTTCCGGCGGTTCGGTGGAATTCCTGTCGGTGCTCTACGTAATCACCGTGTTCATCACCTTCGTCCTGTCCCAGCTTGGAATGGTGCGGCACTGGGCGACCACCAGGCGTAAAGAGGACAAGTGGAAGCGCAAGCTCGCCGTGAACGGGCTTGGCCTGGTGATGTGCGTATTCATCCTGGGCGCGGTAACCTTCCTGAAATTCAATGAAGGCGGGTGGCTGGCCCTTATCATCACGGGGTTCCTGGTCGGCATCGCCCTTTTCGTGAAACACCATTACAACAATACCGCCAAGATGCTCAAGCGCATGGACAATCTGGTCCAAGCCGCCAAGAGTTCCCAAACGGGCTCCATCTCCCGCATCGTCAGCAACGGGGACGTGGTCGAGGCGGCTCCTGAACCGAAGTTCGACCCCAAGGCCCGCACCGCGGTTATGCTCGTCAGTGGATTCAACGGCCTGGGGCTGCACACCCTCTTCAGCATCATCCGCCTGTTCGGCGGCATCTACAAGAATTTCGTATTCGTGGAAATCGGCCTCATCGACGCCGGCGCCTTCAAGGGCACCGACGAGGTGGACAACCTGCAGACCTACGTTAAGAAGGAGCTGGACGGTTACGTGGAGTTCATCCGCAGGCACGGCTATTATGGGGAGGGCGTTTCCGCCCTTTCCCATGACGTGGTGGAGGGCAGCGCCCAACTCGCGCCCAAGATCGTCGAACGCTTCCCCCAGGCGGTGTTCTTCATGGGGCAGCTCGTCTTCCCGGAGGAGTCCTTCCTTTCGCGCCTGTTCCACAACAACGTGGTCTTCGCCGTGCAGCGCAGGCTCTACCACCTCGGCATCCCCTTCATCATCATGCCCGTGCGCGTGAAGATGCGGGTGTGATTAAATGACGGCGCGACCCATTCTGAAGTGGGCCGGTGGCAAGGGCCAGCTCCTCGAACGCCTCTCCGCCTATTTCCCCAAAGCCCTCTCCGACGGAACCATCAAGGAATACTTCGAACCGTTCCTCGGCGGCGGCGCCATGTTCTTCCACCTGATGCAGAAATTCCCCATCCGTTCCGCCTACCTCATGGACGCGAACGAGGAACTCATCGTCCTCTACTCGGCCGTGCAAAAGGACGTGGAACCCCTGCTTTCGACCTTGACCCAGATGGAGAAGGACTACCTGAAGCTGGGCGAGGCCAAACGCAAGGAGCGCTACCTGCGCGTCCGGAACACCCTCAACGAGTCGCGTGCGGGAATGGATTTCAAGCGCTATTCGTCCGCCTGGGTGGAACGCGCTTCGCAAATCATCTTCCTGAACAAGACCTGCTACAACGGCCTGTTCCGGGTGAACCGGGACGGCGGATTCAACGTTCCCTTCGGCAAGTACGCGCGTCCGACGATCGCGGACGCGGGAAACCTCAGGGCGGCTGCGGCCTTGTTGGCGAAAGCCAGGATCCGCCTGGGTGACTTCGGGGATCTCCAGCGGCTCGATTCCGCCAAGGGGATCATCAAGCCCGGTTCCTTCATCTATTACGATCCGCCCTATCGCCCCCTGAGCCGCACATCCAGCTTCAACTCCTACAGCCGCCTGGCCTTCGGGGACGACGAGCAGAAACGCCTGGCCGGCATGTTCAGCGCCCTGGACCGGCGCGGCGTCTTCCAGATGCTGAGCAATTCGGATCCCAAGAACTCCGATCCCAAGGACGATTTCTTCGAAGATGCCTATGCGGCCTACCGTAGCACCTTCTACCGCGTTCCCGCGACCCGGTCGATCAACTCCAACCCCGCCCGGCGCGGGCGCATCAACGAAATAGTGATCACGAACTACAGGTCCTGATGGAACGGGACGAGGCCTGGAAACGGGTATTCGACCGGATGCCGGTGGCGGAGACGATCGCCCGCGACGGCATCTTCCATGTTACCGCGGACGAGCTCAAGGCCAATGGGGAGCGCGAACCCCGCCTGATGGCCAAGATCGATACCCTTGCCGAGCGCCCCGCCATCCTTGCCGAAAACGGGCTCGCCCTCTTCCCGGTCCGGAACGGCAGGTACGTCCTTTTCCCGGACCCGGCGCAGAAAAGCTTCTTCCGTTTCGGGGACGCGGAAAAGCCTCCGGTGCGGGTCTTCCGATCGGCCGTCGACCTGAACGCCTACGATACCTATCCGCGCGGCCAGGAATCGAGCGAATCCCAGGCCCTGGATTTCGCCTACCTCTCCTCGCTTTTGCCGGCTTTCTGCGGAGACCCGGCCATGCGGCTGACCCTGCGGGGGCGGCTGTTCTCCGGCGGCTTCCGCTTCCGGACGCCCGTGGGAGGGCTTCCCGTCGAGGTTTCCCGGGTGCAGATCGAAACCGATGCGGGATATGAGGGCGCCGAGGGCGTGTACCTGGTGGAGGCCAAGCGGGGCCGGCGCGACGACTTCCATATCCGCCAGCTCTGGTATCCCTGCATGCATTGGGCGGCCCTAACGCGGAAGCGCGTGGTGCCCATTTTCTTCACCTACAGCAACGGCCAATATTTCCTGACGGAGTTCGCCTTCGGTGAGGAGTTCGGGGATTTCCGGATCGTGCGCGACCGGGCCTATTGCCTGGAAGAGCCCCGGGCGGATCTGGATTTCCCGGCGATGCTGGCGGCTTCCCGTCCGGAAGGGGAGCCTGCAGGCGCCTTCCCCCAGGCGAACGATCTGGACAAGGTCGTCGATCTCGTCCAGGCCGCCTCGCCGGCGGGGACCTCCAAGACGCAAATCGCCGAGGAATTCGGTTTCGACGAGCGGCAAGGGGATTATTACGGCAATGCGGCCTGTTATCTGGGGCTGTTGCGGCGCGGGGATGCGGGTTTCGAAATGACCGGGGCCGGAAGGGAATTCAATGCGCTCCGTTCCCGCGCCGAGCGCACCGGGGCGCTGGTGGAACGGATGCTGCGGATACCGAGCCTGCGGGATTCCTTGCGACTCCTGATGGATCGCGGATTCCGCGCCGAGAAAATCGGCAACGGAGAGCTCGCGGAGGTGATTCGCGCGCATACGGGCCTGGGCGCCTCCACTCCGGAACGGCGCGCTTCCACCCTCAGGGCATGGCTCGTTTGGATCATGGCCAATGTCAAGGTGAGGCAGGGAAGCTGGTAGGATTTCCGTCGGTTATGCGCTGATATGCCGGGCCTCGCCGAAGGTATTTTCAAGGGAGGATCCTTTCATCCCTTTGAAGAGGAGAATCGCAATGGAAACAGCAACCCAATCATGGACCCCGACCGAACAAGCGTCGGAAATCGCGACAAAGACCGGGCCCGAAGGCCGTAAATCCATCAATCGCCTGGCGGAAAACGTGGCCTCGAGAACGCCCTCCCTGCTTTTCATGGCCGCATCCCTGGCCTCCATAGCGGCGGCCGCAACCTTGCAGATTCGGGGAAACCGCCAATGGAGCCTGTTCGTAGGCCAGTGGGCGCCCAGCTTCCTGCTTTTCGGATTATACACGAAATTGGTGAAATCCCTCGGCGCGGATTGATCGCCGGTTATTCTTCCCGGGCCGTTGAACCGCCCATTTCCGGTCCGGGAGGGAGAATCGCGTTGACCGAACGCTTCCGGAGCGGTATCTTTAGCCCAAGAGCCATGTGTAACGTTCCGAGCAATGCCTACTTCTTCTACTTCTGGCGGGAAACCTCCGGGGGTTAGGGAATTCGTGCATCTCGATGACGAACACCAACCCCCGGGATTACCCGGGGGTTTTGTTTTTTTATGCGCCCGTTTCGAAAAGAGGAAGCCATGCCGACGACCGAAAACCTGAACATACGGGAGATCGTACCCTTGATACCTCCGGGAGAATTGAAGCGGATGCTGCCCATCGACGAGGCGTCGGTCGCCACCGTGATGGAGAGCCGGAAGACCGTGCAGGCAATCCTGGCGGGCGAGGATCCCCGTATCCTGGCCATTGTGGGTCCGTGTTCCATCCATGATACGGACGCGGCCCTGGAATACGCGCGCCGGTTCAAGGAGTTGCGCGCCAAGGTCGAGGACCGCATATTCCTCCTCATGCGGGTCTACTTCGAGAAGCCCCGCACCACGATCGGATGGAAAGGGTTCATCAACGATCCGTTCCTGGACGATTCCTGCGACATATCGACGGGCGTGCGGGAAGCGCGCCGCCTGCTTCTGCAGATCAACGCAATGGGCATTCCGGCGGCAACGGAGTTCCTGGATCCCATCGTCCCGCAATATATCGCGGACCTGGTGACCTGGGCCGCCATCGGCGCCCGCACCACGGAATCCCAGACCCACCGCCAGATGGCGAGCGGGCTCTCCATGCCCGTGGGCTTCAAGAACGGCACGGACGGAAACATCCAGGTGGCCGTGGACGCGCTGACCTCGGCGCGCTTCGCGCATAACTTCCTGGGGCTGGATTCGGACGGCCGCACGGCCATCGTCAAGACGCGCGGCAATCCCTGGGGGCATATCGTATTGAGGGGCGGCAAATCGAAGCCCAACTACGATCCGGAAAGCATCGCGGACGCGGCGGAACAGCTCAAGAAGGCCGGCCTGGACGCCCGCCTGGTGGTGGACTGCAGCCATGGCAATACGCAAAAGCGCCATGAGTTGCAGGAGGTCGTCTGGCAGAACCTGGTGGATCAGAAGCGTGCTGGAAATACCGCCCTGGTGGGGGCCATGGTGGAAAGCAACCTGTTCGAGGGAGCGCAGAAGATTCCGGGCGACCGGTCACAGCTGCGTTACGGGGTATCGGTCACGGATCAGTGCGTAGGATGGGAAACCACCGAGCGGATGTTCCTGAAGGCCCACCAAACCCTTTCGGAAGCGCGCTGAACCGGCCGCTCAGGTACGCGGCGGAGGCCGGGACGGCGTCTCGCCGGGTTCCGGCTCCGCCGATGGGGGCCCCGCGGGCCCGCCGTCCTCCTCCAGGACGCCTGGCTTGATGAAGCCGAAGCCGATGGCGGGGAAGGTCGCCGATACGATCAGGGCCCGGAAGAGGATGTCCGTATAGGCCCCGAAATGGAAATGCTCGAACAGGTATTTCTCCCCGATGAGGATGCCGGGCAGGACCACAAAAACCCCAATCAGGGACCTCCCCATCTGGTGCTCGAGATCCGCCGATCGCGCCCTCTTGCGCAGCCAGAAAAATCCCGTGAAGAGGCAAATCAAGGTGATGAGTTTTTCGGCCATGGCCATATCCGCAAAATAGGAAGTATGGCCCTTTCCACACCCCGAATTGCTTGGAAAGATCCCCCCTCCCCCCCGTAGAATACGGGTAGTGCGATTGGTCCTTTTTGCGTTATTTATCCTAGGCGCCCAAGGATGGGCGAGGACGGATTTTTCCCTATGGAAGGATTCCGTCCGGATCTATATCAACACGTCGCCCACGGGCGCGGCGCTGACCGCCCCCCTCAAGAACTTCCCCCTCCTGGTCCGTCTGGATTCCTCCAACTTCACCCTTTCCTCGGCCTCGCCCGGGGGAGCCGACATCCGCTTTACGGATCCCGATGGGGTGGAATTGCCTTGCCATGTCGAGCGCTGGGACACCGGCTTCTACCGGAGCGCGGAGGTATGGGTGAACGTTCCCCAGGTGGATGCGGGGGGCACGACGGATTTCGTGGTGATGTACTGGGGGAACCCCTCCGCGGTCATGACGGGCGCCGTCAAAGCCAGGCAGGGAACGGCCGATGTGTACCTTGGGGCGGACAATGCCGTCTCGTCCCGGTTCGTATTCGACACGGCTTACGGTTTTTCGGCGGTGTGGCACCTGGACGAGGACGTGCCCGGGGTGGGGACCAAGAAAGCGCACCGCGACGCGAGCCCGGCGGGAAACCACGGGGACGATTCCGCGCAGGACCCTTCCGGCGCGGGCGTGGTGGGACGAGCCCAACAATTCGATGCCGGAACGGACTATATCTCCGTCGCCAATTCCCCGACCCTGCAGCTCGAAGGACCGATGTCCTTCTCCGCCTGGATCAAGGCCGATGCCTTTTCCGGGATAGGTGCGGGAGCCACCTCGTCTCAGGTGAACCCCATCGTGCGAAAAGGGGAAGCCAACAACAATCCTTACCAGTTCTGCGTGGCCGGTGGATCCCTCACCTTGCCATTGGACACGAGCGACCAAGGGGGAGTGCGGAGCGCCCAGCCCCTGGAAACGGGGAAGTGGACGCACGTGGGAGGCGTATGGGACGGGACACGCGTGCAGTTGTACGTGAACGGCGCCCTCTCGGCGGATCAGGCCCCGACCGGGACGGTCACCTTCGAAAAGGATACGCGCCCCATCTATATCGGCGGGAGACCGATCAAGGCGGGGGATGCCGCATCCCTGGATCTGTTCGACGGGCAGATCGACGAGATCCAGGTTTCCCATACGGCGCGCTCCAAGGAGTGGTTCAGGTTGGAATACGAGAACCAGAAGCCCGGCTCCGCCCTGCTCAGTTTCAAGTCCGTACGGCCCAAGGTCCAGGCCGGGGCCGATGAAGTCTATTCCACCTGGTCCCATGCGCGGAAACTGATCCTTAACACCAGCGTTACGGGTTCGGACGTCAAGTCATCGGTAACGCGCTTTCCCCTGGTGGTCCGCCTCAAGGCGGCGAATTTCGATTTCTCCCAAGCGCATATCTACGGGTACGATATCCGGTTCGCGGACGCGGATGGGAGCCACCTGCCTTTTTCCATCGAGCGTTGGGATGCGGGCAAGTCCGTGGCCGAAGTCTGGGTGCGGGTGCCCCAGGTGGACGGCGGCGGGAAGGCGGATTTCATAACCATGTACTGGGGGAAATCCGGCGCGGCAATCATGAACGCCTCCTCCCCGGTATTCGATACCGCGGACGGGTTTTCGGGCGCTTGGCATATGAATACGGGAGAGGCGGGGAAGACCGGAGCGGTCGTCTTCCGGGACGCGACCTACAATGGGAATCATGGTGCGGATTTCACGGGGGCGGATCCGTCCGAGGGAGTCATCGGCCTGGGCCAGGAGTTCGGCGGGGCCGCAGGGAACAAGGATTTCATCCGCATCCCCGCGTCCCCCAGCTTGAACCCGGGAACGGCATTCTCCTTTTCGGCATGGGTAAAGGGCAGGACCTTCTACCAGACGACTGATCAGGTCAATGCCATCCTGCGCAAGGGCGAAGCCAATCCCAATGTCTATGAATTCTATGTCCGCAAAGGGAGCCCGGGCGTCAGCTTGAACACCGGGGATGGGAACGGACGCAACGACTCTACGGTATTGGAAGTGGGCTCATGGTACCATCTTGCGGCCACCTGGGGATCTGCAGGCAAGCTGCAGTTCTACGTGAATGGGATACGCACCGGTTCGACCATCAAGGCCGAGGCCATGGTCGACGACCTGCGTCCGCTGTATATCGGCGGCCGGGACGCGGTCGGTCCGGACAGCAATGACCAGTTCGACGGGTTCATCGACGAAGTCCAATTCGCCCATGTGGAGAGGGGTGCGGATTGGATCAAGCTCGCGTACGAGAACCAGCGGCCGGATTCCCGCCTGGTGGAATTCGCGGCTCCCGTCGTTCCCGCGGATACCACGGTGTTCATCCCGGCTCCGGCCGACGATACCATCCTGGCTCCCGGGCAGAGCCTGATCCGCAAGGGCCTGATCAAGGTCGCCAATCCCGCCGATGCGCCCGGCCCGCTCCGGGTGATCTTCTCCCCCGCCGCGGACCGCTCGTCCCGCGGGATCGCGGAAGCCGGGGAAGGCATCGCCCTGAAGCCCGCCGTGGCCGGCCAGGCGATGCCGAAGGCCGGCCTCGAGATCAACACCGCCCTATCGGGGAACGTTTCGCTCTTCCTCGCCCTGACGGGGGAGAGCGGCCAGGGGACCGTCAAGTCCTTCGGCGCGGGCATCGGGAGCTGGGAGGTGGCCGAATCCGGGGAGTATTTCATGGGACGCGATACGGCCGCGCCCCTCATCGAATTCATCGGTGCCGGCGTGACGGAGGACGATTCCTCCTGGCTCGAGGTCCGGACGAAGGACAACGTGGAGAACCTGCGCCTGGCTTGGGCCGTGGGAGGGGTTCCCGGCGATCCGATCGAGGCGGGGACCTATCCAGCCCATGCCGGGAAGCCGGTCCGCCTGGCGTTCAAGGGGACGGCAGGGCGGGAGATCCGCAGGGTATCCTTGGTGTTACAGGATGGGACGCTGGAAAGCGGGTTCCCGGCGGGGACGATCGGATCCTTCCGGTTGGAACGGAGGCTCGCGGAGGCGCGCGCGCCCGTCGGCCTCAAAAAGGACAAGTCCTGGAATTTCGTCGGGATGCCCTTGCGCCTGCCCGGGCGCTTCCGGTTCTCGGATGCACCCGTTGCGGGGGCCGAGGATGGGATGTTCGGGGCGGTATGGGTGAACCGCGAGAAGCCGGATACGAGCGGCTATGTCCTATTGAAAGGGGGCGATAGCCTGCCCACCGGAACGGGGATCTGGCTGGCCGGCCGCGCGGATATGGATACCCTGCCCTTGGGCGAGGCTTTCACGAACCTGCCCTCGCCGGACGGATCCTACCGGATCCGCCTGGTGAAGGGATGGAACCAGGTGACCTCCCCGGTCCCGGAAAAAATGCCCTGGCCCGTAACCTCAAGGGATACCGTGGCCCGGGACCTTTCCAGGATCAAGGTGCTCCAAGGCGTGCATCCCGGGTCCGGCGCGTATTTCGATGCGGACAGCCTGGAACCCTGGCGCGGGTTCTTCGTGCACTCGGCCTTGGACACCACGGTGGAACTCCGGCCGCCAAGGTCCGGCCAGGTCCGGAAACCCGCAGCGGCCCGGGCTTCTCAGGGCCCTTCCGCCGCCATCGCCATCCCGGTGCAGGTCGTGGTGGAACCGCTCCCCATGGCGCTGACGGGAGCCGGAACGGGGGCGGTATCCCCGGTCCGCTTGGGCGCCGCCCTTTATGCCCGCGACGAGGTGGGAATCGAGGATGAACGGATGCCTCCTCCCGCGGGCGATGGTCCGATCCTGGCCGCGGTCAGGGGCGGCATGGGGCTCAAGTCCGATCTGCTCGCGTTCCGGCCGGCCAGGGACTTCACCTGGAAAATGGCCTGGTCCGCGCGGCGTACCGCCTATCCGGCGATTGCCCGGCTCCGCGTGGGAGCGGTGCGGCTTCCCGCCGGCATGGCGCTTTGGGCCGCGTCCCCGCTGCGGAAGGTCGCCATGCCCGCTACGGTGGGCATGGAATTGGTCGTGGAGGCGGATGCGGCCGACACCCTGATTTTCTGGGCGGCCCCGATGGGCATGGCGTACGGGGGCTTGCCCCCCGGTTACGCTCCGGTTCCATCTGGACGCTCGGCCATTTGGGCCCAAGGCCCCGGCGGGGGCTCCCTGCGGCTGGCCTTGCCGGAGGCCGCGGGAATACGGGCCGAGTGCCGGGACGTTTCGGGAAGGCTTCTGGCGGAGCTGCGCCGGGACGCCTTGGCCCCCGGATATTACGAATTCCCTTTGGCCAGCGCCTGGAAAGGCGCCGGGGCGGCGCCGCGCATGGGTCTCATGCTGGTTACCCTGCGGTTCGACGGCGGAGCCGGCCCCGCGCGCATGGTCTTGAAAACGGCCCAAAGACCCTGACCCGGGATGGGGCGCGCCGAAAGGCATCGGTCCCTGATTCGGTAGACCCCGGCAAGAGAATTTCCGGACCCCCCCGCGCAATTAATATATTCCCTCTCGTAGAGTTACACGATTCAGCCTTCAGGAGGTCCTGCCTATGAGACGATTCCTTTCCACCTGCGCCTTGGGCGCCTTCGCAGCTTTCGCCATGCTATCGGCTCCCGCCGAAGTCCAGGCCCGTCAGGGTGGGAACTTCGGGGCGGGTTTCATCGCGGGCGATCCTTCCGGGCTTTCCGGCAAGCTTTGGCTGAGTGACGTTAATGCCCTGGATTTCATCGCCGGGTTCAGCATCCGGAACGATAATTACGATAGGAACAATCGGAATGACCGGAACGATTGGCTAAGCCTGAACGTGGACTATGTCTGGCATGAGTTCGGTCTGATCCAAGTCTCCCAGGGTCAGATGCCCCTCTATTACGGCATGGGTGTCTGGACCCTGATCCCCTACGCGGCCCTTGGCGTGCGCGGCGTCGTGGGCATCGAATACCTGTTCCCGAGCGCCCCGCTTGACGTGTTCCTGGAAATAGGCCCGGGCGCGTCCATACTGCCTGCAACCGGCGTTGGACTGTCAGGCGGCCTGGGAATGCGCTATTACTTCTAGACCGCACGCTGGTCGTCTTACGTTCAAAGGCCGAAAGCGGAACCCCGCTTTCCCCCGAAAGCGGAAAATGGAAAAGGTTCCCGGGATTCCGGGAACCTTTTTTTTTGCCGGCCGTCGAGCGGTAGCCGGGCGTCCGTTATTGCGCGAGGGCGGCCGGGAGGCCGTCCACCAGCTTTGGCGTTCCCGCCTTGGCCTGTTGGCCCAGGAGAACGTACCCCAGGGACGGATCTTCTATATCGGCCGCCATGGCGGCCCGGGTCTCCGGATCGATTCGCAAGGTGGCGGGATTGATCTGCTTCACCGCGGTGAGGGTGGAGCCGTCCTTGACCACGGTGATGCGGTTTCCCGCGGCGGTCAGGGCCGACCTCAAGGTCTCGAGATCCCCGCGGAAGTATTCATACCCCGTGGGGAGGGCCGGCAGGCCCGCATCGAGAGGGAAGGGCGGGGGCAGGTTGCCGCCGTCCAGGCATTTGCCGCCCACGAAGGCCGAAGGATCCACGTAGCGGGTCTCGATGAGGAAAACGCTGGTGCGGATGAAGCCGAGGGCATCGCGCGCTTTCGCCAGTTTGGCCGGGGTTCCCGGGAGGAGGTCATCCTCGATGGCGAGTACGGCGTACCTGGTGGAGGTGGCAAGGATGGAGTCCCGGACGTAGTCGGCCTTCTCCTGGGCGGTGGCGCCGTCCAGCAAGGGGATGGGCGTGGGGAATACCTGGACATTGCCGCAATAAGGGAAGGCGCCGTCCTTCACGTGGAAGGTGTCGTTGACGGTACGCATCACCCGGCCCCGCATGGACAGGTAGAAGGCATCGCCTTGGGCGATGCCGGCCTGGGCCAGGAAGATGCGGAATTTTTCGGCCGTTCCGGCGTAAGGCTTGGCGAAGGATTCGGGAGGGATGGGATTGGAGACGGCGCCGCCGCCTGTGGTCGTGGTTCCGCCGGTCGTGGCCGTCCCGGTATTGCCGTCGGAAAGGCCGGTCCCGAACTTGTCCTGCTGCAACCATCCCGAGAAATCGCCGGCGGTGCCGTTGGAGAGCGCCTTGACGGAGGCGTCGGACGCCGCAACCTTGGCGGAGAACTGCCCGGGCACGTTGCGATAGAGCTTTTCGATGCAGCGCGTGGGCAGGGCCGGATCGAATTTCCTGCATGAATCCAGGCTTTCGGTGATGCTGCCGTCCAGGACCCAGATATCGGTCGTCGAGTCCTTGCCGCGGCCCAGACGCCCGTTGATCTCGATGCGCCGGGTGTACTGTTTCACCGCGTCCGTGCGCGTCATGCGCGCGGTGATATCGAAGCTGCCGTCGTCCTGGTTGTAGGAGTGGGTGGAGTCCAGGACGGCCACGGTGTCGCCGAATTCATCCTTCACGATCAAGGAGAAAAGCTTGGTGGCGGTCTGGCGCATGATCAAGCGCGCATTGCCCAGACCCGAGGGCGCCTTGCGGTAGGCCATCACGATGGCGGGATTGGGGGCCGTGGTAGGGGTGCCGCCCGCGGGAAGGGTAACGATCGGCGTAGAGGCGAGCGTACCCGCCGGAGCCGCCTTCTGGATGCCGAGATAGGCGGAAACGTCCTCGCCGCGGCCGCTGGCGGCGTACTGGCCGACATAGGGACCGCCCGAGTAGGCCGTGCTCAGTTTGGGCACGGAAGCGATGCGGTTGGCCGAACCCTGCAGGAAGGCGCGGTTCTTGTCATAAGTGCCGCGCAGCAGCAGGCTCTTGCCCGAATCCGGGCCGTTGTCGGGCAGCCGGATGGGGAAGAGGAACTCGCCCATGGATTCGTTCAGGCTGGCGGCGACCGTATCGCTGAGCGTGTCGTTCAGGTAGGCGGAATAGGAAACGAGCAAGGTATCCTGTTGCGCCCGGACCTTGAACTTCAGCGCATAGGAGTTGTCGCCTAGCTTGATCAGCCCGGAGTACACGCCCGAGGGGGCGGAAACCCGCGCACGGGTCGCTGGCTTGCTCAACGGATCATTGGGGTTGTAACCGAGCAGCTTTTCGATGTCGTCCGGTATGCCGTCGCCGTCGCCATCGATCCACTTCACTCCCTTGGCGGCCAGGGCCGTGAAGAAAACCTTCTTCTCCGCTTCCGTGGCTTCCACTTCGATCTTGTCCGGATCGATCATCCGCTCCAGGAAGTCGGCGATGCCGTCCCGGTCCGTGTCCACGAGGAAGTTGGGGAAGCTTCCCTTGTCGGTCGGGATGGTCTTGTAATTGGCTTCCATGTAATCGGGGAAACCATCCAGATCGCGATCGGTGAAGTTCTCCGCCGTGGCCTGCGCCGAAACGGGAGCGGCCTGCTGATCCAGCTTGGTGAAGTCGGCGGCCTTGGGATACCCCTTCACCGCGAAGTTGCCGCGCGCAGCGCCGAAATCCGATTCCCCGTAGAAGCGTTCGGGCAGGAAGCCGTTGGCCAGGAACTGCGCCGCGGAGGTGTCGCGGACTGCGATGACCTTCCATTGGTAGACGCCGGCCAGGCCCTTTTCCGCGTTGAAGAGCTGGGTGATGGGGAACTTGTAATTGACGCGCTCCCAGCCGGGCAGACCCATGGCCTGGACGTCGCGGAGGATGGCGGAACCCCCGGAGTAGACCTGGGCGGACGAATCGATGAGGAGTCGGTGTTCCAGGCCCTTGCCTTGGTTATGCATGAAATAAAGACCGCCGAACAGGGGCCGTCCCCCGGTGAACTTGGGATCTTCCGCCAGGCCCAGCACGTAGCCGCCCACGCTGTCGAAATCCAGGCCGCGGAAGCGGAGGGTGATCTTCCCGGTCGGATCCATGGCCCCGTCGATCCCGCCCACGGGACCGAGCAGGTTGATGGGTTTGATCTCGCGCACCTTGAAATCGGTGGAGGCGACGGTCTGGGTGAATTTCTGCTTTCCGACCTCGCCTTCGTCCACGGCATGCTTGACGACCCACTTGGTACCGGTAAAGCCCAGGATGAACTTGACGATCCGCAGGCTGGTGTCCTGTGGGGCGGTTTCGGCGCAGGCCAGGGCCGGCTCCCAGTTCGTCCGGCCGTGGAGGGTCCGGGTGGAGACCTTTACGGCGGCCCGCGCCTCAGTCTCCGTGACGGAAATGCCGCCGTCGATGGTGAATTCATCCTTGATGGTCTCTTTGACCGGTTCCAGCACCACGCTGGTGGACAGGCGCAGACGTTCGCCTTCGAAACGGGAATCGCCCGTGGAATTCTCCAGGCCGGCCGCGGCGATGAGATCGTACACGTAATCCTTGCCGTCCAAAGTGAACCGGGGTTCGTTCTTGGACCAGGCGATTCCCGTGGCGATTTCCTTTTCGGCCCGATACACCTTGGGAAGGATACCGGGAGCGGTCTTGGCCTGGACCCAAAGCGTGTCCTTCCTATCGGCGGAAGCGACCTTCCGGAGGGCTACCTTGGTGGAGCAGGCATAGGCGTCCCGTTTGTATACGGGGGCCGTGAATCCGGCGTTGAGAAGGTTCTTCTCGGAGACTTCGCGGCGGATCTTGTCCAGGAATTGCTGGTGGGAGAGGAACTGGCTGCCGGCCTCCATGCGGAAGGAAGGGTCCAGCAGGACTCCCAGCTTGCCGATGTCTCCCTGCAGGTAGGCGTTGAAGACGTCCTCCATGAGCAAAGCCACGGCCTTGTCGCGGCCGGTCTTGTCCTTGGCGGCGCCTTCGTAATCCTTGACGGTGAAGGAAAATCGGAAGACCTTGTCGAGCCGCTTGCCTCCCAGGTCCGACATGGTGTCGGGGATGGCCACGGCGTAGGTGGCCCCCACCACGAACGGTTCCTTGTGGACGAAGGAGAGCTTGGAACCCGTGACTTCCCAGTACCCTTCGACCTTGGGATCCATGACGATGGAATTGAGGGCGGAAAAGACCTGGGGCGGACGCGAGAAATTGATGGAAGGGTTCTGGGTGGGTTTGAGGGTTTCCTTGTCGGCGGGGAAGGTGGAATTGACCGTGAAGGCCTGCACGCCCGCATTGGCCTCGGAGACGGCCTGGAACACCGCCCGGTATTCCTTTTCCAGGGGGTTCCTGGCCAGATCCTTGATCGAGGTGGGGATGACGATACCGTATCGCGATCCGGATTCCAGTCCGCCCAGGGAGATGGTCAGCTGCTTGTTGTCGCCGCTCCAGCTTACGGTTACGGCGGATGCGGACAGGGTGTCCTTCAAGAGCACGGAACCGTTGGCGTTCTTCTCGTCCACCTTTCCGATCAGCATGCCCCTGATGCTTTCCCGCTGGATGGGTTCGGAAAAGGCGATGCTGACCTTGGCGTTGGAGGCCGGGAGCGCGCCCACCAGGAAAAGGCCGGCCGCATCCGGCGAAGTCGCGTCGTAAACGCTGGTGACGGTCGGGCTGGTCACGTCCTCTATGGCGATGGCCGTATCCATCCTGGTGAGGGTGTCCTTCTTCGGGCTGATGAACGGTATGGAGGCCGTGATGAGCCGGAAGGTGGCGAGATCCAGGTGGACGGCGAAGCCGTAGTAGCGGCCGGCCTTGAGCACGGCAGCGTAGTTGCCGGACTTGTCCGTGGTCAGGGTGGTCTCAGCGGCAGTGGTCGGCCGCAGCGCGTCGAAGATGAGGATGGTGGCGCCTTCAAGGGGGACGGGCGCGGTGGACAGGTAGCGCCGTTCCCCGGCCGCGTTGGCCGCGATCTTGAGCAGTCCCTTGACCACGTCCTTGCCTTCCCCTTGCAGGGCTCCCGTGATCACGCCCTTGCCCGCCGCCTTAGCGGCCTTGACCAGGGAGTCGTTGGTCTCCAATCCCTTGATCGCGGTATTCGGGGTTGTGGCCTTGTCCTTTTCGCAGGCGCAAGCGGATTTCTTAGAGGACGTGGGGCTGGAGCAGCCGACCCAGGTCAGCGCGGAAAGGATGCAGAGCGCCGCGAGGGCGGCCTTGACGCGGCTTTTCCCATCCATCTCAAACGGCGATATGAGTATGCGCATAATCGATGAGCCCTATCATGAGTATCGGACCTGCCAGCCTGATTGTATATGTCGGCGGTCCCATTCGGGTATCTTCATTTGGGTCCCGTAACAAGCGTCACGCACGGTTGAAGTTGAAGCGTTACTTGACGAGCATCTTCAGGCTCTTCGTGAACCCCGGGATTTCCAGGCGGTAGACATAGGCGCCCTTCGCAAGGCTTCCGCCGTTCTTGGCCTGGGGTTTCCAGACCAGGGTATGCGAACCGGGCTTGAAGGACCCGTCTGCGACCTGGGCCGCCAAGCGGCCGGAGAAGTCGTAGACGTTCAACCTCAGACGATAGGCTTTGGCTTCGCGTTTGCCGGAAGCGTCCCAGGTCTGGGGGAGGAAGAAACGGAACGCGGTGTGGGTTTGGACGGGATTGGGGAAGTTTTGGGAGATGGAAAAATTCCCTTTCAGGCGTTCCGCGAAATCGGCATGGGGCGTGACTACCAGGGAATAATGCGTGGCCTCGCCGTCCATGGATACTACCGCGGGCGTTTCCGCGCTGAGGGGGACGGCCTCGCCTTTGCGCACGAGGAAGGCGTTCAGGCCGGCCGCCTGCAAGCCTGCCAGGCCGGGCAGGGAGAGATTGGCGGTCCGGAATCCGGATTGGGAGTTTTCCACGGAGAAGTCCCACCATTCTTCGTCTTCGCCCATATGTTCCCGGAAATCGGCCGCGAAGCCCAGGTCCTCCGGGTCCCCTGATTGGGTACCGGTCGGATCCCCGTCGGCATTCCCGCCGGTCGTTTCGCCGGGCCTTTCAAAATGCAAGGCGATGTAATCCCCGAACTTGGGAGCGTCGGGAAGCAGGCCCGAGACCGGGACCGCCTGGGAGGAAATGCCGAGCCCATCGCGGGACTCCGGCCGGACGCCCAGGAAGTTGGCCTGATCCTGGTAAGGGCCGGCCTGCAAGGCGAGTTGCAGGGACCAATCGGAAACCTGGCGGAAGGACGGCGCCGTCAGGCCCGAAGACTTCGCGAGTACGCCGGCTCCGGCACCGGATCCGGCGGGGAAATAGGGACTATCCTTGACGGTCAGGATGGTATCCTTCGGGACCTGGACCCAATAGGCACCCCAAGGTTTCATGATTCCCTTGGCGTTCACGAGATCGCGGCGATTCGCATCCCATTCCCAGAAGGTGAGGCCGCTGGCCGAGAGATCCACGAAGTAGGGGAAGGGATTGCCGATCTGGTTCCAACCTTGTTTGCCGTGGGTCAGTTTCATGGTGAAGGGTTTGTCCAGCAAGGCGGCCAAGGGCGTATTGAGATTGACGCGATTGGCGACCCGCACCCAATATCCCTTGCCGCCGTAGAGGGAATCCGCGTTACCGCCCGCCGCATAGCGTCCCAAGGGCGAACCGTCGCTGGATGATTCATCCCAGGTGGTCAGGGCGGCTCCCGCTCCCAGGGCGCCGGCGGCCAGGCTGCGGCCCGGGTAGCCGATCATGTTCCATCGCGCGCTGTCCAGGGTCAAGGCCGTCGCCCCGGATATGCGGAGGTTCGCCATGGTGTATCCGACCTGCTTGAGTCCGCCTTCATCCTCGGCGGCGACCGCAAGCTTGTAGTCGCCGTCCGCCAGGGGATGGAGGCGCAGGAAGGGGGAAGCGATGATGCCGCGGCGGACGGTATCCCCGGAAGCCGAAATCAGCCGGTAATGGAAGCGGGTGGAGGCCGCGTTCCCGTCCTCATCGGCCGCGTCGAAGGAGATGCGGGCCGCGCCCGCCAGGCTTTCCACGCCCTTTACGAAGGCGGTTGGCGTATCGTTCACCGCCGCGACCTTGGCCGAGAACTGGAGTTCGCTGGCCGCGCCCGCGGCATCCTGGAAGCGCAGCTTGAACGGGAAGGCGCCGGTATCCGTCTGCGCGGGTTTGACGGTGAAACGGAAGAAGCGGTTGAAGCCTTCGGTCGCATCGGTCGTGGACGTGAATTTGATCCACGGAGGGAGGACCGAGGTCATGGCCACGGGGTCGCCCTTGTCCATGTCCACCACGACCACGGTGAAGCTGTCCGCGACGTCTTCCTTCCAATGCGCCTGGGCCTGCCAATTCGTCGAAGGGAAGGCGACGGGGGCGTCGTTCACGTTCGCGACATCCACATTGATATCCAAGGTGTCGAGAAGCCTGCCGTCGCTGATGGTTACGCGCACGAGGGCCGTTCCCACGTCGCGGCTGCCGGGTTTGAAGATCAGGGCGGAGTCCGCGATGACGGCCCAGGCCGGCGCTTGCAGGAAGGCCAAGGCGTGAGGATCCTTCTCGTCCGCGTCCGAATACTTGGGTACGTAGCGGGTCACGCTGTCCTCCTTGGCGCCGGCGGAAACCGGTCCGGCCGAAGCGAAAACGGGCGGGTCGTTGACGTCGATGACGGGGAAGGACTTGGTGTAGATGAAGGTCTTGTTGCCGAGATCCCGTGCCTGGATGGTCACGGTCGCCGTTCCGACATCGGCCTGGAGCGGTTTTCCGGTAAATGTGTAGATACGATGAGCGGCGAATCCGCCTCGCGCCGAATCCGCCTTTTCCGTCATGGTCATCCATGCGGGAAGGGTGGAGGCGACCGTGAGAACGGAATCCCCGGCATCCGGATCCGCAAGGTCAACGGTCCAGGTCACCTGTTGGTTCTGCGGAACGCTGTCGGCGATGCCGCTTGCGGCGGCCACGGGCGCCCGGTTGTCCGTGTAATTGACCCGGACGGTGAGCGGGGCGGAAAGGTTGCCGATGCGGTCCCGGGCGATGGCGGTGAAATCATAGGATCCGGTGGCCATGGCCGTATTGGGCATGGGCACGCTGAAGGCGCTGTCCACGCGTAGCCTGGCCGTATCCGCCACCGTGGTCCAGCCCGCGCCGTTGAAGTAGAAGCCGTCCGCCACGCGCTTCCGGACCACGAATACCGAATCCGTGCCGAGGATGGCATCGAGGGCTTTACCGACCACGGCGTCCTGCCAGTTGCGCCAGCTATGGTCGGTGTTCAGGGTCAAGTTCACGGCGGGCGCGGTGCGATCCATGAGGGTGGTGTCCCGGTACCAGGCGGAACGGTTTCCGAAGACGTTCTTGAATTGGGCCGCTACGATGCGTTTGCCGTCGGCCCCGCCGCCCATGGCCACGGAATCCAGGGCGCGCAGGCTTTTCCAGGCGGCCGTGGCGGTATCCGCGAGGAGGGAGAACCGCATGCTGTCCGCGCCGGAATAGGTGAACGCGAGAGCGGGATCGACGTCGGCGGTGCCGCCCGATTTATCGTTGATGGCCACCGAGCCCAGCACGGGCGCCTGGTAGAGGGCGGTATCCTGGGCCGGAACCGCGGCCGGGCCGTAATTGCCGGAGGAGTCGCGTACGAAGGCGCCGAAGTGGTAGAGGGTATTGCTTACCAGGCCGGTAACGGTCCCGTTCAATGCGGAGTTGGGGAGCACCTGCCATAAGGTCCCGTCCGACGGGCCGGCGGGGAAGGCGCCATCGGTGCGGTAGCGGATCATCACCGTATCCGCATCCGTGCTGACCGATCCCGTCCAGCCCAGGGCCACCGTGGTGGGTCCCGATGCGGCGGCGTTGAAGGCGGTCACGTTCGCGGGGGGAGTGACATCCGGGAGGAGCGCGGTATCGTTCGCGGCGGAGGCGGCCAAGGAATAGTTGCCGGAAGAATCCCTGGCGAATGCGGCGAAATGGTAAATGGTTTTGTCCGTCAGGGCCGTAGCCGTGTCCGCGGTGAGGTTTTTCGGTACGCTGCGCCAGAGGGTGCCGTCCGCGGGTCCGGTCGGGAATATGCCATCGGTGCGGTAGCGCAGCATTACGGAGTCCGCGTCGGAGGAAGCGGATGGGCTCCATGCCAGGGTTATGGAATGGCCGCCGAGGGCCGTTGCCGCGAAACCGGTCACATTGCCGGGTTTGACGGTGTCCATGAAGATCCAATTGACGTTTCCGCCCAGGTTCAGGGATGAATCGGCGTAGCCCGCCGAAGCGGCGGCCAGGCTGTTCCTGATGTCGGCATTGGAGACATGCAACAGTCCGCTAACGGTCAGGGTCCAAGCCGCACCGGGAGCCAGGTTCAGGTGTTGCGCCGGAAGGCCCGTCAACGCGGCATTTCCGGTCACCTGGATGGACCGGCCGGCCAGGCTGGCCAGGGTGGAAGGGTTGCCGTTAAGGATATCGAAGTCGCCGGAAACC
>JAQBPO010000013.1 GCA_028287465.1 Fibrobacterota bacterium
AAGAGGGATGGCTCGCGCCCAGGTAGTGGGAAGAGGACGCGACCGGATGGTCCGAGAAAACCCTTGCGGGCCTCCGCCCCGTGGATCCGGCGGCCCCGGTCTGCCATGTGAGCCACTTCGAGGCGGACGCCTTCGCCCGATGGAGCGGCGCGCGCCTGCCCACCGAGGCCGAATGGGAAACGGCATGCGTCGCTTCGGCGCCCGCGGCCTCCGCGCCCGCGGTCCGGCCTTTCCAGATGCTCAGCTGCCTATGGCAATGGACCGCATCGGCCTACCTGGCCTATCCCGGCTTCCGTCCCTTTCCCGGAGCCGTGGGCGAGTACAACGGAAAATTCATGATGGACCAGATGGTATTGCGGGGCGGCTCGTTCGCCACGCCTCGAGGCCACCTGCGGCCCACCTACCGTAATTTCTTTCCGGCCGCGACCCGTTGGCAGTTCAGCGGCATCCGGCTTGCGGAGGACGCATGAATAGTCGGGAAGACCATTCGCGGCTCATCGTCGACAATCCCCAGTGGGACGCCGGCCGGGCCGCCGCCGAAAGCATGGAGTTCCTCCGGGACGTGGTGGACGGGCTCTCCCGACGCGCGAAATCCCTCTCCTGCAAGCATTTCTACGATGCGGAAGGCAGCCGGCTCTTCGAGCGGATCATGCGCATGCCGGAATATTACCCCACCCGGTGCGAGACCGAGATCCTGCGGGCCTTCCGCGGCGACATCCTTTCCCTCATGGACGGACTCCCGTTCAACCTGGTGGACCTGGGGGCCGGCGACGCCGCCAAAACGCGCATCCTGCTCGAGCATTTCCATCGCCGGGGCGCCTTGCTTTCGTACGTGCCCGTGGATGTTTCCGGGGACGCGCTCGCGCGCATGGCCGCCTCCGTCCGGGAGGAGTTGCCGGGCCTGACGGTGCATCCCTTGGCGGATGAGTACTTCCCGGCCCTGGACCGTCTGAACGGATCGGTTCCTGGGCGAAAGCTCGTCCTCTTCCTCGGCTCCACCATCGGCAACTTCGAAAAACGCGAGGCGGCGGCCTTCCTGAAAGGCCTGCGGGACTCCTTGGAACCGGACGACGCCCTTTTGATCGGGTTCGATCTGCGTAAGGAGCCCGGCCGCGTCCTGCGGGCCTATGATGATGCCTCCGGCCTGACCGCGCGCTTCAACCTGAACCTCCTGGAGCGCATCAACCGGGAGCTCGAAGCGGATTTCGATCCGGACGGGTTCGTCCACCATGCCGTTTACGATCCGGAGGAGGGCGTGGCCCGAAGCTACCTGGTTTCCCGCCGGGAGCAGGCTGTGCGGATCCGCAAGGCGGGCCTGACCTTGGTTATCGGCGCTTGGGAAAGCATCCATACCGAGAATGCCTTCAAGTACGCTCCCGAGGAAATCCGGCGCTTGGCCGAAGCCGCCGGGTTCGTGGAATCCGCCGTTTTCCAGGATAGGGAGGGGCTGTTCCAGGACTCCTTTTTGACCTTTTCACGCTGATTACGCCACTTCCGCGTCCTAGCGCCCCTATTTGAACCCCCTTCCATTCTTATTAAATATGCCGGGGGCATGCGGTTAGCCTGCCCCGTTTTTATACCTTTTCGGGGCCGGTCAGACGGAAGGAACGCGTTTTAATGTCGAGATGGTTTGATACTACCTCCGAAACAAGGGGGTGGTTGCTGGAGAAGTTCGCGAAGGGGACGGCCAATTACTGGTTCGCTTTTATCGCCGATTTCGCCACCGCCATGTTCTTCATCTCCTGGGAAATCAGCCATAACAAAGGCACGCCCACCCTCACCGCCCTCGGATTCACCGGTGGATTCCTCATTTGGGGCCTCACCGAATATGTCTTCCATCGATGGGTCTACCATCAGGTCGAGGGGATTTTCGGCGATGGCCATCGCATCCACCATACCGAAGCCAGGACCCTGATCGCCATGCCCTGGTTCATGACCACCCTGACCATGTTCGCCTTGTGGCATATAGGCGGGGGAGTCCTCAGGACGCCCTACTTTTCAAGCGTTCTGGCGGGTTGGCTGGTCGGTTTCGTCTGGTATTCCCTGGTCCACCACAGCCATCACCATTGGGCCATCGGCAATTCCTGGATACGCCGCCTCAAGGCCTACCATCGCGTGCACCACCATTTTCCCGACTACAATTACGGCGTGACCATCCGCTTTTGGGACATTGTCTTCAGAACCCAGTACCGCAAGCCCCTGTCGGGCATCCAGCGGGAAAAAGACGTCAAAGAGGATGTCGAAGGGGATGCGGCCTATCCGGATCCGAAACCCATCCGTCCCCGGGTCATGGCGGGCGCCTAGCCCTAATCCGCCTTCACCGGCCTCTTGGGACCTTTCCACAATCCCAGGCCGAGCAATGCCTCAGCGACCAGGAAAAGGGGTGCGGTGAACACCGCCTGCCCGAAATTGTCCATCAAGGCGGGCCGTTTGCCTTCTATGGCATGGCCGGCCAGCTGGAACGCCCATCCGAGGATGAAGGTGATCGCGAAGACGGCAAGGGACGCTTTGAGAGGCAGGCGGGACGCCCAATCCGCGCCCCAGGTTACGGGGATCATGGCCAGGGTCATCAGCGTTGCCAAAAGGGGATCCAGGAGGAAATAATACACGAGGGTGCAGAGAACGAAGGCCATGGCCAAGGTGAGCCTATGGCCGCCCGCGGACGCGGAAAGCCATCCCATGGGAATGAGAATGGAAAAAGTCACCAGCGGTACGCCGAAAAAATGCGTAGCCTTACAACCCGGGGTCCGGTGATAGGATTGGTAAAAGGCCAATTGATCCGCCAAGGGCTTCATCTAACCTATTATAACCGATATCGACGGATGATGAAAGCGCATTGCATAGGGACCCTGGTATTGCTTGCCGGCCTGCATTCGCTGTGCCCGGCTTTCAACGCCCAGGATCCCTCCACGGATTTCGCCTTCCTCGAATTCGAACCCTATCCCGCGTTCGGCGGGACGCGCTTCCAGGGCCCGGCCATCGCGCAGCCGGGGGATCGCCTCTGGCGCCTGGCCGGCCAGCTTTCCTTCCCCGCCGGCAAGTTCGGGGATCACCAGTTTTTCGGGTCCTTCAAATCGACCCTCATGGACCGTGATATCGTGTACGGGGACACCCTGGTCCTCAACGACGGGATGCTGAAGCGGTTCTGGCTGAGCGGCGGGGACTCCTGGAAGGGAACGCCCGGGCAGAGTTCCATGGTCCTGGTGGGCGTGGGCGTCAATAGCGACTTCGCGGATCTGGGTCCCAAGGATTTCAACACCGAATGGATCTATTCGCATTTCTGGACCGTGGGACCTTCCTTCAATTGGGGCCTGGGGCTGGACATCCAGCAGTATTTCGGCAAGTACGAGCCGTATCCGCTCATCTTCGCGGAATGGATGGTCAACGATAGGACCAAGCTGAAATGGGACGCGGATTTCCTGGAGATGCGCCGCTTCCTCAGCCCATGGCTTTGCTTCACGGCCGGGGTCCGATTCAACCTGGAGTTCTTCGCCCTCAAGGACGATGCGGACTACGAATACAACAGCATGGGCCTCGAGACCGGTTTCCAATACGCCATCGGCGGCGATTTCTACGTGCGCATCAAGTACAAGGAACTGGTCTGGGGACGGCAGACGCTGGGCCTGCCGGACGGGACCCGCCGTACGGAAGGCATCGACGCGGGCCGCAGCCTGCGCCTCAATTTCGCCTACGGTCTTTGAAGGCACGGGAGGGACGGGCCGCCGTCCCGGCGATCGCGCTCACTCCAGATACTGTTCGAACCAATGGCAGGCGAGGCGGGAAACCTTTTCCGTGATGCGCAGATCGTCGCGGCCCTTCACGAAACCCGGCACGTACTCCATGCGCTTGCGGCCCGTCAGGGCGGCATGGCAGTCCCGGGCGAACTTGGCTTCATCGCCGTCCTGATCACCGGTGATGATCAGGGTGGGGGGCTTCACCCTCCTGAGGATGTCCAGCTCGGCGGGCGGGATTCCCGCGGCGACCACGGCCGAAACCACGGTCGGCTTGGCGGCTGCCACGGCGAAGGTGGCCCAGGCCCCCGGACCCGTTCCGAAAAGCCCGATGGGCAGGCCGGAGGCTTCGGGGAGATCCCGCACCCATTCCAGGGAATCGTACAACCGCTCGGAAAGCATATCCGTATCGAAGCAGGAGCCGTCTTCCCCCTGCGTTCCCATCTCCTCGGCCTGTTTGCCGATCTCGGACTCTTCTTCGGTCAGCAGGTCCATCATCAGGATGCCGAATCCGTCCTTGGTGAAATATTCGGCGAGGTTCTGGACGCGCTGAGTGCCATGCGCCCGGCTACCCGCATGGGAGAGTATTATCAGCCCCGTGGCTCCGGCGGGAACCTGCATTTCGGCGTCCAGGATGGACGTGCCGGCAGGCACCTGCACGGGAAAACCTTCGGAAAACCATTCTTGCATCATCATAGGGAGGTCCCCCTTATAACAGAATAAAATCACGGAACGGAGCGGTCCCAAAGAAATCGGAGTGTCTTTTTGGCATGCCTTATGCTCCGGGACGGGCCCAGGCCGGCGCCGAATGCTATTTTTGGACGGATGACCCATCCCGGCCTTTATCCGGAAATCGAGCCCTATCGAACCGGATTCCTACAGGTTTCACCCATCCACAGTATTTACTTCGAAGAGGCGGGGCAACCCAACGGATTCCCCGCCCTCTTCCTGCATGGCGGTCCCGGCGCCGGCATCAATCCCAAGCACCGGCGCTTCTTCGATCCGGCCCACTACCGCGTCATCCTCTTCGATCAGCGCGGGGCCGGGCGCAGCAAGCCGCATGCGGAGATCCTCGACAATACCACGGATCTCCTGATCGAGGACATCGAGAAGCTGCGCCGCATGGCGGGCGTGGAGAAATGGCTCGTCTTCGGCGGAAGCTGGGGCAGCACCTTGGCCCTGGCTTATGCCATCCGGCATCCGTCGCGGGTTTCCGGACTCGTCCTGCGCGGCGTTTTCCTGGGCCGCAAAAGCGAAGTCCGCTGGCTGTTCCAGGCGGGCGCCTCGGAAATCTTTCCCGACTACTGGGAGCGGTACCTCGGGCCCATCCCCCTGGAAGAGCGCGGGGACCTGGTGGCCGCATACCACCGCAGGCTCACCGGTCCGGACACGGCGGAGCGCTTGCGCGCGGCCCAGGCCTGGAGCGGTTGGGAGGCTTCCGTTTGCAAGCTCGTGCCGGATGAGAACCTGATCCGCGAATCCGTCGCCGACAAAATGGCCCTGTCCCTGGCGCGCCTCGAATGCCACTACTGCCTGAACGGACTCTTCCTCCCGTCCGACAACCATATCCTCGGGAACGCCAAGGCGCTTTCCGGGATCCCGACCCGCATCGTCCAGGGACGCTACGACATGGCTTGCCCGGCGGTCTCGGCGTGGGACCTCCACCGGGCCATGCCCCATTCGGAAATACGGATCGTCACCGAGGCGGGACACTCCGCGACGGAACCGGGCCTGGCGCGCGAACTGGTGCAGGCCACCGACGACTTCCGGCGCTAGGCCTTCCGGGCCAGGCCGGATTCCCCATCCCGATCAATCCGTTGCGATCAATCCGTTGTAATGGGTCCGACGGAATTTATTTTCAAGGAAGGCCCTTCCAAGGAGGAACCATGCCCAGAGGAGACAAGTCGGCCTATTCCGACAAGCAAAAGCGCCAGGCGGAGCATATCGAGGAAGGATACGAGGAAAAAGGGGTGCCCGGAAAGGAAGCGGAGAAGCGCGCATGGGCCACCGTGAACAAGACGACCGGCGGAGGCAAGAAGCGCGGTTCGGGACGCGGCAAGCCGATCAACAAGGAACCGTCCCGCAAGGGCGGCGCCAAGGGCGGAAGGTCCGTCGCGGCCCGTCCCAAGTCGTCCCGTTCGGCTTCGGCCCGGAAGGCCGCCCGTACCCGCTCCAAGTCCTGACCCCGTGAATCCCCATTCGTAAAGCCCCTTCCCGCCTTCCGGCGAACTTCAGCGGGCGGGAAGGGTTGCGGGGATGTACAATTCCCTAGCATGCTTCCGTCCATACGTTTTCCTTCCCTCCTTCTTTCCGGCCTCATCCCCGCCATGCTTATGGGATGCGATGGTTCCGGATCCGCGACGGGACCCGGCCGCCAAACGGATGAGGGCCCCTGGATCACGGATTCGGTCTATACCCTGGACGAATTCCCCTTCGGTTCCGATGCCTGCCTCGAAGTGTTCCCGGCGGGCTCCGTCAATTCCGAAACCCGCGGACCGGACGCCGCGGCCGCCCTGCGCATCATCGCTACGGCGTGTTATCACGCTCGCGTAACCGTGATCGATTCCGCCAAGGATACCGTCCGGACCTTCGATTCCCGTTTCGGCATCTTCAACCGCACCGAGGAGGAGAAGAACCGGGGGGTGGTCGGATACGTCTCATGGGACGGAAAGGACGACCTGGGGATTCCCGTTCCCCGGGGCCGTTACCTGTGGCGGATGGATTTCGATTTCGGATCGGGCCGTACGCGGCGATTCCGCGCGGAGTTCGTCCTGCCCTGAGAGCCTCGGCGCGAAGCCTTTCCCGCGGGCCTGACGACCTCCACTGAACATGGGGCGTGAAGGGCCATGGCCGAGGCCACGCTCCCTATCAGGAATCCACGGAAGGAAGTGCGCCCGCACGAGCCCAGGAAGACGCAATGGGCCGGCCAGGTCCTGGCTTCCTGGAGCAGAAGGTGGCGCGGCTCCCCCAGGCGTACCTCCAGGGTTACCTTAAGCCCCTTGCCCGAAAGTTTCGCCGAGGCGCGGTCGAGGAGGCGGCCGATCCTGGTGCGGGTCCCGGGCGCCAGGCAGCCCGATCCGGCGCCTTCCGCGGATCCTGGGCCGTCTTCCTTGGGGTCCATCACGGCGATAAGGCGGATCAGGGTATCCGCGGGCCAGATCCTGGAGGCCACGGCATCGACGGCGGCCAGGGAGCCCGGGCTGCCGTCGATGGCCACCAAAACCCTGGGCGCCGCCGGGTCCGCTCCGATCCGGGCGCGGGCGATGCGCACGGGCACCCTGGAGTGCCAGGCCACCTTTTGGGAGACGCTGCCCACGATCAACCTGGTCGGACCGGAACGGCCGTGCGAACCCATGACGATCAGGTCGGCTTTCCAGGCACGGGATCTGGCGAGGATGGCTTCGGCGGCCCGGTTGGGCCGGGCCTCGCTCCGGATGATCCATCCCGGGAACCGCCCGGCCAGGTATCGGGCGGCCCGTTTCGCCAGGATCACGGCATCCGGCAGGGACTCCCGGGGGGGCGCCGCGGTCAGCACCAGGACCTCCGCGTCCGGAGGGAGACCCGCCGAGGACAATTCGAACAAGGCCCCATCGCCGCACACCGAACCGTCATAAGCCACCAGGATCCTCATTCGATGCCTCCCCTGCAAAGAAGCCATTCAGGAATCGTGACGCAATAGACAAGATCCCCGAAACGGCCCGGAAATGGGGAGACGCGCGGAGGGGGAAACGGAAAAACCGAAAAGGTATTTTACGGGTAGGACATTCCTGGAAAGCGGGGAAAGCATGATCACAGGGAAAAACGCGCTAACGATCAAATCGAATTTCACGCGGGAGGATTTGCGCCGGATGGCAGGGGACGGAGACGGTTGGCGCCTATCCTTGTACATGCCGCTCCACCGCACGGGCAGGGAGGTCCGCCAGGCTCCCATCCTGCTCAAGGATCTCCGGACGCGGGCCGCGGCCGAACTGGGCGGGAGAGGCTGCGGTCCCGATACCATAGCGGAACTCCTGGCGCCGGTGAACCAGGTTTTCGAGGAGACGGATTTCACCTTGCTACAGGGGGAAGGCTTGGCCATCCTTTCCTCGCGCACCTTCTCCGCCTCGTTCCTGCTGCCCATCGCACCGCCCGCCGCCGCTGATGTCGGCCGCAGGTTCCTGCTGGATCCGCTGCTGCCGCTCCTCTTCGAGGACGGCCGTTTCCACCTGCTGGCGCTGGGCCTCCATTCCGTGCGCCTGTTCGAGGCGGATCGGATCCGCCTGCGCGAGATCCCCCTGGACGGCATCGCCACCAATATGCGGGACGCCTTGAGGATGGACGAGGACGCGACTTTCACCAATCTCAACTCCGCCGCGTCGCCGCGCGGAGGGCGCTCGCCCGGCATTTCGCACGGGCATGGAGGGGCGAGGGAGGATTTGAAGGAACCCAGGCAGGACATCCAGGATTTCTTCCGGCAGTTGGATCGGAGCCTGCTGATGCGCCTTGACGGGACGGGCCTGCCCATGATGCTCGCGGGCGTGGAGTACATGCTTCCCATCTATCGGGACGTTTCTTCGCATCCCCGATTGACGGCCAAGGGCGTGCGCGGCGGCAATACGGCCGCGAACCTGGACCTGGAGGAGCTGCACGGCAAGGCGTGGAGCGCGTACCGGGCGGAGCGCCAAGAGGAGGTCCGGGAAATCCTGAAATCGTACCGGGAGCGCCTGGCAAGGCCCGAAACGGTCTCCGGGATCCGCAATACCCTCGTGGCCGCCAGCGAGGGCAGGGTCAGCCACATGTTCCTGCGCAAGGGTTTCCGGATGTGGGGCCGATTCGATCCGGAGGACCAGCGCGTTTCGATCGCGGACGGGCCGGGCCCGGAAGAGGAGAACCTGGTGAACCTGGCCTGCATCCATGCCTTGCTGGCAGGCGGGAAGATCTACGGGGTGGACGAAGGGGAGATTCCCGAACGCGCGGACATCGCGGCTTTATGCCGGTATTGACGCCGCTATTGAAGGGGACCTCCGCAGGCAGGGGGCCGGGAGGCTAGCGGATGGAAGCCCCGAGCAGGCCGGCCAACATCCCGGGCAGCTTGCGCGTATCGATGGGCTTGACGATGTAGGCGTCGCACCCGGCTTCCATGGCCCTTTCCTCGTCGCGTTTCATCGCGAACGCCGTCAAGGCGACCACGGGTATCCGGCAGGTTTCCGGCCTGGAACGCAGGTGCCGCGTGAGGTCCAGGCCGTCCATGCCGGGCAGGGCCAGATCCATCAGGATGAGATCCGGGGCGTGGGCGGCGATGGCCGCCAAGGCCGCATCCGCATCGATCGCGCGATCCACCAGGTAACCTTCGCACTCCATCATCTCGCTGGCGAGCTTCAGGTTGGCGAGGTTGTCGTCGACCACCAGGATGCGCTTGACCGGCATCATTCCTCCCCGGCTTCGGCCTTGGGGAATACGGCGGTGAAAATGCTGCCCCGGCCGGGTTCGCTCTCGACTTCGACGGTGCCTCCGTGGAGTTCGACGAGCTTCTTGGTGATCACCAGGCCCAGGCCCGTTCCCGGGTAATGCCGCGCGGAACCGGAATCCAACTGCTGGAATTGCTGGAAGAGCTTGCCCAGGTCCTGCTTCCGGATCCCGATCCCGTTGTCGATGATCTGGAGGCGGATGGCCCCCACGGCGTCCTTGCGCGCGACGACGGACACCTTGCCGCCCTGGTTGGAGAACTTGATGGCGTTGGAGACCAGGTTGTAAAGCACCTGGCGGACCTTTCCCCCGTCCAGCAGGGCGGTCTCGGCCGCGGGATCCGCCGTGGTGTCGATGGAGACTCCCTTGACCAGGGCCATCGGGAGGAGGATGTCGCAGACCTCCCGCATCGCAGATGGGAGGTTCATTTCCTCGCGGAACAATTGCATCTTGCCGGCTTCGATCTTGGCGAGGTCGAGGACATCGTTGATGAGCCGCAGGAGGTGCATGCCCCCGTCCAGGATGTCCCCCAGGTATTCGAACTGCTTTTCGTTCATATTGCCGACCTTGCGGTCGATGAGGAGCTGGGAGAAGCCGATGATGGCGTTCAACGGGGTGCGGAGCTCGTGCGACATGTTCGCCAGGAATTCGCTCTTCATGCGGCTGGCTTCCTGGATGCGCAGGTTCAGCTCGGAGAGTTCCTGGTTCTTACGGCTGATTTCCTGCTGCCGTTGCCGTTCGATGGCGATGGCGGCCAGGTCGGAGGCGGTTTCCAGAAGCTTGATGTCATAGGCCGGTGGCTCGCCCTTGACCGGATAGAAGAACGCGAATGCGCCCAGCACCTGGCCGAATGAGCCCAGGATGGGCTTGGAAGCGCACGATCGGAAGCCATTGGCCACGGCTTCCCTTCCGCCTTGGGTCCAGGCGGTGTCCGCGTCGATGTCCGCCGTGCAGACGAATTCCTTGCCGGCGACGGAAAGGCCCAAGGCGCCGCCTTCCGCGCCCTGCGGGAAGACCGAGGCCTGTTCCCGGAACGATTGCGGCATGCCCGGGGCCGAAAACCACCGCAGGCATTTGGACTCCGAGTCGAGTTGGAGCACGCAACCCCGTCCGCCGGCGGATTCCTTTTCCGCATAGCGCACCAGGCTGTCCAGTACGTCCTGGATATGCCATCCGGAAGCCACCATGGCCAGGGTGCGCTTCTGGCAGGCGAGCAGGATCTCGGCGTGCTTCCGTTCGGTGATGTCCGTAAAGGTGCCCACGAATCCGAAGGCGTATCCATCGGGACCCTTGTCCAGAAGGGCGTTCCCCATCACCCAAACGACGGTTCCGTCCTTGCGCAACACCCGGTATTCCGCATGGAAAGGACTTTCGGTCATGACGGCGGCATTCCAGGTTTCCGTAAGCCATTCCAGGTCGTCCGGGTGGATGAAAAAGGTGAGGTCGCGGCCGAGGACCTCCTCCGGCGCCATTCCGAGGATGCCGCAAAGATGGTCGTTGAGGTAGGTGCAGAAGCCTTTAAGATCGATGCGATAGAGCCCGACGGGGGATACTGCGGCCAGGGTCCGGTACCTCTCTTCGCTATGCCGCAGCCTTTCCAGGGTCTCCAGCTTCTCGGTGATGTCGTTCGCCAAGGCGATGGCGGCGCCCTTGCCGGAGATCTCGATGTAATGGTGGAAGACCTCCGCGTGGAGGATGGTCCCGTCCTTGCGGCGGTGCCGGCGGACCCCGCTCGTCTCCCCGTCGGCGATAAGGTCCTCCATGGCCCTCGCCAGGTAATGGAAGTCCTCCTCCAGCCACAGGTCCTTCATGCGTAGATCGAGGAACTCCTCGCGCGAATATCCGTATTTGGAAACCGCGGCGTCGTTGACGTCCAGGAGCCGTAGGGTCCCGGTATCATAGAGCCACATCGGCTGGGGATTGTTGAGGAAGAGCAGGCGGTAGCGCTCTTCGGAGTCGCGCAGGGCCGACTCGGCCTTCTTACGGGACGTGATGTCCCGGATGACGGCCAGTTTCGCCATATGGCCCTGGTAGGGAAAGGCGATGGCGCGCGATTCCGCCTCGATGGAGGTCCCGTCCTTGCGGAGGAACTTGTGTTCCATCGGCTGGATTTCCCTGCCCTGGTCCAATTGCCGCAGCCTCTCGGCGACGACCTCGCGGGAGTCGGGATGGAAGAATTCGATTGCCGGCTTCCCGAGCACCTCCTTGGGATCCGACACGCCGTAGAAAAGCAGACCGGCCCGGTTGATGAAGGAAATCTTCCCGTCCACCATGATGGATACGACGTCCGGGAGCACTTCCACCAGTTTGCGGTACTTTTCCTCGCTTTCACGGACCGCTTCCTCGGCGCGCTTGAGTTCGGTGATGTCGAGCATGGTGCCCAGGATCCGGATGGGGTCGCCGGATTCGTTCCGCACCACGTAGCCGCGGGAATAGATATGGACGATGGACCCGTCCGGCCGGAGGATGCGGTATTCCCTGGCCCAAGCGCCCATGTTTCCTTTGAATGCGTCCTCGAGGGTCCGCATGGCGATGGAGCGATCTTCCGGATGGATACGGGCGCTCCAGGTCTCGTGGCTCGGAACGGTCTCCTTCGGGTCATACCCCAGCATCTGGAAGGCGCGCTCGTTCCACCAGGTCTCTTTGCCGGCCGGCGTGTACTCCCATACCCCATCGTTGGTCGCGCGGGCGATGAGTTCGAAGCGTTCCACGCTCTGCCGGAGGACCTCGCGATTGCGCCGCTCCTCAGTGACGTTCTCGAAGGCGACCGCCACGGTGTCGTTGGGAAGGGGGATGATCTTGGCCGAATAATGCCCGGCAGGGGAGGATTTCCCCCCATAGGGAAGCTCGCCCAGATCGAGGGACTCGCCCGAGGCGATCACCTGCAGGCATTTCGACGTCAGCCCGAGTTCGTAGATGCCGGGGAAGGCCTCCTGCATGGTCTTGCCGATGACGTCGTCGATGGACAGCCCGGTCATGCGCGCGGCGGCGGCATTCGTGGCCAGGAGCCGGAAACGGGCCAGTTCCATGGGGCCTTCCAGTTGCCAGACGAACAGACCGGCCTGGATGTTCCGGAAGATGTCCGCGAACACCCGGATGCGCGCCTCGGCCTTTTCCCGTTCCGTGATGTCGAGGGAGACTCCGCCGATGAAGACCTGGCCATTCCTTCCCTGATACGGGAACTTGCTGACCCACCAGGAGCGCATCCTTCCGTCCGGGGTGGGGGCCTTCTCGGTGAACTCGACGGTCTGGCCCGCGAGCACGGCCCGGTCGGTATCGCTGATGGATTGCAGGACCTCGGACGGGAGGCTTTCGAAATGCAGGTTCTGCCTCGGGTTCTCCTGTTTGACCCTGAAGGTTTCGCCCATGGATCGGTTGACGTACAGGAAACGGTTCTGGTCGTCCTTGATGAAGGCGAGCATGGGGCTGTGATCCATGAAGGTCCGGAAGCGTTCCTCGCTTTCGCGGAGGTTCTCGGCCGCCTCGACGCGCGGCGAAACGTCCCTGGCCACCACCAGGCGGCATTCCTCCCCGTCCAGTTCCACCGACATGGACGCGACCTCGAGGGGGATTTCCTTGCCGTCATGCCGCCGGTAGCGGAGGGTCCGGCGCGCGGTCGGCAGTCCGCTCTGGTAGGAGTCCTCGATGCGGCCTTCCACCGATTCACGGGTCTCCGTCGCGAAAAGCGAGGCCGCTGGCAAGCCGATCAGATCGGCGGCATCCTTGGTCCCGGACAGTTTAAGCATGGCGGAATTGACGAAGGTCAACCGGCCCTTGCAATGGATGAGGATGGCGTCCGGCATCAGTTCCAGGATGTCGCGGAACTGCTTCTCCAGGGGAAGGACCTTGCGCGGCGCCTCGCCGGACAATTCGAGCAGGGCCGCGGCCTGGCGGGCCAGACCGGAAAGGATCTGGCTCTGGTCGGAGGAGATCTCGGTGACGGCGCGATCGAAAAGCGTGAGGGTCCCGATGACCCGTGCCTTCTCGTCGGATATCGGGATGACCGTCTGGTTGGGGAAGGATTCGCCTGTCTCCCCGCCGACGGAGGCCATGATGCGGGGCGGGTCGTCGCCCACGTGTATGGCGGCCGAGGGCGCTCCCGAAATCCGCGCCGCCAGGGAAGTCAGATCCGCGAGAGCCCGGGATGCGATCCCGGACTGGAGATGTGAAAGCTGTTCGCCTGGAAGGGCGGACCCCCGGGGCGGAACGGGAGCCGTCATGCGGAGGTTACCTCAGTTTTCGAATCGGTAGCCCAGACCCGGTACGTTGACGATCTTCTTGCCCAAATCCGGTCCGAGCTTGCTGCGGAGGGAGGAGACGTGCACCTTGACGGTGTGCGAATCCACGGGAGCCGAAGCCCCGTAGCCCCAGACGGTATGGTAGAGTTGGGTCGTGTACACGACCTGGCCGCGCTTGCGGAGCAAGGCGGTGAGCAGATCGAATTCCTTGCGGGTCAAGGCGATGGGCTGCCCGGAAACGAGCACCTTGCGGGCCTTTACGTCCAAGGCCAGGCCTTCCGCCTGCAGTACGTCGGCGAGTTCTTCCGCGGAGGCGTAACGCCGGAGCACGGCGCGAACCTTCGCGACGAGCAATTCGTTGGAGATGGGCTTGAGGATGTAGTCGTCCGCGCCTTCTTCGAAGCCCTGGAGCTGGAACTCCTCATCGGTCTGGGCCCCTGAAAGCAGGATGACCGGGATGGAGCTCGTATAAGGCTGGGCCTTGAGCTTCTGGGTCAGGGCGATCCCGCTCTGGTCGCCCAGCACCACGTCCATGAGGATGAGGTTGGGCTGATGCGTTTTCGCCAGGTTGAGCACGTCGTCGAGATCTTCGGCGGCGATCACCAGGAATTTTTCCTCTTCCAATACGACCTTCACCATTTTCCTGAAGGAGGGATTATCCTCCACGATCAGGATTTTGGTGTCCGGCCGGATGGCGCCCTCTGGGGAGGTGGTGCTGCCTTGTGGGTTCTGGGACATTATGAGGTTTTCCTTGGTCCAATCCTGGCGGGGGGAACCGGGAACGATACCCGGTTGGAATAGACCCTGACGCCGTAATAGACCTGAAATTTAGTTGAATCCGCGCCCTGGCACCAACAATTTTGTCCAGGGCGCTTCAATGCCTGCTTACCGCCGGCTTGTTCGTGAGAGTAAGATACCTTATTCCCGCGAGTCTACCTAAAATCCCAAAATCACCCCGGTTATTCCACGGGGAATGTACGCTCTTTTGGAATGGATCCAGGCGGTAACCGTTTGACTCCCGCTAGGATACGGCCCTTAACCGGGATTCCCCCGCGACATCCAGGGTATGTCCGGGCAGGACCCGCATTTCACCGGCCTCCAGCACCGCTACCGGCTCGCCGTCCCGGAAGAGGATCCGGTTTTTCCGGGTTGCGGGCACCCGGGGGCCCGGGGTGATCACGCCTTGGAGGTTGGCGGGATCCGCCGCGCTCAAGCTGAGCAAGGCGCCGTTTTTGTCCTTTTTGCGCAAGAGCCGCAGTTGGGCTACCGCTTCCGGCAAGGCGAACTGCTCGCCGTAGACGCCTTCCACGAATCGGCCCCCGCGGATTTCCCCTCGGGCCTCGAGGGTGCGGAAGGCCCTCACGAGGTCCCGCCAAGGCGGCACCAGATTCTCCCTGTCCGCCAGCTTGCGGAATACCACGCCGTAGCGTTGCAATAAGACCCGGGCGATGGCTTCCAGGCCCGGATTCTCCCTGCGGTTGCCGCGGTGGGTCGGCCCTCCCGGCATGACCGTCGCAGCGGAGTCGGCGAAAGGGGCGTTGGCGGATATCTGCGGAGGATTGCCCGCTTGCGGCAGATTTCCCGGAAGTCCGTTCCCACGCGGCTGGGTTTGGCGCAAAAGGGACCATCGGCCCGAGCGCTCCAGGCCTGATGCGGCATCCTTGCCTGAACCATTGCCTCCGTGGATCAAGGCCCGCAATCCCCGGAACCCGTCCGAGGTCAGCCAGCCCAAGGTGACCAGTTCCGCGATGGCTTCCCGGGCCTCGGTCGCGGTCAATCCGGTTTCCCAGAGGATGTCCCTCCAGAAGGATGCGCCCCTTTGGCGGAGATGCTGGAGCATACGCACCGCCGCGGCCCCCTCCGGCTCCGGGGCCTCCCAGCCTTCCGATCCGGATTGGCCTTGCGCATAGGCCGCATGCACGGAAAGCCAATGGTCCAGGTTCTGTCGGCCGAGGAAGGCGATGGGCGTGGCCTTTACGGGCCCGGGCTTGCGGCCTTCCACGCCTTGGGGCTGGATGCCCGGCCGCACGCGTCCCCAGATAAAGCCGCCGGACAGGCTTTGGAGATCCAGCCAACCGGGTTCATACCGCGCGAGGCGGGCCGGGAGGATCTCGTTCTCCCAGGCCGCGCCGGGCGCCTCGAAGCCTTCCAGACGGGCCAATACGGCTTCCACGCCCTCCGGCCCTGCGGCTTTGCCATGATCGATGGTCCCCGGTTTCGCGTCCCCGTCGAGCCCCTGCCAGGAGAAGAGGAACCGCATATAGTCCGCGGCCGAGACGGGTTCGATTTCCCGGCGCAGCTTGGCCAGGGTATACCGATGGATGCGGGCCAGCAGGCGGCGTTCGCACCATTCCGTGCCTTCGCAACCGGGCGTGAAGCGCCCCCGCAGGATGAAGCCTTCCTGTTCCAGGGCCAGCAGGGCCAGCTCGATCCGCTCCGGGCGCAGCCCGATGGACGCGGTAACATCCGCGCTACAGGTCGGTCCCAGGGATTCCATGCGGCCGCGCACGATCTCCACCAGGGCGTCCTCTTCCGTCCAGGCCTTGGCCGGCGCTTTGCCGGCGGATACGGGACCCGCTGAAACCGGAGCGCCGGGGACCCCGCAGCCGGGGCCTTTGGCCAATGCGTCATTGGCGGGTCGTACCACGCCGGTGACGGGGGACGCGCCCGCGCGCCAAAGGATTTCCGCGCCGGGGAAGGCCGCCAGCGCCTGTTCCAGCCGTTCCGCCGCCACCCATACCGGCCTGGATCCCAGGTCGATGCCCCCATCAACGTCCGCGAAGCGCGGGGCCACCGATCGCGGGACCGCGCGTACGCAGGCGACGCGGTTATCGGCCTTGAGGGTCTCCAGATGGGACGGCCATTCCGCGATTTCCGTTTCCGTCAGGAATCCCGTCAGCATCAGGGCGTCGTGCAATTCGTCCGAGCCGCGCACCTGGGGCCAGGCTTCCGCGCGCACCGCGGCGATGGCCAGGGGATCCAGGCGGCCCAAATCGCCGGCCTCGGCCGGATCGAGATAACGGCGGCTCTGGATGGCGCGCGTACGCCGTTCTTCCAGGGGCGCATCGTCCAGGAACGCATAGGGCCGGGCATTGATGACTTCCTGGGCCAGGGGAGAGGGCTCCTTGAGATCCCGCGCTTCCAGGATCAGGCGGCCCGCCTCGATATCGGCCAAAAGGCCTTCCAGGGTGTCGATGTCCATGGCCTCGTGCAGGCAATCGCTGATGGTCTGCCGCACCAGGGGATGATCGGGGACTTCCCGTTCGCCCTGGATGTTCTCGAAGCAGGCCCGCTGATCGGGGAAGACGAGGGCGACCAGATCCTCCGCGGCCATGCGCTGGAGCTGCGGCGGGACCTTCTTGCCGTTCCGATTGCGTTGGATGGCCAGGGCGCGCGTGGCGTTCCAGCGCCAGCGCACCTCGAACATGGGCGCGTCCAGCAGGGCCTGGATCAGGATATGCCGTACGGATCCGGAGCGGAGGTATTGGAAGACCTCGTCCAGGGGGAAGCTGTGGGTCGCTCCCAGGGAGAGGATGATGCCGTCCTCGGTGGCCGCGGCCTGCAATTCGAAGTTGAACTTCTTGCAGAAGCGCTTGCGCAGGGAAAGGCCCCAGGCCCGGTTCACCCGGCTGCCGAAAGGCGAATGCAGGATCATGTGCATGTCCCCGGCATCGTCGAAAAAGCGCTCGAGCACCAGGGTGCCTCGGCTGGGCATGACGCCCAGGGAAAGCTTGGCGGAGGCGAGATAGTCGATGATCTGCTCCGCGGCGGGAGCCAGGATGCCGACATCGGAAGTGAGCCACTCGAGGGACGGGACCTTCCAGGGAGCGCCGGGCCCGGAGCCTTGGAGCTCCACCTTCTCCTGCAATACCGCGGTTTCACCCAAGCGGGCCGAGATCTCCTCGCGCAGGCGCGAGACCGCTATCGAGAACGCCTGACTGCGGCCGGGCGACTCGCCGAACCAGAAGGGGATGGTGGGCGGCTGGCCATGGGCGTCCGCCACGCGCACCGTGCTGCCCTCGACGCGCAGGATCATCCAGCTGTTGTTGCCCAGCTGGAAGATGTCCCCGGCCGAACTGTCGATGGCGAAGTCCTCGTTCACCGACCCGAGCAGGGTATTGCCCGGTTCCAACTTCACGTCGTAGTCGAAGGTGTCCGGGATGGCGCCGCCGTTGGTCAGGGCGGTGAGGCGCGCGCCCGGCCTGCCTCGCAGGCGATCGTTCACGCCGTCCAGGTGCACATGCGCCCCTCGGCGTCCTCGTCGCGTGGTGAATCCCTGCCCGAGCATCTCGGCGATTTCCCGGAACTCCTCCAGCTTCAGATCCCGGTAAGGATAGGCCCGTTTGAAAACCTCGAAGAGCTTTTCCCCGCTCCACTCCCGGCAGGCGGTCTCGGCGACGATCTGCTGCGCGAGGATGTCCAGGGGCTTGGCGGGAATGACGAGGGTGTCCAGATCGCCGTGCCGCACCGCATCGAGCAAGGCCGCGGCCTCGATCAGCTCATCCCGGGTCAGGGGGAAGAGCCGTCCCTTGGGCGTACCGCCAACCGCGTGGCCGGAGCGGCCCACCCGCTGGAGGAAGGACGATATGGAACGCGGACAGGCGACCTGGATGACCAGATCCACCGACCCGATATCGATGCCGAGTTCCAGGGAGGCGGTGGCGACCAGGACGGCCAATTGCCCTGACTTGAGGCGCTGTTCGGCGGTGAAGCGGCGATCCTTGGAAAGGCTGCCGTGATGGGCCGCGACCTTGTCCTCCCCCAGGCTCTCGCTGAGGCGATGGGCCATGCGCTCCGCGAGGCGGCGGGTATTGACGAAAAGCAAGGTGGTCTGGTGTTCGGAAACGAGCTGTTCGATGCGCGCGTAGACTTCGTCCCAGACCTCGTTGGCCATGACCGCCGTGAGGGGGGAGTCCGGGATTTCCACCTGCAGGTCCATCTTCCGGCGGTGGCCGGTATCGATGATGACGCAATCCGCGCCGCCCGTCAGGAACCGCGACACTTCCTCGATGGGCTTCTGGGTCGCGGACAGGCCGATGCGCACCATGGATTCGCCGGCCAGCTCCTGCAGGCGCTCCAGGGACAGGGCCAGATGGGCGCCGCGCTTCTCGCCGACCAGGGCGTGGATTTCGTCCACGATCACGGTGCGGACCCGTTTCAGCATGTCCCGCCCGCCCTTGCTCGTGAGCAGCAGGAACAGGGACTCGGGCGTGGTGATGAGGATATGGGGGTTATGCTTGACCATGGCCGCCCGCTCCCCGGGAGGCGTATCCCCCGTACGTACGGCCACGCGAACGTCGACCTTGCGCAATTCCGAATTGAAGAATGCGTCCTGGATTTCCCGCAAGGGCCGGTTCAGGTTCTTCTCAACGTCGTTGCTGAGGGCCTTGAGCGGTGAAACGTAGAGGACCGAGGTCTCTTGCGCGAGCTCGCCGTCGCAGGAGCGGATCACCAGATCGTTCAAGATAGTGAGGAAGGCGGCCAGGGTCTTGCCCGAACCGGTCGGCGCCGCGATCAGGGTATGGGTGCCGCGGCGGATGGCTTCCCAAGCGCGTTCCTGCACCGGGGTCGGATCGCCCAGGGTATCCCTGAACCACGTCGCGATGAGGGGATGGAAAAGGGAGAGGGGATCCTGTCGCATCACCCTATAATCTAATAACTACTGCTCGAATGTACAGTAGGTCGACGGTTCCCGGCCCTATCGCCGGATAAGAGACGTTAGGGGCCCTTCATCCCCTTTTCCAGGGAACGAAGGGCCGGATAATTGTCCTCGTAGAAAAGCTTAAGCAGGACCAGGGCGTCATCCAGGCCCACCAGGCCGAAATTCAAGGTGAAGGTCTTGTCCTTGGATACCAGGCCAAGCAGGTTCCACTTGTCCAGGACCCGGGCGGTAACGCGGACGCCTTCCTGTTCCGGCATGATCATGAAGAACGATTCCCCTTCGTCCAGGAAAAGCATGAATGGGGCGCTGGGCTCGCCGTCCTCGCCGGTAGGCGGGATGGGGGACAACTTCCAATCCATGCCTCGCAGGAGGCTTTCCGCAACGACGAAGGATATCGGGGCTTCATCGCGATGCGCGGCATCGGACAGCTCCAGAAAGTAACGCAATTCGCGCATGCCTGGCCGGGAAGGGTTTCCTCATTTTCGCTCCCGGAAGCCGTTATCGTCAATCGATTTCGGGTCGTGACGTTCGTCCTCGCTGGGAGACTTGCCGGGCTCCTCGTCGAAGAGGGTCATGTCCTCGATTTCGTTTTTGGCGACATATCCATGGCGCGTCCCCCCTTTGCCGCCCAGTTTGCCTGGGCCGGGATCATGGGGCCGCACGATATCCTCGTCGTCTTCGATGGTGTGGTACGGAGCGCGATCTTCGGCCATTTTGGGCTCCTTGGTTGCAAGACCGGCGGTTCATCCTGCTGTCGGGCGGCCGGATTTCCCTTGCCAGGGGGAAAGCCAGGCTTGCCGGTCCATGCATTCAAAATAAGACTATCCGCGGCTCGAGGCGAATGGCCGTCGGTGGGCCTTCCGGAAAAGCGGGAGGGAGCGATCGGGGCTTAAAAGGGGGACGTAAAGAAAATCGATCCTTTGGGATCGAATCGGGCCTCCCAGGTCCCTACGGCGGAGGCGAAGATGGGGAAATCGTAAGCGGGAGGGAGATCGGCCCGGAGCTTCCGGAGGCGGCCGCCATTGTCGTCCAGGTAAAGGTTGCCGGTCCTGGTGGCCAGGAAGCACATGGCGTCCTTGTCCTCGGGGTTGCGCGGGATGACGCACGCCGCTGACCGGAGGTTCTTCGCGGCGAACGCGTTCCCGCGGATCCGGAGGTTCGGGATCCCGTTCCCCGGATCGGCCGGCACGGTCCATTCCGCCGCGCGCACCGAATCCGCGTCCGTGCGCCCCATGAGCCAGGCCATGCGGAGGGTTCCGGAGGGATCGCGCCAGATGCCGATGCGTTGATCGGGAAAGGCCTTGTATCCGGCTATGGGGTCCGAGTCGAGGACGCGCACGCTTTTCCCGTCAAGCAAGGCGGCATGGGCACGCAGGCCGGTGCCGGCGTCGGAAAGCCATCCGATCACGGCCAGACCCGCGTCTTCGAATCCTTTTTTCGGGATCCATTTCATCGCGATGGGATCCGCTCGGGACAGCCTGGGCTCGTAGGGGATGTCGACGAGCTTCTCCGTGGCCACCGTCCCCTTTTCCCCCTGCTCCCCGGAAAAGACATGATTGCAGAGCGCATAGGCATTGCCCGATTTCCGCCAGAAGAAGAGGCGCAGCTTCCTGTCCTGGTATTGCACGGGCGCGTGGATGGCCACATCGCCGGGAAGGATCGGAACGGTGATCGGATCCTCCTGGGTCAGGGCCAGGGCATGCCATTTGGAATCCGCTTGCCAAGCGGTCCAGAAAATCTTGTGGAAATCGTTCAGGTTCCCGGCGCTGGCTCCCACCGGGACGGCGGCCTCCGGGACCTTCTCGCTCCAGGGCACGGTCTTGTACGCGGTGAACTCGCCGCCGTGCTGCTGAGTCTCGATGAATTCCCTCGTGCACAATTCGCCCGTTCCCGGATCGCGCAGGACCGAGACCAGGTGGATCATCCCCGTCTGGGCGTACTCCTGCACGGCGAACGATGCGAAGGCGGGATAGGCCCCGGTCGCGGAAGCGGTTTCGATATGATCCATGTGAGCGTCCATTCCGCATACCCCTCTCTTGGGTCCCCCGAAACAATCCGAAAGCAATATTCCCGCGCCCAAGGCCAGGGCCGAGGCGCAGAAGCGGGCGGGCGCCCTCATTCCAGCTCGAACGGGTCGATGACCGTGGCGTCGTTGCGTATCATGGTGAAATCCCATCCGCCCATGCGCAGGAAGCAGAGCCCGCAGAAATGCTTCTTGTCCGGATGATAGGACATCATGCAGACCTGGGCGGCGTCATGGACCTTCGCATCCGATCCGGCGGGATTCTTGCCGGCCTCGAAGTGGCCGGGCGCATGGGGCAGGAACAGGTTGTGGCCCATTTCGGGGATAACGGTATTGACCGCCTGGCCGGCATCGAAGATGAACAGGACCGCCCTGGTCCGCGTGGTATAACCCGGTATGGACGGCGCCATGCCCGCGGTATAGGCTCCATTGTAGCGATTGTGATCGCCGTCATTCTTGAATTTGAAATACGTCAGGCCGTCCTTGCCCAGGGGAAACGCCTTGGCCGTCTCGGACCACAGGGTATAAGCGGCGTTGCCGCACTTGACGATGTATTCATCCTCGTCCGACGCGCCGAAAAAGGCCTTGATCCGGTGCCAGACCTTCCCGAAAAACCCCTTCTCCGGGTGGGTCTTCTCCCAATACTGGTTATAGGTGACGAAGGCCGCCGGATAAAGGCCCGGGTCCTGCAGGGCCGCATCCTTGATGAAGGAGGTCCCGGACAGGAGGATGACCGTGTCCTTGTATTCCGATTTCCAGCGATCGTGTATGTCCACCGGGGCCATGCCGGCCTTGGGCAGGATGGAAAGCGCCGCCTTCTTGAATTCGGCGTTGGACGCCCCGAATTCCAGGGGGCCGGTGGCCGCGCCTATGAGATAGCCCTTGGACAGGTTGACGTCGCGCCAATTCCGGAGGTCCAGGGTCTGGGACTTCCGCGGCGCGGAAACGATCTCGTTGAGCTTCGGGTCCGCATCGTCCAGGTTCGCGTCGAGGTCCGCGTAGGCGGTGACATGGTAGCAATCCCCCGCGATCCTGCCGTTGTAATACAACACGCCGCTGTCCGAGAGGGATGTGCCCAGCTTGGCGCATTCCGTGAATCCTCCCCATTCGCGCTTGACCGGTTCCGGGCCTTCCGCCGCCCATCCGGAATCCAATTCGGCCCAATGCCGGCGTTCATCATCCCGGCCTTTCGGCGCGGCCCGCATCCCCCCGAGATCCGAATGGCAGGTGGTGCCGGGCGGCTGGGTACCGGCCTTCTTGTATTGGGAGACCTTTTTCATGAACTTCTTGGCGGCTTCGTTCACGCCCCGGTCCGCCAGGTTCGCGTCCAGGCCGGCTTCGTCTTCCGGAAGGGTATCCCAGAGGATACGGGTGCCCGCCACGCCTTGCGGCGAACGCTTCCTGGTCCCGTCCTTTCCCTTGAGCCACAGCTTTACGAACAAAGGGATGCCGATGCCTTTATCCAGCTTTTTCGCGTACTCGGTGAAGGAGGCGGAATTGTACATCTCCTTATTGTTCAGCTTGAACACCGATCCCGGCAGATGCACCGTGGCCTTGCCGGGAGTCTTCTTCGATTCCTCGTTCAGGGCCGCGATCAACTCCTTGTTCGTTTCGGTTTCACCCAGGCCGAAGCCGTCCCCGACCGTCAATTCCGTTTGCAGCAATTCCACCTTGAGGGGCGCTTTGTTGGTGAAGGCGGGCTTGCCGGACGATTTCCCCATGAGGCCCATCTGCACCCAGTAGGGGGATGATGACAGGTCCACGCAGCCATGGAACGCCGGATCGGTCACGGCCCCGTCCCACATGAAGATGCCCTTCGCCTGCGGGGCCCCGTCCAGCTTGCGATCCAGGAGGAATGCGTCCGGCTTCTCCTGGGTTGCGATGCGGAGATGCACGGATTGCGCCAGGGACACGTCGCCGGTGATCTCATAATGGATGAGCACCGTGTCCACCAGGGGCGCGAAGCATTCGCAGTCTAGCTTGGTGATTTTGATTTCCGGGATCTTGGCCGGGGGTAGTTCGACCGCTTCCTCCGGTTGCGGTTCCGCCTGCGCATCGGTAGGTTGTCCGGGGGGAGGGCTTTTGACGCCGCCCGCTCCCATCCCGCCGTGGCGCTTGGTCTCCGCGACTTTCAGGAAGTATCTCAGGTTGGAATAATTATAGGGTCCGACCGCGAGGAAATACCGGCTGGAACGGTCGAAGGGGGCCACGGTATTCATCCCCATGGACGAGGCGATGACCACGACGGTGCCGAAGCCGCATTCACGAAGGGCCTGGTTCCTGGTGATGGGTTTCCAGGAATTGGATCGGGAGAGGACGTCGTTCGGGTTCATGAACCGGACTTGCCGGTCTTCGCCTTGGCGGCTTTGGCTTTTGGCTTCTTAGCCATCGGCTTCCTAGCCTTTGGCTTGGTCGCCCTGGCCGCGACCGGCCCGGCCTTGGCGGCTTTCAGGGATTGCCTGAACGCGTCGCCGATTTTTTTCGGGGCCACGGCCACATAGCTTTCCCGCAACCAGCTGGCCAACAGGTCCACGGGGACCTTGTCCTTCCCGGAAAAGCTCGCGGTGACCCAACCGCTTTTCCCCAGGCCATAGCCGGTGGGCGCCGCGAAGGATTGCATCAGGGCGAAGTCGGCCGAGTCCGGCAGCTTGACGGAAAGGCTGAGGACATCCTCTTCGAGGGACATGAACACGAAGGCCTTGCCTTTTACCTTCAGGGCGCGATGGCCCCAGGGGAAGTCCTCGGTGGTTTCGGGAAAGGACATCCCGATTTCCCTGAGTTCCGATTCCGGCTTGGTGAAGATGCTTTTCTTGGCGGCCATGCGCTGAAAAATAGCTCAATCCCGGGATTGGGTGGAATCGGGAGGAATCGGGCCGGCTTCCTCAAAAAACCCAGAGCAAGTGAATCAAAATAGGTTCAAAAGGAAATTGGATGAGGGAGGCAAAATATCTTTAAATGCCTTATGAATAAGGAGGTTATGAAAATCGAAGTGAATCATTTAAAATTGACGAAACGTTTGATATACTTTTCGGATGGGTCATATATTCTCTTACGGGTTCCAACCGGAGCCCGGAACACGAACCATGGAGACTCGTATGAAGACAATCAATTGGATACCGATGCTGGCCGTAGGCGCAGCCGGACTTTTCGTATCCGGCCTGGTGGGATGCATGGGCATGGGCGACGTCGCCTCGGACTCGAACTCCAGCGCCTTGCAGCGGGGCGCCGCCGGCGCGCACGATTCCAGTCTCGATTGCGGCCGCCACCATGAAGGCATCAATGAGGACCGGGATGACGATGACGATTCCACCGTTTCCAACCATGACCGGGATGATGACGACAGCCTCGAGGTCAAAGGTTGCGACGACAACGATGATGATAAGGACAGCGTCCGGGTCGGCGACAACGATGATGATAAGGACAGCGTCAGGGTCGGCGACAACCATGGCGGAAGCGGCGATATCGATGATAAGGACGAGGACCATAGCGGCCACGATTCCTCCGGCGTCGATGTCGGCGAGGACCATGAAGGCCATGACTCCTCCGGGGATGACGATGTCGAGGTCGTGAAGGTCCCGTAGAACGGACGGACAGCGCAAGCGAACCGATGAAGCCCGATATCTTCACCTATCTCGAATACCGCGTCTTCCTGAAGGACGCGTTCGAGGCCCTCAAGGCCGGTTCGCCCAAGCTGTCCTATCGCACCTTCGCTTCCAAGGCCGGATTCTCCTCCCCGAATTTCCTGCAGATGATCATCCAGGGCCAGCGCAACCTGAGCTCCACCTATGCCGTCTCGGCGGCCAAGGCATTCAAGCTGAATCGCCAGGAAACGGAATTCTTCCAGTACCTGGTGGGTTACGACCAGGCCAAGAGCCTGGACGAGAAGAACCTTTTCTACCAGAAGATCCTGAAGAACAAGCGCTATGCCACGGTCAAGACCCTGGACAAATCCCAGTACGAATTCTTCAGCCATTGGTACATCCCCGTCGTGCGGGAACTGCTGACCCATAAGGACTTCACGGGCGAAAGCGCCTGGATCGCGGAACGGATCCATCCGCGCATCACCGCCGCCCAGGCCGATTCCGCCAGGGAAATCCTGCTCAAGCTGGGCATGGTCCGGCTCGATGAGGGGACCGGCAAATGGCGCCTGACGGATGCGGTGGTCAGCACCGCCTCGGAAGCGGCCCACCTGGCGATGCGCAATTACCATATGGCGGCAATCCAATTGGCCCATGATTCCCTGAAGGTGTTCACGCCTTCGGAGCGGGACGTGCGTTCCGTGACCATCGGCCTCTCCGAGAGCGCCTTCGGGGAATTGAAGGCGAAGCTGGAAAACGTATGGAAGGAAGTGCTCGATTTCGCGGCCACCCAGCAGCAGGCCGATGCGGTCTACCAGGTGAACCTGCAATTATTCCCCCTGACACGGGAAAGAAGGACCTGAGATGAGAAAGCCCGCCCTCTACTTCGCATCCCTGCTCGGCCTGTTGCTGGCCCATTGCGGGCCGGACAAGCTGGCCGGCGGCGCGGGCGCGGGCAATCCTCCCCTCGCCGACGTGACCCTTTCCTTCCTCGCGAGTTCCACGGCGGACGCGGGGCTTCCCAAGGCCGCGGCGCAAGGCGGATCCCCCGCGTCCGGACCGGGCTTGGCCAAGGCGACCGGAGGCCTGACCCGCAATGCGGACGGGACCTTCACGGTGCGGGATTCCTCGGGAGCGGGAATCGTCCTCACCGCCATCGAGGTGGGGGTCAGACGTATCGATTTCGAGCTTCCGGAAGGCATCGATTGCGAACATGCCACGGGCACATCCTGCGACAGCAGCGAGGTTTCCGTGCGCGGCGCCTTCATCATGGATCTGATGACGGGCGAATCCGTTCCCTCCCTGGGAACCTTCCGCCTGCCGGAGGGATTGTACAAACGGGTGCGGCTGCGCCTGGAAGGGAACGACGGCGGGTCCAGCGGCGAATCCCATAAGGACGGCGCGGACGGGAGCGCCTCGGGGCCCAATATGGTGATCAAGGGACGCACCGACAGCGCCCGGGGACCGGTCCGGGTCTTCGCCTTGAAGCTCAACCTGAGCGAGGGCCTGGAATTCGAAAAGCCGGAAGGCTTCCGGATCGCGGCCGACTCCCTGAACAGCGTATTGATGCAGCTCGCCGTCGACGGCTGGCTGCGAGGCATCGATCTGATGGGATGCCTGGATCCGGTCCTGGTTCCCGCGGACGGTTCCGGAGTGCAGAACCTGGAAGGGGACGATTTCTGCGGCGGGAACGGTCTGCGTCTGCGGCGGAACATCGAAGGCTCCGGCGAAATCGACAAGGGTGAAGACGACCATCCGTAAAGGCGTCCTCCCGAATCTCCCGATTCGACAGGTAACCGGCGCATGTCCTGATGCGCGAAAGTGTTACTTTTCCGCTCCATGCCGAAAAAACCCGTTCCTCCCCGCCGGACCGGAAAGTCCCCCAGCGCGACTCCCAAGACCGTAAAGCCCCGCGTGGCCGCGCCCACGGCGGAGAACCCCAACCGTTCGGGCTTCAATCCCGGCACCTTGGACAGCAGCATCATCGCCCTTCCCTTGCTGCGCCAGTTGCAGCAGGATGGCGCGCCCCGCAAAGGGGCGAAACGGCCGAAGCCCCACGACATCATCATCGATCTCAATCTGGATTTCCCCGGCGGGCGCCAGGACGCGCGCAAGAAGGTCCTGGAGCGCCTCGCCGAGGTGCTGAAGGATTTGGGCGCCGATAAGGAGGCCAACCGGATCCGCGATCAGAAAAGCGACCAATACCTGTTCGGCAGCCTTGAGGGGGAGGTCATCCGGCAACTGGTGGCGCGGGATCGCTATCGCAAGGACGATAAGGATCGCCTGGTCGGGGCGGGCGCCGCCGAAGGGAAGATGAAGGGACTCAAGAAGGATATCTTCCGATCGATCTACAAGGTCTGGCCGGATTTCCAGGTGCGGGCCTTCATCGATCGATCCATCCGCACCGTGAAAGCGGACGCGGCGCGCTTCTCCTTTTCCGCGGAGGGAACGGGAATGGTCTGGGGGGTGATGGACTCCGGCGTGCAAGGGGACCATGCGCATTTCCAGTTGCACGGCAACCTGGCGGTCAAGGATGAGGACGTCTGGCACAAGGATTTCACGGGCGGGAACGAGCCCCTGGTGGACGCCTTCGGGCACGGTACCCATGTGGCCGGGATCATCGCCGGCGAGGTGAAGGGAACGGAACATTGCGCCTTCGTCAAGCAACGGGACGAACAGGGCGAGGTGGCGTATTCCAAAATCGTATTCACCCAGATATCGGGAATGGCGCCCAAATGCAAGCTGGTGAGCCTTAAGGTGCTGGACGGAGAGGGCGGGGGACAGGTGAGCAACCTCATCGCCGCCCTGGATCACGTGCAGGAGATCAACGCCCACGGACGCCGCCTGCGCATCCACGGGGTGAACATGAGCCTGGGCTACGATTTCGATCCGGAATGGTTCGCCTGCGGCCAAAGCCCCTTATGCGTGGAAGTGGACCGCATGGTCCGCTCCGGGGTGGTGGTGGTGGTGGCCGCGGGCAATACCGGTTACGCCTACGTCAACGACGCCTTCAAGGGTCCGGTCGCCTCGGGGATGGATCTGAGCATCAACGATCCGGGCAATGCCGATCTGGCAATCACCGTGGGATCCACCCATAAGGACAGCCCCCATGTCTACGGCATCTCCTATTTCTCATCCAAGGGGCCCACCGGGGACGGGAGACTCAAACCGGACCTGGTGGCGCCGGGAGAAAAGATCCTGTCCTGCGCCGCGGGCCGGCCGCGCGCGGAGATCGAAGCCGAAACCGGTGGAACGTGCGAATATCGGGAACATAGCGGAACCAGCATGGCCGCGCCCCATGTCTCGGGCGTCGTTGCCGCCTTCCTTTCCGTGCGGCGCGAGTTCATCGGGCAGCCGGAGAAGGTGAAGGAGATATTCACCAATACCGCGACGGACCTGAAACGCGAAAAGTATTTTCAAGGCAACGGCCTGGTGGACCTGATGCGGGCCATCCAATCAGTATAGACAAGGAGCATGTCATGGGCGTTCAATCCGGTTTCCCGTACTTCGAGGTGGAGTTCGACAAGGACGGCGACGTTTCCGACGCGAAACAGGTCAAGTCCCTGAAGGCTGCGCTCAAGCCGGACGATCCCACCGATCTGATCGTCATTTCGCACGGTTGGAACAACGACATGGCGGAAGCCCGCCTGCTCTATTCGAAATTCCTGCAGAGCTTCCGCAAGCGCCTGGACGCGGGCCTTCCCGGCACCATGGATCGCCGGTTCGCCGTGCTCGCGGTCCTTTGGCCTTCCAAGAAGTTCGCCGATCACGACCTCATCCCCAGCGGCGCCGCGGGCCTGGGTTCGTCCATCCCCGACAAGGCCATCCTCGATCAGATCCAATCCCTGAAGGGATTCTTCAACTCCCGCGATGCCGACGCGCACCTCGAGAAGGCCAAGACCCTGGTTCCCAAGCTCGAGAACAGCCCCGCGGCCCAAAAGGAATTCGCCGATCTGATCCGCTCGGTCGTCGATGCGGAAGCGGCGCATGGCAAAGAGGGCGCCGAGGACGCATCGTCGGATTTCTTCAAGCTATCCGGGGAGGAAGTAATGAAGCGCCTGGCCAAGCCCATTACCGTGCAGGGTACGGTAACCCCCCATGGCGGGGTGGCGGGCATAGGCGGCACGGCCATGGGGCATGGCGGACCCGCGGCGGGCCCGGGCATGGGCGGACCCGGCATGGGACATGGAGGCGCGGCCGGAATCGGCTCCTTCTTCGCAGGCATCAAGGCCGCGGCCGGGAACCTCCTCAACTTCACCACCTATTACCAGATGAAGGCGCGCGCGGGCAAGGTGGGCACCCACGGGCTCATGCCCCTGCTCCGGGACATCAAGACCGTGCATGCTCCCCTCAAGCTGCACCTGGTCGGCCACAGCTTCGGCGGACGCCTGGTGACCGCCACGGCATCGTCCCTGGCCAAGAACGAAACCAACCCCAACGCGGTGCCGGTGGATTCCCTGTCGCTCCTGCAGGCCGCTTTTTCCCATTACGGCTTTTCCGACAAATGGGACGGGACCCATGCCGGCGCCTTCCGCAACGTCCTGACCGCCAAGCAGGTCAAGGGGCCCATCATCGCCACCTGCACGGTCAACGATAAGGCGGTGGGCCTGGCCTATCCCATGGCCTCCCTGTTGGCGGGCCAGGTGGCTGCGGGCATCGGGGACAAGAACGACAAGTACGGCGGCATGGGGCGCAATGGCGCGCAGATGACGCCGGAAACCGTGAATGGAAAATTGCTGGCGTTGGGCAAGCCCTACGAATTCGCCGCGGGCAAGGTGCATAACCTGGTCGCGGACGAATACGTCAAAGGGCATTCGGATATCTGCGGGGAGGAAGTCGCCTACGCTGTCCTCGCCGCAATCAGTCGGACCTAGAACAACCTGACACGGAAAATCGTGCATCCCTTTTCCATGTCAGGTTCGTAAGCCGCCCTATTTGCGTCCGGTCTTCCGGGCCAACGGCCTGGAGGCCACCTTCCCCTTGACCTCGACCTGTTCCTTGGCCTTGGACCGGGTTCCCGTTTTCGCTGGGCCGGATCGGGATGATCCGGCCACGGTCCTGGATGGTGGCTTGGATGCCGACTTGGTTGACACCCGTTGGGACCTTCCCTGTTTCCCCTCCGGGTTCGGCTTGATCGGCGCTGCATTACCCATGACCATGGCGGCCTGCCAGCTGCGTACCATTTCAAGATGGTCCTGCTCGTGTTCCTTGGCCTCTTCGATCCGATCCCCGAGATCCCCGACGCCCAGGGTGGCTACGAGGGCCTGGAGGAGGTTCCAACCGTCGTTGTCCGCCAACTCCGCGTTGAGGATGGCTTCGAGGCATTGAGGCACCGTTGTCCTGGGGTCGGCGACGACCTGGACGAGGCCTTGCGAAAGGATGCCGGCGATATTGGCGCAGGGAGTCTGGACGGTGGGGTCGCCCCCGATCCCCACGATGGCCTCGCTGAGAAATCGGAAGTGCGCGCGCTCTTCATCCAGGATATGCTCCAGCTCATCGATGGCAGGGCCGCCGGGTTCTTCCCCGATGGCCTTGATCTTGCCGATCAGGGATTCATAGAGGCGGACTCCCTGGCGCTCGAAGGCCAGGCGCTCCCCCAGCTTGTCGAGAAGGAGGGAAACCGACGTGTTACCCTCCTCCGCCCGGCCCGTCCGGGCCTGATCAATCGCGACCGGCCTGGAACCGATGGGGATCCGCTGCTCGAGGTACGGCTTACGGTATTCGGCCAGTTGCCTCGCATCCCCCTTTGGGCTGGGCGGCGTACGCTGGGCCTCCCGTATGACGTCCAGGGCGTCCTCGGGGGACGTGGAGGTTCCGGACCGGTTCATCATCCCGGCTCCGGTCTCTCCGGTCACGCCCGCGAATGCGGTATCGTACGCTTCCGCGCCGTTCATGCGGTTCGTGTTCTTCTTCGCCATGATCATGCCCCTTTCCTGGTCAGGGTGGCGGGAGGCGTCTTTTCAGCCAATTCCGTTCCGGCATTCCACTTGTATCCCGCCGAGACCGTGTCCGAGGGAGAGCCTTCGGAGTTCATCTTCTTGCGGTACAGGACCGAAGGCGAATCCGGGCCCTCTTCGCTTTTATCGATGAAATCCGCGCCCCGGGCCCGGAGGTCCACCTCTTCCTTGAGCACCTTGCGCACGAATTCCCGGTGTTGCCTGTACTCGATGGGTTCGGGCAGGGTGGCCGGGAGGATTTCCGCGAGGTCGCGCTTCTGGGTCCTCTTGAAAATGTCCATGACATAGTGGAGATGGCCCAGCTCATAGTTCAGGAAGCGTTCCCAGATCGCCTTTATCTTCGGGTTGGTTTCGTATTGCAGGCAGGAGAAGTAGTTGTAGACCTCGCCGGCCTCGTGCATGAGCCACTTCTCCATCCAGCCCTCGGTGGGGTCGATGATGGATTCATACTGGGTCACGTGCTGCTCCTCTATGGACGCGATTTCCGCATAGAGCTGGCGCGCCACCGGGTCCGCGAACATGGGCCCGATGGTCATGTAATAGTCGTGGGTCTGGTTCTCGCCCGCCATGATGGTCAATGCATTCAGCTTTGTGATGGGCGCGGCCTTGGTCCGATCATAATGCTTGCGGAGGTCGTCTTCGGGAGCGCGATGCTCGACCGAGGTCGGACGGCCGGGAAGGATATCCGTATAATTCTGGAGGATGTTGTTGGCGTCCCCGCCTCCGACCCGGTCGAACAGGGCCGAATAGCGGTACATATGATCGAAATCCTCCAGCAGGCCAAAGCGGTAGACCTGGGCCAGATAGGGATCCGGCTCATGCTGCGCTACGCTGGCGGTGACTTCTATGGCAACCTGTTCGAAGGCCAAGGTGGTCTCAAGGGGGGAGAGGTCGGACGGCAGCAGCCAGTTGACCATGGTTTGCTGGTGCTGCTCGATGCGGCGGACCCGGGCCAGGGCGAGCTGCAGGTCCTTATTCATGCGGGCGCAGGAATGGGAAAACCGGCCGGCTTCGGATTCGATCCCGTTCATGAGGACGATGCGCACCCGGGTAAAGGCGTCATCGTCCAATTTGCTGGTGGGGACCCGGACCATGTCCCGCCAGGTGAATTCCTGTTTGTCGAGGGGGATGCCTTTTTCCTTGAGAATATCCAAACCCATGAGCGTCTCCTTGGTTTGCCGAACAAGGAAAAACACTTTTTTGGGGCCGGAAACAAGCGCTTTTAGCGGAGGCCGATTCCCTTGGCCATCATCACCGCCAGTAATGGAATCAGCAGCGCGATCGCCAACTCGATCCGCACCATCTTCAGGACCCCAGCGGGAACCGTCACCGATTCCTCCGGGTTCCCCTTCCGCTGCTTCAGGAAATACATGGTGGGATAGATGGACATGAGTCCCACGGTCAGGAAGAACCCCAGCTTGGCATGGAAGACCGGGTTCTTCAGGTAGAAGGCCACTCCCTTCCCGTAATAGAACCAGAGCATCAGGCCCGCCGACAGGGTCGACAGCGCGCTCAGGCCGAAGACGAGATCGACCGAAGCGAGCCGGGCGATCTCCTTCCGCATGAGCGATTTCCGCAACAAGGAGTTCTCCACGATCAGGGTCCCGCACAGGATGATGATGGAAAGGAAATGGAGATAGCGGACCAGTATGGCCATGGGGCTCCTTGTTATGCTTCGCTTCCGGGACTCAGCGGGGCTGGTTCATGCGCTCGAACATCGTATCCAGCTGATCCCGCGAGGCCCAGCTGGCTTCCGCGGCCATGCCGTAGGCCGCCTCCTCGGCGCCATCCTTCAACTGCTCCCAGATGGAATCGGCGAATTCATCGATCGGGGCGCCGAACTTGTGCAGGCCCACGCCGCCAAGATCCGTATCCACCGCGGGCGGGATCACCTCGACTACCGAAACCGGCGTGCCCTTGAGCTGATGCCGGAGCGAAAGGGTGAAGGAATGCAGGGCGGCCTTGGTGGCGGAATAGACCGGCACCATGGCCAGGGGCGAGAAGGACAGGCCGGACGTCACGTTGACGATGGCCGCTTCCTTCTGCTTCAGGAAATGCGGGATGAACAGGGTCGACAGATGGATGGGCGCTTCCAGGTTGATGATCAACTCGTTCCGGATGGCTTCCACGGAAGGGGAGGACGCGAGGGCGATGCGCTGCTGGATCCCGGCGTTGTTGACCAGGACATTGAGGGTGGGGAAATTGCCGGTGGCCCATTCCAAAAGGCCCTGCCGGCCCTGAGGGTCGGCGACGTCGCAGGCGAAGATATGGAGTTCGGGGCGTTTCGCCCGGGCCTCCTTCAGCTTGTCTTCCCGCCTGCCGCAGATGAGCACGGTATTGCCCGCGTCCAGGAAGCGTTCCGCCAGGGCGTAGCCGATGCCGGACGCGCCGCCGGTGATGAGGACGGTATTCGATTCCGTTTTCATGATGTCTCCTTGAGGGCGGATTCCTCCCGCCGCCGACTGATGTTCGCGGATCCCGATAAAGCCCAATAAAGCTTCATCGCAGCCGGTTGTGCAACCGGTTGCTCGATAAGCCGAAGCCCAGCAAGGCCGCCAAGGCGAAACCCGCTCCGGTCATAAAGGTAGCTTGCGGCCCGATGCGGTCCCAGGCCAGTCCCGCGATTACGCTCGCCCCGATGGTGGCGATGCCGCCCGCCAGGTTGAACAATCCGAAGGCCGTGCCCCTGAGCGAGGCCGGCGCCGCTTCCGCCACGAAGGCGGAGAAAATCCCCTGGGTAAGCCCCATCTGCAATCCCCACAGGGCCGCTCCCGCCCCGGCCATCCAGACCCCGCCGGCCTTGGCCAGGACCAGGTCCGAAGCGATCAGGGCCAGGATCCCGGCCGCCAGCAGGCCCCGCCTGCCGATCCGGTCCGACAGGTAACCCGCCGGGTACGCCGTAAGGAAATACACGACGTTCATGACCATCATCAGGATGGGCGCGTCCGCCGCCGCCATCCCCGCCGATTCCCCCCGCAAGAGCAGGAAGGCTTCGCTGAAGCGCGCCAAGGCGAGCAAGGAACCCAATCCCGTCACCAGCCAGAAGCCCGGGTCAAGCCGTTTCAACTCCGATGCCTTGATGGGGTTGCTCGCCTTGCCGGTCCTCGCATGCTCCGGCTCCCGCACGCCGCCCGCCAATATCGCCACCGCCAGGAACCCGGGAATGGCCGCCACCCAGAAGACCAGGCGGTAATCCCCGCCCGTTGCCCGCATCAGGACCCAGGCCAGGACCGGGCCCAGCAAGGCTCCCACCGTATCCAGGGATTGCCGCAGGCCGTACGCGGCCCCGAGGATCTCCGGCGCGGTCACGTCCGCGATGAGCGCGTCCCGCGGCGCGCCCCGGATGCCCTTGCCCACGCGGTCGAGGAGCCGCGCACCGAATACGAGATTGGCCGTGGAGGCCAGGGCGAAAAGGGGTTTGGTCGCGGCCCCCAGGCCGTATCCGATGAGGGCCGGGACCTTGCGGTTGCGGAAGCGATCGCTGAGCGCGCCGGAAAAGATCTTTACGATTAGGGCCGTGCCTTCCGCCATGCCTTCGATGAGTCCCACGCGCGTGGCCGAAGTCGCGAGCACGGTGACCAGGAACAAGGGCAGAAGGCTGTGGACCATCTCCGAAGAAACGTCCATGAAAAGGCTGACCAGGCCCAGGGCCCAGACGGTACGGGGGATGCGGGATAGGGTCATGGGATCGGGGCTTAAAGCCCTTCGAGCAGGGAGGTTTGCGCATCCGGCTTCACGGGCCGGACGACTTCCTCTTTTTCCATTCCGTCCGCCGAAAACAACCGGCACATCTCCAGGGCCCGCCGGGGCGTCGTCGCCGGATCCAACCACTCCTCCGCTTCCGCCTCGGTAAGGATGAGCGGGCAGCGCTCATGCCAGATGCCGCGCAGCAACCCGTTCCCCAGGCTGTCCACGGTGACGATGGAACAGGAATCCAGCCGTTCCCCGGCCTTGTTCTCCCAATGGGCCCAGATGCCGCCCAGGTAATGGATGCCCTTCAGGCGGATATCGTATTCCCGGCCCGTGAACTCCTTGGGCGCGCCGTCCATGTTGGGGCGTTCCCGGAAGGCCGCCGCCGGCACCGCCATGCGCATCCCTTCGCCCCACGAGGTCCGGAAGGAATACAGTTCCGCCACGGTTTCCGAACGCGCGTTCCAGGCGGGGAAGCCCTTGGAATCCTTGGCCCGGGAATTCTTCCGCTTGATCATCTCAGCCAAAGGGAGTTCCGGGAAGAAATGCCTGGGGACCAGATCCCAGCGCATGGGCAGGACCTTGTACTCCTTGTCCTGGACCAGGATGGCGGCCACCCGATCCTTGGCGTAATGGTATCCGTCCCAGTCCGGTACGATGAGGCCGTCGCGGACAAGGAGCTGGAACTCCCGGTGGGGGACCTTCCAGATCCTGCCCGTTTCGTCCTTAACGGGTTTATAGGCGTAGCACATGATTAACCCAATCGTTCCGATTCCCACTATTAAAATAGCTTACAGCCACTAACCGGGCATTTCGGTACACTCCGCAAAGATAACGGGATTTTAATTCCCACTTACTCCCTCGAGATATCTATTTCAAAGACATGGCCGGCGAGCGGTCATCATAGAGCAATCCTTCCCCAGCCCGTATCCACCGGCTTCGGTGGGTTGAATCAGCCACGATACATCCATCGGCATCGGAAGATCGAATGCAATCGCATCGATCGGTTCAAGGACATTCGGGAAAAGAGGGGGAAAATGAAGGAAAACGGAAAGCCGACTCTATTGGTCGTGGACGATGAGCCTAATGTTCGGGAGCTCGTCAGCCTTCTGCTCCGGAACGCCGGCTACACCGTATACCAGGCCGATGGGGGCGAGGAGGCCATAGCCATGGTGGCCGATCCGGACTTCAAGGTGGATATCCTGCTCACCGACATCATCATGCCGGGCATGAACGGCCGGGAATTGGCGGATCGCATCTGCGCCCTGAACCCCAGGATCAAGGTGCTGTTCGTCTCCGGGTACTCCGCCAACGTCCTGGCCAGCCGGGCCTTGTGCCCGGAAGGCGCCGATTATATCCGTAAGCCCTTCGGCGCGGAAATGCTTCTGGATCGGGTTTCCCGGGTCTGGTCCTCCAGCCCGAAGTGGTACGAACTCCTTCAGCAAGCCTAGGAGGCGGGAATATTCCCCCCTGGGTCCCCTGGGAAACGTATTTCCCTAGCATGCTTGGCAATCCGTCACCCTAGGGCAATCCTCCATGCACCGAACCTTTTTGCTCAAGCCGAATATCCTGGTGGTGGATGACGAGCAACCGGTCCGGGAATTGATCGCCCTGTTCCTGGAAACCTCCGGCTATACCGTCTACCAGGCGGAAGGAGGGCACCAGGCCCTCAACCTCGTAGCCGATCCGGGAATCATGGTGGACATCCTCGTCACCGATATCATCATGCCTTACATGCACGGCCGGGAACTGGCGAACCGCATCTGCTCCATCAGGCCCCATATCAAGGTCCTTTTCGTCTCCGCCTATTCCGCGCAGATCCTCAGCAACCAGAACCTCTGTCCGGACGGCGCGGACTATATCCGCAAGCCCTTCGGCAAGGCGCTGCTGCTCCAAAGGATTTCCAAGGTCTGGGACACCGGTCCCAAATGGAAAGAGCTCACGTCTCCGTGATCCCGATATGCGGATGCACCTGAACGCGCCCACCCTGCGCGTTCCCGTCCGCAAGGGTCCGCCCAGGTTTGCCCAAGGTTTGACTTCCTTCGGGCCCTCCCGCGTTCTATCCTGGTAGCATGAAGCTCGTGCATGAATCCGGCGTCTTTTTCCTCGACGAGGGCGGACTGCGGATCGAATTGACGGCCCGTGAATTGAACCTCTTCCGCCAGATGAACCCCATGGGCCGCAGGCTCACCCTCCGCAAGCGTGGCCATGACCTGGCCCTTTCCCACCCGGACCATCCTGAAATCGAACTGATTCATACCTTTACCCGGCTCCCGGCCCGGGAATGGAGTTTCCTGGTTCCCGATTAGATCCAGCCCCGCCCTCTTTGGGTTTTAGACTTATTTTACCCTTTGAATCGCGCTTTTCCGGTATGAAACTACCGGTGTTGAGGTTAGTATGGGCCTAAGGGGAGCCCGTTCCGGATAACTTTAATAGGTTTTATCCCTTCCTTCCCTAGTCAGGTGCCCTACACGTGCTAGCCAATAAAAAGCCGACCATACTCGTAGTGGACGATGAAAAGTCGGTCCGGGAACTGATCCGCCTATGGCTGGAATCCCAAGGGTATGATGTCTTCGTGGCCGGGGACGGCCGGGCGGCCATCACCATCGCCGCGACCCCGGAAACCAATATCGATATCCTCATTACGGATATCATCATGCCCCAGATGAACGGCCGGGACCTGGCCAACCGCATCTGCTCCATCAAGCCTTTCATCAAGGTGCTTTTCATCTCCGCCTATACCGCGGAAATCCTGTCCCGGTACAAGCTCTGCCCGGAAGGTTCCGACTATATCCGGAAGCCTTTCACCAAGGAAACCATGATGGAGCGGATCGCCAAAGTATGGGCGACCAGCCCCAAGTGGAAAGAACTCGTCGCGAACGAAGCCTAGTTCCCGTCCCTGAGCGCCTTGGCCGATAACGCCAACGGCCGCAAGTCCCATCCCGCCTTATTCCCAAACTTCCCTAAAATGAGCCGGAACCGGGCGAAAATTCCCTTCTTTTAATTGGATTCGGCCCCGGAATATGCTGTACATTTGTGCAGTATATGCATCATCCCTTCGTTCATCTCCATACCCACTCCGAGTTCTCCCTGCTCTCCGGGGTCCCGGCCATCAAGGACATGGTCGCCAAGGCCAAGGCCCTGGGCATGACCTCCCTGGCCCTCACGGACAGCAACCGCATGAGCGGCCTCATCCTCTTCTATAATGAATGCCGCGAGCACGGCATCAACCCCATCCTGGGGGTGGAACTCAACGAAGCCTCCCGACCCGGGGAAACCGTGGTCCTGCTGGCCCGGAACGCGAACGGCTACGGCGATATCTGCGAACTCACCACGCGCCGCCAGAAGGACCCTGCCGCCTTCACCTTCGCCAAGGCCTTCGGGCGCGAATGGCCCGACCTCATCCTCCTCACCGCCTTCCCCCGCCCCCTCAAGACCCTGTACGAAGGCCCCAACCGCCCGCACCTCTACGGAGAGCTGCTCCGCCACTCCGCCGAATCCCGGGAACGCGGCAAGGGCATCGAAGCCCTGTGCCAAACCTGGGGCCTGCCCACGGTCGCCGCCGGCGACTGCCGCTTCCTGGCGCCCGCCGACTTCGAGGTGCACCGCATCCTGCGCGCCATCGATCTCAACTCCACCCTCTCCCGCCTCAAGCCCGGCGAGACCGTGCCGGAAGGGGCCTGGATGCGCTCCGGCGATCAGATGCAGGAACTCTTCCACGATCGCCCGGAAGCCCTCGCGAACACCGTCCGCATCGCCGATGCCTGCCGCGCCGAACTCTCCCTGGGCAAATGGATCATGCCCGAGATCAAGGTGCCCCGCCGTCACACGCCGGATACCTGGCTGGCCAAGCTCGCCCTGAAAGGGCTCGTGCGCAAGTACGGCAATACCCCCCAGTTCAAGCAGGCCCGCGCCATCCAGGAGATGGAACTCGGGGTCATCAAGAAGCTCGGCTACGCCTCCTACTTCCTCATGGTCAAGGAAGTGCGCGACTGGGCCGGCAGCGCCCTGCGCGGCAAGTACCGCCGCTCCCGGGACTGCAGCCTGCTGCGCGGCAGCGGCGCCAACTCCATCACCTTCTACGACCTCAACGTCTGCAACCTCGATCCCATCGCCCTCAACCTCTACTTCCAGCGCTTCCTCAACGAGGACCGCGCCGCCCCGCCCGACGCCGATCTGGACTTCGGCTGGGACGAACGCGACCAGGCCCTCAAATGGATGGTCGACCGCTTCGGCCGGGACCGCGTGGCCATCACCTGCACCACCAACACCTTCCGCGGCCGCGCCTCCTTCCGCGAGACCGCCAAGGTCTTCGGCTATTCGGACGAACAGGTCTCAACCGTGCTCAGCAGCTTCGAGACCAAATCCCGCCGCCTGGACGACGATTCCATCCGCGCCATCCTGGCCTGGGCCCGTCGCCTCCAGGGCAAGCCCCGCTTCCTGGGCCAGCATCCCGGCGGCCTCATCATCACCAACCAGCCCGTCTGGCGCCACGTGGCCTGCGAATGGAGCCGGAGCGCCGCGGGCGGCGCTTTAGGAGTCGGCGATGCCGACTCCACCCGCTTCGGGTCCGGAGGAATGAGCGGGGGAGGGGCGGCCGGGTCCCGCGGCGGGGCATTCGCAGCCGCTTCCAAGGGTCGTAATGCGCCGCAGCGCGGCGGCCCCCGCTTGGACGCCGACGGCCCCAACGGCGCCAGGCTCATCACCCAGGTGGACATGCACAATGGCATCGACGATCTGGGCCTGATCAAGTTCGACCTGCTGGGCAACGGCTCCCTGTCCGTATTGCGCGATACCCTGTTCCAGATCGAAGAGCAGAAGCTGCCGGACCCGGAAGTCTGGGACATCCAGAAATGCTTCCGCGATCCCGCCGTGCACTCCATGATGGCCGAGAGCCGCACCCGCGGGGTCTTCTATATCGAGAGCCCGGCCCAGATGCGCCTCAACCAGCGGGCCAAGGCCGAGACCTTCCCGGAAATCGTCATCACCTCCAGCCTCATCCGCCCCGCGGGCACGGCCTATTGCAAAACCTTCGTCGAAAGGCACCGGAAAATGAAAGACCATATCCAGGATTGGGAGTTCCTGCATCCCGCCCTCGAGCCCGTGCTGGGCGAGACCCATGACGTCTGCGCCTTCCAGGAGGACGTGATCCGCATCTGCCACGACGTGGCCGGCCTCTCCTTCAAGCTGGCGGACCGCATCCGCAAGATGATGAACAGCCAGCACGAAGGCCGCCCGGACAACCAGGAATGGGAGACCGTGAAACGCGAGTTCATCGAAGGCTGCAAAAACCACGCCCAGCCCTTCACGGACGCCCAGGCCGAACAGCTCTGGAAGCGCATCGCCTCCTTCTCCGGCTTCTCCTTCTGCAAGTCCCACAGCGCCAGCTATGCCGAGCTCTCCTTCCAATGCGCCCACCTCAAGGCCCATTACCCGGCCCAGTTCCTCTCCTCGGTCATCACAAACCAACACGGCTTCTATACCCGGGACGTCTACCTGGACGAAGCCCGCCGCTGGGGCATCAAGGTGCTGCCCCTGGACGTGAACGCGTCCCGCCTGCATTACCACGGCCGCGACAACTGGATCCGCCCCGGCCTCATGCCCGTGCGCGATTGCCGGGAGGCGGCCCTGAAGGTGCTGGTCCAGGAACGCGAGGCCAACGGCCCCTTCACGGACCTGATCGATCTGCTGCGGCGGGTGCCCCTGCACAAGCGCGAGGCGGAGAACCTGATCCTGGCGGGCGGCATGGGCTGCTTCAACCTGAGCCAGCCGGAACTGCTCTACCTGCTGGACGCGGCCTACTCCAAGATCCGGCCGGCCCAGGCGGATCTGTTCGGGGGCTTCGGGGATGCGTTCGGGGCGGGGGAGGGTGCGGGCATAGGCGCGGGGGGCGGTCTCATCGCCTCGATGGGTCCCGGTTCGGTCCAAGAGGCGGGGCGGCGGCAGGCGGGCATGCCCCTGGGGTTCACCCAGGCGGGCCTGCGGGACTATTCCCTGATGCAGAAGTGCATGAACGAACTGCGGATGCTGGGCTATGTGCTCTCGGCCAACCTCCTGGACGTGGTGGAACACCATGTGCTGGCCCGCAATGCCGTGCGCGCGGCGGACCTGCGGCACCATGTGGGGCGGCGGGTGAAGGTGCTGGGCATCCCCGTAACCGACCGGCTACATCCCGTGGCGGGGGCGCGGAAGGAAGGCGAATCCGATCGGGGCGATCGAAGCGATCGCTTCATGAAGTTCCTGACCATGGGGGACAATACGGGCTACCTGGACATCATCTTCTGGCCGGATGCCCTGGCCAAATGGGGCGATACCCTGGCGGGGCAGGTGCCGTTCAGCGGGAACCTGCTGGAGGTCTGGGGCAAGGTGAGCGAGGAATGGGGGACCTTTTCGGTGGAGGCGGACGCGGTGCGGGTGGCGGAGTGGCTGCCGAACCATGTGGACTTCGAGATCGCGTCGAAGAGGCTGAGGGAGGGCATGAAGAATTATCCGGCGTATGCGGAGGAGGTGGAGTCGATGGCCGCCTAGAGGCGGCCGGGGCGGACCTCCAGTGCCCGATCCCTCGAACAAAAAGGAACCGGCCGTCGACTACAACGGCCGGAGCCCGGTTTAAATGGTTCTCCTGCCGGAAAAGAAATGGACCACGACCAGCACCAGGGCCACGGCGAGGAGAATGTGGATGAAACCTCCCACGACGAAGGAGGTGAGGGTTCCTGCAAGCCATAAAACGAGGAGGAAAGCGGCAAGTATCAAAAGCATGGGAGGCCTTTCGGTATCGGTTGATACAGATAAAAAACGCACTCGGAACGCCATGTGCAAATTTTTCCAATACCGGCCGAAAACGCCGGATTGGCGAGGGTAGAAGGCTGAAACTGGGGGTCTTGCGGGTATGGGCCCAAAGGGTAACATTCGCGCCCCTCCCCTGCGCCAATCAGAAGACGGAACAAACACGACGGCTTGTCATTACAACGGGATCCGGCCAAGGGAAGGCGCCCAAGGGGCCGGTCTTGAAAAGGCCCAGACGCACAATGCCGAAGGCGGGGCCGCCGAATAGGAATGGATGGGGAAGATTGGAATGGACCGGACAAGGACGGTGAGGCGGTTGCGGGGCAGGGGGGCCGGGTAGAGATGGAGATGGAGGAGGATGTTCACCATGGGGGGTAACCTAGGGTGAACTTTTATTTCACCCTGGTACTAGTTGGGCGAAAGTTTACCTCATAAAAGTGTTACTCACCGATCATTCTGTCGGTGGGTAAGAAAGAAAAATATTTTATTGGGGCGGAAAACAGTATTGGAGTTCAACCAATACTAGGCTTAATTCTTAAAAAGATCTTTTACCTTGGATTTGTCAAGATGAAGTTTGGTTACCGCATTCGCGTAGGATGAAGAATCAAGGCTCTTCGTTTCTTTGGAAATACACTTGTTTTTTTCTTGCTCCTTCATATTAAGACAGCTTTCAATGTTCTGCGATCTAGAAGCCAATGCCACTGAAATCATGGCTAAATAAACCGCGGTTCTATTCCCTTCTTCTAATCTCTTGTTTATTGTTAAAACAAATTTATTCGCCCATTCTTCAGCCCAATTTTCGGCGGGTTTACAGTCTCTAAGTACGGCGGATCCAAGAAGCATACCATCACCCTGGCAAACCAGATATGTCTTCTGACCCTTTTTAAGGGCTGCTAGGTAGTCTGTATAGCCATCGGCCATTGAGGCATGTGGACAGGTAAACATATTGCTTCCGCCTTTAAGGGAAATAAAATAGCTGTCACCTATGCCTCGATCAATCGACGAAACTACTCCGGTTACAGCGAGCTGTTTGTGCCGATATTTTCGATCTCCCAAAACCTCGTTTCCTTCGTAGTCAGTTTGTAGAGTTCCAGCAGTAACTCTAACCGGCTTTTCCAAGGTAGTGTCTTCTTGCAGCATCGCATCGCCTCCTTTGGCGTAGCCCGTGAAATCATCGGCCAAAAGAAACTTTAAAACGGCCACTTCCTTTTCACTCGGAGTGTACTCTTGCGTAGTTTCGGGGTGCGGCTTCTCTTGAAAATTTGAGGATGCTTTTTCTTCTGATTTGCATCCTACTAAAATCCAAACGCATAGGAGAATTTTTTTCCACATTCTTGGCCTCAGACTTTGAAAATTATCGAGAAGAAATCATAGAAAACCAACAATGAGTTCTGGAGGAAAACGGTTTTCAAGCGCAGAAAGTATTTAAGACCATGAATTTCTGGAAACTAATACCCACCCCAATTAAATTCGCGAGAGAGAAACATTTGCCCAACAAGCCCCAGTAGGGGCCGCCCGGCGGACATGCTTTGCATTGCCGGGCCGGAAATGGCCTGGGACGGCTGCGGCCATTCGCACTAAGCTTCGCTACTGAGCTGTCCAAGGGTCTAAATATGTGGTCTCCGTCAGTAACTCAGCTTGTGACTCATGGCACGCTGCGAGAGCGTGCTCCGGGATGCGTAGGCAACCATTCCGCACGCGTCCCCGCGTAGCGCGCAAGTCTCTCCTTCGCCTTCAGGCCTTCGGTCGCCCCAGGCCACTTCCTACTGGGGCGAACGTTGGGCGACACGGACCTCGAAAAGTGGCTCGTTGAGCCAAAGGGAATGATTTATTTTTTGAGGGTGGGATGGTGTTTGAAAAACCTTATTTAAGGATAATGTAAATTGACATTAATCGCTGCCTTTCTTTCGCACGAGACCCCAGCAATAGTTGGCGACTACCTGCTAACAGTTGAGAATGCAAAGTCTGGGTTAAGAAAAAAGATTATGATTCTTGGAAAAAATGTTGCAATTGCATGGACTGGTCACTTAAGTGCTGCTAATTCAGTCATCAAAAATCTGCAATCTAAGCTACCATATTCAGAAATATCGATGGGAAAAATCAGTGTTGTTTTGAAAGACCCCGAAACTATAGTATTTGAAGAATCCGATTCTTTCGTTACAGTAATTGGATGGGTAGTTGAGGCGAATCAAAGGTATTGTTTTAGGTGGAGCAGTGAAGACCCAACGGAGATCACTTATGGAGACCCTATTTACGAGGGCTCTGGTGCCGAAGAAATATTTCAAATCGCTGGCCCCCGTGGTCTAACTAATTCCCAAAACATAAATGACAAGTTTAGTGTAAAGCGTGGAATTCTTACGGTCTTAACTAACTTGTTAAGACTTGAACTTGTTGGCCCATCGACTGAAAATAGCGGATATGGCTTTGCTTATGAAGCGATCATTTTTGATAATAAAGTTGGCTTTCACTATTTAGATAATATTCTTTATCTATCCATAATTTATAGACTTGATGAAAAAGGAAAATATTTAGGATTTGAAGGAAATCCTAAGAAGTATAAACAAATTAGTGTTGGAAACATCTCAATTGTCCAAATTGTGAACAGTGAAAAGGAACATAATTGTTTTCACATTATTCACCCAGCAGGAAATAAAGAGAATGAAAGTTCTGATGACATACTAAGAGAGTTAAAAGATAAAACAGAAAAAATTTCCCTGGAAGCAGACTTCTATTGTATAGCCTCCATACTTATTGTACCAAACTTTCTCTGTCCCAAAATAATTGAGGTATATCCAAAACCAAGTAAGGATTCAAATGGACCAATAACCTTAAATGGTAACCAAATCGATTTAGTTATAAACCCTGGATATGTGGAAGCCATGTATTTACAGATAAAAGCAGATCAGGAAAATAAATTTAGTCCGAAATAATTTCAGAATATGTAAGTACTTACCATTATACGACTTTTAACCATAAAATTGAAAATTTCTTTGCATGAAGATGAAAGAGTAAATTGACATTGAAATAATGAGACACCCCCAAAAAAGACCGAGGCCCACGATCGCCCAACAGCGTCATAACGCATCGCTCGCCAGACTCGCTCGGGGCTTCGGCCAAATGGGGTTTCGCTCGGACTTGGCCCTTCAGATTGGGCTTCGGCGGCACTGACTTTCTCCGCAATCAATACCTGGTGTCTCCGTCAGTTTGCCTCAGCGCCATTTTCAGGGCACGCTGCGGGCGCGGTATCCGGGGGCAAGCTGCCCCACTCCAGCCCCGTCCTCGCATAGCAAGCCTGTCGCGAAATCCCACTTCACCATGGCGCGAACGTTGGGCGAAATTTCCCCGCGGAAGAGTTAGATTTCAAAAATGGAAATCGATAAGTTAAAATTGAGGGAAGCAAAAAGACAGATTAGGAAAATCCTCCTGGAGTATTGGGATCCGATTGGAGTAAACGACGTTCCCGAAGCCCAAGATGAGTATGACAACTATCTTGGAAAGATATTTTCCATGTTAGAAACAAAAGCTTCTGAAGATGAATTGATAAGTCATTTGTATTGGATTGAAACAGATCATATGGGACTGACATCTCGGTCAAAAGAGGCGATAAAACCAATTGTGCAGAAACTCTTACTAATCGATGCAAATGTGAAGAAAAACTAGAAGAACCGCGGGGAAACTTGGATTGCCTAAGAAGTCTCCAGCCTTCGGCTCGCCCAACAACGCCAAGGCAGCCTTCGCGCACTTTCCAGTGCGCTCCGGGGGCTCCACCAAAACGGCTTTTCAGGTTGGCTTGGCAGTTAAGACAGAGTTTCGAGCGGCGCGAAATTCCGTTCGCGCCTACGTCCGCTTGCTCTCTACTGGTCTTCACGGCATTCTGCGGGCGCGCGCTCCGGGGCACTTACGACCCACTCCGCGCGCGTCCTCGCAATTCGCGTATGGTTCCAGAGTCAACTTCTCCATGGGCCAACGAAGCATACAATTTCCCCCCACACAAAACGAAATGCAGAAAATCAAAACCCGCCCCCAAAGGGAAGGAAAAATCGCTAGCCAGAATTTCGAAAGCCAAACCCCGCTTGCTGCCGATGTAAGTATTGGTAGATTTGGGTTTTCTATTGCTCCACCTAAACAAAGTTCGGCCGACACGCTTCGGAGATTTAGGAGACCACCATGCCCGCCCGCAAGACAGACAAAACTCCCAAGCCCGCAGGCCGGAAGCCGACCAAGCGCACGGCGGTACTAGGCAAATCGGTCACGCCTCTGCCGAAATCTATGGCGACCGGCAAGGCAAGCCCGGCGAAGTCTGCGGTCGGCGACAAGCCGGTCTTCGCCTACATCGCTAGCCTGCCGCAGCCGCAGCGCGGCATCGCGGAGCGTGTTGATGCTCTTGCGGCCAAGACGCTTCCCGGCCTGCAGCGCTCGGTGAAATGGGGCATGTCCTACTATGGCGTCGGCGACGGCTGGTGCCTCTGTTGCGGTGGATTCGCCGGCCACGTCAAGCTCATGTTCGTAAACGGCGCGGAGCTCAAGCCGGTACCCCCGGTGACGCCTGTGGCGATGGGCAAATCTACGCGGGGCGTGGAGCTTAAATCCGTGGATGACCTCGACGAACGGCAGATCGCGGCATGGATGAAGCAAGTCGTGGCGGTGCCCGGTGTCGGGGGGAAGAAGCGGTAGGCCGGAAATCGGCCGCGAAGGCGAAGGTCGCGTTGAACAGGGAGCGGACTGGCAAGCTTTGAAACGAGTGGCGATCGCATCGGTGTCAGAGGGCGGGCCAATAAACAGCTTGCAGCTCACAGCTCTGCGCGCCGCCGTTGATGCAGGAATTTAACCCGACATAAGAAAAACCGGAGCGGGAAAAAAAGTGAGGGGGGCTGGAAATACGAAAACCAGGGTCCCCGGTCATTTCTTCGTGTTTGGAGGCACTCAGCGGGCCATGCCGGCCCTTGGGCTTCGGCACATGCAACAAACGGCATTACGGCGGCTTGCTTCGCCAGCCTCCCAAATGGCTTTTCGGGTTGGCCTGGCCGTTCAGACTGAATTTCGAGTAGCGCGATCGTCACTTGGCGCCTACGTCCGCTTGCTCTCAATTTGTCTTCACGGCGTGTTGCGGGTGCTCATTCCGGAGGCGGTAATGCCCCCCTTCTTTCGCGTCCTCACATGTCAGGCCAAACCCGAAAAGCCACTTCGTAATGCCGCGAACGTTATGTGCAATTGCCGCCATACAAGAGAAGAGAATCACGAATTTCGAATCCGCCCCCAAGAGAAAACAAACATTAATCCGGAAACGAGCAGCCTCCAAAATCTATTTTGAAATAAATAGATAGGCTATAAAAAAAGAGGTTGTCATGACTAACGTGAATGTCGTGATTGGGGCAGGGTCAATCGGTCAAGCAATTGCTCGTCGCGTGAGCATTGGCAAGAAGGTCTTATTGGCTGATCTGCGAAAGGAAAATGCAGAAGCAGCTGCGAAAGTATTAAGTGAGGCGGGATTTGATGTAAGTACAGCCGTAGTGGACGTATCTTCGCGGGAATCTGTCCATTCGCTTGCGAAAACCGCCTCGGCGATCGGGGAAATCGTAGGTGTAATCCACGCGGCTGGCGTATCTCCTTCGCAGGCATCACCGAGTACAATTCTAAAAGTCGATCTTTATGGTACGGCGCTTGTACTTGAGGAATTTGGAAATGTAATCGGACAAGGTGGATCCGCCGTTGTAATATCTTCTCAGTCCGGGCACAGGCTTCCAGCACTTACGCCCGATCAAGACAAGGCGTTGGCGACTACTCCAGTCGACGATTTGCTCAGTCTTCCCATGCTCAATTTGGATCACCTGACTGACCCGCTTTATGCTTACCAGATTTCCAAGCGCGGGAATTCATTGCGGGTCATGGCAGAGGCCGTAAGATGGGGCAAGCGTGGTGCGCGAGTCAATACAATTAGCCCTGGCATTATTTTCACGCCTCTAGCATATGATGAGTTAAATGGGCCGCGTGGTGAAGGATACAGGCGCATGATTCAATTATCCTCAGCCGGCCGTGGCGGCACTCCAGATGAAGTCGGATCCGTCGCGGCCCTCTTAATGGGGCCAGATGGTACATTCATAACCGGCAGTGATTTTCTAATGGATGGTGGTGTCACTGCTGCCTATTGGTATGGCGAACTCGCTCCAAAGTAATTGTAGAGATCATATACACAATCGTCGCAGGGTGAAATGCATAGGCACTTCACCCTGCCTGAAGAAAGTAATTAGTTCAATTAAGGAATAATGCGGCCCCAAACCCATAAGATGAATTCAAGAAAAGAGGGGGGCTGAAAGTTGGATATCTAAAAGAGAATACTGGATCAAAGAAAATGGAATCGAATCTCCGGAAGAACCGTATAACCAGGGTGGTCAACCAGACTGCGCTCCGCCACCATGCCTTTTACTTGCCCAAAAGCCACGTGGCGACGCTACGGTTTTGTCCTTTCCAGGCCGATGACTTTGGAGCGTTTCGATATTGATAGACGTAAGTGTTACCTAGAGCCGCGCGACGCCAGGTGATTGATGTCCGGATGAATCCCCCATCCATTTAACCACTTTCGGGTTGCTAACAATGAGCAAGGGTGTTCGGAAATCCAGTGCTGCTCTTTTTTGGCTCGGCTAAAATGTCACATTGACTGCGATCTTCCCGACTACTCCGCCCCTTTTCAGCCTGGCTAGCGCTTGTGGAACTTCGCTTACGGGGACGGTCGCATCCAATGGGATGGTTAACCCGGATTCGAGCCATTCCGCGAGGATCTTAAGGTCCTTGTTCTTTGGCTTTACGCCGATGAAGTCCACCCTTGATGAAGAAACCAAGCTTTTCATTTTGTCCACGGCAAATGCCACCGATGGCAGGGTTGTGACGTATGTCCCGTTCGATTTGAGCCTGCTTTTCCATTGGCTCCATCGATAAGCGGCGGCGGCATCGAAAATGACGTCAAAGCTTCCGGAGGCGGAAGCGAAGACGTCCTCGTGTTTGCGGTCAATCACGACCTTTGCCCCGAACTTCTTGGCAAGGTCGAGACCCTTATCCGACCCGATCGCGGCGACTTCCGAAGACCCGAGCCTCAAGGCGACCTGCACGGCGACCGAGCCCACGCCTCCGGAGACTCCAGTGACCAGGACGCGCCCTCCTGGCTTGAGCTTTCCGATGTCCCGGAACGCTTGCATGGCCGTTACCACTGCGGTGGCCGATGCTGCGGCTATGGAATGGGAGGTGCTCGATGGCTTGTGCGCAATGCACTCAGAACGCGTTACAAGTTTTTCCGCGAATGCACCGCGATGGTTGGAAGGGCTGTAAGGGAAAAAACCGAATACCTCGTCGCCGGCCCGAAAATCCGTAACGCTCTCGCCGACCGAGACGACTACACCCGAGAAGTCATTGCCAAGAAGCATGGGAAACCGGCGTCCATGCAAAAACTTCATCGCGCCGAGAGCCACTTTGAAATCGGAAGGGTTGAGAGCCGAGGCGTGGACTTGAACCAGGACTTCCTGCACGCCTGGCGTCGGATCAGGAAGCTCCGTCAGTTTGAAATTATCCAAAGACCCGTATCGTGTCAGGCAGAGCGCTTTCATCGAGTAAGCCTTTCGACTCATTGTTATTAATCTTGCGAAAAGAAAGCCTAATATATGATATGTTACGCTTGCATGATGCAAATAAATGCCGAATTGGGGGGCTAGAAGAGAAGAGAATTGCGGATTACGGAAGAAAGAAATGACGCGCACCAGGAAGGGAATTGCAAATCCGGGATCTGTTCGATAAATTGTTATACAGACGATGAATTGAAATGCAAAAACCAAGAAAAATGAATCACCTCTTCAGGTTTGGAATGGGAAAAAACAATGAGAAAGCTAATTGCGGCAATCAATATGACGATCGACGGGTTTTGCGATCACACCGCAGGGATCCCGGATGAGGAGCTACATCAGCATTATAGTGAGCTCATAAGAAATTCAGGGGCCTTGGTATATGGAAGGATTACCTACCAACTTATGGAGAGCCACTGGCCTACCGTAGTAAAGAATCCTACCGGTAACAAACCAATGGATGACTTTGCGATGACCATAGAAGACATCCCAAAAATCGTGTTTTCCAGGACTTTGAATCAGGTAGGATGGAAAAACGTAAGGTTGGCGAAGAGAGAAGTCAAAGAAGAGATTTCGGTCCTTAAGCAACAACCCGGTAAGGATATTCTAGTCGGCAGCCCGAGTTTAATCGTGCAGTGCATGAAACTGAATTTGATTGATGAATACCAACTCTGCGTCCACCCGGTTGTAATAGGAAGCGGTTTGCCGTTATTCAAAAACATAAACGAAAGAACTGTCCTTAGACTGTCGAAGACAAAAACCTTCCGCTCCGGCTCTATTACGCTTTATTATGAGCCGACAAAAGGTGACAAGTCTTCGTAAAATCGATCCGAACCGGTTGTAAAGCCGAAGGCTGGGGATTCGGGCTGCATTCCAACAAATCCACTTCACCCTGGGAAACCTTGTATTCAATAAGATATGGAAGGACGGTTCGCCGCATATCGTATGCGTCGGAAGCCGCGAAAAGAAATTGAAAGCGCATCGGAAAGGTTGGATTGCAAGTCATTTGAATTAGCTTGGTTTGTGGTCGGTAAATCAAAGGAGGTCTTTTTGAAAAAAGACTATATCGCTAAGACATCCATTTCCATCGATGTCGCTGCGGCCGAAGTATGGGATGCCTTGGTAAATCCGGACACGATCAAGCAATATATGTTCGGCACCGAAGTCGATTCGAATTGGGTAGAAGGGAATCCGATTACTTGGAGCGGTATGTGGGAGGGGAAACCGTACAAAGACCAAGGTGTCATTCTTAAAGTGGTGCCATTCAGATTCCTCCAATACACCCACTTCAGCCCCTTGGCTGGGCTTCCGGATGCGCCGGAAAACTACCATACCATGAAATTCGAAATAACGAAAAAAGAGGCCTTTACGTTCCTCTCCCTGTCTCAGGACAATAATCCGACCGAAAAAGGCCAGAAGCATTCCGAGAGCATGTGGGACGCCATGTTGATCGGGCTGAAAGAATTATTGGAAAAGAAAAACGCGTAGGTGAAGCGGGGGTTCAATCGGCGATGGTTAAGGCGCGACTGAGCCTGCGTTGCCCGCTGGAAACCTCGAGGATATGGCTTCCCTATCCAATCGGAAAAAGAAAGGACGAACATGAAGGCCGTTTTGTTTTATGAATCCTCGACCGCGCCCGTGGAAGAAATCATGGCCGTCTACCCTCGTCACAAGGCTTTGCTGGATCAATTCCATGATAGGGGGGAATTGTTGGCCGTCGGAGCCTTTGCGAATCCCCAAAAGGATGGGTCGATGGGGGTTTTCAAGGCGAAAGAATTCGCGGAGGAGTTCATCAAACAAGACCCTTTCGTTTTGGAAGGGTTGGTCGGAAAAATCACGATCAAGGAGTGGAATGAAACGTATCTGGGGTAAAATGCGAAACTATCCTTTCATCGTCCTGGCCGTCTGCGGCGTTTCCATAAACCTTTCTTCGGCCGGTCTCGATACTTTCGGGATTACCCAGAAGTATCCTACCAAGGCCGGAACCCGGGAATGGAACTCCGCGCATTGGGCGAACAGTACGGCGCGCAAGTTGGCGTATGACGGCGATGCCTTCGACCCGACCGGCTGGTCGGATAACCACAGTTCCGGCGACGACAATCTGAGTATTGACGGCAAGGGTTCGATGCTGTTCAAGGGGGAAGGGCCACGCTTCCACATCAATTCCACCTCACAATATTCCGGCTCCGGTCCCGCCCAGAAAGTCCCGCCGCAGTCCTTCGTCAATGTCGAAGCGACGGGGTATTACCGCCGTCTCGCCACCGGAGGCGCCGCCTATGATGGCGCGGAAATCCAGGTCCGCACCGGCCCTTTGGCCCACGGCAGCTCGGGCGGAAATGTCTGCGATGCGACAGGTTATGCCGCCCGCTTCCGCGACGACGGTAACTGGGATTTTGAGAAGGAACTCAAGCACCCCGGCAGCGGCATTTATTCGACCAAGTCCGGAAGCGGCGCACCCCTATTCGGTATCAAGACCATCCCCCTCAATAGATGGATTGGCATGAAATTCCTTGTTTACAACCTGGAGGACGGTGCGCAAGTTCGCTTGGAGCTTTATATAGACTCCGTTTCCGATGTGAGCACCGCGGCGCCGGTCGACGGTGGGCATTGGAGCTTGGTGGGGGCGGTAACGGATGACGGGACGAATTTCCCAAGCGGGGACATTTCCGGCTGCCCGACCTTAACCTCGAAAATGGCGATCACCTCGGGACATGGAACGGTGTTGCTGCGCACCGACAACGAATCCTGCGAATGGAAGATGGTTTCCGTACGGGAAATCGTGGCCGGGTCGACCACCCGGATCCTTTCGCGACTTAGGCCAGGGTGGACTCCGGGGAATTTCCTTTTGCCAGGATATGATGCCCTGGGCCGGAAAGAGCCTTGGGGCCTTGCACCGTGAGGCTTAGCTTGGATTATCCCGCCGCGCCAATCGGTTCCGAGGCTCCACTTCATTCGCGTCCTCGCGTATCGGCAATGGCACTAGGCGGAAATGACCTCATCAATCAGGAACATTTGGACGTCCTCGTCGTTCGGGGCCAGGAGCCGGCGGTCCCTGGCGCATTCCTGGCCGCACTCTGAGGCGAAGGCTTCCTTGATGGCGGCAAGGGAATCAAAATGCAGGTTCGCGATCAGGTAAGTGTCCTTGTTTCCCGAGAGGACGGCGATCGGTCCCCTGCTCACTTCATATTTCCTTAGGCCGGGCAGGTTTTTCGCCAGCGGAATATGGATATCCCAATAGTGCCTTTCAAATGCCTCTATGTCCCTGGGGGTCCGGTAGATCACCAACATTCTCGCCATGGTTGTTCCTTTCCGTTCACTCCAGCTTTATCCCAAAGGGGAACGGGATGATTTCCTGGTTCCCTGGAATCACGGCTCCCAGGGGTTCCCGGTTTACACGGAAAATATGCAAAAACGCTTGCAAAATACAAGTGAAAGCGGCATCAGCGGCCATTCCCCGGCCACAGGGCATCGCAGAGGACCACGATGGAATTCAGCGGTCTTTTCATCGTACAAGATGACGCCCCGGAAGACATCAAAAGGGGCTACGCCGGAAAGGGGGAGCAGCCCCATCAGAGAAAGGTGGACTAAGATCTGGGGGATTGCGCGGCAGGTTCCATGATGGAGCGCACCTTGGCCAGGAAATCCACGGGACGGAAGGGCTTGGCGGCGAAATGCGGAGACTCTCCGCCGATCAAGGGCAGCTTGTGATGGTCCTCGGCGTATCCGGACATGAACAGGATTTCCACCCCTGGGCGGAGGTTCGCCAGGCGTTCCGCCAATTCGATGCCGCCCATGCCGTCCATGAGGAGGTCCGTTACAACCAAGGCCAGGTCGGTGTCCCGCTCCGGCAGATTCGCCAAGGCATCTTCGCCGTTTTTGGCCTCGATTACCTGGTAGCCGTTATCCTTCAGCACCTTGGCCAGGAGCCGGCGCACGACCCCTTCATCCTCTACCAGCATGATGAGCCTCCCAAGGCCGTCATGGAGGTCGGCCGGTTTCGACGTAGGCACGGCATCAGAGACGGAAGCGGGACTGCGGAGCGGCAGGATGACCTTGAAAAGGGAGCCGCGCGACTCCTCGCTGAAGACCTGCATGTAGCCGCCCATTTGCCGGATGATGCCGAAGGCCGTCGACAGCCCCAGGCCCGATCCCTTGCCGAAATCCTTGGTCGTGAAGAACGGTTCGAAAAGGTGTTCCAGCACGGCCCCGCTCATCCCGGTTCCCGTGTCCTCGATTTCGATGCAGGCATAGCTTCCGGGAGGCATGCCCTCTTCCGCCTCCCTGAGCACTTCCCCGACCAGGCCGCTTACGTCATGGGACTGGATATCCAGGCGGCCCGTGCGGATGGAGAGCTTCCCGCCCCCTGGCATGGCATCCCGGGCGTTCAGGACCAGGTTGACCAGCACCTGCTGGAGCTTGCTCTGGTCGACTTCCACCCATAGGGGCTCCGGGGCCAGGTCCGCTTGCAGGGTGATTTTCTCGCCGATGAGATGGCCGATCATTTTGCGCAAATCCTCGATGGATTCGTCCACGCGGCGGATGGTGGGGGCGAGGATCTGCTTGCGGCTGTAGGCGAGCAATTGTCCCGTGAGGGCGGCGGCCTTCTCTCCCGCCTTTTTGACTTCCACGAGATTATCATGGATCGGCGTTCCCGGCTCGATCAGCGCAAGGGAGAGATCCGTGAACCCGAGGATGGCCAGGAGCAGGTTGTTGAAGTCATGGGCGATGCCGCCCGCCAGCCTGCCGATGGCTTCCATCTTCTGGGAATGTTGCTGCTTCTCCACGCTCAGGCGCAATTGGCGCTCGGAGGCTACGCGTTCGCTGATATCGCTTACCACGACGATGCTTCCGCGCACCTTGTTTCCGTCCTTGACGGGGTAGTACGAGAATTGGACCGGAGTGCCGCGGCCGTCCCGGGCCATGAGCTTGCCGGCCTGGGTCACGATTTCCTGTCCGGCCCTATTCGCCGGGTCCGCCGCGATTACGGGAATGTCCGCAGATTCGGGTTCGATCCGGAAGACTTCATGCAAATCCTGGCCGAGGAAATCCTCTTCCCGGACGCCCAGGAATTCCAGCATGGCCGGATTCTGGAAAATGATTTTCCCGTCCATATCGACCAGGATCAGGCCCTCCGCGATATTGTCGCTGACGGACTTGAGCAGGTCGAACTGATGCTGGAGCTGCTCGCTCTTCACGGAAAGCCGGAGCTCGGAAAGCTTGCGGGTGGTGATATCCATCAAGGTCACGATTCCGCCCTGCACGCCCTCCCAGGTAAGCGAGACGGGATTCGCATCCAGGAGATAAAAGCGGGTTCCCAACCGGGGATGATCATAACGGACACCCAGCCCGCTGATATGCTTGCCTTCCGGGATCCAATTCCCCAGCAGGTCCATGACCTCGGGTTCCTCCCCCTCATTGGCGGAATGGAACCGGACGGTATCGAGGAAAGACCGGCCCGCGGGATTGAAACCGCAAAGTCCCTGCCCGGGTTGGTTGGCGCGCAGGATGCGGTAGCCGTCGTCCAGGATGAAGATGGGCTGGGCGACCTGGTTGAACACGGAGTCTCCCAGGGATCCCATGTCCATGATGGCCCGGATCTCGTCCTGACCCGGCCTGCTGGAAACCACCAAGGCGTCCACCTTCCCGGAGCGGATGGCATCCAGGGTGGATTCCGCCTCGCGTAACTTCTGTTGCGTCGACTCGAGTTCTGCCCGCAATTCCAGGTACCCGCTTTCGGTAGCGGCTTCCATCAAATCTTCCCGAGGGCGGGCATGGTCTCGCCGCGCCCGGCGCTGCTGGTGGGGTCTTTTTCCGGTTTTACCGCGGGAGGGTTCATATGCGAAATCACGTCCGACATGAGTTCTCCTCCGAAGATGATCCCGCCTATTCGCTGGAATCGATGGAAAGGAAATCCGCTGGGATCAGGTCGAGAAGCACTATGGTGTAAGATACATGTTAATGGGGTGAAGGAGAATTTCCACGATACCCGGACCCGGTTCATAGGGCCCACCTACCGGAAATGAACCGCACCACGAACAGCACCAGGGCGATGGCGAGGAAGTTAGGGATCACCCCCCCGAGGGCGTAGGAGGTGAGCATGATACTTCTAAGGAACGCGCTCGCCATGCCAAGTGCAAATTTTAACTGCGAATGGCATTGGCCGGCACTTTGGGCCGGGAAAGCGTGATTATAGAGGGGTTGGGCCAGGATATTAGGCCCTCCCTGGCAACGGGGGGGCGAAATCAGGCCCAGGGTCCTACTTTCCCGGGAAAGGAAGATCCAATCCCGGGACCGAGAAGCGGATTAGGGGTGGTAGATCATAGCGGCATAGGGCGATAGGGAGGAACCGGTGGAAGTGCCTACGATGTAGGTCCCATAACCCATCGCGACTACGTCGGCCTTGCCGTCATTATTCGCGTCGCCGATCATGCGGGGCGTTTCCACCACGCGCCATCCCTGATTGTAACCCAGGTCATTGAGCCAGATGGCGGCGGAAAAGGCGCTTCCATTCGACAGGCCTACCAGGGTCTGGCCTGCGCCGAAGGCTATGACGTCGGCCTTGCCGTCGCCGTTCATGTCGCCGGTAGTGCGGAGATGGGTCGTCGTGCGCCAGCCATTGTTGTATCCCAGGTCCATCAGCCAGTAAGAGGTGGAGAAGCTGGAACCGTTGGATTTGCCGACGATGCAGCCGGAATTGGAGATTCCCAGGATATCGTCCTTCTTGTCTCCGTCGAAATCGGCGACCATGCGGGGGTTATTGGCCGTGGTCCATCCCGCGTTGACACCCATATCCATGAGCCAGTAGGAAGTGGTGAATGCATTGGTGCCGTTGGAAAGGCCCACGATGGCGCCTCCATTCGCGAATCCGACGATATCCTTCTTGCCATCGCCGTTGAAGTCGCCGGTCATGCGGGGATTATTGGCCACGGTCCAGCCCGCGTTCACTCCCATATCGTTCAACCATACGGAAGCGGTGAAGGAGCTTCCCGTGGAGATGCCCACGATGACGCCGCCATTGGAGAATCCGATGATATCGTCCTTATGATCCCCGTTCACGTCCGCGACCATGATGGGGTTGGCATCCCGGCGCCAGCCCAGATTGTAGGTGAAATTGGTGGTCCATACGGATGACGTGAATCCCGTGCCGGTTGAAAGGGCCACGATCCCGGAAGCGTCGCCGAATCCGACAACGTCCATTTTCCCGTCTCCATTGAAATCGCCGAATAGCCGGGGATGCTTGGCGACGTCCCAGCCTTGGGCCCGGGCGAATTGGTAATGCCACAGGCTGATTTGATCGAACTGATTCGTGGACGGGTTCTTGACCGCGACGGAAATGCCGTTGTCGCCGATGACGATGATGTCCTTTTTCAGGTCGCCATTCACGTCCGCGAAAGTCGTGAGTTCGGATTTGAGGTCAAGGGGATAGAGGACGCGCGCGGCGTAAAGGTCATTGACCGTGAATGCCAGGGAAGGCTGTGAAACCGATCCCATGACGGAGGCCGCATCCGTCGTCGCCGTACCCGGAATCAGGGTTCCGTCCGTGCTGTTGGTGTGGTGGTAGCCGAGGGTGTGGCCCAGTTCATGTCCCAAGGTCCTTACGACGCTGGAGGTGGAACGGGTAGGCCAGTCGTAGCCCGTGCTACCGGTATTGTTACGGATCCTAAGCGTATTGCCCGGATTGCCGCTGTACGGGAAAATGGCGTAGGCGGTATAGCTGGTCGATCCATTGACGGAGGTCTCATTGGTTTCGGTAATGGTGATTTCCGCCGGAGCCGCGTCCACCCGGACAAGGTGGATCTTGGACCCGGTGGCATTCCAAGCCGTGATGGCCTGATCGAGGAGCGGGCGCAAAGCCACGATGGCGGTGGTGATACGCACCTTGGAAGCAACCGGTTGGGAAACGATGTCGGCCGCCCGGCGTTGGGAGGTTTTGAGGGCGCCATGGATACGGAAGTTGGCTTCCGGAATCAGCACATCCTCGACACCTACGAATCCAGGCGTGAAAAAGACCTTGTCTTCCGTGACGCCCCATTCCTCGGCCACATCGGCGCGAATGGAGCTCATTTCATCAGGCGTGAAACCGATTAAAGGTTTGGACGACGGGGCAACGGAACCCTCCTGCGACGGGCTCATGCAACCGACCATGGTTCCGGCTACGAGGGCTGAGGTCAGGAGGATACCGGTTATGTAGCGGTTCCTATGGCTTACCGTGGACGTATTTCGGTTCAAAATGGACTCCTGGAAAAATGGATTTATGAAGACCGCACCAAGCGCTGATAGGGATGTTAGAAAGGCGAAATAGGTCGGGAAACACCATTTTGAATGGTGCGATTACGGTCCTTTCGCTACGGAATTGCCGATCTTGGCAGAATGCCGGTACGAGGGCCGGATCTTTCAATAAGGCAAGCCGGATCGGCCATTATGGCCAATGGACGCCTTATGGACGACTAATAGATGCCCAATCGAGGCCCTGGAATCAAACTTCAGATAAGGGTTCTACTTTGATGTCTCTTAGACATTATTGAGTAAGCACGCGAAGCATTACCGAGATCCGGAATCCCATCCATTTCCCAAGAGGCCCCATGAAGAACGAGCGTACCCCCCTGAACGGAATCCGGGGCACCGGTTCGGCGCGAGGCCTTGCCCTGGCTTTCCTAGGGGCGTCCTTGCTCCTGGGGGCCTGCCGTAAGAGCGAGGATAAGGCCCCTGCCGCCGCGGGCGAGGGTCCGGTGGTGGGATGGGAGGACGCGGTTCTGACCCATGCTCCCGAGGTGCCGCCCCCCATCACGCGTACCCATCCGGCCCGGGTGACGGTGCGGCTCGAGATCAAGGAAGTCGAGAAGGAACTGGCGCCCGGCGTCCGGTACATGGTCTGGACTTTCGGCGGCAGCGTTCCGGGGATGTTCATCCGGGTGCGCGAGGGGGATCTGGTCGACTTCCATTTGAGCAACCATCCCGACAATAAGATGCCGCATAATATCGATTTGCATGCGGTGACCGGTCCCGGCGGCGGGGCCGCGGCTTCGGTGACGGCCCCCGGGCACAGCTCGGTGTTCTCCTTCAAGGCCATGAACCCGGGGCTTTACGTCTATCATTGCGCCACCGCGCCCGTGGGCATGCATATCGCCAACGGCATGTACGGCCTGATCCTGGTGCAGCCGAAGGAAGGGCTCCCGAAGGTGGACCATGAGTATTACGTGATGCAATCCGAGTTCTACACCCATGGCAAGAATCGCGAAGAAGGCCTGCAGTCTTTCGACATGGAAAAGGCGGTGAAGGAGGATGCGGACTATGTGGTATTCAACGGAGCGATGGGCGCCTTGGCGGATGATAAGGCCCTGACGGCCAAGGTGGGGGAGACGGTCCGGCTGTTCGTCGGCAATGGCGGGCCCGGTCTGGTTTCATCCTTCCACATTATCGGAGAGGTGTTCGATCGGGTGCATTCCTGGGGAGGCGCCCGGGCCGATCAGGAACAGGTCCAGACCGTGCTGATCCCTTCCGGAGGCGCCGCGATCGTTGAATTCGGCGTGGACTTCCCCGCGACCTACATCCTGGTGGATCATTCCATCTTCCGCGCCTTCAACAAGGGGGCCCTGGGCATGCTCAAGGTGACGGGCCCGACGGATTCCTCCATCTATTCCGGCAAGCAGAGGGACGAGGTGTACCTGGCGGAAGGCGCGGCCATCCAGACCCTGCCCGATGGCGCGGCGATAAAAATGCCTACCAAGCTGACCCAGGAGGAGATGATGGAACGCGGGGCCCGCGTCTTCACCCAGGTTTGCGCGGCCTGCCATCAGGCCAAGGGGGAAGGCATCCCCATGGCGTTCCCGCCTCTGGCCAAATCCGATTTCCTGATGGCCGACAAGGCCCGGGCCATCGACATCGTTTCGCAAGGCAAGACCGGGCCCATCACGGTGAATGGGGCCCATTTCGACGGCGTCATGCCGCGGCTGGACCTGGATGATGCGTCCATCGCCAGCGTGCTGACCTATGTGCGGAACAGCTTCGGTAATTCCGGAGATGCGGTCACCATCGAACAGGTGAAGGCCCGGCGCCGCTGAACGGGATGGAACGGATGCTCTTCAGGGGTCGGGTATTGTCCGTGGCCGCCATGGCCGCTTCCGCCGCGATTGCGACCGCCGGGGTGGGGTCCGGGCAGGGAGGGATGGGCCTTGTCCCCAAAGGGGCGTTCGCCCTCCCGTTCCGCAAAGACTCGGTGGAGGTCCGGATGAAGGTGGAGGCGTTCCGCCTGGACCGTTTCCCGGTTACCCATACTGATTTCAAGGCCTTCGTGAAGGCCGATCCCGATCAGGCGCGTTCCCGGATCAAGCGTCTTTTCGCGGACACGGCCTATCTGGCGGATTGGCAGGACGATTCCACCCCGCGGGAGGGCTCAGGGAAGGCTCCGGTCACCCAGGTCTCCTGGTATGCGGCCAAGGCGTATTGCGCCTGCCAGGGCAAGCGCCTGCCCACTACGGCGGAATGGGAATGGGCCGCCAAAGGCCTGCCCCCGGGGATGGATTCGGCCGGGCTGGACAGGTCCATCCTCGCCTGGTATGCCAGGCCGGGTTCCGACCGGTTCCATCCGGTGGGATCCGGTTCGGTCAACGGAAACGGGATCCGGGATCTTTTCGGCCTGGTCTGGGAATGGACCTCCGATTTCGACGCGTACGGATTCGCGGGATTGAACCAGCGGGGCGTGGCCGACAGCGTGGCTTTTTGCGGAGCCGGCAGCGCGACGGCCACCAAGGAGGCGGAGTACGCCACTTATATGCGTTGGGCCTTCCGCTTGAGCCTGCGACCGGAATATTCCCTGGGCAGCCTGGGATTCCGATGCGCGCGAGACCTGGACGGCAAGGGCGCGAGGACGCGGGAAAGGGCCCGGGTCGCGCTTCCCGACAGTTCCTTGTACCGGTCGGATGCGCGCTGGTGGCGCGACGATGGCAGGAAGATGAAGCTGGAGGATCTGCGCGGCCGGGTCCGGGTCGTTTCCATGTTCTTTTCGAATTGCGAAAACCTTTGCCCCATGGTGCTGGGTCAGTTGAAATCCCTGGAGGGCGCAATGCCCGGGGCCCTCAGGCAAAAGGTGGGCTTCGTCATGGTCACCTTGGACCCGAAGGAGGATACCTCCGGGGCCCTGAGCGCGTACCGGAAGAAATCCGGCCTGGCCGCCGATCAGTGGGAGCTATTGCGGGGTTCCGCGGATGATACCCGGGAATTGGCGGCCTTGTTGGGAGTGCGTTACACCCCCAAGACCGAAGCGGGGCAGATGGGTCATACGGGCCTAATCGCCATCCTGGATCGCCAGGGACGCATGGTGTCCCACGTCACCGGCATCACCGACCAAGAGGCCTTTCTCGCCCAGCTTTCCCGCGCGGTCGCCTCCGAACGCTGAGGCCGCCGCTACGCTGAGGTCGCTGCTACGCTGAGGACGCCGCTACGCTGAGGCCGCCGCTACGCTGGGGTCGCTGCTACGCTGGGGTCGCTGCTATGCTGAGGTCGCTGCTACGCTGAGGTCGTTGCGGCTTCATTGGTTTCCGGCGGGAAGACCGGTATGCATGGCTTATCCCGCCGATCCCTTGGACTGGGGAGCCAAGGCTTCGCGGACCGACTTGGCCAGGTCGGCCGGATTGAACGGCTTTTGTATGAAATGCCCGCCCCTTTGCAGTTCCTCATTGCGGTTGAAAATGGTGTCTTCCGTATAGCCTGACATGTATAGGACCCGGCTTTGGGGACGTGAAGCGCAGAAGCGCTCGGCCAATTCGCGCCCGCCCATGCCCGGCATGATCATGTCCGTCAACAGGATATCGATCGCCATGTCCTTGCATTGCTCGCTGAGGCGCAAGGCATTGCCGCCGTTGTCGGATTCCAGGACCTTATAGCCCTGGATTTCCAGAACCTTGCGGATGAATTTCCGGACCGTTTCCTCATCCTCCACCAGCAGAACGGTTTCCGTGGCGCGTTGAGGCTTTGCATCGGTCCCATCATCGCGCAGGGCGGGGACCTCCTTGTTCTTCTCCTTGGGCAGGAAGAGATTGAATTCCGTGCCGATGCCCATTTCGCTCTTCACGGAGATGAAGCCTCCGCTCTGGGATATGATGCCCTGGACCACGGAAAGGCCGAGCCCGGTGCCCATGCCGAGCGGCTTGGTGGTATAGAAGGGTTCGAAAATGCGCGACTGGACATCGGAGGCCATGCCGATGCCGTTATCGCTTACGGAGAGGGCCACGTAAGCGCCGCGCGGGGCCGTGGGGACGATCTTGGAGAAATCCCCGACCACATCCTTGTTCCAGGTCCTCAAGGAAATGACGCCGCCATTGGGGAGGGCGTCGCGGGCGTTCACCACCAGGTTGATCAGCACCTGCTCCATCTGTCCCGGATCCGCCTTGACCAGGCCCAGGGCATGATCCAGGGAGAGATCGAGGCGGAAGCGTTCTCCGATCAATCGGGTCAGCATATTGTGCATGTTGGAAACGATGGCGTTCAGATCGAATACCTTGGGCAGCAGCACCTGTTTGCGGCTGTAGGCCAGCAATTGCCTCGTGAGGGAGGCGGCCCGCTCGCCGGCTTTGTGGATTTCCTCCAGGTGTTCGTGGAGATCCCCTTCCGGGGGAGCGCTGGTCAGGCACAAGGCGCTGTAGCCGTTGATGGCCGTGAGCATATTGTTGAAATCGTGGGCGATGCCTCCCGCAAGCTTGCCGATGGCCTCCATCCTCTGCGCCTGCCTCAATTTCTCTTCGGTCTCGTGAAGGGCCTCCTCGACGCGCCGGCGCTCGGTGATGTCCTCGATGGCCAAGAGCATCAATTGGGTACGTCCGTCGTCCTGCAGGAGCCTGCGCGCATTGAGCATCATCACCCGGGAACCCAGGCCGGGAAACACATGTTTCATCTCGAAATTTTCCACCGAGGTGTTCTGGGGCAGGATATGCTCGAGCAGGGAACGCAATTGCGGGATGTCCCACTGGCCATTCCCCAGGTTGTAAAGAAGCACCCCCTCGGTCTCCTCCGGGGAGACCTGGAAGGTCCGGTAGAAGGAGGGATTCGCGGATTCGACCCGCGCCTCGCCGTCCAGGACCAAGAGAGGTTCCCGCACGGTATCCACGATGGAGCGGGCGTAGTCGCCGCTTTCCTGCAACCGTAGCTGGAATATCCTGAGGTTGTCGTTCAGATGCCCATGGTCGATGTTCCGGGTCCGGAGCTCTTCATTCGCGGTCTCCAGCTTCTCATTGGCGCTTTTCAATCCTTCGTTGGCGGCTTCCGATCGTTCATGCGCGGCCTGCGAATTGGCGCTGACGGCCTCATATCGCTCGCGGACGGTCTGCAGGATTTCCTTGACCGCGGCAAGCTCGATCCGGAGCAGGGAGATCACCTCGTCCTTGGCCGGAAGGGGCATTTGTTCCCGCAGGCCATGGCCTTTGGGTTCCAAGGGCGTATCGGGCATTTTCCTGTTCTTTCGGTCGGGGAAGGCGCGCTTCCGGGAGGACGGGTCGGAGTGATCTGAAGATACCGCTATCGGGGTTGAGTGACCAGCTTATTCTCGAGCTTGATCCGGTACGGCCGCAGCCGGCCGATCCGCCCCTCACAGGTAACCGGAACGTTTCCCGCCCGGCCTTAAGGGGCCTTGGCCTGGGAAACGAGGTTCATGGCCCCCCGGACCGAATTCGCCAGATCGGCGGGATTGAAGGGCTTTTGGATGAAATGGCCATCCCGCTCGATTTGCCCATCCTCCGTCTGGATGACCTCTTCGGAGTAGCCGGACATGAACAATACCCTGCTTTCGGGCCGGCTAGCGAGGAACCGTTCCGCCAATTGGCGTCCGCCCAGTCCCGGCATGATCATATCCGTCACCAACAGCTGGATGGGGATGCCTTGATGCTGAGCATTGACCTGCAGGGCGCGTTCCCCGTTTTCGGCCTCCAGGACCGTATAACCCTGCATCTCCAGGACCTTGCGGGTGAAGTTCCGCACGGTATCCTCGTCCTCCACCAACAGCACGGTCTCGGTGCCTTTGGCCGGCCTGGCCCGGTCTTCGTCCATGCGGGGCGAACCCTCTTGCTTGGCCACTTCCATGGGCAGGAAGATATTGAATACCGCTCCCTCTCCCTTTTCGCTTTGGAGGGCAATGTGGCCGCCGCTCTGGGTGATGATTCCCTGGACCACGGACAGGCCAAGGCCGGTGCCTTTGCCGACTTCTTTGGTGGTGAAGAAAGGATCGAAAATCCGCTTCTGCAATTCCGCATCCATGCCGATGCCGTTATCGCTCACCGAAAGCACCACGTAGGATCCGCGGGGCACCACGGGGAAAACGTTCGGGTATTCCGCGGTCAGGATCTCGTTGCGGGTCCGCAGGGCGATTTCCCCCCCATGGGGCAGGGCATCGCGGGCGTTCACCACCAGGTTGATCAGCACCTGCTCCATCTGTCCCGGATCCGCCTTGATCAGTCCCAGGGTCCCATCCAGGGCGAGATCGAGCCGGTAATGTTCCCCGATCAAGCGGTTCAGCATGCTATGCATGTTCGAAACGATGAGATTCAGATCCAATACCTTGGGAACCAACACTTGCTTGCGGCTATAGGCCAGAAGCTGCCGGGTGAGGGTGGCGGCGCGCTCGCCCGCCTTGTTGATTTCCAGCAGGTGATGATACATGTCGCCGCGCTCAGGCGATTCTTCCAGGCACATGGCGCTATAGCCGTTGATGGCCGTGAGCTGGTTGTTGAAGTCATGGGCGATGCCGCCGGCCAGCCTGCCGATGGCCTCCATCTTCTGGGACTGGCGCAGCTTTTCCTCGGCCAGGTCCAGGGCCTCGCGGTTGGCCATGCGCTCGGTGATATCGCGCGCGATCACGAGCATGAACCGCTCGCCCTCGAAGTCCACGCCCGTGGCGGAGCATTCCACCGGATGGCGCTTGCCGTCCTTTCCGGCGTGCTCGGTCTCGAATGCCGAGGCCCGGAAGCCCTGGGCGTCCTCGAACAGGGCGGAGAAGCGTTCGGGAGTGAAGCCCGGTTCTATGGAGAGCAGGTTCATGCCCAAGAGCTCCGTTTCGGCGTAGCCGAGCTTGGCGCAGGCGCTGTGGTTCACGTAGGTCAGGTTCGCCGCGCGGTCCGCCAGGTAGTAGGGATCGGGGCTTTGATCCGAAAAGAACTTGAGGAGGCGGAGATCCCGTTGCGCGCGGCTACGCTCGGTGATGTCATCGATGGCGAGCAAGGTCATCCGCTTGCGGCCGTCGTCCTGGAGGAGGCGGCGGGCATTGAGCAGAAGGTCCGTACGCTTTCCCGCAAGGGTGAGGCCCACCTCGAAGTCCTTGAAGCCGCCCGCCGCGTCCGGCGCCCTTTCCAGGAGCGCGAGCAGTTCCGGGATATTCCAGATTCCCCCGCCTATTTCCTGCAGGACCTTGCCCTCGGTATCCTGGGGCCGGGTCCCGAAAAGGCTGTAGTAGGAAAGGTTCGCCGAATGGATCCGCAATCCCTCTTCCAGGATGAGAAGCGGTTCCCGCACCGTGTCCACGATGGAACGGGCATAGTCGCCGCTTTCCTGCAGACGTTGCTGGGCGCGCTTGAGATCGTCGATATCCTGCAGCACCACCACGGCGCCCTCGATCTTGCCGTCGGCGGACCGGTACGGGTGGATCTTGAGCGCGTTCCAACGGCCGCTCATGTCCCTCGCCTCCAGGGATACGGGCTGCTGGGAGGATAGGGCCTCCGCGATGTGCTTTTCGAAATCGAAGGCGGGGGCGAAGCGCACGTTGCCGATGGGACGGCCGACATCGGCATTGGCCAGGCGCAGGGATTTCCCGGCCGCGGGCGTGAAGCGCCGGATGCACAGATCGCTGCCGAGCATGATGATGGGGATTTGGACGCTGCCAAGGAGATTGGTCAGATCGTCGTTGAGCTGGCCCTGTTCCAGGTTCCTCGTGCGGAGCTCGTCGTTCATGGTGCCGAGCTCTTCGTTGGAGGACTGCAGCTCCTCCTTGGCGGTTTCCAGCTCCTCGTTTGTGCTCTGCAATTCCTCGTTGCTGGATTCCATCTCCTCGTTCGAGGACTTCATCTCCTCGGTGGCGGCCTCGCCTTGCTCCCTTATGGTCTGCAGGTATTCCTTGGCGGCGGCCAGCTCCAGGCGCAAAAGGGATATTTCCTCCACCTGCGCCGGCCCGCGCGGGTTCGGAACGGTATCAGGGTCCGGAAGGGAGGCCGGATCGCCCGTCTCCTCGAAGAGGACCAGGAAGCACGCTTCCGCGGCGTCGGGTAGGGAGATGGGTAGGACTTCCAGATTGAAGCGGCGGATGAACCGCCCATCCAGGATCCCCAAGCCTTCCCTGCGGACCGGGGCCGCGGTTTTTTCGCATTCCAGGATGGCATTGCGCATTTCCAGGGAAAGGTTTTCCTGCGCCATCTTGGCGAGATTCAGGCCGGTCCCGCCCTGGGGCGGCTCCAGGAACGGTGACGTGCGCCCGCGGAACTGGATGACATCCATGTCCTTGTTGACGAGCACCCCCGGCGGAACGAATTTCCGGAGCAGAAGGCGATCCGCGGCTTGCTGGAAATCGAAGGAGTGGGGGGCGCGTTGAACGGGCCGGGCATCGCCCTTGGCTTCCGCGGCATTGCCCTTGGGGGCCAGGTTGGGCAAGCGCGCCGCGGCCATCTTCTTCGAATAGATCTTGAGCTGCGCGTCGACGGGGCTGAAGAGATCCGTGTCCCGGCCTACGGTTTCGGAATTCCCCAGCATCAGGAACCCGCCCGGATTCAAGGCATAATGGAAGGCGGGGATGATCCGCCTTTGCAGGGATGAGGACATGTAGATCAGCAGATTGCGGCAACTGATGAGATCGAGCTTGGCGAAGGGAGGGTCCGCGGTCACATCGTGCTTGGCGAAGATGCACATCTCCCGGATCTCCTTGTTGATCCGGTAGTTCCCGTCTTCCTTGACGAAAAACCGGCGGAGACGCGCAGGGGAGACATCGTTCTCGATGTTCTGGGGATAGACTCCGGCCCGGGCCCGTTCGAGGGCGGGGATATCGCTGATGTCGCTGGCGAAGATGCGCAGCTGGCATTGGAATTCCCTCGGATCCTGGTATTCGCAAATCGCTATGGCCAGGGAATAAGCCTCTTCGCCCGTGGCGCAGCCCGCGACCCATACGCGGATGGTGTCCCCGGGGGACTTGGCCTTGAGGATCTGGGGAAAGGCGGTTTCCGCCAGGGCCTCGAAGGCCTTGGGATCCCGGAAGAACCGGGTGACATTGATGAGGATATCCTGATACAGGGATTTCAACTCGGCGGGATCGCTTTCGATTTGCCGGGCATAGTCCGCGATGGAGGCCACTTTGCCGAGGGCCATGCGGCGCAGGATGCGCCTTTTAAGGGTGGTGTCCCGGTAATGGGTGAAGTCCACCCCGGAAACGGCGCGCAGCAGGAACAGGATCCGGTCGAATTCCTTTTCGCTGCCTGCGAACGGATGCCCCGTGTCTCCCGCGGCCGCATGTCCCAGATAGGGATGGCCGCCCATGCGGATCAGTTCGCGGGCGATATCCGCCGGAGGCAGAACGATGTCCACCACGCCCATGGCCACCGCGCTCGCGGGCATTGCGGGATATTTGGCCGAGTCCATTTCCTGGGCGAAGGTGATGCCTCCCACGGCTTTGATTTCCGCCAGGCCCAAGGTGCCGTCCGAACCGGTGCCCGACAGTACCACCCCGATGGCGTGCCTGAGCCGGTCCTGGGCCAGGGAGCGCAGGAAGGTGTCGATGGGCAGGTGGGCGCCGCGGATATCGCCTCGAGGGGTCAGATGCAGGACCCCATGCGCCATGGTCATATTGGCATTCGGCGGGATGATATAGATATGGTCGGCGGCGATCCCCATGCCGTCGCGCACTTCCTGGATCGGCATGCCGGTGGATTTCGAGAGGATCTCGCGGAGATGGCTGGCATGGGTGGGCTCGAGATGCTGCACCAGCACGAAGGCCATGTTCGGATGGTCCGGAAGGTTGGAAAGGAGCTGGGTGAAGGCTTCCAGGCCCCCGGCGGAGGCGCCGATGCCCACGACCGGAAATGACCCGCCCTCCTGTTGGCCCGCGCCGACAGGAACCAAGGGATTCGCAGTCATCTATCAGCTCCTTCGGATTCAAAAGCCGCTAGCGTTGTAAGCGGGCGATTGGCGGAGCCAATAAGTTACCATTTTCCCCGAGTAATCGAGAGGATGGTCGCAATTAATGACACCTTATTCCCGTCGAGACGGGCCGGGCCATGAAACCTATTGCTTGCCTCCGCGCACGAGCATGAACAGGCCGGCCACCGAGGCCACCAATCCCGCTACTATCAGCCAGATGGTGCGGTCCGTAGGGGAGCCCGTGAAGAAGCGCGAGACGCCGGAACTGAAGGAATGCGAGGCCTGCAGACCGTAGAACAACAGGGCCACTCCGGCTACGATCAGGACGATGGCAAGGCCCTTGTTCATATGGCCTTCCTTCCCGAAATCAGCCGCACCACGAACAGCACCAGGGCGATGGCGAGGAGGATATGGATCAATCCCCCCAGGGCGAAGGAAGTGAGCATTCCGAGCATCCAGAAAATGAGGAGGATGGCGATTAGGGGATAGAGCATGATGGGCCTCAGGTTCCGGGGATATGGTGCATGATGCCGAACAGGAATTTCACGTTGCGGGATTTCCACTCATCCACGCCGCCGATGGGATCTTCGAGGACATCCGTGAACCCATGGGTGTAGCGCACGTTCCCCATAAGGTGCCAATACTCGACGATGCGGACCGTGCCTCCGAGACCGACATCCATGAGGAATTCGAAAGCTTTGAGGTTATCCTTCTTGAGAGCGGTGTTCGCGGCGATATCCCCCTCCGCGCTCAATGGGAAGGAGAGATTGGGTCCGGCGAATACGAAGAGGCGGTTATGCTCCCTGAACAGGAAGTTCCGGCGGAGGAGGATGGGGATTTCCAGGACCATCAGATCGGGTTCGTATCCGGCTCCGTTGGTGACGGAGGGCCCGCCGAAATTGAGCATCGGCTCCAGGGCCAGGCCGTAATTCCCGTGCACGCCCCATTCGGCGAGGACACCGATCGCGGTGCCGACCCGGGTCTTCACATCGACGCCTTTCAGCTCCGGAAAGTTATTGACGGGACCTGCGAAGATTGCGATGGCCTTGCCCTCCATCCCGTTGCCGTCCGAACCATGGGCCCGGGCTTCATTCAGGGCCAGTCCGGCCATCATGGAGGCGATCATCCAGCTGTTCAATATCTTCATGTGCAGTACCTTCCGTGTATCGATTGATACAGGTAAGTAATGCACTCGGAACGGGAAGTGCAACTTTTTCCGACTAATTGGGGATCAAATCCCATGGACGGGAGCCAGGGCCGGACTCATAAGGCCCTCCTTCCGGAGGTGAACGGCACCACGAACAGCACCAGGGCGATGGCCGGGAGGATATGGATGAATCCCTTGATACAGCTAAGAAACGCGCTTCGAAAGGGATGCGCAACTATTCCGCTAATCGGGGGGGGATGCCGTAATATCCTTGTCCTGCCCTTGCCCCAGCCCGAAGGACGGGAACAGATCGTGGAGCAGCAGGCCGTATGCCTCCACCCGCAGGGAATAGGCCATGACGTCCCGCGAGAAAATCCAAAGGGACGCCGGCATGTTCCCCGTAAAAAGGATCCATACCCAGGCGATGAGGGCCGCGATCATCCAGACGAACACCAGCGCGAACAGAACCAGCAGATGGGGAAGTAAAAGGAAGGGCCGCAACAGTACGGACGTTTTGTCGTGGGCGAACGGTTCCGGCGGCAGGTGCAAGGCCGCGGGATAGGCCCCGTCGCCTTCCCCGAAGGGGGGATACTCATCCCGCAAGAAGGCGGCATAGACCAGCACCCGCGCCCGCCACTCCAGATAGGTGCGCTTATAAGGCCGCATGCCGGCGAGGGAATGGCCCGCGAAAAGGATGGCGAACCAATCGAATACGGCGGCGATCCAGGCAAGGGCGCCAAAGGCCCCGGTCTTGAAAATTCCCAGGCCCACGATGCCGAAGGCGGGGCCGCCGACCAGGAGGAGATGCGGGAAGACGAGGATGGGCCGGAAGAGAACGGTGAGGCGGTTGCGGGGCAAGGGTGGGGTTTGGACGTGGAGGTGGACGGGGAGGTTCATGGGGATTCGGGTAAACTTGCTATTCGGGTGTTGGATGGCAACGGGGATGCGGAGGAATCGCATTGTCACTTTGTCCAAGGGGCTGGGGTAAACCCGGTTTTCTAAACTTTGGTACGCCTTAATTCCGGGGGAGCCAATGACCGAACATGCCGTAGTGATTGCCGGAGGAGGACCGACGGGGATGATGCTGGCGGGCGAGCTCGCGCTGGCGGGAGTGGACGTCGCCATCGTCGAGCGGCGGGCGGACCAGAAGCTCGCGGGCAGGCGCGCGGGGGGCATTCATGCGCGCACCATCGAGGTCCTCGATCAGCGCGGCATCGCCGATCGATTCCTCTCCCAGGGGAAGACGATGCAAATCACCGGCTTCAACATGGTTCCCCTGGACATGAGCGATTTCCCGACGCGCCACCCCTACGGCCTCGCTCTGACCCAGAATCATATCGAGCGGATCCTGGCGGAATGGATCGACGGGTTGGCGGTCAAGGTTTATCGCGAACGCGAAGTGGCGGGTTTCAAGCAGGATGATGACGGCGTCCGGGTCGACCTTGCCGGCGGTACGACGCTGCGGGCGCGATATCTCGTCGGGTGCGATGGGGGCCGCAGCCTGATCCGGAAGCTGGCGGGCATCGGATTCCCCGGATGGGATCCGACGACGAGCTGGATGATCGCCGAGGTGGATTTGACCGAGCCCAAGCTGGGATGGCATCAGGATGCGCTCGGCTTGACCCACGCCATCGGCCGCGTTGAGGAAAGCGGACAGGCAGGGCTCGTGCTGATGGAACGGCAGGTCGGCGCGACTGCCGAGCCCACCCTCCGCGATCTCAGCGAAGCGCTCATCGCGGCTTACGGCACGGACTTCGGCGCCCGCAATCCCGTCTGGATCTCCCGCTTCACGGACATGGCGCGACAGGCCGACGCCTACCGCGATCGCCGCGTCCTCCTCGCCGGCGACGCGGCCCACGTGCACGCCCCGGTAGGAGGCCAGGGTCTCAATACCGGCGTGCAGGACGCGGTGAACCTCGGCTGGAAGCTGGCGCAGGTCGTCAAAGGGGAATCCCCGCCCACCCTGCTGGATACCTATCACTCCGAGCGTCACCCGGTGGCCGCGCGCGTGCTGCGCACGACCATGGCGCAGGTCGCGCTCCGCCGTCCGGACGACCGCACCAAGGTCTTGGGCGACAAGATTTCGGAATGGCTGCGCTTGGACGGGATGCGCAAGACCCTGGCCGGGGAAATGTCGGGGTTGGATATCCGTTATGATTCGGGCGAAGGCCATCCGCTGCTGGGACGGCGCGTGCCGGATCTGGACGTGATGATGGATGGCGGTACGGTCCGGATCTTCAGCTTGCTGCATAAGGCGCGACCGGTTCTGATGAATTTCGGCGAGGCGGGCGCGTTCGATATCGGTCCATGGGCGGGGCGGGTCCGGCTGGCGGACGTCGGATATGGCGGGGCGTGGGAGCTGCCGGTGCTGGGAGCGGTTCCCGGGCCAAGCGCGGTATTGATCCGGCCGGATGGGTATGCGGCTTGGGTGGGGGAACAGGGGCAGGCGGGGCTTGCCGAAGCGTTGGCGAAATGGTTCGGCGCGGGAACCCGGTCTTGAAGCCGATGAAGGTTGCGCGCAGGGAAGCCGCTTCGCCGCGCTGCGGACATCAGGAGGATTTTCGGCCGCGCTATCGTGACGATTCTCATTGTCAAAAACGGGTAAAGTTTGATTAGATTGGTTTGGCGGTTCAGCAATCAACGCCTGCCTTCATCCATCGGCCGCGTCGGCTTGGCGGGAGTCTCGATTGGGATGCCTGCGGTCCAGGGATTTTTCCTAATCAAGGGCGCATGTCGCCAAAGAGGAGTGGAATGGAAAACGCATCCGGAAACAAGGAAGCAAAGCCCGATGGAATCATGGACGAATCGCCGAAGTGTTCCGGGTGCGGGGCGGCACTGAACGGGGCGGATGATTTTTGCGGGGAATGCGGCGCCAAGGTCAATGGAGACGGCATCGCGGGCGCCGGAAAATTATGGAGCGATGAAGTGGACGCCAGCGTCAAAAAAGCCTCCAAATGGATCCTTGCGGTTGGATTCATGTTCCTCGTTTTCGGGACGTTCCTGGGATTCATGCAGAAAAGCACGAGGGATACGGCTTTCGCCAACCTTAGGCAATACGAGGACTCCATGACCTGGTCGGCGCCGGTAAACGGGAAAACCGTCACGGTGGGTGAACTCAAAAGGATGGTTGATTTCGAATACTATTCCGTTTTCGGAACGAATTACTTCCTGGCCATGGTCATGTTCGTGATTTTCTTCTGGTCGAAAAGATCCCCGTTTTCCGCTTTCGTGACCGCCTTGTCGATCTACATGGGCGTGATCGTTTTGAATGCCGTTGTCGATCCCAAAACGCTCGCTCAGGGCCTCATCCTGAAGATCGCCGTGATCGCGGCATTGATAAGCGGCATCAAGGCGGCCGTCCCGACGAGGGGCCTGGCGCGTGGACGCGCCTGAAAACGCCGTGGCGGCGGAAATCGCCGCCTGTTCCAAATGCGGATTGGAAAGGCGTGAAGCGAAGAAATTCTGCCCCCGCTGCGGGTTCCCCTACGCTTCCGTTTTCAAGCAGCCGGTCTCCACCTTGCAATCCCTCGAACCGGCGATAAAGACGACGGCGGCCCTTTTCGGGGTCAACCTGATCCTGCTCTTCCTGAAAATCGCCCCGAAAAGCATTCACCTGCATATCGGGATTCTCACCGTACTTCTATTCGATTCGATCGTCCTCTTCGCGGTCTATCCGATCCGATCCAAGATCCGTTTTTTGGGCAGGCGGTTTTTCAACGCCTATTTCCCGCCTTGGAAGATGATCTCCCTGGCCCTCCTGACCGCCGTGGGTATCCAATTCTACTTCGAAGCGGTCGAACGGCTCGGCGTACCGATGTTGGACTATTTCGAAAAATCGGATGTCGGAACCTTCAAGGCCCTATGGGTTTTCATCAGCGCCGTATTGTTGGCGCCGGTTTTCGAAGAGATCTATTTCCGCGGGTATCTGTTCCAGAAATTCAGGTTGGTATTGAAACCCAAGGAAAACGTCCTTCTTCAAGGCTTGGTGTTCGGGATTATCCATCTCAGTCCGGCGACCTATATTTCCCATACCATGTTGGGGATCCTCTTCGGCTATTTCAGGTACCGGACTAAATCATTGCTGCCCGGCATATTGTGCCATGCCTTGTGGAATTTGTCCGTGCTCGGAGTCGAGTACTGGCGATTGACCATGAAATGAGCGACGGGTAACGGGAATCTCTCGCCGTTCAGGCTCCGGAGTTACCTTCGTCGACCCTTCCCGCTCTAATCCTCCGAAGCCGGCGCACTACGCGCAGGCATGAATTTCAAGGAGGATCCCCGAATGCGTCATTCAGTATCAATCGGCCGTAAACAGGTTTCGCTTTTCGCGGGGATCCTTTTATGGCTCTCGGTCCTGGCTTCGGCCCAGGACCTGTATACGGGCGTTTGGCGATCGGGAACGGGCGGCTATTACCTGTGGTCGGGGGTGAGTTGGGCGGATTTCAACACCAAGTGGAGCGAGTTGGGCGGGAAGAACCTGCGGCTCACCAATATCAAAACCTATACGGTCGGCGGGGTACGCAAATGGTCCGGCGTGTGGCAAGGGGGAACCGACGCTTACGCGCTCACGCCTCTCCATCTCAACTGGTCCGCGTTCAATGCCTTTTGGAGCGATAACAGCAAAAAGGGGCTCCGCCTCGTCCAGGTGGAAACCTATGTGGACAACGGCATCACCTATTTCATGGGCGTCTTCCGCGGAGGCAATGACGGGTATGCGCTAACCCCGCTCAACCTGGATTGGGCGGGATTCAATTCCTTCTGGGGCACGGCCAGCGGCCAGGGTTTGCGGCTGATCAACATCGAATCCTATATGAACGGGACTACGCGTTGCTTCCTGGGCGTTTTCCGCGCGGGGTCGGGCGGCTACGTGCTTTCGCCCTACGGTAAGGATTGGAACCAGTTCGTCACGTATTGGGGCGACCTCGGCAGGCAGAATGAACGGTTGATCGATATCGAATCCTTCGTGGAAAACGGGAAGCGCATCTATCTCGGCGTCTGGCGCGAAGGATCGGATGGCTATTATCTCTGGGGCGGGGTGGACTGGGAAAGCTTTACCTCGAAGTGGGCGGAAAAGAACGCATCGGGAATGCGCTTGATCGATATGGAAACCCGGGCGGGCGCATGCGATCCCGATTGCCTGAACCATGTCCTGATGCCGGACAATCCCGCGACTTCCGGGCGGGACGGCTATGATTACGGGGTCAGCGCGGGCCCAATCCATTGCGAAGGCAATCCTTCCGCCTGCCCCGCGGCCGCGCCCGGCGATGTGGTGGTCTATAGCTGGCCCAACCTGAAAATCGGGACCGAGGTGTATTCTCGTAATTCGGCCCTGTACGATGCGAAGGATCCGATTTTCACCTTGCCGTTCAAGATCCCCGCCTCGGACCTATGGCACAATGCCTGGCTTTACAGCCCCGGCTCCTGGCATCATGCCATCGATTACCAGCGCAATGACAAGAAGACGTTCGAAGTCGTGGCCGCAGCGCCGGGAAAGGTGATCCATGTGGGGTGGGATTGGTGGTCCGGGAACACCATGGTGATCAGCCATGATGCCGGCGGCAAACAGGACGTCTACCGGACCATCTATATGCATCTGCAGAATGGCCCGGATAACGATTGCGAAAACGCCTGGACGAAAACCATCCCCAATTTCAACGCCGCGGATAAGGGGACGTATTCGGTCTACCTGACCAATACCGGCTGCCCGGAGAGCAAGGCCTTCCGCAATCCCAAGGCCGATTGGTGGGGCCTGGACGCGGGTAAGATCGATATGTCCATAGTGGGGACGAATGTCGTCGCCGGCCAGAGGATCGCTTCCAGCGGCAGCACGGGCCCCGGGGGTTGCGGTTGCATGAGCGGCGGCACCGTACCCAATACGCATCTGCATATCTTCTTCGCCCATCGGGATCCGGTGGATGGCAAGTGGTACTTCATCGACCCCTATGGGATCTATTCCTATCCGGATTTCTATCCCGCGGCCGTCGACGGGGTAATCAACAAGTCCTGCGCCCGGTATCCCATCAGCTGGAAAAACGGCAATCCGACCTACGCACCCTGACGGATAAACCTATCCCCGGGATCGGGAGATAGGTATTTTCATTGAAGGCGGCCGGCCTTCAATGGACCGGGCCGAATCCAAAGGAAATGCCATGCAACAGGTGGAAACCGTACCGAAGCTGGTTTTGAACAACGGGGTGGAAATGCCCCTGCTTGGATTCGGCGTGTTCCAGGTGCCGGATGCCGAGGAATGCGAACGCAGCGTCCATGATGCCCTTGCCGCCGGGTACCGACTGATCGATACCGCCGCCGCCTACCTGAACGAAGAGGCCGTCGGCAAGGCCATCATGCGCAGCGGGGTGCCGCGGGAGGAACTCTTCATCACGACCAAGCTTTGGGTCCAGGACGCCGGGTACGACCGCGCCAGGCTGGCGTTCGAGAAGTCCTTGCGTAAACTGGGTTTGGAGTACCTGGATCTCTACCTCATCCATCAACCCTACGGGGATGTCCACGGCGCCTGGCGGGCGATGGAAGAACTGTATCGGGAGGGGCGGATCCGCGCCATCGGGTTGAGCAACTTCTATCCGGACCGCGTGATGGACATGATCATCCACCATAAAGTGGTTCCCGCGGTGAATCAGGTCGAGACCCATCCCTTCAACCAGCAGGTCGCGACCCAGAAGTTCCTGGCGGAGAACGATGTCCAGTTGGAGTCCTGGGGGCCCTTCGCGGAAGGGAAGAACGATATGTTCAAGAACGGGCTGCTGGTTTCCCTGGCGGACAAGCACCTGAAGACCGTCGCCCAGGTCATCCTGCGATGGTTGGTTCAGCGGGGCGTGGCCGTTATCCCCAAGTCCGTCCGCAAGGAACGGATCCTCGAGAATTTCGACATCTTCGACTTTGAACTCGAACCCGAGGATATGGAGTCCATCAAGACCTTGGATCACGGTAAAACCCTCTTTTTCGATCACCGGGATCCGGCCATGGTGAAATGGCTCGGCACCCGCAAGCTCGATCTTTAGGAAGTCGCAGGGATGGGCTCCCGTGCTCGCCACCCTTCCGGATGACGGTCCAACCGGCGGATTCTTCCGGGACCGGAAACCCATTCCTCGGTGAACCGAGGGGCAGCGGAGTAAGGTGAATCCCGCCTCGCTCTCGCTTTCGGATCCCTGGCGGCGGGGAAGGGTTGCGGCCATAAGCCCTAAAATTCGTTCTTCATAGGATGGGCACGCCCCAGGCGGCGCCCATTCCCCGGAGGAATCATGCTGGGAACCATTCTTTACGGCGCCCATGACGTTCGCGTAGAGGAAAGGGCCGTGCCGGTAATATTGAAGCCCACGGACGCCATCCTCAGGGTTTCGGCGGCCTGCGTATGCGGCTCCGATTTGTGGCCGTATCGCGGGGTCAGCCCGGTCGAGAAGCCCATGCCTTTCGGCCACGAATACTGCGGCATCGTCGAGGAGGTCGGGAGCGCCGTCGCTTCGGTACGGCCCGGCCAGTTCGTGATCGGTTCCTTCTTCGCTTCCGACAATACCTGCCCGAATTGCCTGGCCGGTTTCCAGTCTTCCTGCCGAAACCGCGAAGCGGTGGCCGGAGCCCAGGCGGGCATGCTGCGGGTGCCCTTGGCCGACGGGACCCTGGTGGCCACGCCGGAAATCCCCCCGGAGGATCTGGTGCCGAGCCTGCTTACGCTTTCTGACGTGATGGGCACGGGATGGTTCGCGGCGGATGCCGCGGAGGCCGGTCCGGGCAAGACCGTCGCGGTGGTCGGGGATGGAGCGGTCGGGCTCCTGGCCGTCCTCTCGGCGAGACTGATGGGGGCGGAACGGATCATCGCCATGAGCCGGCACCCGTCGCGGCAGAAGCTCGCACGGGAATTCGGCGCTACGGATATCGTGACCGAGCGCGGAAAGGAAGGCGTGGACCGCATCCTGGACTTGACCGGAGGCATCGGAGCCGATTCGGCCTTGGAGTGCGTCGGGACCCGTGAATCGATGATGCAGGCCATCCGATCCACGCGCCCGGGCGGGCGCATGAGCTATGTCGGGGTTCCTTATGGGGTCATGCTCGAGGTCCAGGAGCTGTTTTTCACCCATGTCAGCATGCTCGGAGGCCCGGCTCCCGTCCGCCGTTACCTGCCCGCGTTGATCGATCTGGTCTGGAACCGCAAGATAGATCCCGGAAAGGTATTCGATCTCACCTTGCCTCTGTCCCAGGCCGCGGAGGGGTATCGCGCGATGGACGAGCGTCGCGCCATCAAGACCCTGCTTCGCACCTGAGAATCGGGCCACCGGCCGGTGGCATCGGTTTCCCATTATGGCATCGATAATGCCAAACCTGCTTTTGCCTTGTAGGGACCGTAGCGTTTTATTTCAATTGAGATGCCCGAGCTCACCCCTGAAACCCTCATCACCATTTCCCAGGAATCCATCGAGACGGTCCGGGAATACGCCATTTTCCTCGTCGATAAAAAGGGCATGATCGCCACCTGGAACGAGGGCGCGACCCTGATGAAGCAATACCTCCCCGGGGAAATCATCGGCAAGCCCTTCGCCACCCTGTTCTCCGAGGAGGATGCGGCCAGGGGCCAACCGCAGATTGAAATGGACCAGGCGGCCCGGGAAGGGCGCTATGAGGGGAACGGGCGGCGCCGCAAGAAGGACGGCTCCATCTTCGAGGCGCATGTCGTTTTGACGCGCATCCAGGAAGCGGACGGCTCGCTCAAGGGCTACCTGAAGATCACCCGGGATATCACGATCGAGGTCCGCTCCAAGAAGGCCGAGGCCCAGCAGATCTGGCTCCAGAACCTCATGAACGTGATCCCCACGGCCATCTTCCTGTTCGATGCGGATGCCTCGCATCTCCTCTTCGCCAACAAGGCCGCGTTCGAATTGACGGGGAATGCGTTCAGCGACGGGATGTCCATCGACGCCATCCGGGAATCGTTCCATATCCGGAATGCGGCCGGCAAGATCCTGGACTGGGACCGGGTTCCCCCCATCCAGGCCGCGAAAAAGGAGAAGATCAACTCCATCCCCATGGAATGGAATCTTCCCCAGGGAAAGGTCTCCCTGCTGGTGACCAGCGAGAGGTTGCCCGCCACCCATGGATTCCCCGAGGTCCTGCTCGTGGCCATGGAAGACGTGACCATGCTCAAGCAGGGCGAGGAAAAGTTCCAGCAGGCCCAGAAAATGGACGCGGTGGGCCGTCTGGCCGGGGGCATCGCCCATGATTTCAACAATCTCCTGACGGTCATACGGGGCAATGCGGATCTCATTTCCGAACGCTTGGACGTCGAGGACCCCAGCCGGGAGGACCTCAAGGAGCTGCAAAAGGCCGCGGACCGGGCGGCCAGCCTGACGGGCCAGCTGCTGGCCTATAGCCGCAAGCAGGTGGTGGCGCCGTCGGTGCTGGATATCAATGAAATCATCGTTGATATCGAGAAGATGCTCCATCGGCTCATCGGGGAGCGGATCCGCTTCAAGACGCTCCTGCATCCGGAAATCGGGGGCATCCGCGCGGATAGGGGACAGCTCGAACAGGCGATCGTGAATCTGGTCATCAATGCCAAGGACGCCATTGGGAACGGAGGCGATTTGTGGATCTATACGGAGAACGCACGGCTGAAGGGAACGGAGCCCGATTTCGTTTTCCCCATCGAGCCCGGGGACTACGTCAAGGTCATGGTCATGGATTCGGGCCATGGCATGACGGACGAGGTCAAACGGCATTTGTTCGAACCTTTCTACACCACCAAGTCCGTCGGCAAAGGCACCGGACTCGGGCTTTATTCCGTGTACACCATCGTTAAGGCCTCCGGCGGGAACATCGCCATCGAAAGCGCTCCGGGCCAGGGTGCGACCTTTTCCCTCTACTTTCCCTCCATGGGGGCGGTGAATCGGCCCAGGCAGGACACCCATCGCCCATTGCCGGAGCGCAAACCCGGCCAGGCGACCATTTTGCTGGCCGAGGATGAGGCCCTGGTGAGGACCCTGACCTTGAAGATCCTGAAGAAAGCGGGCTATGAAGTCCTGGAGGCGGAAAACGGGGGCCGGGCCCTGGACATCCTCCATTCCCTGGATGCGCCGCCGGACCTGCTCCTGACGGATCTGGTCATGCCGGGTTTGAACGGCCATGAGCTGGCGCTGAAGGCCTTGGAGCTGTGCCCGGATCTCAGGATCCTGTTCATGTCCGGCTATGCGGATGATCCGGAGTTCCGTATGGGGATGGCCTCGTCCCCGGACGCGTTCCTGGCCAAGCCCTTCGCGGCGGCGGACCTGCTGGCCAAGGTGCGGGATATCCTGGTTCCGGCGGGCCAGAAGTAATCCGAATGTGATTAATTTTCTCCGGCGCCCCGCATCGTCGCGGCCCGCGCATGGAGGCGCATGCCCAAGGTTACCCTCGCCGCGATCGTCCTGGCCCTGTCAAGCCTCATCGGATCGATGGCCTGCCAGAAGCAGGCCGCCAAATCCCCCCGTCCCGACGCCTCCGCGGCATCGGAGTCCCCGAAGCCCTTCACCCTCACCCTGGCCTCGGGCGGCGGCTTCTCGGGCCTGATCCAGGGCTATACCCTGTCTTCCGCAGGCGAGGTCAAAGCCTGGCGGAAATTCCCCGGCGGCCCGGATTCCATAACCTGGGCGAAGCGGACCGGACCGGATTCGATCCTGGTCTTGGCCAAGGCGCTGGAGGCGTTCGAAGGCATAGACCTTAAAGAAGCCGGGAACATGACCACGCGGATCGAATACGCGTTACCGGACACGGCCTACCGATGGTCCATTTCCGGCGCCGGCCCTTCTCCGGAAGCCCCCGAACCGTTCCGGACCTGGTATGCCCGCGCCGAGGCCTATTGCCGCGGCCTGGCGCCCGCCCCTTAGTCGAACTTGAACCCAGCCCAGCGAAAGCGACCCCGAATGCCCCAGACCCTTCCCCAGACCCGAAGCCCGCAACCGCTCACCCTGATCGCATCTCTATGCGCCTGGGCCCTCTTGGCTTTGCCCGCATTCGCCTTCGATCCCGCCGCAAAAGCCGCCTTGGCCGTGGCCAGGCCAGGCAAGGCCTCCCAGGTCACCGACGCCGACCTGAAGGCGATGGCGCGGAAAATCCTGCGCACCCGCGCGCAGGGAGCCCTGGGCAAAACGGGAGCCGGCGCTCCCACCGCTCCATCGGCGCTTTCGGCCCCGAGCGCCTTGAGCGCCACCCTCCAGAGCCGCCCCCGATTGGGCCCCAACCCTCCTCTCTCCCTGGCGGGCATCGCGCTGCCGCATGGCCTGCGGGTCACCTGGAACGGCGCGAACGGCACGCCCGCCTTCCTGGACGGCCCCGGTCTCCGCGCCCCCGCCCTTCCGGGTCCATCCGCCATGGCCTCGGTCCCCGGAGCCCTGGCCCGGGCCTATTTCCAGGCGAACAAGTCCCTGTTCCGCCTGAAGGACCCCGCTGCGGAACTGCGCCTCCAGGATCAATCCGTCGATCGCCTGGGCAGCCGGCATGAAGCGTTCCAGCAGGTGTACCAAGGCGTGCCCGTATGGGGCGGCAGCATCCATGCCCATTTCGATCGCGCCGGGACCCTGTACGCCGTGAACGCCCGGTACGCGCCTACGCCTTTGCTGCCGCCGGGAATGGGCTACCGCCTCTCCCAGGCCCAGGCCGTGGCCCTGGCGAGCGCGGACTTGGCGCGCCGGACGCCCTTGGAAGCCTTCGCTCCGGAAGCGCGCGCGCTCCTGGACTATGATGGGCCGGGCGCGGAGAAGAACGTCTGGATGGAGGCCGCGGGCAACCGCGCGCATTGGGCCTGGCGCGTGGAAATCCGTCCCAACCTCCGGGATCAATGGCGTTACTTCATCGACGGGACCACGGGGGCCATCCTGGAGAAATACAATGCGACGAATGCCGATGGGCCCAAGACCGCGACCGCGACGGACCTGATGGGAGTGACCCGGACCCTGAACACCTACCAGGTGGGGGCGACCTTCTATCTCATCGACGCCACCCGGAAGTCCTTCAATGCGAAGTCGGCCCTGCCCAATGATCCGCTGGGGGCGTTGTGGACCCTGGACGCGGGCAAAACGGATATGACCAAGGTGGGCCAGGTCTTTTCCGCGGCCAATGCCTGGACCGATCCGGCCGCGGTGTCGGCGCATTTCAACGTGGGGCGGGTGTTCGAATATTACCTGGGCACCTTCGGCCGCCTGGGCATCGACGGGGCGGGGAGCTCGGTGATCTCGGTCGTGCATGTGACCGAAAAGGGCAAGGGCATGGACAATGCCTATTGGAACGGCAAGATCATGGCCTATGGCGACGGGAACCAGGGCTTTCTGCCCTTGGCGCGGGCATTGGACGTGGCCGCCCACGAGATGACCCACGGAGTCATCTCCGCGACCGTGAACCTGGAGTACAAGTTCCAGTCGGGCGCGCTCAACGAGTCCCTGGCGGACGTGTTCGGGGCCATGGTGGATAGGGACGATTGGAAGATGGGCGAGGACGTGGTGAACACGGCGATATTCAAGTCCGGCGCCCTTCGCGATCTGGAGGATCCGCATAATGGCGCCTCCGGTCCCGGGCAGGCGGGCTGGCAGCCCGCGCATATGAGCGAGTTCATCAACGCTCCCCTGGAGGACGACAACGGCGGCGTGCACGGGAACAGCGGCATCCCGAACCGGGCCTGCTTCCTGATCGCGAAGGCGATCGGGCGGGACGAGACCGAGAAGATCTATTACCGGGTGATGGAGGCCAAGTACCTGAACCCGGGATCGCAGTTCATCGATATGCGCTTGGGTGCCATCCGCGCTGCCACGGATCTTTTCGGCGAAGCTTCGCCCGAGGTGGCGGCGGTGAAGGACGGGTTCGCGGGCGTGGGCATCGGGACCGGTTCCTCGGCGGACAAGCCGACGCCCCGGCCGCAGGACGCGCCTGCCGTGGCGGGGCAGGAGTTCGTGGCCCTGGTGAACGCCGATCCCGGGGACCACAGCCTCTACGTGGCCAAGCCGGTGGTGGCGGGGGATTCGGACATCGTGCAACTGAGCGCGACCCAGGTGTATACCGGCACGGGCAATCCCATCGCGATCACGGATGACGGTTCGGTGGCCCTCTTAATCGACGCCGGCAACAACCTCCGCGGCATCGACGAGGCCGGCGAGCAGGTGGTGAGCGATGCGGGAACCTGGAAGTCCATCGCGGTGGCGCCGGACGGGAGCAAGGTGGCTGCCACCACCCTGGAACCGGACGCGAAAATCTACATCATCGACCTGGTCAATCCGGACGACAGCAAGGCCATCTCCCTGTATACGCCCACGACGGGCCTGGACCTGAAGGCGGACAACGTGGTCAACGCCGATGCGCTCGACTTCAATTCCACCGGGGAGTTCCTGCTCTACGACGCGCTCAACCGGGTGACCCGGTCGGAAGGCGATCCCATCGAGTATTGGGACGCCAGCCTGCTGGACATCAAGAAGGGCATCATCACGCCCTTCCTGCCCACGCGCCAGGATGGCATCAGCATCGGCAACCCGTCCTTCGCCCAGACCAGCGACCTCAATCTCGTCTTCGATCTGTTCGATGAGACCGCCGGCACCTATACCGTGGTCTCGGCGGATCTGTTCACGGGCACCTATCAGGTGATCGACAGCAACGGAACCGCTCCGGGTTACCCGCGTTATTCGACCCTGGACGACAAGATCGTCTATGAACGCGCCGCGGGAACCGCCGTCAACGTGCAGCAGGTGGCCTTGGCCAAGGACAAGATCACCCGCGTGGGCCAGCCCGTTTCCTACCTGGCCAATGCGCAGAAGCCCCTTTGGTTCGCCATCGGCAAGCGTCCCTCCGGCATCCGCTTGCCGGGAAGGGCCGCCAGGCCGGTACGGTACGGCCTGGGATCGGAACCCCGCGGCGGACTGCGTTTGGATCTGCCCGTTGAGGCGGACGTGGCGGTCACGGCGTATGATCTTTCCGGCCGCAAGTCGGCCGAGCTGATGCGCGGCCGGTTCCAGGCGGGCGTGCATCGCGTGGAATGGAAACCGGGGACGCGCGCGGGAGTCTACGTGGTGCGGATGGAAGCGCGGCCGCTATCCGGCAGGCCCGTGACCATGGCGCGGAAGGTGGCGCGGCCGCTCTGAGCGCGTCCGCCCCGGATCCCGGCGCTTCGCTGGTGAATAATCCGGATCGACATGGATTTATTCCGGCAGGGAAGGCGGGCGTTTAGTGCCGATGATCGGAAACGCGGAATGAGGCTTTGGATTCAGGCTTCTTGACCGGTTCCGGTTCCATGACCGCGATATGTTGATCCCAGGGGGTCAATATGGAATCCTTTCCGAAACAGCCTGATACCTTCAATGCCCTGAGGCCTTGGCATCCGCTATGCATCGGCTCGCTCACGTACGTCCCATCGGCCCGGTCGCAGACCTGCTCCTTCCCGGCCGCCTCGGAGTTCAAATCCGTCGCGGTCTTCAAGGGCATGACCGACCCTTCCCAAATGGCGGTGCAACCGGAAAAGGAACGCATCCAAAAAGGAGATTTCATGGTGAAACGGTTTTCCACAGTATGTTTTTACGCGTCCAGCCTCGCCATTCTGGCGCACGGCCAGATCAAGGTCGCCTGTATCGGCAACAGCATCACCGAAGGGTTCGGCCTGCCCAACGCGTCCACCCAATCCTACCCATCGCGGTTGAAAGTACTTCTCGGTACGGGCTACACGGTCCAGAACGACGGCGCGAGCGGCAGGACCATGCTCAAAAGCGACGCCAGGAATTCCTATTGGAAATTCGGCAAGCTCGGCCAGGCGCTTGCGCTCAAACCCGATATCGTCACCATCGAACTCGGAACCAATGACGCCAATAATTTCGCGTCGACCTGGAGCACCACAGGAATCGAATTCAAGCGGGACTACCTGGCCATGATCGACACCTTGAATACGCTTTCCCCCAAACCCAGGGTTTTCGTGATCCTCCCCTTGCCTATCCGGGGGAACAACGACGCCATCCTGGTAAAAGCGAACGAACTCATCAAGCAGGTCGCGCTGGAGCGCGGTCTGACGGTCATCGATTGCTATACGCCCTTCAAGGGCCAGACCCAACTCTATGCGGACGGCCTGCATCCCAATATCGCGGGCGCGGATACCATGGCGCATATCGTCTACCGCGCCCTCGTCAAACCGACGGTCGCACTTTTGAACGCGGGGACTGAAGCGGGAAGGCCGGGTGCGGGAAGGTCGACGGCTTACGGAAGGGCCCCGGTTACCGGGTTCGTCGGCGGAGGGATTTCTTTCGCAAGGGAAGTCCCTTCGAAATCCGGACGATCCGTCACGGGCGTTTTCGACGCGCGAGGCGCGCTGCAAGGCTCCTCCGGGGCCGACGGCGGGGCTCCGTGATTATTCGCCGGCTTCGTAGGTGGGCCGTACGAGCAGGGCCGTGGACAGGGCCGCCAAGGCCAGGGCCTGGTCCTTGCCTAGGTCGTTCCTGAGCCAGACGGCGCCATTGCCGTAAAGATTGACCGCACCCACGGTCTCCGATCCTCGCTTATAGATAACCCCGTCGAAGCATATCCTCCTGTCCGCATCGCGTTTCCGCTCATTCACCAATTGGAGGGTATCCCCTTCCAATTCAAAAGCCGCGGACGGGCCCGGCCGCATTCCCTTCGGAAAGACGAGATTACGGGTCCAATTCCCATGGGTGATCCTGATTTCGAACCGGTCCTCAAGGAATTTCACGGTGCTTGCGGATTTGCCCGATCGGGTGACCGTATATTTCCTCTGCGCGGATAAGCGCACCCCCGCGGAACTCCCTGAAGAATCGAATTGCGCGAAGGAAAAGCCGTTCCTGGCTACAACCTCCTTTTCAGGGGCGTCTTCGGAAACCATTCGTTGCCACCATGACTTCCCTCCGCTTTCGTCTATTTTCTGGAATCCCAAGTCGAACTTATCGGTCCGGAAGTTCCCGAACCGGACCCTCTTATTCAAGAACCAACCGCCGCGGCCGGTCACATCCATCCGGATGGATTGGGCGAGGAATGCGTCTTCCCCGATCATTCCCGGACGGTTGGCAAGGCCGCAAGAGGTTATGAGGAGCATGCCTGCGAGATAAACCCGAATCCAATCTCCCGGCGATTTCCGCATTCGCAGCCTTTCCCTTTCAAACGGAAGATAGAACCTTGGGTTTCCGGCATGAAGCCGGACCTCCGTCCGGATAAGACGATGGCGGAACGAAGATTGGGAGCCGGGTATGAAAAAAGGGTGGGTCGCTAGACCCACCCTGAATCGAAA
>JAQBPO010000021.1 GCA_028287465.1 Fibrobacterota bacterium
CATCGAAGAGGATGATCTCCGGCAGAAGCTCTCCAAAGGGACTCCCCTCAACATCAAGCTGGGAATAGATCCCACCACCCCGCATGTCCACCTGGGATTCACCGTCGTCAATCGCAAGCTCCGGCAGTTCCAGGATCTGGGCCATCGCGTCATCCTGATCGTGGGCGATTACACCGCAACGGTGGGGGACCCCTCCGGCAAGAACAAGACCCGGCCCATCCTCACGCATGAGGAGGTCCTCAAGAACGCCGAGACCTACAAGCAGCAGTTCTTCAAGATCGTGGACCCGGCCAAGACTTCCGTGGTCTACAACGGCGAGTGGTTCTCCAAGCTCACCTTCACGGAAACCACCAGGCTCATGTCCCAGATCACCGTGGCCCAGATGCTCGAGCGGGATGATTTCCAGAAGCGTTACCGCGGGGGCCAGCCCATCAGCCTGCACGAATTCCTCTATCCCATGATGCAGGCCTACGATTCGGTCATGATCGATGCGGACGTGGAACTGGGGGGCATGGACCAGAAGTTCAACGTCCTGCGCGGCCGGGAGCTGCAGCGGAGCCTGGGCAAGGAACCCCAGGTAGGGCTTTTCATGCCCATCCTGCTGGGCACGGACGGCAAGGAGAAGATGAGCAAGAGCCTGGGGAATTATATCGGCGTGAACGAGCCGCCCCAGGCCATGTTCCACAAACTGTACTCCCTGCCGGATTCCCTGGTGGAAAGCTATTTCCAGCTTCTGACCTCCGTCCCCCTGGAAACCATCCAGGCCATGATGGCGGAGGTCGCGGCCGGCAAGCGGAACCCCAACGCCCTCAAGGAGGAGCTGGCCCGGGACATCGTGACCCAATACCACGGCGCCGAGGCCGCGGAAAAGGCCGCGGTCCAGGAGAAGAAGATCCACTCCGGGGAAGCCTTGCCGGAGGACATGCCCGTAATCCGCGTGCCGGCGGGGGAACATTGGCTCCCGGAATTGATGGTGAAGGCAGGCGCGGCCAAGAGCAACGGTGAAGGCCGCCGCCTGATCGAGAACGGCGGGGTCTCTTACGATGAAGCGAAGATAGTGGATCCCAAAGCCAAGGTCGCGGTTTCGGGCAGCCATCTGCTGAAATGCGGCAAGCGCAGTTTCACGCGTATCGAAGCGGAGTGAAATCCGGCCCTCAGGTCAGGCGCCGGCGGCGCCCGGCCCGGAAGGCAGCCTGGAGGCGCATTCCGCGATAAGCCCGCGCAATTGCTTCTCGATGATGGGCTTGACCAGCAGGGAATCCATTCCCGCGTCCAGGCATCGTCTAAGATTGTTCTCCATCGCGTCGGCGGTCACGCCGATGATGGTCGGGCGTCCGCCCGGCCGCGGGCCCAGGCGCATCAAGCGGGTGCATTCGTATCCGTCCATGCCGGGCATGTGGCAATCCATGAAAACCAGGTGATAGGCGGTAACGGCATAGGAGGATAGGGCTTCTTCCGCCGTCGCGGCCAGGTCCGCGGTCAAATCGTAGGTGGCGAGGAAGGATACCAATACCTTGCGGTTCAGGGAATGATCGTCCACGATCAGGATCCGCAGGGCGGACGCGGAAGCCGGGATGACGGTATCCCGCGGAAGGGCCTTGGAACCGGGATTGAAGCTGGCTGAAGGGATATCCATGGTGGACAGGGTCCGGCCGGACAGTGTCCGGCCGGACGGGGTCCGGACCGTGGCGAAGGCCCGCATGGCGGGCGAGGCATGTTCGGCCACCGCGACCAGGGGCAGGCTGAAGTGGAAGACCGTTCCGCCCTCCGAGCGCGGGCGGAAACCGATGGAGCCTCCCATCAATTCCACGATTTGCTTGCTGATGAACAGTCCCAGGCCGGTCCCCCCGTATTTGCGCGAGGTGGAAGAGTCCGCCTGGGAAAAGGGTTCGAAGATGCGTTGGCGGGCTTCCTCGGGGACTCCGATGCCGGTGTCCTCGATCTCGAATTCGAGCCGATGCGCCGCTCCTTCCCCGCCCGCGCTGCGGATGCGCAGGACGACGGACCCGGTTTCCGTGAACTTGAAGGCGTTGCCGAGGAGGTTGCGCAGAACCTGCTTGATGCGCGCGGCATCCCCGAGCAGATGCGGGGGAAGGTCCGGATCCGATTCCAGGGAAAGGTCGAGGTTCTTCCTCCCGGATTCGAACTCGAAGGGCCTGAGCACCGCATGCCCCAGGCGGACGGGGGAGAAGGGCGCCGATTCCAGGCGCATCTTGCCGGATTCGATCCGGGAGAGATCCAGGATCTCGTCGACGATGTTCATCAGGTCCTGGGCCGACATCTGGATATCCTCGAGGGTCTCCCGCCTTTCGGGGCCCAAGCCGGATTTGGAGAGCAGGTGGGATGCGCCCAGGATTTCATCCAGGGGAGCCCGGATCTCCCCGCTCATCTTGGCGAGGAACCGGCTCTTGGCTTCGTCGGCGGCCTTCGCGGCCTCGCCCGTCCGGGCCAGGGCGATTTCCGTCCTGCGGTTCCCGATGAGGAAATAGACCATCAACAGGATTTGCACCAGGACCAGGGTGGCCATTTCCAGCACCCTCAGACGATGGACCATGGATCCGGCGATCGGGGCGAACAAACCGGCTTCCGGCGCGAGCGCTTCGGTTCCAAGGAACAACAGGGTACTCAGTCCCACGCCGTAAAGGATGGACTTCCTCTCCTCCGCGTCGAACAGGACCAAGGGAGCGCTTCCGCAGGCCAGATAGAAGACATGCAGGCCAAGCGATTTCCCCATGGAAACGGTATAGATGAGGATATCCAGGTTGGCCAGGGTGAGGAGCCACAGGCGCGAGAACAGGGTGAAGCCCGCTTTGTTGAAGCGGTGGACCGAAGCGTACCCCAGGAAGATGGGTATCTCCAGCCAGCCCATCATCCCCGCGCCGTTCATCATATAGATGACGACGTATGGAAGGCTGAGGAGGGCGATGGATATCGAGATTTGGTTGCTGAGGACTATCCGCTTCGCATGCCGGGGATCGGAGGCGTTTTCCGCGCCCATGCCGAAGGCCCGGGAGAAGACGTTGATGATTCCGGCCTTGATCCCCATCCTTGAATCTTAGCAAGTTCAGGTCTTGCCTACCTGCCTGCGCATCTCCTCCAGGGAGGGTTCCAGGAAGGTTTGCAGGTCACCGAGAATGCCGATCCAGCCCATGGGGCCGCCTTGCAGGCCGGGATCCTCAAGGGATTTGCATAAATCCCCCATCCGGCTCAGGCCCATCATGAGGCATAGGCCCTTCAAGGCGTGCGCGGATTCCGCCGCTTCCGCGGTCCTGCCGGATTCCAGGGATTGCCTGAGGGAGGAAATGAGGTTGCCGGCGGAGGTCCGGAACTGGTCCTGCGCCCTCTCCCAGAATCCCGGATCATAGATTCGGATCCATTCGTCCATCTCCCGCAGATGGCGCACGTCGACCCAAGCCGAGGCGGGTGGATCGGAGGCGACCGGATCGGGCCGATGCCCCGGCATGCCCAGCCATCGCGTCAAAACCCGTTGCAGATCCTCGGTGAGGATGGGCTTGGTGATCACGTCGTCCATGCCCGCTTCCAGGCATTTCTCCCGGATCCCCTGCATGGCGTCCGCCGTGACCCCGATGACGGCGAACGGCTTCCCTCCGGCCGCGTCCGCGCGGAGGGCGCGGGTGCATTCGAAACCGTCCATCCCGGGCATGTGGCAATCCATGAAGACGAGATCATAGGGCTTCCTGGCGAACGCCTTCACGGCCTCCTTCCCGCTGGGGGCCGTATCCGCCCTGAAGCCGAATTGGGCCAGGAACCCGTTGAGCACCTTCTGGTTCAAGGGATGATCTTCCACGATGAGCAGCCTGGATAAGGCGGCGCCAGGCGCGGGTCTGGGCTCGGTTCCATCCATGCGTTCCGGCTCGGTCGCATCCTCGCCGGGAAAGGCGAAGGGGATGGTGAAATGGAAAACGGTTCCGCCCCCCGTTCGGGCGCGGAATCCCATGGCGCCGCCCATCATTTCCACCATCTGCCTGGAGATGAAAAGACCGAGCCCGGTTCCACCGTAGCTTGAATCTCCGGATTGCGAAGCCTGCGGGAAGGATTGGAAAATCCGGGCCTGCGCGTCCGGAGAGATGCCGATGCCCGTATCCTCCACCTCGAAGTCGATGGGACATATCAACGGCGCCCTTCCCGGGACAGCCTGCGGGGCCGCCCCTTTGCGTATCCTGAGCATCACCCCTCCGCCATGGGTGAACTTCAGCCCGTTCCCGATCAGATTGTTGAGCACTTGCTTGAGGCGCATGGCATCCCCTACGAGGACCCCGGGGAGGTCGGCGGCCGAATCCACCGCCAGCCGCAGGCGCTTCCTCCTCGCTTCATTTTCGAACGGGCGCAAGGTGGATTCGACGACCTTGCCCAGGTTGAACGGCGCATGCTCCAACCGCATCTTGCCCGCTTCGATCTTGGAAAGATCCAGGATCTCGCTGATGATTGCCATCAGGTCCAGGCCCGAGGATTGGATGGACTGCACCAGATCCTTCTGGTCGTCCCGCATTTCCGATTTCAGGAGGAGGTTCGACATGCCGAGGATCCCGTTGAGCGGCGTGCGGATTTCGTGGCTCATGTTGGCGAGGAACCGGCCCTTGGCCTTGTCCGCCGTCTTGGCGGCCTCGCCGGCTTCCGCCAGGGCCGTTTCGGTCAGGCGGTTCCCCAGGAAGAAATGGAGTACGACCATGATCTGGAACGACTGGGCCGCGATTACCGCCAGGAAGTGCAGCATTTTCTCCTGCCTTGGATTCAAGGCGTAGAGCGCGCCGTGCGCCGGACCAAGGGCTTCCAGGGCCACGAGCAGTATGGAGGCCAACGCGACTCCCGCCATCATGGATGCCCTCTCCTCCCAATCCTCCCAATCGAAAAGGATCAGGGCGAGCCAGGCGCAGGGAAGCAGGAAAAGATGGACACCCGTGGACGTTCCCAGGCCCAGTCCCGCGCCGAGGATGAAGCCGTCCGCGATCAGGATGAACAGGATGCGGGAGAACCGGATCCGGCCCAAGCGGTTCAGGATGGGTACGCAGGCGAATCCGGCCGCCGCGGGAAGGGTCATCAGGCCCATGAGCGGGACGCTGAAGGCGGGGTAGAGAACGCTGTACCCGGCGAAGGCGACGGCGGCCATTACGGCCATCTGGTTGCTGAGGACGATGCGCCTTGCCCTGCGCGGATCGGACGATGCCGGGGCGCCCCATCGGAAGATGGGTCTGGCGGCGGCCGGGAGCGAGGTGAAGGACATCGGAGGAAAAAGGTATTATATCGATTCGTGATATAGTTGACAATTCACGCTTAATCACGCCACGATATCGCGATGGTGCCGTCCGATTCCAACCGTCGATGCCGTCGCCGCACCAATGAAAAAGCGGCCTGCCCATCCGGGCGGCCGCTTTATAAGGGTCGAGAGCGCCAAACCGCCTTGGAGCGGAACGGCGCGGAGTCGGCGGATCCCGCTGAGCGGGTTGCGCCGTTTACGGAATCCTTAAGCCGCGGCGGCTTCCGCCTTGGCCTTGGCGGCCTTGGCGGACTTGACCTTGGACGACTTCGGTTCGCCGGTGACGGCCTTCGCCTCGGTGCGGGCGACGCCTTCGGACTTGACGCCGCGTTCCTTGATGCGGGCGGCCTTGCCGGAGAGATCGCGCATGTAGAACAGGCGGGCGCGGCGGACCTTGCCCAAGCGGTTCACCTTGATGGCGGCGATGCGGGGGCTGTTCAGGGGGAAGATGCGCTCGACCGGGACGTTGTTCGACATCTTGCGGACCGTGAAGGTCTCCGCGATCCCGGCGCCGCGGCGTTGGATGACCACGCCCGTGAAGGTCTGGATTCTCTCCTTGGCGCCTTCGATCACCTTGAAGTCGACGCTGACGGTATCGCCGGCGCGGAATTCGGGGATGTCGGTGCGGAGGTTACCGTGATGGATGGCGGAGATTGTCGGATGCATAATATTTCCTTTCGTCCTTCTCGGGGCCTCGGAATCAGGCGGCCCCTAAAATCTTTTTTTCCTCATCCGTCAGTTCCAAAGAGCGGAACAGGTCCGGGCGATTCTTCCGTGTCAATTCCAGGCTGGCCTTGATGCGCCATTTCCTGATGTTCTCATGATGGCCGGAGACCAGCACATCCGGGACCGTCCTGCCTTCGAATTCCTGGGGCCTCGTGTAAACGGGCCAGCCCAGGCGATTGGGAAGGTAGAAGGAATCGGTCTCCGCGGAGGTCATGTCCCCCAGGACGCCCGGCAAAAGCCTTGCGACCGCATCGATTATGGTCATGGCGGGCAGTTCACCGCCCGAAACAACGTACTCGCCGATGCTCAGATCTTCATCCACATAGGCATCGGCGAAACGCTGATCGATGCCTTTGTAATGCCCGCAAATAATAAGAAGATTATCCATTTTGGCCAATTCCTTGGCCCTTTCCTGGGTGAAAATCCTTCCTTGGGCGCTCATCTGGACGATATGCGGCCGGGCCGACCCCAAATCCTCCAGAATATGGTCCAAGGCCTTTTTCAGGGGTTCGGGCCGCAATACCATGCCTGCCTCGCCGCCGAAAGGCACGTCGTCCACCTGGCCGTATTTATTGATGGCGAAATCCCTTAGATTATGGCACTTCAACCGCAAGGTCTCGGATTTCCGGGCGCGACCGGGAATGCTGGCATCCAAGGCCGCGAACATTTCCGGGAACAAGGTCAGGACGTCGATCCTCACAGGATGCTCCGCAAGGTGGAGATATCGACCAGGACCTTGCGTTCGGCCTTGTCGATTTTTTTCACGAAATTGTCGTTCCAGGGGATGAGCAGATCTTTTTTGCCGGTGGAGACCACGAGCAGTTCGGTCGCGCCCTGTTCCAGGACTTCCTTTACCTTACCGACCTTTTTGCCTTCCTCGTCGAACACCATCATGCCGGGGACGTCCGAGACATAGACCATGTCCTCGGGAAGTTCCAGGCGCTCTTCCGATGGGATGAGCAATTGCCCGCCGCTGAAAGGGGCCACGGATTCCGGGGTCCGCATGTCCTTGAACTTCAGGTACCAGCTATCGGCATCCGCGCGCGTGGCGCGCACTTCCAAGGCTTTCGCCTCTTCTCCGTCACGTTTGCGGAAATAGACCGTGGTGAGATTGGCGTGCCGGCCGAAATCGAAGGTGGCCGGATGCACTTTCAACTCGCCCAAAAGGCCATACGGCTTTTGGGTGTATCCGATCAGGACGAGATTATCGGGTGGGGTGCTCATGGGCAGGTTTTACCGGCCGCCCCACCTTGCGGTAGGGCGGCCTGAATTGGAATGGAGAAGGATGGAACCGAAAAGGCCGGCGCAGGTGAAAGCAAAGACGACCGCGGCGCGCGAGCGCAGCGGTAATCAGGCTTAAGCCGCGGGCGCTTCGGCGGCAGGGGCTGCTGCGGCCGCTGCTGCGGCAGCGGCTGCTGCTGTTGCGGCAGCGGCGGAAGCTGCGGCGGCTGCTACTGCGGCCTTGGCATCATCTTCCTTCTGCTTGGCAATCACTTCCTTCTGCTTCTTATGGATCTTCGGCTTCTTGGCCTTCCAGGCGACGACCTTGCCGGCCGTCTCGGCCGTGGCCTTGCCCTGGCGGACCTTGGCGAACTTGTCCATGATCCCCTGATGCTGGAACAAGGAGCGGACGGTGTCCGAAGGCTGCGCGCCCACGTTCATCCACTTCAAGGCGCTGGCCTCGTCGACCTTGAGGGTCGGCGGGTTCTGCGCGGGATCATAGTAGCCGATGTGCTGGAGAAACTTACCGGTGGCCGCTTTACGCTGATCCGCCACCGCGATACGGTAAAAGGGACGATGACGGTGACCCTGTCTGGACAATCTGATTACAACGGACAAACGTACTCCTCCGAGGGAATTTTCAAGATGGGCTAATTTAGAAAGGAATATATCGATTTTAAAGGGATGAAGGGAAACCGGCATGGAAAATCACTTTTCCCGCGGATTTTGAGGCTTTCCCGGCCTGGGAGGAGGCTTTCTCCGCTCTCATCGGCACCCGCTGGTTCTCATTCAGGAAGGCGCGGTACCATTCCGGCTCGAGGTCGTTCGGGCAGGAAATGGGTTTGGCAAGGTAACGATGCTCGGCATGCCCCGGTTTGTCGCTGGTATAGGTTCTATCCCCGCGGTAGGTGGTGGATAGGCGCACGGTTTCCCCGGTCTTTTCGCCCTTCATCTCGACCGTATTTCGATCCAGGGCTTTCACAATGATCGCATACCTGGCGCTGTCCGTTATTTCGTCCTGGAAGGGAAAGCCGGTTCCATTCCAGTTGCCGATGAATTGAGCCGCCAGGTCCGCGTCCACGAGGGTCGTGATGGCGCCACCCGCGAATTGCGCATAGATTTTGGTATGGGCGCCCGGGAACCCGTTGCCGGAAGCGTCCTCGTCGTATTCGGCCTTTTCTTTGGCCGTTAAGGTACCGGAAAGGACGCGGTACCCCTGGGAGTCGAGCTTCCAGGTCCCTTCCAGGCCGGACCCCGATCCCACCCGGGAGCAAAGGGTGTTCATCTGGACGATGGCGCCGGACCCGGTGGTATCCTTGAAGGTGTAAAGCGTCATCGAATTCCCCGAGATCGCGAACTCGACCGTGTCAGGCCCATTTTCATAGTCCTCGGAGGCGATGACCCCGTTTTCGCAATAGTATCCCGTATCATGATGGATGGGGGTAACGATCCGGTTCCCGGCGATCACGGTATAGGGATTGGCCTGGACCGTTTCTCCGAGGCGCGATTCGTCCCCGTCCGAGGAGTTCCCGAACAGGCAGCCTCCCAAGGCGAGAGCGGACAGGGAGAGCGCGGCGGAGGCGATGGCATTTTTCGATTTCATGGAAGACCCTTGGGCTGAAGGTGGCGGGAACGTCCCGGTTCAGGGGCGTTCAGGAAACGGGTTTTCCATAAGACGCATAAGGGGGCGGGAATGGCACCTTGGTCCCGCAAATAGGGAAGAAACCTACTTCGGATTGTCACCCAGGAAATCCCCGTACCAGGAGGGTTCCGGGGCGCTGGGGCAGCTGAGGGGATTCTCCATGAACTCGAAGGCGGCATGGCCCGAAACGCTGCTGGTCACCTTGAAATCCGAATTCCTTTCCGAAAGCGCCACCTTCAGGACTTCCCCGCTCACGAGGCCCTTGAGTTGCACGGTTTTGGAATCGAGGGCCCGCGCCGAAATCCTGAATCCGGCGGTGTCGGAATAGAGAGGGGCGGTGCCCGAATACCAATCCTCCACGAAGGAGTCGGCCGGCCTTTCATCGGTGGAGGAAATCATGTCCGTGCCGGTGAACTCGACCAGATAGGTGTATTTGGAAAGCGTCGATAGGATATCGCCCCGGTGCACCTCCTGGGCCTCCTGCTGCGCGGCGGAAAGGGTTCCGGAGACCACCCGGTACGCGTAACCCCTCCAGCGCCAGGTCCCGGTGAGGCCGGGACCGCCCTTCACGCGGGTATAGAGGGAGATGTATTGGATGGTGGCCTGGGTATCCAAGGCCACGGGACGATTGAGGATGGACAGGGAGTCCGCGCTGAGTTCAATCGCGGAGGTATCGTCGCGGACGGTATCGAGTTCGGTCACGGGGTTCTTGCCGGTCCCGCAATAGCGAAGGGTATCCACCCGGCCGTCGCCCTTGATGATGATGGCGTCCCCGATTTGCACGTAAGGGACGTCGGATTCCACCCTGCGGGATGGGCCTGAGGAATCGTCCCCGCCGAAAAGGCAGCCGGACATGAAAATCGTCCCGGAGAGGATTGGCGCTATGCGCAGAAAGCGGGTCATGGTGGGCGTCCTATTCCGTGATACCGGTACGAGGAATGGTACCGCATTTAAGGGATGGCATCACATTCCGGGCATCTTTCCGCCCTTTTGCATCATCTTCTGCATCTGGCGCATGCCGCCCATCTTGCCGGCCATCCCCGAGAATTGCTTCATCATCTTCTGCATCTGCTCAAACTGCTTCAGGACCTGGTTGACTTCCTGGAGGGTGGTGCCGCTGCCGATGGAAATGCGGCGCCTGCGGTTGCCGTCGATGATTTTGGGGAGCTTGCGTTCCTTGATGGTCATGGAACTGAGGATCGCTTCCACGCGCGTGAGCTGCTTGTCGTCCACCTTGGCGTCGGCCATCTTGCTCATGCCCGGAATCATGGCGACGATGTCGGTGAGCGAACCCATTTTCTTGACCTGGCGAAGTTG
>JAQBPO010000024.1 GCA_028287465.1 Fibrobacterota bacterium
TGGTCCGCATTTCGGCCGAAAAAGAGCTCATCCTGCGCCGGTTCTCGAAATACAACGTCCCTATGCGCCAGACGATCGGCGGCGGGGCGCAAATCGATACCGATGTCTTGGGCGGCAAAATGGGCTATTCGGGACGCCAGATCGAAAAGATCATGGAGATGGGCCTGCGCCACTCCTCGCTCGACGAGCCGATCAACGGTGAAGAGGGAAGCTCCATCATGGACGTCATCGAAGACGGCCATACGGAATCCCCCGATACCGTGACCACCCAGACGTCCCAGAAGAAGTTCGTGGCCCGGTTGCTTCATAAACTGAACGACCAGGAACGTACGGTTCTGAGCATGTACTTCGGCATCAGCCATCACGAGCCCCTGAACCTGGAAGAGATCGGCGAAATCATCGGCCTTTCCAAGGAACGGGTACGTCAAATCAAGGAAAAGGGCCTGGCCAATCTCCGTACCATGGAAGATATCCAGGAACTGACCTTGGCCAGCTGACCCCGCTGATTGGGATACCGGTTTTGTCGGGCCTGCCCCCGATAGGACCGGAACCCACACGAAGGCCCTTCGGATTTCATCTTGAAGGGTCCCGAAGAAAAACCCGCCGGATTTCTCCCCCGGCGGGTTTTTCGTTTTCCCCCTTTTTTATTTATGGATTGGAACCTTAATGAGGCCATACGGCCGGATGCCCGGTACCGGGAATGGAAAATGGAAAAACTGCTCGCCGAAATCGCCGCATGTAACGCCTGCTCGGCCCATCTTCCCCATGGGCCCCGGCCCGTGGTTACGGCCGGCGGGAATTGCCGGATCCTTATTATTGGGCAAGCGCCCGGTCGGCGCGTCCACGAAAGCGGTATCCCTTGGATGGATCAGAGCGGGAAGGAATTGAGACGCTGGTTGGGGGTGACGGAGGAGCGATTTTACGACCCCGAGGCGTTCGGGTTGATTCCCATGGGATTCTGCTATCCGGGGAAAGGGAAATCCGGTGATCTGCCCCCGAGGCCGGAATGCGCGCCCCTATGGCATAAACGCCTGCTGGGTGGATTGCCAAGGGTGAAGCTCACCCTTCTGATCGGGAAATACGCCCAGGAATACTATCTGGGAACGGCCGCGGCGCCGAGCGTGACCGAAACCGTCCGGAATTTCAGGAAATCCCTACCTGAATACCTGCCCCTGGTCCATCCGTCCCCGCGCAATAAGATTTGGCATTTGAAAAATCCCTGGTTCGAGGCCCGGGTCCTGCCCGAACTCAGGAAACGCGTCCAGGACATCCTGTCCTGATCCCGATCCAATCCCCATCCCCATGGACCTCCGCCCGCCCGGCATTCTACAATAGGATATGGATCCCACCGAGCTTTTAGGCCGCTTCGCCTCCCAGACCGTCTTGGTCCTCGGGGACGTATTCCTGGATGAATTCCTGAGCGGGGATTGCTCCCGGTTGTCCCCGGAAGCGCCCGTACCCATCATCAAGATCGATGAGACAAAGACCCGCAGGGTCCTGGGAGGCGCGGCCAATACGGCCGCCAACGTGGCGTCCCTGGGAGCCAAGGCCGTGCTGATCGGTATCGACGGGGACGATTGGCATGGGGCGCGGTTCCAGGAATTGATGCGCAGCAGCGGCATCGAATTCGATTCCATCCAGGACGGAAGGCCGACCATGCGCAAGACCCGCCTGGTTGGGCAAGGGCAGCAATTGCTCAGGCTGGATTATGAGGAAACCCCCACGGTCGACGAAGCCACGGCCCGGAAAATCCTCGCGGCCTTCCGCAAACGTTTGCCCCAGGCCGGCATCGTGGTGCTCTCGGATTATGCCAAGGGCTTCCTGACCGAGGCCATGACCCAGGCCATCATCAAGGAAGCGCATGCGGCGGGCAAGGAGGTCCTGGTGGATCCCCGTCCCCAGCATGCCTCCTATTATTTGGACTGCGATTATGTGACCCCGAACTGGAAGGAATCCCAAGGATTGCTGGGCCAGACCGAATCCGATCCCACCGAGGCCCTGATCCTGGAGAACGGCGCCGCCTTGCGCGACGCCCTGCGTACCAACGTCATCCTGACCCTCGGCCCTCGCGGCATCACCTTCTTCGATCGAGACGCCGGGTCGCATTTCAACCTGCCGACCCAGGCGCGGGAAGTCTTCGACGTGAGCGGCGCGGGAGATACCGTGGTCGCGACCTTCGCCCTGGCGCGTGCCGCCGGGGGCGGTCTGGAAGATTCGGTACGCCTGGCCAACAAGGCAGCGGGCGTGGTGGTTGGGAAATTCGGAACGGCCACGGTCACGCGCGAAGAGCTATTGGATGCGGAACCGGGTGAATCGCGGTTGCTGAACCGGGCCCAGTTGGCTCCTTTGGCCCAGGCCCTCAAGGCCCAGGGAAAGCGCATCGTCACCCTCAACGGATCCTTCGATCTGCTGCATGCCGGGCACTTGCACATTCTCGAGGAGGCCCACAACCAGGGGGACGTGCTCATCGTGGGACTCAACAGCGACGCCTCCGTTCGGGGCTATAAAGGCGCCCATCGTCCCATCATCCCGGAGGATCAGCGCGCCCGCATGCTGCTGGCCTTGAGGGCCGTGGATTTCGTTCATATCTTCGATGAGACCGAGCCTATGCCGTTCCTCGCCGAAGTCAAACCCAACGTCCACGTGAACGGTTCCGAATACGGGGCCGATTGCATAGAGGCGCCCCTGGTCAAGGCCAACGGCGGCCGCATCCACATCATCGAGAAGATCCCCGGGCTATCCACTTCGGAAATCCTGGCCCGCATCCGTTCCGCGGAATGACTTCCTCCAAATCCATCTTCGTCACCGCCTATAAGGACGCCGCCGCGCAGAACCGGGACGGGACCGGGAATCCGCCCTCCGAAGAAGACGGCAAATTCGTCATCCTGGCCAAGGGTAAGGGCGTCCATCTGGTCCTCTCCCCGATTTCCCTCACCCCCTACCACGCCAATATCGTTTACCAGTATCTGCAGGTGGAAGGCCGCGGGGACGTCGAGGCGGTGAGCAGCAGCGGCTGCCGGATCATCACCAAGGGGTGGAGCGTGCATGGCGGGGGGTATTTCACCCTACAGCATTGGCTGCACAACCTGACCCTCCACGGAAAATCGACGGCCTTCGGAAAGTACGAGAAGAGCCTGCTGGCCGCCTTCGAGGATCAGATCGGGGAAAAGCTGGGGTTGGCCGGATATACCCTGGAGTTCAAATGAAGCGAGCGCCGGCCTGACTCATTTCCCTATGCAGAAGCCCGAAAAGATTTTCCCCAACACCTCATCGGTCGAGATCTCCCCCAGCAACTCCCTTAGGTGACCCGCGGCCTCCCGCACTTCGAAGGCCAGGATCTCGATCGCCGGCCGGCCCCGCATCCCTTGCAACGCCGCGTCCACCCGGTCCCGGGCCGCCTCCACGGCGCGGAACTGCCGCTCCGTGGTCAGCATGATATCCTCCCCGGCCCCCCGGTCCCGGAATACCAGGGCGTCCAGGGAGGATCGGAACGCATCCAGGCCGGATCGCGTCCGGCTCGAGACCGAAAGGGATCCTTCCCCGGATACGAACCCAGGCAGGTCCGATTTGGTGCGTATGCGCAAGGAGAAATCCCCGACGGTGACTTCGGGATCGGCGGATTCGGCGAAGGCCTCCGGCGTGGTCCCGGTTTGCCCGGTCTTAGACCGTGAGGTCCCGTCCTGCACCCAGATCCTCAGATCCGCTTGTTCCGATTGGCGGCGCGTCCGCTCCATGGCCAGCCCGTCCAGGCCGTCCACCGGCCGGCCGAGGCCCGCCGTGTCGACCAGGTGCACCAGCCCGCTGGGTAACCGCAAGGTTACCTCCACGTAATCCCGTGTGGTCCCGGGGATGTCCGAGACAAGGAGGCGATCCTCCTCCACCAGGGCGTTGATGAGGCTGGACTTTCCCGCATTGGGCGCCCCCAGGATCACCACGCGCGGCGGTCGGGCCAGGTTGCGGCCCTTATCGAATCCGGCGGCCAAGCCGTCCAGGGCGGCGCGGACCGCTTCCAAGCGCGGCATCCAGGAGGCGTAATCCGGATCGGCCTCTTCCTCGGAAAAATCCACGTCCAGCTCCAGCCGGACCGATAGGTCCACCAGGGAGTCGCGAAGGCCTTTCAAGGGGGCGCTGAGATCCCCGTCCGCGATGCGCTGGGCATTCCGCAGGGCGCTTACGGTCTGGGCATGGATGAGCTGGCCCACCGCTTCGGCTTGGAGCAGATCCACCTTACCGCTTTCGAAGCTGCGGCGGGTGAACTCACCGGGTCCGGCCAGCCGCACTCCCGGATGATCGAGCAGGGCTTTAAGAATGCGATCCACCAGAAGCATATTGCCATGGGGATAAAGCTCTAGGACGTCTTCCCCGGTAGAGCTGGCGGGCGCGGGAAAATGGACGAAGTTGAGCCGGTCGAGAATCTCGCCGGCGGAATGGGCAGAGGGCATGCCCGAGGCGGGGGCGCCTGGGGCCCGCCCGCGGAAGGCGCCGTAATAGACATGACGGGGAACCGGTTCGCCTCGTCCCAGATGGACCCGGGCGACGGAAAGGCAGGCGGGGCCGGACAGGCGGATGACCGCCAGGCCCGATGTCCCCGGAGGCGTGGAGAGGGCTACTATCGTCTCCATTAAAGGCTCCTCGCTCTAGAGTTCGCTCACGCGAACTCTACGCTCGTCGCGTTCACGGGCTTTCAGGTCCTCGCCGGTTTGTTGCGCGGCGGGAGCTGCTTGCCGGTCGTAGCCGCGACGGGCGCGCCCGCCGGCTTCAGCCGGTTGGTGTAGAAATGGGTCTGCGCGATGGTGAAGAGGTTGGACACGGTCCAATACAGCACCAGGCCCGACGGGAAGGAACACGAGAAGATGTACATCATGCAAGGCATCATCCAGACCATGAACTTCTGGTTGGGGTCCTTGATGGACGCCTTCATCTGGAAATACATGGTTGCGGCCATGAAGAAGGGAAGGATTGTGAGGCCCAGGGGGAATACGTAAGGGACCTGGAATCCGCTATTGACCACGTCCGGCAGGGAAAGGTCATGGATCCAGAGCATGAAGGGCGCGCCCTTCAGTTCCACCGAGCGCCCGAGCACGTTGAACAGGGAGATGAAGATGGGCATCTGCAGGAGCACGGGGAAGCACCCCATCACGCCCGACAGGGGATTCACCCCTTCCTTCTTGTAGTACTCCATGATTTCCATGTTGGCCTTCTGGGGCTGGCCTTTGTGCTTCTCCCGGATCTTGGCGATGGCGGGCATGTGCTGCTGCATCTTGACGCCCTGTTTGGTCTGGGCGATGGTCAGGGGGAAGGTGATCGCCCGCACCAGCAAGGTGAGCAGGATGATGGCGACGCCGTAGTTGTGGACGAAGCCGTAGAAGAACTTCAGCAGGTGCAGGACCACCCCGCACAGGCCCACGTACCAGACATCGGCGCGGAAGAAGGATTCCCAGCCCGAGAAGATGATCTTCTCGTAGTTCTGGTTATAAGTGATGAGCTGGTCGTACGAAAGGGGCAGGATGAGGAAATCGAAATCCAGGGTCTTCTCATCCACGTTGTTGCCGTAGATCTGGAGGTCGTACTCCTTGGGGTAGGTCTTCTCCTCCCCTTCCGGGATCTTACCCGTCGCCACCACCTTGTTGGTGGTCTCGCGGTTGAAGTTCACCAAGGCGGCCACGTACTTGCGGCGGAGACCTACCCATTTGAGCACCCCGCTTTCCCCGTTGAAGGTCTTGGAACCCGTGAAGGCCGTGCGCTCAACATTCACGCCGTTGTCGAACACCACTTCGCTGAAGTAGGCGTTCATGAGGCCGACGCCCTTGCCATGGTTGATCTTCTCGGTCTCGGCCAATCCCGAAGGCCATCCGAGGACGTAGGAACCGATGGGGGCCGAGGCCTCCAGGTGATGGGTGAATTTGTTGCTGTCCGGGAAAAAGGTGTAGGTCCGCACCAAGGTCTTCTTGCCGTCAGGGGTGGTGAGCTTGAACGCCACGGAAACCGGCGCGCCCGAAACCTTGATGGTCCTATCCGCATCCGTCTGCCAGAGCTTCTTGGACAAATCCTGGTTGTCCACGGTCAGGGTGAGGGATCCCCCGTCCTTGGGGATGATGTCCGGGTTCAAGGGTTGGTGGCCGGCAAGGTCCTTCAGGGAGATGGCCTGGACCTTGGCGCCCTCGTTGTCGAGCGAGACCACGAAGCGGTTGGTTTCGACCGTGATGACCGACCGGGTGACGGCGGGTACCGAGTCGGTCTTGGCAACGGCGGGGAGCGCGGTCGCCGCCGGGGCGCCGGCGGAAGGAGCGCCCGCGTTGGGAGCGGTCTCCCCGAGGGTGCCCGTTCCCTTGGCCGCGGCAGCGGCGATGGCGGCCGAATCGCCCGCGGTCGCCGGGACCGGATTCTTGGCGAGGTTGGCCAGGGAATCGGCCTTGTGTTGTTCGGTCTTCTTCCTATTCTCGGCCGTGGCCTGCTTCTGCTTGTACCCGGTCCATACGAACATCAGGCCCAGTAAAAGGACCCATGCCACGAGGCTGTTTCTATTCAAGTGATTCTCCTAGAGTTTATAAGTCGCAAGGGTGATCAGGATCGGGCCGGCGCCCCGGGGGTCCGGACCGGACCGGCGGGGACGGGGTCCCATCCGCCCTTGCAGAAAGGATGGCAACGCGCGATGCGGAAAGCTGAAAGCAGGATGCCCCTGCCAACGCCATGGGACTCGATGGCTTCCACCGCATAGTGGGAGCAGGAAGGTTCGAAACGGCAGCAGCCCAGGTAGAAGGATCCATGCAAAGCCTGGTACATGCGGATGATGAAGATGGCGAGCGTACGGACGAGAAGCATGATCATGCCCGCGAATCCGGGAACGTGACCGTGAGGAGCAATCGTTCCGCCTGGGCCCGCAGTTCCCCGCGGGTCCCCTGAGAAGCCTTGTCGGATACGTCGAAAATGATCCACGTGCCTTCCCGGAATCGCGGCAGCGCGTCCACGAAGCAGTTCCTCAGGGTGCGGCGGATGGAATTTCGCATGCATGCGTTGCCGACTTTTTTCCGGATGATGAAACCGAGGCGGGAGCATTCCTGGTCTTCGTGGATGAAGCGGATGGTGAGTGGCGCGCTTCGCAGCACTCTCCCGCCCTCGAAGACCTTTTTATACATATACGGCTTATTGAGCCGACGTCTATTGAGCGGGAAGGGCGTCGGCCGGTTTTCTCCCGGCCGCGGGGACGAGCTTGCATTCAATGGCGAAACTCTCCCCGATCAGAAGCGGAGGGTGTGGGTCAGATGTCCTTGTAGGCCATGGTATCGCTGACGGTCAGCTTGTGGCGGCCCTTGGAGCGACGGCGGGACAATACCGCGCGGCCATCTTTGGTTGCCATGCGGGTGCGGAAGCCGTGCTTGTTGACGCGTTTCCGATTGCGGGGCTGGAATGTTCTTTTCATGATGAGAAATCCATTTTGGAGATGAGGGGATCAATTTAGTTTTCATCCCCTTGAAATTTCAAGGGTTAGGCTGGCTCAGGTCGGGTTTTCCTTGTGGACTTGCTTCAACAACACAATAAGGTCTAATTTATATTGTTTAGACAATTTCTATATAATCTATACCTTCGGACCCTTTCCCTTCCTCTAGTTGGGGGGCTTATTATAATAGGGTGGAAGCGGAACACGATCCGGATCAATGCCCAGGTCTGCGGACTGTCCTATGGGTTGGGCTTCCGGATCCGGTTCTACCTGAATCTCGTCCATGACCTCCTTATCTTTTTCCATGGCCGCTATGGTTTGGCCATCCAGTCCCGCCCCAGGGATGCGACCAAGCTCCACCTATTACGCGTCTCCCCCACCCACTTCCTCACCGCGCATTTCCATAACTGGGAACATATGGGCGCCTGGATGACCCGCCAAGGCATCTCCCTGCTCAGTGCCGCCCGGCCTCTGATGAACGGAAAAAGTCAGGCCCTATTGTCGAACCTCCGGACTCGTCTCGGCATGCGGATCGTGGACGAAGGGATTCCAAGGCGGGCTTTACGCCATCTGAAGCAAGGGGGATGCTTCGCATTACTTTGGGATCAGCGCGTTCCCGGGTCCGAAACCCGGGCCTCGTTTTTCGGGCGGACTTTGGATATGGATCCACTCCCCCGCTTCCTTACCCGGCACTCCGGGGTTCCGGTCTTTTTCGGGGTCCTGCTCCCCGGGGGACGCTTCCGCTTAATCCAACTCGCGGACCCGGAACGGGTCTCCAAGCGGAAGCCCGGGAACGACCCCGCTTTGGGCGCCGGTCGTCTCTCCTCTCATTCTTTAACCGACGCCGGATCAGGGTCCCCAGAACCCGCCCCTCAGGGAGCCATAGCTCCCACGGATCCCTACCGGAATCTGGGTCGGCGCTATCATCGGGTTCTGGAGCTTTTGGTCCGGGCGTTCCCGACCTATTGGTATGGCCTTGCCCATAAGCGGTTTCTGGATGAGGTCACCTATAGTTCCCGAAGCCATGTTTCACGTGAAACATCCGGCCCATCTGAGGTTATGGTTTCACGTGAAACCAAGGTCTGAGCCTAGACCTAGAGACTTGAGGAATCCCCGAATTCGAACGTTTCCAATGGAAGTCACTTTTGTATTTAGGATCGACAGCCTTTGGCGATTTGGCAATCCTAAGAAAAAGCTTGCGGTGGCTGGAGCCGATAGTCATTGAAATCCAAAACTTTTATGATACATTTACTGACCCTATGGAAAACCTTTTACAGGATCCGTCGAAATTCGACGACAAAACGCTCCAAAAGCTTAGGGAGGTTGAACACTTCCTTCGAAAATGGAATAAAAACATCAACCTGGTAAGCGAAAACGATGAGCCGACCGTCTGGGAACGGCATATCGTGGACTCGGTCCAATTGATGCCTTTTTTCAAAGAAGTGAACAAGCTGGCTGATATGGGGAGCGGCGTCGGTTTGCCGGCGGTTCCCTTGGCCATCGCCTGCCCGGATATCGATGTCTTTGCCATCGAGCCGAAGCAGAAGCAATCCGCCCTTATGGCCGAGCTCATCCGGGAAATCCGGATCCCCAACCTGCATGTGCTGACCGAGCGGGTGGAAAAGGTATTCCTATCCCATATGGATGTGGTCTGTTGCCGCGCCTTCGGAGAGTTCACCCGGGATGCGCGCCTCGCCTATAAGATGCTGAAACCAGGCGGACTGTTCATGACCTTCAAGACCGCGGAAGAGACCAACCTTCCCCAGGGCTATGATAAGGTCGAGAACTTCGCCTACCACCTGCCGGGCAATCCCCGGAAATACTACGTGGTCATCGCGTATAAAACAGGAGAGATGTGAGCCGAATCATTGCTGCCTGCAACCAAAAGGGTGGGGTAGGCAAAACCACGACTTGCGTAAATGCCTCGGCCGCCCTTGCGGCCATGGAGAAAAGGGTATTGCTGGTGGACATGGATCCCCAGGCCAATGCCACGCAGGGACTGGGATTCGATCCCAAGGAATTCGAAGAAGACATCAGCGACATCCTCACCCAGGCGGAAAACGATGTCACCCGGGAACAGGTCCGCAAATATATCCGCCCGACAACCATGCCTTTCCTCGAAGTCCTCCCTTGTTCGCATTCGCTAGCCGGCCTGGAAGTAGGGCTCATCACCCAACCTCTGCGCGAGAGACGACTGACCCGCGTTCTAGAGGCCGTGCGCCAGGATTACGATTTCATCTTCATCGACTCCCCTCCGTCCCTGAGCATGCTGACCTTGAACGTGCTCACCGCCGCGGACACGGTCATGATCCCGATCCAATGCGAATACTACGCCTTGCAGGGTCTGGCCGAACTGCTCAATACAATCCGCTTGGTACAGCAGAATCTGAATCCGAAACTCTCCATCGAAGGCGCCTTGCTTACCATGTACGATAGCCGGTTGAACCTGTCCAAGCAGGTGGCCGAGGACGTGCAGAGCACCTTCTCCGAAAAAGTCTTCAAGACCATCATCCCGCGCAGCGTCAAGCTGAGCGAGGCGCCCTCCTTCGGCCAGCCCATCATCCTATATGATGTCCTCAGCCTGGGCGCGACGCGGTATATGGAATTGGCAAAGGAGATCCTCCTGAATGACTAGGAAAGCGCTGGGCAAAGGCCTCGAAGCGATTTTCGGCAATTTGGGCCAGGAAGTGGTGCACCCCAAAACGGGATCCGCTACCCTAGAAATTGAAATTTCCAAAATAGCTCCAAATCCCTTCCAGCCCCGAACCGAGTTCGGCCCGGAAGAGCTCCGGGAGTTGGCGGATTCAATCCAGGAGAAGGGGCTGCTCCAGCCCATCCTGCTGCGGAAACACGGCGGCAATTTCCAGATCGTAGCGGGCGAGCGCCGCTTCCGCGCCATGCAGGTGCTGGGACGTACCACCATTCCCGCCCTGGTCCGGGACCAGTTGTCCGACCGGGATATGATGGAAATGGCGCTCATCGAGAACATCCAGCGTGTGCAGCTGAATGCCATCGAAGAGGCCATTGCCTTCGAGCAATTGATCAATACATGCGGGATCACCCATGACGAGCTGGCGCAGAAACTGGGCAAGAGCCGTTCCGCCATCACCAATACCTTGCGGCTCCTAAAGCTGGACGATGACCTTAAGGCCATGATCAAGGAAGGCAAGCTGACCGCCGGCCATGGCCGCGCCCTGCTTCAGACCGATCCGAAGAAGCGCCAAAAGCTGGCCCAGAAGATTGTCGAGGATCACCTGAACGTGCGCCGGGCCGAAAAATCCGGCGGCCGCAAAGGGGATGGGCCCAAACCATTGAATCCCAATACCCAGGCATTCCTGGAAAAGCTCCGCTTCCTGGTGGGCACCAAGGTCACCTTGAAGGGGAACGAAAACAAGGGTATCCTGGAGATCCATTACATGAACCGCCATGATCTCGAGGTCCTGGCGGACACGCTCGAAAAGGGCCAGGAAGCCAAGAGCGCGGCGGGCTGAAAGCCGGCCCCACCTTTCAGGACCCCGCCAGAGCGGCTCCGGTTCCATGTCGAAGAAACGATACATCACCATCCAAATCCTGCCGGACGATTCCAGCGATGCCTGGACCGTCAAGCTGCGCTATCGCTTCTTCGAATTCCTCTTCTACGCCGTCATCATCGCCCTCTTCGCCGTGGCCCTCGCGGCCGTGAAGATCACGGAGATCAACGGTAAGGTCCTAACCGCCGCGCACTTGGCCACCATCAACCGCGAGCTCATCGAGAAGCAGGAGAAGATGACCTTGCTGGAAAGCGAACTGGCCCAGATGGCCGAGCAGGAGCGCAAGATCCGCGGCATCGTCCAAACCTTCATCGCCGAACAGAGGGCCGACACGGTCAAGGACGCGGACCGCGGGAGCCGCTTTTCCCAAGCGGACCTGGACAAATTCGTTTCCCAGGTTCGGGCCATCGAAACGCGCAAGCGGGGTCCCACCCCCTTCCCATCCCGGGAGGAAATCCCCGATATCTGGCCCGTGGCCGGCATCATCAGCCAGAAATTCAACGCCGGCGCCTCCCCGGAAGCGCGTCATGAAGGAATCGACATCATCGCGGAAAGCAACGCCCTGGTCCTGAGCGCCGCCAAGGGAATCGTTATCCAGGCCGGGCAGGATCGGGACTTGGGCCGTTTCATCAAGATCGATCATAACCATGGCGTGCAGACCCTATACGCGCATCTGAGCCGCAGTTTCATCCAGGCCGGGGACCAGGTGGAAAAGGGGACCAGCATCGGGGCGGTGGGAAATACGGGAAACAGTTTCGGCCCGCATCTCCATTACGAGATCCTGGTCAAAGGCAAATCGGTCGACCCCGAGCAATACCTGAAATAACGTTTGAATCGAAAAAGAGGAACCCCATGTCCAAATCCGTAACACCTGCCATGACCTTTATCAGCGAGGGGACCAATATCCTGGGGGATATCAAGTCCGAGCACGACCTGAGAATTGAGGGTTACCTAAAGGGAACTGTAGAGGTGGGGGGTATGCTGGTCCTCAGTCCGACGGGGAAGATCGAAGGCCAGGTCCATGCGCGTACGGCAACCATCGCGGGACAAATCATCGGGAACCTCAAAGGTCAGGATAAAATCGTCCTGGAAAGCACCTCCAGCCTGGTGGGGGATCTGCAAACCCGCGAACTCGTGATCAATGAAGGAGCGGTTTTCCAGGGCAATTGCACCATGCATCGGGATGAAAAAAAGTAAGCCGGAAGCCGGGGAAGAAGAAGCCTCCACCTCCTGGCTCGCCTTCCTCAACCTCGGCTGGATCATCGTTTGCAACATGCTGCTCTTCGTGGGCGGCGGATTGTGGCTGGACCGCCATTTCCATACGGCACCGATCCTATTAATTGCAGGGGTATTCCTCGGCTTCTTCGGCAGCGGGTATACCCTATATAGAGCCGTCAAAAAACTGGAACGCGACGAAAGCGCCAAGCCCCAGTAACCAATCATTTATGCGCCGCGCGTGGAGTTGCCGCAACTCCGAAGCAAAGGCGCCATTAGGCCGTTCGGACCCGTTTTTTGGGCAAGGCCGCGGCCTTTAAAGATCAAGGGCGCTTAGCTATTATTCCCACGCGAAATAAACCTCCGGGAAAATCTTTTTCCGGGAAAACGGATTTCCTTTTCTTGTCCACCTACTCCAAAAAAATCGCGCTCGTCATGGTACTTTTGGCCGTGGCAGCCGCCTTGCTTTCCTTCCGCCTGGAAGGGTTTCCGCTCGCGTTCGCGACCGGAGCGGTGGTCTTCATGGCCCTGAACGCCTTGGCCGCGATCTACCCCCTCTACCGTTTCAAAGGCAAGAATACGAATCCCTTCAATGTCTACCTGATGGGCATGGTGGTCCGCATGGCCGTCATCGGCATGGTCCTGATCGGGATCATCCTGACAGCCGGCCTGAGCCAGTCCGCCCTGCTCTCCATCACCTTGACGGCGATGGTTTCCTTTATCGCCTACCTGGCCGTGGAAATCCACCATTTCCTACGCCATAACGCCAGCCTGATGAGCCATTGATGCAGATAAAGAAAAGCCTCCTCGCCCCCTTCGCCCTGATCGCCTCGGCCTTTGGCGCCGGCCCGGTCCGCGCCGAGGAGAACCTGGGCGACTTCCTCACCCACCATATCTCCAACTCCTACGAGTGGCATCCGGTCCCGGGCGTAACCCTGCACCTGCCCCATTGGATGGTGGGCGGCATCGACATGGGAATCTCCCAGCATGTGCTGATGATGTTCATCGCCGGCGGCCTGCTCATCCTGCTGTTCGCCATGGGCGGGCGCCGCAAGCGCAATGCCCCCACCGGCAGGCTCGGCCATGCCTTGGAGGCCCTGGTCATCTACATGCGCGACGAGGTGGTGGAACCGAACCTGGGCAAGAAGGAAGCGCCCAAATGGCTGCCGTTCTTCCTGACCATGTTCTTCTTCTTCCTGGCCCTGAACCTGATCAGCCTTATCCCGGGTTTCTCGGCCGCCACCGGCAACGTGAACTTCACCGCCACCATGGCCCTGATGGTCTTCATCGTATATAACGTGGCGGGCATGGTCCACAATGGACCCGGCCATTATATCGTCAACGTGGTCCCCAAGGGCGTCCCCCTCTTCGTGCTTCCCATCATCGCCCTGATCGAGTTCATGGGCCTGTTCACCAAGGCCGTCGCCTTGTGCATCCGTCTTTTCGCCAATATGACGGCGGGCCACATCCTGATCCTGTCCCTCACCGGCCTCATCATCGTCTTCAAGTCCTATTACGTCGCCATCGGATTCCTGCCCATGACCCTGTTCATCTATCTGATCGAGGTTTTGGTGGCCTTCCTGCAGGCGTACATCTTCACTTTGCTTTCGGCCCTATTCGTGGGAATGGCCATCCACCAGGAACATTGAACCCAACTAGAATCCACAAGGAGTAAACGATGGCTTTGGAAAACGCAGCAATGGGACTTCTCTCCGCCGGCATCGGCGCCGGACTCGCCGCTATCGGCGCCGGCATCGGCATCGGTAAACTGGCCGGTTCGGCCCTGGAAGGCATCGCCCGCCAGCCGGAAGCCGTCGGCGTGCTCCGCACGACCATGCTTATCGCCGCCGCTCTGGTGGAAGGCGTGGCCTTGTTCGCGCAGGTTATCTGCATCATCGTAGCCTTCAAGTAATCTATTGATCGGAACGGGACGGCATTTCGCCGCCCGCGTGGAGAGGAAAGAACAATGAGCGCCGAACTGAACGGGCTGCAACTTGCACAGGCAGCGGAAACGCCATCCGGCGAGACGCATGCCGAAGTCGGGCATAGCGAAGGCGGGCACGCCGAAGCGGGCGGCCTTCCGGCCTTCCTGCGTTTCGATCCCGGCGTCTGGTGCTGGACCGCGATCGTATTCGTCGTCCTATTGCTGATCCTGAAGAAAATGGCCTGGAAGCCGATCATCGCCTCCATCGATGAACGCGACAAGACCATCAAGGACAGCCTGGATCAGGCCGCACGCATCCAGGAGGAATCCAAGCGCATCACCGAGGAGCAGAACAAGATCCTGACCGCGGCCCGGCACGAAGCCAACTCCATGATGCAGTCCTCCAAGCAGGCCGCGGAAGAACTCCGCCGCAAACTCGAAGTGACCGCCCAGGAAGAGAAGGCCCGCATCATCGCCTCCGCCACCGCCGAGATCGAGTCCTCCAAGCGCGCCGCCATGGCGGAGCTCAAGCGGACCACCGCGGATCTGTCCATCCGGATCGCCGAGAAGCTCATCCAGGCCAGCCTTGACGATTCCAAGCAGCGCGCCCTGGTCGACCAACTCATCAACGAGGTCTCGGCTGCCAAGGCGTAAGCCTTCGCACGCGACCGGAATCGATAAGGCATGAAAAAGGAAAAAGCCGCCGTCATCTATGCCCGCATGCTCTTGCAGGCCGCGGAAGACAATAAGGCCTCGGACGCCGTTTCCGCGGACATGCACATCCTGGCGCAAAGCTTCCGCAATCTGCCGGCGCTCCATATGTTCCTGACCAATCCCGTGCGCCGGGCCGAAGAGAAGGCCAAGGTCATCGGATCGGTGGCGGCCAAGCTCGCGCCCCTCACCCAGAAGTTCCTCAAGCTGCTGGAGACCAAGAACCGTTTCGCCCTGCTCCGTCCCATCGCCGACGCGTACATCACCTTGGAAGAGGCCCGCAAGAACATCCTGCGCGCCACCGTGGTGAGCGCCAAACCCCTGGCCCCGGACCAACTCGACAAGTTGACCCGCGGCCTCGAAGTCAAGCGCCCGGGCAAGACCTACATCCTCACCAACCAAATCGACGCGTCCCTTATCGCCGGATTCCGAATCGTCCAGGGCGACACCATCACGGACGCGAGCATCAAGCATAAACTCGATCTGCTCCGGCAGAAATTAGCCGCATAGGAAATCAACATGGCAGCTGAAGTCCGTTCCGACGAAATCACATCCATCTTGCGAAAGCAGCTGGATTCCATCAACACCTCCGCCGATACCTACGAGACCGGCACGGTGCTGCAGGTGGGCGACGGCATCGCCCGCATTTTCGGCCTTTCCAACGTGATGGCCGGCGAGCTCATCGAAATCAAGGGAGCGGTCAAGACCGTATCCGCCTTGGTGCTGAACCTCGAGACGGATAACGTAGGCGTGGCCATTCTCGGCGACGCAGCCGCCGTTTCCGAAGGCGACACCGCCCGCCGCACCAAGACCATCGCTTCCGTTCCCGTGGGCAATACCATCCTAGGCCGCGTGATCAACGCCCTGGGCGAACCCATCGACGGCGGGCCCGCCCTCGATCGTACCCACATGCGCCCCATCGAAGACAAGGCCCCGGGCATCGTCCGCCGCCAGAACGTCTGCGAACCGATGGAAACCGGCATCAAGGCCATCGACACCATGATCCCGATCGGCCGCGGCCAGCGCGAGCTCATCATCGGCGACCGTAAGACGGGCAAGACCGCCATCGCCATCGACACCATCCTGAATCAGAAGGGCAAGGGCGTAAAGTGCATTTACGTCGCCATCGGTCAGAAGCAGAGCACGGTGGTCCAAATCGTGGAACGCCTCAAGGCCGCCGGCGCCATGGAATACACCTGCGTCGTGGCCGCCAACGCTTCCGACCCCGCTCCGCTCCAGTATCTGGCTCCCTATTGCGGCGCCACCATGGGCGAGTACTTCATGTACAATGGCCAGCACGCCTTGGTCGTCTACGACGATTTGACCAAACAGGCCCAGGCCTACCGCCAGCTCTCGCTGTTACTCCGCCGCCCCCCGGGACGCGAAGCGTTTCCCGGCGACGTGTTCTATCTCCACTCCCGCTTGCTCGAGCGCGCCGCCAAGATGTCCGAGAAGGAAGGCGGAGGTTCGCTCACGGCCCTTCCCATCATCGAGACCCAGGCCGGCGACGTTTCCGCGTACATTCCGACCAACGTGATTTCGATTACGGACGGCCAGATCTTCCTGGACACCAACCAGTTCAATGCCGGCCAACGTCCCGCCGTGGACGTGGGTCTGTCCGTGTCCCGCGTAGGCGGCGACGCCCAGATCAAGGCCACCAAGCAGGTGACCGGTCCCCTGCGTATCACCTTGGCCCAGTACCGCAACCTGGCCGCCTTCGCCCAGTTCGCGTCGGATCTGGATAAAGCTACCCAGAAGCAGCTGGCCCGCGGCGAGCGCATGATGCGCATCCTGCGCCAGGGACAGTACGTGCCTTACCGCATCGGCAAGACCATCATGATCGTGTACGCGGGCATGAACGGTTACGCCGACGATGTGCCGGTAAACAAGATCGCCGCCTACGAAGACCAGCTCTTCTCCTTCATCGACGGGAAGTATCCCGCGCTCATCGATTCCATCGAAAAGGAAAAGAAGCTCGACGACAAGCTGACCGCCGAAATCAAAAAGGCCCTGGAGGAGTTCGGCAAGCAATTCGCGGCTGCCTGAGACTGAACCATGCCGACAATCAAAGAATTACGTCTGCGGATTAAATCCCTGCAGAACACCAGCAAGATCACCTCGGCCATGAAAATGGTCTCGGCGGCACGCTTGCGCAGGGCCCAGGACGGGTTCAACCGCAACAAGCCCTACGCCGAGAAGATGCAGGAGCTGTTGGAGCAGGTTACCGCCTCGTTCCAGGACCTCGATCATCCCTTGATGAAGGTGCGGGAACAAAAGCGGGTGCGGTACATCGTGGTCGCTTCCGATCGCGGTCTGGCCGGCAGCTTCAACAACAACTTGCTGAAATTCTTCGTCCGCTCCGTGGACGCGGCGAGGGTCAACGAAGCCCTGGGCCTGGGCCGGCGCGCCAAGGACTTCATCCCCCGGAACCCGCATGTGGCGAAAGCGGCCAAGGCCTCCGAACGCTTGCACAGCAACGTTCCGACCTATGCCAATGCCCTGGAGATCGCCACGAACGCCATCGAGGATTTCACCTCCGGCGAAGTGGACGCGGTATACCTGGTGTACAACAAATACAACTCGGTATTGTCCCAGACGCCCATACTCATGCAGATGCTTCCCTTCGCCAAGCCGGCGAAGCCGAAGTCCGCGGCATCGGCCAAGGAAGCCCATGGGTTTCGCCTGGATTATATCGTGGAGCCGAACGCGGCCGAAGTGTTCGCCGAGTTGCTTCCCAAGCTGGTCACCATCCAGGTCTTGAGGGCGCTTCTCGAGAACGCCGTGGGCGAACATACCGCCCGCATGACCGCCATGGACGCGGCCACCAAGAATACCAAGGATCTCATCGGATCGCTTACCTTGAAGATGAACCGCGCCCGTCAGGCCGCCATCACCAAGGAACTCATCGAAATCGTCTCCGGAGCGGAAGCGTTGAACGGGTAGGTCCCGTTCAATCCGGGTAGGACCCGTAAGCCACGCAATAGAGACACAAGGAAATCAGGAGAGACAATGGCTGAGAATAATTACGGAAAGATATCCCAGGTGCTGGGCCCGGTCGTGGACGTTTCCTTCGATGACGAGGGCTCACTGCCTCCCATCCTCACGGCCCTCAAGTGCACCAACCCCAATATCGGCGGGGGCGAGAACAACCTCACCCTCGAAGTCTCGCTTCATATCGGCGAGAACACCGTGCGCGCCATCGCCATGGACAGCACCGACGGCCTGGTCCGCGGCACCAAGGTCCTGAACACCCGCGCGCCGATTTCGGTGCCGGTGGGCGAAGGCTGCCTCGGCCGTATCCTCAACGTGATCGGTGAACCCGTCGACGAAGCCGGACCCATCAAGTTCGAACGCCGCGATCCCATCCATAAGGCGCCTCCCGCCTTCACCAACCAGAGCACCAAGTCCGAAGTCCTCGTGACGGGCATCAAGGTCGTGGATCTTCTGGCCCCGTACGTGAAGGGCGGCAAGATCGGCCTGTTCGGCGGCGCCGGCGTGGGCAAGACCGTCATCATCATGGAGCTCATCAACAATATCGCCAAGCATCATGGCGGTTATTCCGTGTTCGCCGGCGTGGGCGAACGTACCCGCGAAGGCACGGCCCTCTTCGGCGAAATGAAGGAGTCGGGCGTTCTGGAAAAGACCTGCCTCGTGTACGGCCAGATGAACGAGCCCCCCGGAGCCCGTGCGCGCGTGGCGCTTACCGCGCTTACGGAAGCCGAGTACTTCCGCGACGACAAGCAGCAGGACGTTCTGCTCTTCGTGGACAATATGTTCCGTTTCACCCAGGCCGGTTCGGAAGTGTCCGCGCTGCTCGGCCGTATTCCCTCGGCCGTGGGCTACCAGCCCACCCTCGCCACGGAAATGGGCGACTTGCAGGAACGCGTCACCTCGACCCTGACCGGTTCCATCACTTCCATCCAGGCCATTTACGTGCCCGCGGATGACTATACGGATCCGGCTCCGGCGACGACCTTCGCCCATTTGGACGCGACCACGAACCTTTCCAGAGCGATCTCGGAAATGGGAATCTATCCCGCCGTGGATCCTCTGGAATCGACCTCGCGCATCCTGGATCCCTTGATCATCGGCGAGGAGCATTACCAGACCGCCCGCGGCGTGCAGGCCATCCTGCAGCGCTACAAGGAATTGATGGACATCATCGCCATCCTGGGCATGGACGAGCTTTCCGCCGAGGATCGCGCGACCGTGAACCGCGCGCGCCGCATCCAGAAGTTCCTGTCCCAGCCCTTCAGCGTGGCGGAGACCTTCACTTCCATTCCCGGCAAGTTCGTGAAGTTGGAAGACACCATCCGCTCCTTCAAGGAAATCCTGGACGGCAAGCACGATGAGCTCCCTGAAAACGCGTTCTACATGGTCGGTTCCATCGAGGAAGCCGTCGAGAAGGCGAAGACCCTCAAGTAAGGCTCAAGCAAGGTCAAGCAAAGGATATCGATTCCATGAAGCTGCAGATTCTCACTCCGGACCGGGCCGTGTACGATGGAGAGGCCGAATCCCTCCTCGTTCCCGGCGCATCCGGGCCGTTCCTGATCCTCAAGGACCATGCGCCCATCCTGTCCAGCCTGATCCCGGGCGAAGTCCGGATCACGGCCAACGGCAAGGAAACCTATTATACTGTTTCCGGCGGCTTCGTGGAATTCCACAAGAACCTGGCCGTGGTCCTGGCGGAAACCGCCGAAGACAAGGCCAAGGCCAAAGCCTAACCTTCCGTAGCAGCCAAGTTACCGGGCCTATAAGGCCCACCAAGGGGATGACCAGATGCCGATAGCTCTTCAGGAAATCCCCGGCCTCCTCCAACGGTTCCAAAAAGAAGTCTCCAAGGTCATAGTCGGACAGGATGAGGTGCTGGAGAAAATCCTCATCGCCCTGCTCGCCCGCGGCCATGTCCTTCTCATAGGCGTGCCCGGCATGGCCAAGACCACCATGGTCAACGCCTTTTCCCAGGCCCTCAATCTCAAGTTCAACCGTATCCAGTTCACTCCCGACCTCATGCCTTCGGACATCCTGGGCACGGAAATCCTCCAGGAGAACAAGAGCACGGGTTCCCGCGAACTCGTTTTCATCCATGGTCCGGTCTTCACCCAGATCCTATTGGCGGATGAGATCAACCGCACCCCTCCCAAGACCCAGGCGGCCCTGCTCCAATCCATGCAGGAGAAGATCGTCACGGTTTTCGGCCGAACGGAAAAGCTGGAAGAACCCTTCATGGTCCTGGCCACCCAGAATCCCATCGAGCAGGAAGGCACCTATCCCCTTCCGGAAGCCCAGTTGGATCGCTTCCTTTTCGCCCTGCAGTTGGAATACCCTTCCTACGAGCAGGAACTTGCGATCATCAAAAAGCATACGGCCAAGCTGACGGAGAAAATCCAACCGGTATTGGATCGGAGCCAAATCCTGGAATTGCAGGACCGGGTCATGGAAATGACCGTTCCGGATCATATATTCGAAATGGCGGTAAAGCTGGTGCGCGCCACGCGGCCCACTTCTGACAATCCGGACAAGGAAGTGTTGAAATATGTAAAGTGGGGAGCCGGGCCCCGCGCGATCCAATTTCTTGTCCTGGCCGCAAAAGCGCGCGCGCTTCTCAACGGCCGGCCGACGCCGGTTGAGGAGGATATCCGCGCCATCTTCAAATCCGCCCTGAATCATCGGGTATTGCTGAATTTCCAGGCTGAAGCGGAAAGCCTGACTCCGAACCACATTCTCGATCAGCTTCTCAAAAAAGCGTAAACGCCTGAACATCCGTTTCATTACGGGGTGCGCGTGACCGGGCTCATTTTTCATGGCCCGGTTTTTGATTATCCATTCCTGCATGAGAACACTGTCAGCTTCAACTTCGTCCCATCATGATAAACCCGTAGCCCGCGAAGAATACAATTCCCTCTATTACCGGGAAATCAGCAAGACCAAACCCTTGTCCTCGCAAGAGGAAGCAAGCCTGGCCAAGCGCATCCGGAAGGATGACCGCCAGGCATTGAACCAATTGATCCGGGCGAACCTGCGCTTCGTCGTATCCGTATGCCGCAATTACCAGAACCAGGGATTGCCTTTGAACGATCTCATCAATGAAGGGAACCTCGGATTGATCCGGGCCGCCAGACGTTTCGATGAAACCCGGGAATTCAAATTCATCTCCTATGCCGTTTGGTGGGTCAGGCAATCCATCCTGCAGGCCCTTTCCGAACAGGCCCGCTTGATCAAATTGCCGACGAGCCGCATCAGCAAACTGAGCCGTATCAATAAGGCCGCGGCCAAGCTGGAACAGAAGCTGGGACGTCCCGCCACGCCCCAGGAAATCTCCAACAGCCTGCAAATGGACGTGGGTTCCGTCCTCACGAGCATGTCCATGGGCCATACCCCCATTTCCCTGGACGCTCCCATGTCCAAGGACGAAGAGATCGGTCTCCTGGACATCCTGCCTTCCAACCATGAGAATGGCCCGGAACATTTCATGGAACGGACCCAGATCGTGGAAGACGTCTCCCATGCCTTGCAATCCCTTCGGCCGAAGGAAGAAGCCGTGCTCAAGATGTACTTCGGGATCGAACCTGAAGTCCCCCATTCCCTGGAAGACATCGGGAACCGGCTGAACATCACCCGGGAACGGGTCAGGCAGATCAAGGAAAAGGCCTTGAGCAAAATGAAGCACGCCTCCCGGAGTAAACCGCTTTCCAGCCACATCTATTATTGATGAGGTGGAACAACCTCCGGATAAGCCGTGGGAAGATTATGAAGAACCGTATGGGGAAAAGATTTTCCTTGCCCGGATGTGGATAAGGGTTTTGTTTTCCTCTTCAATCCCGGGTCCGCCTTCGGATCGACGACCGCCCTTCCGGAGGCGCGTGGGACCGTTTCAGGGGTCAGGGAGAGGGAAGGACCTCAACCGGGGTGTCGGACGCCTCGGGCGAGGCTGAAAGGTCGGTCAGAAAGGACCGGGCTTGGACTCATCCCGGTGTTGCTTTCAATCCAAGCTATGACTCTCAACGTGTTTCTTTTCCTATTCATTCTTGTTTTATATAAATACAGGATTAGGAATAGACTCGTGAGTAGAGGGGGATAACTCCTTTTTTCCTCTCCAAGTCAAAGCCTTCCGGGGTTTTATAACAAGAACGGGAATGTGGAATCTTTAGGGAAGACCTGAAAGTATTCCCCGAAGAGTAGTGTGCATAGATGGTGAAAACTCTTTTCCCATGCGTATCCACAAGTTGTGCCCAGACTTGTGATTGATGGGTGAGTTTTAAACAGTTTCGTGTGGGTATTTGTTGAAAAAGCCGGAGGCATTCCGAGATATCAACAATCAGCCCATACATTGTTGAAAAAACACCCTTCCCAAAGTACCTGTCTAGAACCATTCGGTATACTTTCGAATGCCTTTTGAAAATTTTAGTTTTTCCATGAAATTTTGAAAGCAACCTAGTCCCATCAAGGAGTTGATATGTTCAAGTTCGCGAACCTTCCCTGGAAAAGCCTTTTGCTGGCGGGAACGGGTCTTTTCCTCTTCGCTTGCGGCGGAGGCGGAGGAAAAAAGGTCTATTTCGGAAACCTTGAGGACGGATCCAATGTGGAAAGCCCGTTCAAGGTGGATATGAAGGTTGAAAACCTGATTGTTGAACCCGCCACCATGGGCGTGAACGAGGGTCATGGGCATTTCCATATCATCGTGGATGCTTCCCTGGCCTCCCCCTCGGAACCGATGTCCAAGGATGCGAAACATATCCATTATGGCGATGGCCAGACGAGCACGACCCTGGATTTGCCCGTTGGACAGCATACTTTGATCCTGCAATTCGCCAAGGGAGACCATGTTCCCTACGATCCCCCCATTTATCAGCAAATCCAGGTCAATGTCACCAAGCAAAACGCGGTAGACACCACGGCCCAGGCGGCTCCGGTCGCCGATTCCGCAGCTGCTATGGCCAAGGCCGGAGCGGACACCTCCGCTGCCAAGGTAGTGGATTCGACTTCCGCGAAGGGTGATTCGGCGGCGGCTAAAGCCCCCAAGAAACCCGCTAAAAAGGCGAAATAGGGGGATTCAGGGCTTCTTCCGGAATCGGAAGAAGCTGAGTAGACCCACGGTCAGGACCAGGCAAAACGCCAAGGCCTGATAAAAGCCAATGGGGGAGTAGACCATTTCCACGGTCTTCCCTCCTCCCACCAAAGGCATGGCCACGAAATGGTCGGCCGTTTCCTGGGGCAGGCCCCAGGCTCCCCCATCCACCCGGAAGCGCCATTCGGAACTGAACCGTTCCCGGATGATCAAGGTATCCCCAGGCGGAAAAGGACCCAGGATCCGGAAATCCCCGTCCCGAGGCTCTTGGACGCAAAGTCCCCCATAGCCGGAATAGCCGGCCGGGCATGCGGTCCGGTTGCGCGCGGACCGCGCTTCGGCATGTATCGGCCTAGGCGATTCGGCCTCTTCGGCCCTCAAATGGCTCGAGGTCTCGAGTCGCGGACGCCAATCCAGGATTTCAAAGGCGTTAACGGAGCCGAACCGGCCCAGGAGTTCGAGGGAATCGGTCTTGTAGGAGGTAAGGTCGCGGTTGCTGAACAGGTAGCGGGTGGACTTGCCCGCGGGCGTGAGCGCGGGATCCCATTTCCAGACCAGGGGAAGGTGGGCCGTTACATGGCGATAGCCGAATATGGCGTGGATGCCGCAGCTCAAGGCTTCCTTTTCGCGATCGATCAATCCGAAGTTCGCGACCGGATCATTGTGCATCCGCCACATCTCCAGGCCCGGGTATTCCAGGTAATGGGAGACGCGCCAGTACGGGGAGGTTTCCCGATCCAGGACCTGCGCCGTGGCCGGCGGGCGGCGGTAGAAATCGGCGGGAAACAGGTAGAAGTGATCCCAATGGATGCGGAGCAGATCGGCGAGCAGGACGGCGAAGAGCAGGACCACCCCAGGGCGCTGGAACCCGAAAAGCAGGCGGGAACGGGTGCCGGGATCGCCCGCGGCGGATGTACCGGCGCCGCTCCGCCGGCGGCCCGCCTGCCACCAAACGGCCAGGGCCGAGAGGGAAAGGAAGAGGGCATCCATGGAGCCGCGTCCGAGCAGGGCGGCCATCTTTTGACCATAATCCTTGGTCGGATCCAGCTTCTTGAAGGTCTGCACGAGGGCCAGGGCCGAATGGGCCGTTTCGGGCAGGTAACGGAGGGCGGCCAGGCCTCCGGCGAAGGCCAGGGCGGCGGCCGCGAATAATCCCGCCGCGCGCGCGCCGCGGGGATGGCCCAGCCAGCGTTGGAAGCCGTGGCCGGACAGGGCGGCCAGGGCGAGGACGAAGAGGATCAGGAAGCGCGCGGGCCGGCGGAAATTGTTGAACACGGGAACGTGGTAGAGGATCTGGCTCGCGCCCAGGTGCGCGCCGAAGGAAAGCCATAACCCGATCGCCCCCAGGATCCAGACCCAGCGCAGATCGCGGTTCGCGCGCCGGAACGAGGCGGAAAAGCAGAAGAACAGGCCCAGGCCGCCCAGATAGACGAAGACCTCGCCCCACACTTCCCCGCCCCACCAGGACCCGTTGGACGGGCTGCCCAGGGCATGCGGGGCCGCCAGGGAGAGCAGGTGGATGGGCCGCATGCCGCCGGTGGCGAACTTCTCGAACCCGAAAACCCCGGCTTCCAGTTTCTCGGCCGCGCCGGATTCCGCGGCCGCTTGGGCCTCGGCGGCGGTCGCCTTCTCCCCGGGCTTGCCGCCTTCCCAGGCTACGCCGTCGAAACGATCGGTCTGATCGATGAGGTGAAGGAAGGGAATCAGCATGGGTGAGCAATAGGCGAGGGCGAGGAAATGGCCGCCGACGATCCAGACCCAGGGTTTCCCGGCTGATCCCTTGGGTAACCTGCTTGGTACCTTATCGCCGGAGACCCCGGCGGGCGCCGCGCCTCTCCCGAAGAAGGCCCGTAGGGTGAACGCGGCGATCAGGATGGCGGTGGTGACCGAGGCCTGGGGATGGCCGCCCAGGGCCTGCAGGGCGACGGCCCCGGCATACAGGAACAGGGTCCTGGGGCGGGGACGGTCGCGCAGGGCCAGGAAGGCGGCCAGGACCAGGGGCATCCAGGCCCATCCGGAAAGGAAGGTAGCATGCTCGTAACGGGCCAGCATGGTACCGGAAAGGGAAAAGCAGATGCCCGCCCACAGGGAAGCGGTGCGGTGAAGGCCCAGGCGCGGGCCCAGCTTCAAGAAACCGTAAATGCCCAAGGCGAAGTGGAAGGCGTAGAAAAGGTAGATCCCGTAATGGGGCGACAAGGGCCCGAACAGGAGCCAGGTGACGGGATAGAGGTATCCCGATTGCCAATAAGCGTGCATGGGCATGCCGCATTGGTAACTCGAGCTCCAGAAGACCAGGGGGTGGCTCCAGGACCAGTTGCGGTGGAAGTCCCAGAAATAGCAGAAATACGCGACCAGCATGTCGTTGTTCAGGATCGGGCTGCCCTTGATCAGCACGGGCAGGACCGGCGACAGGCCGAGGACGGCGAGCAGGGAAATGATCGGCCAGCGCCGCCTTGGAGGCCGCGTAGGCGACGGAACGATTGTCACTTCGCAATTGTACGCTTCCGACCGTCGGAAAACCATGCGGCTTCTTTCGCGCTTATCGCGGGGGAAACCGCCGCAAGTAGGTCAAAAGGGTCGGAAAGCTTTACGGGGGCAAAGACATATTGGCATCGGGCCCCGGAATAAAGGATCTAATAGGTATGGGTTCGAATGGCCATTCAGCTTCGGGAACCCCGTACCCCGGAAGGGGGATAGGAGAGAAGATGGAAAACATATTGACCCGATGGTTGCACCGCCACAAGGAAGCACATCATGAGGTGACTCTGGAAGACGTGACTCCTTTGCATCCGGAAGAGTATCCGGCCCGCCATCTCAAGGAAAAGCTGGATGCCCGCCGGGAGGATCTGCGCGATATCGAAGATCGCAGCCATCCGACCGGCATGCCTGAAGGACCGGGGGGGTACTAGGTCGCGGAAAAGGCCGCGGAGGCCGCGGAAAAAGCCGCGGGATCGGGCGAAGGATGCATCCGCATTGGGTGTTTCAGCGGACGCGTCCCTGGGCCGATCGGTCTTACGCGGACCGATCGGCGCGGCGGCCTTCGGGCCGCTTCGCTCCGACCGCTCCGACCGCTCCGACCGCTCCGACCGCTCCGTCCGCCGCTTGCGGAAGAGCCGGATCCCCCGCTTTGGAAGGGGGCCGCATCACCGGAGAGGTATGGTACGCGGCGAGACCTTCTTCCGCGATCAGGTATTCCGGACGCCGTTTGAGATGGTCGAGGATGACCAGGATGTAGCGTCCAAGGATGCCGAGGTAGATCAGGATCAGGCCGCCCAGGAACAGGGTGGAGGCGATCAAATCCGTATAGCCGGGGACATTGTTCCCGCCGATGAATTTCGCCGCGACGTTATAGATGCCGTAGAGGAAGGCCAATGCGGAAATCACGAATCCGGCCCTCATGGCCAGTTTCAAAGGCACGGCGCTGAAGCTGAAGATGGCCTGGGACCCCAGGCTTAAGGACTTCTTGAAAGAGTAGCCGGCCTGGCCGTAAAGCCGATCCGCCGCCTGGAACGGGATGGACGCGGTCTTGAATCCCAGATAGGGGAGGATGGCCCGTACGATCAGGTTACGCTCCGGCAAGGCATTGAGAACGTCGCAGACGGAGCGGCTTATCAGCCGGAAGTCCGAGGCCTGGGCCAGGATGGGGACTTCCGAAATGGAGTTGAAGACCTTGTAGAATGCCCGGGACAACAGGTCCTTGAACAGTCCCGGCTGGGACCCGGTGCGGACCATCTGCACCACGTCGAATCCTTCCTGGGCCTTGGCGAGCATGCCCGGGACGGCTTCGGGAGGATGCTGCATGTCCGCGTCCATGGTCAGGATCCATTGGCCGCGGGCGGCTCGGTAACCGGCGCGCAAGGCATGCTGGTGGCCGGCATTGCGGACGAACCGGATCAGCCGTACGCCCGGGTCCCTTCCCGCCAGGAGGTTCACCTCTTCGCAAGTGCGGTCGGCGCTGCCGTCGTCGACGAAGAGGAGTTCCGCAGGGATGCCGCGGCAAGCCAGGACCAGGGCCTGGTAGACGGGGGCGATGTTCTTCTCTTCATTGAAACAGGGCAGGACGATGGAAAGCCGCGGAAGCCCCCCCGTACCGGAGATGCCTCCCGGATCATCCGCCTGCCAATCCCGTTCCGTCATGCCCTCCATTTTACCATACCCCTACCGCCGGGGGAAACGGGGAAATGGGATGGGATGGGCTTTTCCGGTCATTATTATGGGCCGGCGGGCCCCAGGGATCGTATTTTCGGGATCATGACGCATCCAACCTTCCGGGTAGGCATCATCGGGGCGGGGGGCATCGCCAAGGGGGTCCATGCCCCCGGATGGCAGAGCCTGCCCAATGTGAGCCTGGTCGCGGTGGCCGATATCAACAAGGCTTCCGCATCCGCCCTGGCCATGGAATACAAGGTCCCGCATGTCTTCACCGACTACCAGGAATTGCTCCGGCTCGATCTGGACTGCGTGGACATCTGCACCCCCAACATGGTGCATGTGCCCGCCGTGAAAGCGGCCCTGGAGGCGGGCAAGCACGTGATCTGCGAAAAGCCCTTGGCGGTCACCTCGCGCGAGGTGCGCGAGCTGGGCGAGCTGGCCGACCGCAAGGGCCTGAAGCTGATGACGGCCCAGCATCACCGGTTCGGATCCGCCGCCTGCGCGGCCAAGCAATGGGCCGATGCCGGGCATCTGGGTTCCGTGTACCATGCCCGGGTGAAGGCCATGCGGCGCGCCACCTTGCCGGTCTCCCCCGGCTTCATCGATTCCAGCCTTTCCGGGGGCGGCCCCTGCATGGACATCGGCGTGCATGCCTTGGACCTGTGCCTTTGGCTGATGGGCTTTCCGGATCCCACCCGCGTGTCCGGGGTGACGCGCGTGAACTTCGCCAAAGGCGCCGCGATCCCGGGCATGTGGGGCGAATGGGATCGCGATACGTTTTCCGTGGAGGACTTCGCGGCCGGGTTCATCCATTTCGGGAGTCCAGGAGCGACCTTGACCCTGGAAACCGCCTGGCTGGGCCATCAGGTGGAGAACGAAGACATGAGCTGCCAGCTGTTCGGCATGAACGGCGGCATGAACTGGCCCTCGGGGGAGTTCGCTTCCGTGCAGGCGGGCGTGTTCACCCAGGGGACCCTGAGGTTACCGGTGCAAATCGACAAGCCGCATTATGAAGAACTGCGGGCCTTCCGCGATTGCATCGTGAACGGCAAGCCGTCTCCCGTGCCTTGGCGCGAAACCTTCAAGGTCATCGCCATCCTGGAGGCGATCTACGACTCCCAGAAACAGGGCCGGGAAATCATCCTGGATCCGCAAACGAACTGAAACCGAAAGGAATCGGGCCATGACGGCCCGGAAACGATATGCGCGAATTCTTCCGTAAAAGCCTGGCCTTCGCCACCGCCCTCTCCAAGGACCCCCGCATCCCCGCCCGCGACAAGGCCGTGCTGGCGGGCATGCTGGCCCTGATCCTTTCGCCGTTCGACATCATCCCGGATTTCATCCCCGTCCTGGGGCAGATGGACGATTTGATGATCCTGATCCTGATGCTGGACTATGCCTGCAACCGCGTTCCGGACGAGGTGCTGCGGGAGCATTACCCCTGGGAACCCGAGAGCCTGCTGGCCTGGCGGCGGCGGGTGGGGTTCTTCGTGAAGCTGGTGCCTCATTGGGTGAAGGAGAAGATCTGGCTGGCCCGGGAGCATATCGATGCGCCGGAAGAACCGGCCGGGGTCTAGCCGCGCCGGGGGTCCGGGAGTTTCCGGATGAATCAGTACCGGTTGTACCAGTAGAGCATGTTGTTTTCGTTTGCGCCCCAGAGGCCTCCCACGTCATCGGACTGGATTTCCGTCATTCCCTGAGCGCTGTTCGTATTCACGAAAGAGGCGCCGTCCCATTTGTAGACCGCGTATCCGCCCGTACGGATTTCACCGCTCAACAGGTAAAGTGCCCCGTTGCCGCCGGCCGTGATCTTTTTCCATTTTCTGTCATAGGCCAGGCGGGACCATACGCCGAGGGAGGTGCGTTTGAATACCTCGCCGATGCTGTTCACGCCGAAGAGGCTTCCATTTGCGTCGACATCGATATCCATCAATCCGCCCGGGATCAGGGTCCAGGAGGAAGAAGACGTCCCCGAGCCGCTGTACTGGTAGATGACATGCCCGCCGCCGCCGTTCGCGCCGTATACCGTGGCCTTGCCGAGCATGAAAATGGCGCCAGTGGGACCGGCGGCGATCTTGCGGAAGTCGCTGCCGTTCTTGGGATAATAGTCCGGCGTGGTGACTTGGGCCCACGTGCCGCCGCCGGGAGCGAGAGGCGCGGTATTGAAGAATACGCCCCCTTGATCGCTCGTCCCCCAAATCACATTCTTGAACGTTATATCCAAATCGACCAGGCCGCCCGGAATGACCGTGGCCGTGTTATTGTAAATCCGCTTCAAGGCGTACCCGCCGACCGGCCTGGGAAAGATATTGGAGTCCAGGACGAACCCGCTATTGGCCAAGGTGCTGCCCGTGAAGGCCGGGAGGAATCCGGTGGCCTCGATAAAGGTCCACGAAGGGGTGGCGGTGAGGGCGGCGACGGGCGCCAGGGCGCCTTCATCGGATCGGGTAACGCTGGACCCGTCATTGAAGCAGCCGGTGAACAGGGCCGCGCCGGTGAGCAGGGCGGCGGGGAGGATGTATTTCGAAGCGGACATGAAGGGGACTCCTTGGGATTAAGCAGCGGAAGCGTGATTGCCTCCGGATGCAAGGTTCCTACAACGCAAAAACGGATCCACCTTTGGATCCGTTTTCCAGCGTGGATTCCGGAGCGGAGTCCGGTGGTAGGGAAAAACGTCCCGGATCCGGGACGTAGCGGCGGTGATCCCTCCTATCCCCGATATCAGGGGATGTAGCGGTAAAGGAGGTTGAGGTCGTTGGCGCCCCAAAGGCCTCCGCCGGCATCCACCTGGATTTCCTTCATCCCCTGGGCGCTGTTCGTGTTTACGAAGAAGGCCCCGTCCCATTTGTAGATGGTGTATCCGCCCGAACGCGCTTCGCCGCTCAGCACGTAATACTTTCCATTGCCGCAGGCGATCTTCTTCCACTTGGCATCATAGGCCAGGCGGGACCAGACGCCGGCCGCGGTCCGCTTGAACACCTCGCCGATGCTGTTCACGCCGAGCAGGTCCCCATTGTTGTCGACATCGATATCCATCAATCCGCCCGGGATCAGGGTCCAGGAGGAAGAGGACGTGCCCGAGCCGCTGTACTGGTAGATGACATGCCCGCCGCCGCCGTTCGCGCCGTATACCGTGGCCTTACCGAGCATGAAAACCGAGCCATTGGATCCGGTGGCGATCTTGCGGAAGTCGCTGCCGTTCTTGGGATAATAGTCCGGGGTGGTGATCTGGGACCAGGTGCCGCCGCCCGGATTGATCGGCGTGGCATTCCGGAACACGCCGCCTTGATCGCTCGTCCCCCATATTTCATTGTTCCCCATGATGTCGAGATCGACCAGGCCTCCGGGAATGAGGGTGGAGGTGTTATTGACTATGCGCTTCAGGGCATAGCCGCCGACGGGCCTGGGGGAGTAGTTGGAATCCAAGACGAACCCGCTGTTCGAAGTGGTGATGCCCGTGAAGGCCGGGAGGAATCCGGATGATCCGATATAGCTCCAGGTGGCGGAGGCCGTAAGGGCCGCCGCGGGCGCTTGGGCGCCTTCATCGGATCCGGCAACGCTGGACCCGTCATTGAAGCAGCCGGTGAACAGGGCCGCGCCGGTGAGCAGGGCGGCGGGGAGGATGTGTTTCGAAGCGGACATGAAGAGGACTCCTTACGGTTGGGCGGCGGAGGCGTGATTGCCTCCGGATGCCATAAGGCCTCTATGCAAAAACGGATCCACTTTGGGATCCGTTTTTCTGCGAGGAATCAGGAGCGGAGTCCGGCATGAGGGAAACCCGTCCCGGAACAGGGACGGCTTGACCGGGACCGATCCGGTCCCGGCAATCAGGGGATGTAGATATAGATGTCGTTCGAGCTATTGGCGCCCCAAAGGCGTCCGCGGTAATCCACCTGGATTTCAGTCATTCCCTGGAAGGTGTTCATATCCACGAAAGAGGTTCCGTTCCATTCGTAGATCGCGAACCCGCCCTGCCGGGCTTCGCCAAGCACATAATATTTTCCGTAGCCGCAGGCGATCTTCTTCCATTTGGGATCATAGGCCAGGCGGGACCAGACGCCGGCCGCGGTGCGCTTGAACACCTCGCCGATGCTGTTCACGCCGAGCAGGTCCCCATTGTCGTCGACATCGATATCCATCAATCCGCCCGGGATCAGGGTCCAAGAGTAAGAGGTAGTGCCTGAGCCGCTGTACTTGTAGAGGACATGCCCGCCGCCGCCGTTCGAGCCATAGACCATGGCCTTGCCCAGCATGAAAACGGAGCCATTGGATCCGGTGGCGATCTTGCGGAAGTCGTTTCCGTTCTTGGGAAAATAATCCGGGGTGGTGATCTGGGACCAGGTGCCGCCGTCCCCATTGAATGCCGTGGCATTGCGGAATACGCCGCCCTTATTGCTTGTCCCCCAGATTATCTCTAGTCCCGTGATATCCAAATCGACCAGACCTCCGGGAATGATGGCGGTTCTGTCAGACTGTATCTGCCTCAAGGCATACCCTCCGACAGGCCTGGTAATCATGGAATCCAGGGTGAATCCCCAATACCCCAGTTGATCGCCAGAGAAGGCCGGCAGGAAGCCGAGGATGTGGGTATAGGACCAGGTGCCGGAGGCGGAGAGGGCGGCCGCGGGCGCCTGGGTATCTGCGGCGGACCCGGCAACCCCGGACCCGTCATTGAAGCAGCCGGTGAACAAGGCGGCGCCGGCGAACAGGGCGGCGGGCAGGATGAGTTTCGAAGCGGACATGACGAGGACTCCTTGCGGTTGGGCGGCGGGGACGTGATTGCCTCCGGATGCCATAAGGCCTCTATGCAAAAACGGATCCACTTCGGGATCCGTTTTTCAGCGAGGAATCCGGAGCGGAGTCCGGCATGGGGGAAAGCCGTCCCGGCTTCGGGACGAAATCAGAGTTGGCAGTAATAGGTGATGGATTGGTTGCTTGAGCCCCAGAGCCTGCCTCCGGCATCGATGTTGAGATGATCAAGGTTCCCCGGAATGGATTTCCAACCCGAATACGTCCACTGCATAAGGGTATTTCCCTTTCCGCCGAACACATTGGTGATGGCTGCGATCTTGCCTCCGCCGGCTGAAATCTCGGTGGCGCCGTATTGGCTGAAATCCCCTTCGCCGACCCAATTCGGGCTTCCGGCCGGAAGCCGGAAGGCCCAGGCGTTGTTGCTGATTACCCACAGATCCCCGTTCGAATCGTAATCCAAATCGATTCCGGCGCCGATGATGTCCACCCAGGTTTTGTTCCAGGCGGAATAGACCTGGATCCCGTATCCCCCGGTCTTGACCTCGTTGGTCAGGATGGCGATGTTCCCCACGCCATTCACTCCGATGCGGCGCGCTCCTTTGGGAGGAGTCGGCAAATCGCTCCAGGTCGATCCCTTCAGGACCGCTATCCGTCCCGTACCGGCCTGGAGCATGTAGAAGTCCCACAGGGAGGCATCCATGTCGGCGAAGTTCGTGAACGGCGGTTGGTACTTCCGAATGGTTCCGGTAGGCCCATGCCATACCAGGGGAGTGGCCGGAATGACGGGGTAGTTGAAGGAAAAGGTATACCCGGATCGTTTGTCGGTCGAGTAATCATATTCCAGGGTCGGCGTTATGCAGCCGGAACAGTATTGGTACCAGGTGATTGCGGACGCGGTGACCGCCGCCGTCGTCAGGGTCGACGGCTTTGGTTCATCGCCGTCCGTAGTGGCGTCGTTCTGGAACAGGCAGCCGGAAAAGGCGAGGCCGCCGGCCATGCACAATGCGGATAAAAGGTTCGTTTTCGAATTCATCGGGGATTCCTTGCAAAGAGGTGAATCGGATCCGCTCCCCGGTTCAGGGGATGCGGATATACGAGGGCGACTCCTTGCGAACGCAAAATCGGATCCAATCATGAAGACGGTTTGCCGCCTCCAATCCGCAACCCGGTACCGTCTGCGGGATCGGGGTCCCGACCCCGGGATCCGGTAGCGGTTCCCGGTTCCTGGGTATCTATGGCGGGTCGGCTGCGCGGACGGCATCAACCATTATGAAAACCTGCAGCGCTGGAATTACTGGGCCCTGGGCCTGGAGGGGAACCTGCGAGGGAAACAAAAAGGCCGGACCCTTCGGGATCCGGCCTGCATTCGATTTTAAGGTTCCTTCAGGGAGCCTCGCGGCGCCCGAAGGTTTTTTCAGAACGGGAGGTCGTCTTCCGCCTGGGGGGGCATGGACGAAGGCGCGCCGTAATTGCCGCCTCCCTGGCCCTGGCCGTATCCCGATGCGCCACCCGAAGAGCGGGAAGGCATGGCGGGCGCTTCGTGCTGCTGCGAGAAGTTGCCGCCTTCTTCGCGCTGGGCGCCGCCTCCGCCTCCGCCACCGCCCGCGGGACGTCCCAGCATGACCATATTGTCCGCGACGATTTCGGTCGTATAGCGCTTCTGCCCGTTCTGGTCGTCCCAGGAACGGGTCTGCAGGCGCCCTTCGATATAGACCTGCGAGCCTTTGCGCAGGTATTTCTCCGCGACTTCCGCCAGCCCGCGCCACATCACGATATTATGCCATTCGGTCTTGTCGACCTTCTGGCCGTCCTTGCCGGTGTAGCTCTCGGTGGTGGCGATGGAGAAGTTGGCGACCTTGGCGCCGGAGGGGATGGCCCGGACTTCCGGATCTTTTCCCAGGTTCCCGATCAAAGTGGCTTTGTTGAGAGATCCCATTTTGTTCCTCGATTCTCCCGGGGAGGGTGAGTCCCAGGGGCACTGCGTTTGAGTTGTTTTTTCCCGCCCTGTACGGTTATGCGGTCCGGCGAACTACTTTATTATGCATGCGGAAACGCATAAGGAAAGCACCCTCCGGACCCCACTGGGCAAGATGAAAAATAGAAAAAATCAGGTCTCCCTTCCCATTGATAGATTGGCAAAAATCTGGCCGCGCGATCTCAAAAACGCCCGGATCGGCGCCGTCCTCCATCCCGCCTCGGTTTCGGCCTCTTTGGTCCATTCCAGCGATATCCTGAAATCCCATGACGGCGATCTGTTCCGGCTGAAAGCCCTCTTCGGGCCCCAGCACGGCTATCTGGGCCAGACCCAGGACAACATGATCGAATGGCAGGGTTTCAAGCACCCGCAATGGGGCGTTCCCGTGTACAGCCTGTACGGCGAGCATCGCGAACCGTCCCCGGAAATGCTGCAGGGCCTGGACGTTATCCTCATCGACATGCAGGACGTGGGCGCGCGGTATTACACCTTCATCTGGACCCTATACCTGTGCATGAAGGCGGCGGAAAAGGCCGGCATCCATGTGGTTGTGCTGGAGCGGCCCAATCCCATCGACGGCGTGACGGTGGAAGGGCCGCTGCTGGATCCGGAATACCGCTCCTTCGTAGGCCTCCATCCCATCCCCGCGCGCCATGGCAAGACCATCGGGCAATTGGCCGGGCAATTCAAACGGGAAGCCTTCCCCAAGTGCGCCCTGACCGTTCTGGACATGGAAGGCTGGGATCCGGCCATGTATTTCGAGGAGACCGGCCTCCCCTGGGTGCTGCCTTCCCCGAACATGCCCACGGTGGACACGGCGGTGGTGTACCCGGGCATGTGCCTGCTCGAAGCGACCAATATGTCGGAAGGGCGCGGCACAACCAAGCCCTTCGAGCTCTTCGGCGCGGGATTCATCGTCGACGCCCGGGATTTCACGGACAAGCTGAACAAGCTGGGCCTGCCCGGGGTCTTCTTCCGCGAGGCCTATTTCCAACCCACCTTCCACAAGTTCCAGGGCAAGTTGTGCGGCGGCGCGCAGTTCCACGTTACGGATCGGAAAACCTTCCTTCCGTACCGGAGCACGGTGGAGATGATCAACCTGGTCCGCCGGGAGTATCCGGACTTCCGCTGGAAGGCCCCGCCCTATGAATACGAGCTCAAGAAGCTGCCCATCGAAATCCTGATCGGCGGGCCGGTGGATTCGGCTTTCCCTGGACCGGCGACGGCCACCGTGGAGATAAATCCCCAAGCCCCGCACGCCGCCTCGAAGTAACATGTCGGATACCCTGTCCGCCTTCTTCCTCTGCGCGGGATACGGCAAGCGCCTGCGTCCCCTCACCGACCGCGTGCCCAAGCCCGCCATCACCTTCCAGGGCCGCACCGCCCTGGAAATCAATTTCAAGCGGGCCCAGCCCCTATTCCCCAACCGCATCCTGTGCAATACCCATCACCTGTACGCGGAGATGGAGAAGCCGGCCCAGCGCCTGGGCATGAACATCCTTTTCGAACCGGAGATCCTGGGCACGGGCGGATGCATCTGGAACGCGAAGCATATCCTGGAGACCACGGACCGGTTCCTGGTCCACAACGGCGATCTGATCCATACCATCGATCTGAAGGACATGATGGCGCGCCACAAGGCCTCGGGCGATATCGCGACCCTGGCGGGGATCTTCCGGCCCACCCACAATACCCTGAGCGTGCACGAGGACGGCAAGCTCCTGGGCGTGCATGGCTTCGAGGGCTTTTCGCCCGCGGGGGGCGAGATGGCGCGGCTGACCTTCGCCGGCATCGCGATCTACGATCGGGCCTTCCTGGACTTCGCGCGACCGGGCTGCGAGGACATCAAGCCCTATTGGACCGCGGCCCTGCGCGCCGGGCATACCATCGGCGTGGCCAACTACAGCCATGACGCGGCCTGGTACGATTTCGGGACGCCCCAGGGCCTATGGGAGGCCGCGCGCTTCTACATGGACCTGACCAAGAACTACAGCTACGGCTACGCTCCCGATATGCGGGAGTCGCGGCCGTTCGTGTCGAACGAAGCGAGCGTGGAAGGGTTGCCGGAGGCGTTGCGGGACGTTCTGATCTTCGAGGAATCCGCGACGCCCATCGCCCACCATACCATGAACCAGATCATCGGGCGGGATTTCCGCTGGCCGATCAGGCCCTAGCGGAATCCCTTGAGGCTCGGCTAGAACTCAGAAATTCGATGAACTCCCTCCGGGAGCCCTCGGATGGGGCCCAGGCGTGTATTGGAGAGTCGTATACCAGATGCGATGCTTCTCGTCCGTTGCCCATGTCACACCGCTGGGAGAAATCTGGATGGACGCGAATCCGGCCGACTCCAGAGGCATCATGAAGGCCCAACCGGTACTGGTCCAGGCTTGCAGGATATATGAGGTTGCCGTCAAACACAATGTCCTCCCGGAACCGACGGCCAGGTTGTTGCCCACCGTTTCGGAGGCATCCGACATCGGGGCCCAGTACATCAAGGGATCGTTACCGTGCATGTAAAAGGCGGCCATCCGGGAGGTCACGCCCCATAAATCGCCATTGTCATCCGCATCGATATCGATGAACCCTCCCGGAACGACGATCCAATTCGCGTTGTCGATCCGTTTCATGACCCGGAATCCTCCCGTGACGGCCTCCTTGGTGAGGGCATAGACCAGGCTCGGATCGCCGGAATTTACTCCCCGCGCGGCCGCGATCTTGGAGAACTGGATGGATGGGACCGCGCTACCGGCCTGCCAGGCCGAGCCGGAGTTGCAGGCATCCGGATTGAAAAAGACCGTGCCGGAATCGGTCACGGCCCATACTTCGCAATCCCTTCCCTCGTCGATGTCGACGAAGCGTTTGGCGATGAGGGTGGATTGCCCATTGGCGAACCACCGCACCGCGAAGCCGCCAACGCCGCGAGCCGTATTGTCCAAAGCGTACCCGTTGGGGATGGCGGAGCCGCTGAAGGCCACGACGTCGCCCGGGGAGTCGAGGTAAACCCATTGGCCGGAAGTGGAGGGAGGGGATGGCGGGACCGGGGGAACGGGAACGGCGGCCGGGTCCGCATCGGGATTCGGGTTCAGCGGGGGCGTCGCAAGGGCGGTTCCGGGGTTCCAGCGGGTGACGCTCCCGTCCGCTTTCGCGATCCAGGGATTGCCGGATGGATCGAGGTCCACGACCGCCGCGCCGATGGCGATTTGGATCCAGGCTGCGCCGTTCCAGGACCAGACCGTGGAACCGCCCGTAACATTGACGGTACCGACCTTGTAGATTGCCCCGCCCGTACCTGCATCGATATCCCTGGCGGAACCGGGCTTGGCTTCCCAAGCGGTGCCGGTCCATTGCTTGATCTCGCCCGTGGACGTGACGACCCAGGGAAAGCCTTTCCTGTCCACCGCGATGCGGACGCCGGACGCGCCGGGGAACAAGGTCCAACCCGACCCAGTCCATTTATAGACCGGATGGTCCTGGGCACCGGCCGTCTTGACCAGGCCATAGACGTCGTTGACGCCATTGACCCCGATGTCGAGGAACTGCTTGCCTTGTTCGCGCCCGACCCAGCCGGTATTGTTGAAATAGCAAAGGGCTCCAGCGCTATTGGCCACCCAGGCGTTCCCGGCGGCGTCGACGTCCAAGGTCACGGCGGCTCCCGCCACCGGAACCCATTGGCCATTGAGTCCCGACTTCCGGTAGATGGTCTTTCCCCCCGCCGGCGCATCGGTAGTGGATAGGACCCATGCGGTGATGTTCCCTTCGACTCCGCCCGCCCCGATGGCCGAGGCTGAAACGGCTTCCGGCAACCAACCGCCCGGGATGGGCGCGGGCGGATCCGGGGGAGGAAGGGCGGGATCGGGAATCCGGCTATAGACATTGCCCGGGAGATTAGCAATCCAAGGGTTTCCGGCAGGATCCACGTCTATGGCGGTGCCTCCACCCATGATCGGGCTCCAGCCGCTTCCGTTCCAGAGGGAAACCGTGCCTCCTCCCGGAACGTTATCCGCGCCCACGATGTACACGCGCCCATCGGAGCCGGCGCCGATATCCCTCGCGGCGCCGGACAAGTTTTCCCAAGCGGTCCCGGTCCACCGCTTGATCGCTCCCGTCGAGGCGACCACCCAGGGGTTGCCATTGTTATCGACCGTAATCCGCGTTCCCGACGCCCCCGGGAACGGGCTCCAGACCGATCCCGTCCATTTGTAGACGGGATGATCCGCCGCGCCCGCGGCCTTTACGAGTCCGAATACGTTGGTCATTCCGCTCACGCCGATATCCACGAATTGCTTGCTCTGTTCGCGCCCGACCCAGGCGGTATAGTTGTAGTAGAAAAGCGTGCCCAGGCTGCTGACGACCCAGGCATTGCCCGCGGCGTCCACGTCCACGGCCACGGAGGCTCCCGGAATCAAGGTCCATTGGCCGCCGGCTCCCGCTCTCCTGTAAATGGTTTTCCCTCCCACCGGGGCATCGGTGGTGGAAATCGCCCAGGCGGTGATGTTAGCGGCGGTTCCCCCGACCCCGATATCGCTGGCGAAGGCGTTTTCCGACCGCCAGCCCTCCGGCATCGGAACGGGAACCTGAACCGCAGCCGGGGATACCGTACCGGCCGGAGCCAGGGTGCCGGTGAAAATAGAAGCGAGGTCATCGAGACGCCAGGGATTCCCGCCCGGTCCCACGTCGATGGACTTTCCGCCTCCGGGAACGCGCCTCCAGTCGCTTCCGTTCCATAAGGCGACCGCCTGTCCGCCCGCTACGGTGGCATTCTCGAGTATGTAGACCGAACCGTCCGGTCCCGCCCCGATGTCGGTCGCGGAACCGGGCAAGGTCTCCCAGGCCGTTCCATTCCAACGTTGGACGGCGAAGGCGGAGTTGACGATCCAGGGATTGCCGAAGTTGTCGACGGTAACGCGGGTGGCCCCGCCGCTGGGGAACGCAACCCAGGCCGAACCGGTCCACTTGAGGATCTGGAAACCCGCTCCCGATGCCGTCTGGCTCACGCCGAATACGCTGCCTTCCGATCCGGCCCCGATGTCCAGGAATTTCCTGCCCTGTTCGCGTCCCACCCAGGCGGTGGTGTAATAGAAGAGAGCGCCCGCATTGTTGATGACCCACGGGTACCCGTCCTTGTCCACGTCCACGCGCACCGCGCCGCCGGGGACGAGGGTCCAGGAGGTTCCGGACCGTTTGAATATCTGATACCCGCCGGTCGTGGCCGCCGATCCGATGATCCAGGCGGCACCGTTGGCTCCCACGCCCACGTCCAGGGCCTTTCCAGCGATCGCGGTCCAGAAGGACGGATACATGGCGGCGACCCCGCCGATATCGCCGGTCGAAAGCGCGGTGCGCTGCGCCGGCCAGGTGGATCCGTCCGAGACCTTGGTCATGGTCGGCTTGGAGGGATCGATCGCCGCGGCATAGGAACCGTCCATCATGATGGAAGCGAAATCCAGGGCCCCGAAATCCGTGCCGTCCAGGGGAGCCGGAGCGCGCAGGACGTTATTGAACGCGTAGAACCGACCGCGTTGGGTTTCGGGGACGTTATTGAAGTCGATGGCGATGGAACCGGCCTGATCGGACCGGCATTGCTCATGATACAGGCCGATGGCGTGGCCGATCTCATGGATGGCGTTGCCTTCGCCGCAACCCCCGTCCAGGTTGATGATCTGCTTTCCGCCCGTACGCCCGATGCCGCCGGAAAAGCAGCCGTCGCCTTCGACGCTCTGGAATTCCACGTAGTCGGGATGGCCCGATAGGGCTGGCGACCATTGCACGAATCGTATCGATGAGTTCGCTTCCCAATGCGCGATGGCGGCCTTGGCGGCGGGCGCGCCTGTAAAGGCGGGGTCAAAGCGATAGTAGACGATGTTATTGATCCACCTGGAGGACCCGAGGGCCCGGCCAACGGAAGCCTCCTTGCCCAACGGGGGGGCGGCCAGCAACCCTTCTTCCGGAAACACTATGTCCCCGCCCACCACGGCAAGGCCATCGATCTCCCGGTACTCCACGGGTTGGCCGAAGAGGAAGCCGTTTTTCACCGGACCGCTTCGTCCCGGGAAGGCTTGTTCGAACCCGCCGTTCGCCTTAGCCGCGGACCCCGCTGTTCCTGAATCCTTTTCCGCCACATTGCAATGCTGCAATGCCAACGGGATTACCATCCATCCAATCCATGCGAATCTTGCCTTCATGCGGAGACCCCTTCCAGTGGTCTCCCATTCTTGTGTTATTCGCCGTGGGAAACCATCGCGAAGCCTGCGCTTGACGCGATATCCGGGGGAGTTTCTTTGGGTAATGGGGAATGTTGCACTGGACCGGCCGCTACCAATGAAATTGGTGACGAGCCGGGTTCCTCACTCTCAGTAATAGACACCCTGGTCGGTGCCGACCACCCAGGGATTGCCGCCCGGGCCGATGTCGACGGCCGAGGCCATGCCGGCTACGCTTGTCCAGTCCAGGCCGTTCCAGATCATGGTCGTATAATTCTGCGCCGTCGCATACTTGCTGACCATGAAGACCGTACCCTCCGGACCGCAGCCGATGTCCTTGGCCAGCCCCGGCATGGGGGTCCAGGACGATCCATTCCAGCGCAGGACTTTCCCGTCCACGTCTACCATCCAGGCCATTCCGTTCCCGTCCACGCTGATGCGGGCGCCGCCGCCCGGCATGAGGACCCAATCGCTTCCGTTCCACCGGTAGGGCTTGCCCCCTCCCGTGATGGCCTCATCGCTGATGGCCCATACCGTTCCGTCGCCGCCGATGCCGATGTCCTTGAAGGACCTGCCGCGCTCGCGGCCCACCCAGGAGGTCCCGTTCCAGGAACAGATCCTCCCCGCGTCGGTGACGACCCAGGCGTTACCGGCGGGATCGACATCGAGCTTGACCGCGCCCCCGGGGATGTTGACCCAGGACGTTCCCGAGAGCCGGTGGATCGTTCCGCCTCCGGTGGTGGCGTTGGTGGAAATCATCCATCCCGTCCCGTTCGCGCCCACGCCGATATCCATGGCGGGGGGAGTGGAGCCGAGGTTGATCCAGATGCTGGGATACATGCGCAGAACCCCGCGGACGTCCCCGGAGGAAATGACGCTGGAGGCGCCCCAGGTGGAGTTGTCCAGTTTGCGCATGACGGCAATCGAGGGATCGATGGCAATGGCCGGGTCGCCGATAAACGATGGGTACATCATGATGGAAGTGAAATCCATTCCCAGGTCGTCGAAGCCGTCCTCATTCTGCGCGGCATAGGTCGCGAAATTGAACCTCGCGCTCATCTTGATGTTGCCGTAATTGACGGTGATCCATTTGGCCTGGTCCCGCCTGCATTGCTCATGCCATAGCCCCAAGGTATGCCCGATTTCATGGATGGCCGAGGCGGTATTGCATCCGGAACCGATATTGACGAATACCTGCCCTGGGTTCATCCCCACCGGAGAGCTGCACCCGGTTCCGCCATTGTCCGCGAAGGTGACATGGTTGTTCGGGTTGCCGTATTCCCATCGCACGAAGCGGACATAGGTCTTCGCTTCCCAGGCCTTGATGGCGTCGAAGACCCGATATTGGTCCTTCATGGTTTCCGAGACGTTGTAATAGACGACGTCGTTGGGCCAGCGATAGCTCAGGTTCGAGCGTCCGGTGCTCGCATCCTTGGAAAGGCCCGGGGGCGCCGACGGATCCGGGGTGAGGAGGATGTCCCCCTGGAAGACGGCCTTCCCATCGATTTCCAGGTACTGGATGGAGTCCCCGTTGAGGGTCCCTTGCCGTACCGTTCCTTCCCGGCCGGGGAAGGCGATTTCCACCGGCCGATCCTTTGCGATTTCCCCCGTAGCCGGTGCATTCGCCAACGGGTCCGCGTTCATGCAGTTCTGCAGCGCGAACGGCAGCGCCGCCAAAGCCATCCAACCCAATTTACCCTTCATCCGTTCATCCTTTGCATTTTAACCGGCTTCGGCCGGCAAAGATATGGATTCGCAAGGTCGATGCCAACGGGCGGGAATGGAGAAAGGGGGAATTCCGGGTAATCAAGGCTTCATCCATGCGTGGGAATCCCGGACCCTGGAACCGGGTCCCATTCCCGGGACGTTATTAGCGGAAGCTTGGGTTTTATTGGTTGGTTACCCGCCCGTCCGAAACCTTATTTCGCGGTTAATTTTTAGCTTTTCAGCCTGCGGGAAGGACCGGAAGCAATTTCCGGCTTCGCGATTCCGCTCGCTTTAAACTGGCATGGATTTCCTTATGACCCCGCAAGGGCGTTACACCATACTTGGGGAAATAGCCTCTGGGGGAACGGCCACGGTCTTCCTGGCCGAGGACATCGTATTGCGCCGGAAGGTCGCTCTCAAGAAATTGCATCCGCACCTGCTCAATCATCCGGAAATGGTAAAGCGCTTCGAAAAGGAGGCGGTGGCCGTGGCGTCCTTGTCGCACGAGAACGTGGTCAAGATCTTCGACTTCGGTCGCGAAGACAAGAGCGTGTTCCTGGCCATGGAGTACGTGGACGGCTCCTCCCTGGATTCCATCCTGAAGGGATCCGACGGACGCATTCCCAACCTGGCCGCCCTGTGCCTTTTCCACCAGCTGCTCGCAGGCCTGGCCGCGGCCCATGCCTGCGGCATCTTCCATCGGGACATAAAGCCCTCCAATGTGCTGGTCGATCGGAAGGGTTGCGTCCGCATCGCCGACTTCGGGATCGCCTTCCTTTCCGAGGACACGTCCATCACGCGGACGGGCGCCTACCTGGGCACCCCCGGCTATTCCGCTCCGGAGCAGGCGGTCGGGCGACCGGTCACGGCGAAGACCGACATCTACGCAACGGGCACCCTCTTCTACCGCTGCCTGACGGGCAGGCTTCCGTTCGCGGGGGAAACGCCCCATGCGGTGCTCATGGCCATCGTCGAGAAGACCCAGGTCAAGGCCAACCTGGTGAACCCGCGCATCCTTCCCGGACTCGCGGATCTGGTCCAGGACATGCTCGCGAAATCACCGGCCAAACGCCCGGATGCGTTGGAGTGCGCACGGCGCCTTGAAAAGATCGCCGTCGACGCCGGGTTCCCGCTCGACCCCGCCAGGCTCTGCCGGATGACGGCGGGTGCGTCCGCCTATGCGGAAAAGGAGCGCAAGGAGTTGGCGGCGCGCTTCGTGGAGCAGGCCCGCCTCATGGAAACCCAGGGCAAGACGCGCGAAGCCATGAAGCGCTATTCCCTGGCGGAGATCTTCACCGAAAAAAACGATGAACAGGCCAGGGAAGCCGGCCGCCACCTGCGCATGGGCACGGCAACCTCCCTGCGGCGCGGCGCCGCAGCCTTAGCGGCCATCGCGCTGTTGGCCTTTGGAATCCGCCTTGCGGTGAAGACCTCCCGGGAAGCGGAACCGGACGCGCCGAAGGCGGGAAAGGAACTTACCGCCGCCGTTTCCGCGCCGGCGACGGCCGCGGAGTCCCTGGAACTGCCCTCCCTGGTGCCCGAATGGCCGGAAGGCGACGCCCGGACCGGGATCGGGAATGGAACCTTTTCCGACGCGACCGCC
>JAQBPO010000052.1 GCA_028287465.1 Fibrobacterota bacterium
ACCGCGTGGTGCCCAAGGGCCTGGTGAGCTATCTGGTTTGGGACATGAAGGATGCCCATGGCCAGTTGGCCGGACAGGGCGTCTATGTCTGGAAGGTCCAGTTCCAGTTCAAGGGCGGCAAGCAGGAGGTCCAATACACCAAGACCGGCGTACTGCGCATGAAGTAACCGGGAAACCGGTTTCAGGAACGACAAAGGCCCCGCTGAAAGCGGGGCCTTTTTTATTGAATGTCCCGCTTTCAGCGAGGCCTTTGTTTTTGAATGTCCCGTTCATCAACGGGGCTATTTTGGGGATGTCCCGTGGATGAGCAGGGCTATTTTTCGATGACGGTGTCTCAGTCCCTGGAAGCGGCCAGGCTTTTCAGGAACAGGGCCGCGGCCTTTCCCCGATGGCTGATAGCGTCCTTGACGTCCCCCGGCAGTTCCGCGAAGGTTTGGGAGTACCCCTTGGGAATGAGGATGGGGTCGTAGCCGAAACCGCCGTCCCCCCGTTCTTCCCGGATGATCTCCCCTTCGCAGACCCCTTCGAAAAAGGCCGCGGACTTTCCCGGTTCCATGTAGCACAGCACGCAACGGAAACGCGCGGACCGGTTCTCCTGGCCTTCCATGGCCTTCAGGAGCTTGGCCCGATTGGCAGCCGCCTGCGGCAGTGGCTTGCCCGCGGCATCGAGCCAAGGGCCCGGCGGACCGGATTCCAGGGTCGAGAACCGGGCGGAATAAAGGCCGGGAGCGCCGCCCAAGGCGTCTACTTCAAGGCCGCTATCATCCGCAAGGACGGGATGTGGACTGAGCGCAGCCAAGGCGCTGGCCTTCAGGAAGGCGTTCGCCACATATGAATCTCCCGTCTCGTCGACATCGGCGGATAGGCCGAGATCCCCGGGCAACAGCAAGGTGAACCCCGCCGGAGCCAATAGGGATTGGAACTCCACTACCTTACCGCGATTGCCCGTGGCGATCAGGAGCGGACGGAAAGGGATGGCGCCTCGCGAGGGACTGGATTCATCCGCCATCCTACTTGGGCTTCACCACGAAGTTGACCAGCTTGTCCGGAACCACGATGACCTTGATGACATCGCTGGCGTCCAGGTACGGCTTGAACTTGGGATGGCTCCGCGCCTGGGCTTCCAGATCCTCCTTGGAGGTCCCTTTCGGAACGGAATGCTCAACGCGGACCTTGCCGTTGGTCTGGAAGACCACGTGCACGGTATCCTCGACGGTCAGGGCCTCGTCATGGATGGGCCACGGCGCGTAGACAAGGTCCTGCTTGTGGCCGAGCGCTTCCCAGATCTCCTCGGCGATATGCGGCGCGAAGGGCGCGACTAGCTTGATGAGGATTTCCGAGGTCTCCCGGTAGGCCGAGCCGGTCTTGTCCAGATCCTCGCCCAGGTCGGACGCGAAAATCATCATCTGGGAGATGGCGGTATTGAAGCGCAGATTCTCGATGTCCTCGGTGACCTTCTTGATGGTCTGGTGGGCGCGCTTGACCAGATGGGCCGGCGGCGCACCGTCCTTGATGGAGACCTGGGTGCGATCGTCGCCTACGGTGACGCGCCAGACCTTGTTGAGGAAGCGCCACAGGCCTTCGATGCCGGCGGTCTGCCAGGGCTTCTGGCGTTCCAGGGGGCCCATGAACATCTCGTACAGGCGCATGGAATCCGCGCCGTACCGTTCGATGACGTCGTCCGGGTTGACCACGTTGCCGCGGGACTTGGACATCTTCTCGCCGTCCTCGCCCAGGATCAGACCCTGGTTCACGAGCTTGTAGAACGGTTCGTTCTGGGAGACATGGCCCAGATCGAACATGACCTTGTGCCAGAAGCGGGAATACAGCAGATGCAGTACGGCATGCTCGGCGCCGCCGATATAGAGATCGACCGGCATCCAATAGCTTTCGGCCTCTTTCGACCAGGGTTCCCGGTCGTTATCCGGATCCAGGAAGCGCAGGAAATACCAGCTGGAGCCGGCCCATTGGGGCATGGTGTTCAGCTCGCGGCGGCCGCCCTTGTAGGAGGCCCATTCCTTGGCCTTGGCCAGGGGCGGTTCGAAGGTGCCCGTGGGTTTGTAATCCGCCATCTCGGGCAAGGTCAAAGGCAATTCGGAATCCGGGAGGGACTCCACGCCCTTGTCGGTATGCACCAGGGGGAAGGGTTCGCCCCAATAGCGTTGGCGGGAGAAGAGCCAATCGCGCAGTTTGAACTGCACGCGCGCCTTGCCGACCTGCTTCTCCTCCAGCCACGCGATCATCTTCGCCTTGGAGCGCTCCACGTCCAGGCCGTCCAGGAAACCGGAGTTCACCAGGACGCCGTCCCCGGTCCAGGCTTCCTTCGCGATGTCGCCGCCCTGGATCACCTCGACGATGGGAAGGCCGAATGCCTTGGCGAAGGCGTAGTCGCGTTCGTCATGGGCGGGCACGGCCATGATGGCTCCGGTGCCGTATCCCATCATCACGTAGTCCGAGGTCCAGATGGGGATGTTCTTGCCGGTGACCGGGTTGACCGCGAAGGCCCCCGTGTCCACGCCGGTCTTATCCTTGTCGAGGCCGCGTTCCAGATCGGACTTGCTGCCCGCGGCCTTGCGGTAGGCTTCCAGCGCCGCCTTGCGATCGGGAGCGATGATCTTCTCCAGGATGGGATGTTCCGGCGCCACCACCATGTAGGTCGCGCCGAAAAGGGTATCAGGCCGGGTGGTGAATACGACCAGGGGTTCCGCCTGGCCCTCCACCTTGAAGGCCACTTCCGCGCCGACGGACTTGCCTATCCAGTTCCGTTGCATGCTCTTGATGGATTCGGGCCATTCCAGGCCGTCCAGGTCCCGGATCAGGCGTTCGGCATAGGCCGTGATCCGCAAGACCCATTGGCGCATGGGACGGCGGACGCAGGGGAAGCTCCCCCGCTCGGATTTGCCATCGGTGACTTCTTCGTTGGCGAGCACGGTGCCCAGCTCCTGGCACCACCATACGGGGTTCTCGGAGATGTAGGCCAGCCGCTGGGAATCCCGGTAGGCGCGGATTTCCGCCTCGCCCTTGAGTCCGGCTGGAATGGGCAATTCCGCGATCGGCCTGGCCTTGTCCGCGGACGTATCATAGAAGCTCTCGAACAGCTGCTTGAAGATCCACTGGGTCCATTTGAAATATTTGGGGTCGGTGGTGCTGATTTCCCGGTCCCAATCGTAGGAGAAGCCCAAGGCGCGGATTTGCCGCCGGAAATTGTCCACATTCTCCAGGGTGGTGACCGCCGGGTGCGTGCCGGTCTTGATGGCATGCTGCTCCGCGGGCAGCCCGAAGGCGTCCCATCCCATGGGATGGAGCACGTTGAAGCCCTTCATGCGCTTGTACCGGCATACGATATCCGTGGCGGTATAGCCTTCGGGATGCCCTACATGGAGGCCGTTCGCGGAAGGGTAAGGGAACATGTCCAGGGCATAGTACTTGGGCTTGCCGGGAACCATGGTGGCCTTGAAGGATTTGTTCTGGAGCCAATGGTCCTGCCATTTGGGCTCTACGGTCTTGGGGTTGTACCTGGGCACGATTCACCTTGCTCGTTGGGTTTGGGGGAAAGATAGCAAGGATGGCGTGGGATGCCCTGCGGGGCATACCGGGCGGTACAATTGTTACTTTTCCCACGCTGGGGAACATCAAGGGGAAATCGCATGAAGCTCCGTAATTTCGGCAAAACTGGTTTGCGCGTATCCGAGGTCGGTTTCGGGGCCTGGGCCCTGGGTGAATCCTGGTGGGGCAAACAGGACGATGCGGAATCCCTGAAGGCCCTGCATCGGGCCGCGGAACTGGGCGCGAACTTCATCGATACGGCCCAGGTCTACGGGGACGGCAAAAGCGAATCCATCATCGCCCGTTTCCGCAAGGAATGGAAGGGCGACCTGATCATCGCCACCAAGACCCCGCCCGATGCCGGCGATTGGCCCCCTTCCCCCTATGATGGTCCCGACGTGACGTATTCTCCGGCATACCTGCGCGCCAACGTGGAAAAGCGCCTGCGAGCCTTGGATACGGATTGCATCGACATCCTGCAGCTGCACACCTGGACGCGCGCCTGGAACAAGGATCCCAAGCCCTTCGAGACCCTGCGCAAGCTGCAGAAGGAAGGCAAGATCCGCTTCATCGGCGTATCCACTCCCGAGCATGATCAGAACAGCGTGGTCGACCTCATCAAGGGCGGCTGGGTCGATTCCGTCCAGGTCATCTATAACCTTTTCGAACAGGAACCGGCTGCCGAGATCCTGCCCGCCGCCAAGGAGCACGGGGTGGGCATCATCGTGCGCATGGCGTTCGATGAAGGGGCGCTGACCGGCAAGTTCACGCGGGACACGGTATTCCCAAAGGGTGACTTCCGCGCGGACTATTTCCGGGGCGAGCGCCTCGGCCAGGTCGTGGATCGGGTGGAGAAGATCAAGGCGGACGTGGAGGGTTCGGGGTATTCCATGCCCCAGGCTGCCCTGAAGTTCGCGCTCTCCCATCCCGCGGTCAGCACCGTCATCGCCGGAATCCGCAATGTCGCCCAGGCCGAGATGAACCTGGGAGTCTCGGATTTGCCGGAGTTGCAGGCGCCGTTCCTGGCCAAGTTGCGCACGCATAACTGGCGTCGGGCGATCTGGTACGGGGATCATTGGTGATTGTTTGAATCTTCGGATCCGGCGGTAAAGCCCGGCGGGCCCGGGGCTGCGGTGCCGGCGCGAACGGCGCTGGACCATGCCCTGGGTCTATCGACGCTCTGGGGATGGGGATGCCCGCGGATTATCCGTTGGGGCAGTTTCCGGGCCCGCGGGCTTTCTATCCCCTGGAACCGCCCCCCTTCCCCAGTGCGTCTGCGGCTTGTAATGCGCCGGCACCGCAGCCCCGGACCCGCCTACCCTTGCAGTCAGGTCGGCCGTCTCTATTCAGTAGGCCTGGATTCCCGTACTCATTCCGTTTCGGTCGATCGGGAAGGAGATCTTTCCCGTTCGCGAAAAATCCCGATTACGGAATACGGAACATGGAACTCCGGAAATCGAATTATGGAGGACCTTCGATTGGAAACCATCCCCCGCCGCGCACCACCCGGAATCCGCAGTAGGGTGCGATCGGTTTTAGGGATGCGGCCTTATGGTTGGCGGAAATTCCGCCCGGATCAGTCTATGAAGTGGATCGGGGAGTTGCGGTCTACGCCTACGGCGCTGCGTTCGTAGAAGGCGGCCAGGAGGGCTTCGCGTTCGGGATCCGATAGGCGGAAATTCTTCCGGCCGTGGTCCTTGAGCCAACGATCGAGATTGGCGATGAGCACGCCGGCGGCCACGGAGACGTTCATGCTTTCGGTAAGGCCGTATTGCGGGATCATGAAGCGGATGTCCGCCGCGGCCAGGGTGTCGGGATGGTTCCCCATGGTTTCCGAACCCAGATAGAAGGCGGTGGGCCGGCTCAGATCCACCTGGTCCAGGGGCACCGAGGCCGAGGACGTCGAGGCAACCGCGATCTTGTAGCCCTTGTCCTTGAGTCCCTGCAGGCAGCGCGCCCGTTTGGAATAGGAATAGATGTCCAGCCACTTGTAACTGCCCTTGAGCACGGAACGGCCCACGCGGTAGGGATTGACCTCGGAGATGACGTGGACATCCTGGAATCCGAACACCTCGCTGGTGCGGATGACGGCGCTGATATTGTGCGGGTCCTTGAGGTCCTCGAGCACCATGGTGAAATGGCGGACCCGTTGATCCACCACCTTTTGCAGGAGCTCGCGCCGGTGGTCGGTCAGCTTGAAGGCGTATTTTTCCAACAGGGCGCGGACATCCGTGGGTTCGATGGGGTCGGTCAATGCGGTTTCTCCGGAGGCCTCAGGGAAGCTTGAGGAACTCCTCGATCTTCTTCTTTTCTTCCGGGGTCCATTCCTTGCTCTTAAGCAGGTCGGCGGAGCCGCCTCCGGCGAGCTTGGTGGCGGTCTTGGTTATGTCCTGGAGGACTTCCTTGACCTTGCTCAGGACCACCTTCTTGAACAGGCCCAGGTTCATGATGCCGTTGATGACGCCGTTCCCGGGGAAGACCAGCAACTTCATCTTGTACTTGAGCACCTTGGATTTGCCGGGGGCGGGCGCGTAGGTGAAATCCATCAAGGCGGGTCCCTTCAAGGTCCACCAGGCCACGGTGGCGACGCCATAGCCGAAATAGAACAGGCGCTTCTCGATGGAGGAACCGGAAATCAGGGTGGCGTCCCCTCGCAGGCGCTTGCCCTTGGTGCCCTTGAAATGGGTATGCTGGGCGTCGATATACTCGGCGGTATAGGGTTCCTTGATGAAATAGCTGATCAGATGGGCGGCCAGGGGAAGATCCGCGAGCAGGTAGGCCAGGCGCTCCTCACTGATGGGGAGTTCATCCTCGATGGTGTAGATGACGCGGTATTCCATGCCCAGGAACCCTTACAGGTTGAAGCCGACCAGGGGATGACCGGGACCCACCCCGCGCGAATTGAGAAGGCGGGCCTCCTGGCAGCGGGTGCTGTCGAAAACGAATTTGGGCTTCTCCACCAGGGCCGGATCGGGGCAATAGCCGGGAGGAACCGGGAGGCCGCAACCCCATACCAGATTGCAGAAATCCTTTTGGGAATCCGTGACTCGGGGCTTGGCCGGCTGAGGGGTGGATTCGATGGGCTTGGCCTTACCGGCCCCGAGGATCGGCTGCCACATGGCCGCGACCAGGACGCACATCAGGAACCGCCCCGTCCGGGACGCGTCCTTCATGGCAGGGAGTCCCATCCTTATTTCACTCGAACTTCTTGAAGATCAGGGTGGCGTTGTGCCCGCCGAACCCGAAGGAGTTCGACAGCACCGCGTCGACGCGCTTTTCCCGGGCCGTATTGGGCACGTAATCCAGATCGCAATCCGGATCCGGCTCCTGCTGGTTGATGGTGGGATGGACGACGTTGCGCACGAGGGCCATCATCAGGGCGACCGCTTCCACGGCGCCGGCCGCGCCGAGGGCATGGCCGATCATGGATTTGGTGGAATGGACCATGAGCTTGCGGGCATGATCGCCGAAGCAACGCTTGATGGCCATGGTCTCCCCCGCGTCCCCGAGGGGCGTGGAAGTACCGTGGGCATTGACCAGATCGATATCCTGGGGGTTCATCCCGGCGGACTGAAGGGCATTGCGCATGGCGCGGTAGCCGCCCGCTCCGTCCGAACAGGGGGCCGTGATATGGTGGGCGTCGCAGCTCATGCCGTACCCGACGATCTCCGCATAGATGCGGGCGCCGCGCGCCTTGGCGTGACCGAGTTCCTCGAGGACCAGCACCGCTCCGCCCTCGCCCATGACGAATCCGTCTCGGCCCTTGTCGAAGGGGCGCGAGGCGCCCGCGGGATCATCGTTTCTCGTGGACATGGCCTTCATGTTGGCGAACCCGGCGTAGATGACCTCGCACATGGCGGCTTCGCTGCCGCCGGTGACCATGACGTCGGCGGAACCGCGCTTGATGATCTCGAAGGCTTCCCCCATGCTGTGGTTCGCGCTCGCGCAGGCGGAAAGGATGGTGTAGTTCGGTCCCTGCAGGTTGTTCTCGATGGCGAAATAGGCCGAGACCGTATTGGGCAGGATCATGGGGACGAAGAAAGGCGAAACGCGCTTATGGCCGCGTTCGACCATGACCCGGGTGTCCGATTCGAAGGTGGAAACGCCGCCCATGCCGGTCGCGATGACCGCGCCGGCGCGTTCGGGATCGAACTTGCCTTCGATGCCGGAATCCTGGAAGGCCTGGCAGGCGGCCACATGGGCGTAGATGATGGCGCGGTCGAGGCGGCGGGCCATCTTCTGGTCCTTGAACCAGGGCATATGATCGAAAGCGCGGACCTGGCCGCCGATGCGGCTGCTCATGGTGGAATTTTCGAACCGGTCGACGATGCCGATCCCGGATTCGCCGTGGGCGAGCCGGCGCCAGTATTCCTCGACGGTGAGGCCGAGGGGGTTGACCGTCCCCAAGCCGGTGATGACGACTCTTCTGTTGCCCATGGTCATTTCCTTTGCTCCTTGCGGGCCTCGATATCCTGGATCGTAAGCTCCTGCACGCGGCCGAATTGGGAAAGCGCGGCCTGGTTCCGTTCATCCGTCTTCAGCAATTGCTCCTTCGGTCCGACCACCACGATGCGCATGGAATCCGCGTTGAAATACTTGCGGAAGGCGGCCTCCACCTCGGCCTTGGTCAGCTTGGAGATGGTCTCCATGTACTCCTTGTAATGCTCGGGGCTGCGCTTCCAGATCTCGCCTTGGGCGAAGACCCGGGCCGTGGCGGAGGGCGTATCGAACATGGCCGGCAGGCTCTTGATGAGGCCGTCCTTGGCCCTTTGCAGTTCCACGTCCGTAATCCCGTCCTTGGCCATCCGCCGCATTTCCGCCTGCACGATCTTGATGGCGTAAGGGGCCGATTCCACCTTGGTCTGCAGGGATACGCTTACGGTAGAGCGGCGGTAATAGTCGCTGCCTACGTCGCTGTCGACGCCATAGGCGAGACCTTCGTTGGAGCGGACGGATTCCATCAGGCGCGAAGTGAAACCGCCGTCCCCGAATACGTAGCTGGCCACCACCAAGGGATAATAATCCGGATGGGGGCGCTTGACGCCTGGCGCGCCCAGGCGGATGGTGGCCTGGGTGACCTGCTTGTCGATAAGGTAGACGCCCGGGGCCTGGGGGCCGGGGAAGGGAGGAAGGGAATCCGTCTTGTCCTTGTAGTCGGCCGGGAACTTGGCGATGAACTTGTTCAGGTGGGCGATCATCTCCTCGCGATTGAAGCGGCCCGCGACCCCGATGACCATGTTCTTCACCGAATACCCGCTGCCCACCCAGCCTTTCAGCCTGGAGGGGATCACAGGTTCGACTTCCTTTTCCGTGGCCAGCCAATTGGCGGGATGGCTTCCGTACAGGACATGCTCATAGGCCACGCCCATCACGCCGTTCGGGGTATCATAGCGATGGCGCAGGTTCTCCAGGTAGGAACGCTTCTGCACCTTGAAGACCTCCGGATCCAGGCGCGGCTGCAGGGCGATTTCCGGGAGGAGATCGAACAGGGCATAGGCATCCTTGGTCAGGGCATCCAGGCCGAGCTCGGCCTGATAATCCCCCACCCCCGCTCCCAGGCTTGCCGCCACGAACTCCAGGCTGTCCTCCAGCTGTTCGGGGGTGAAGCGGACCGTGCCTCCCGCCTTGAGCATGGAGGAATACAGATTGAGCGGGGCCACGTCGGCGGGCTTCTTGGGCAGGTTGGGATGCCCGAAGAAAACGGACATCTGGATCAGGGCCAGGGTGGTATCGGGAACGAGGTAGGCGACCACGCCGCGATCCAGGACGGTGCGGTAATCCTTGGGATACGGGGGCTGATAGGTGAATTCGGGATAGACGATATCCGTATAACGATCCGGGATGCCCTTGGAGGCTTCCTTGCCGGAATTGGACTTGGCGCTTTTGGACGCGGCATGGGCAGGGGCGGAAACCAGCCCCATGGCAAGGGCGGCCAGGACGGTCATGGATGCGCGCGACGGAATGGATGGCAAACGGATCATTGGGCACCCCCTTCGGCGGCTGCGGCTTGTTGGGCTTGGGCGGCTCCTGCGGGCTTGACGGCCTTCGTTGACTGGGCCGCTTTGACCGCCTTGGCCTTCGGGGCGTCTTCGGCCTCTTCAGGCAGGATCACTCCGGTCGTCGAATTCTTGCGGTAGAAGTATTTCTTGCAGACATCCTGCACCTGCTGGGCCGTCACCTGTTGGACGCGGTCGGGGAATTTGTTGATATAATCCCAACCGCCGCGCATCTCCCAGAACGCCAGTTCCGTGGCCAGTTCCTCCTTATCCAGCAACTGACGCAAGGTCCGGGCGGCCACCTGGTTCTTGGCCCGGGTCAGCTCGCGCTCGGTGATGGGCTTCCGGCCCATGTCGTAAAGCACATCCCAGACGGCCTTTTCGACCTTGTCCAGTTTCGGATCCCCATCCAGGTCCACGCTCACGCTGAAGTTCGAGGTGTACTTGTCGAGGCCGTTCCCGCCGCTCGCGCCCAAGGCGATCTTGAGATCCTTCACCAGCTTCTTGTACAGGCGGCCGCTCTTCCCGGACAGGACCCCCTCCACGATGTCCAGGGCGTACAGGTCCGGATGATCGAATCCCGGGGTATGGAACATGATGTCCAAGCGGGGCTTGGCCGCGTTCTTGCGGATGATCATGCGCTTTTCGCCCGGCTGCTGGGGCTCCTCGACCACAATGGGCGGGAATTCGGAACCGCGCTTGATGGAGCCGAAATACTTCCGGATGCTTTCCATGGCCGCGGGCGAATCGATGTCCCCGGCCAATACCAGGATGGCGTTGTTCGGCTTGTAGTACTTGCGGTAGTGCTCGTCCGCCATTTCCCGGGTCAGGTTGCGGATATTGGACGGGTAGCCGATGGTCGGCAGGCGGAAGGGATGGGCCTCGTAGAAAACGCCCATCAGGCTTTCCCAATAGCGGCCGGTCGGGCTGTCCTCGACGCGCATGCGCCGCTCTTCCATCACCACGTCCCGTTCCGAGTAGAACTCGCGCAGCACGGCGTTCTGCATGCGGTCGGATTCCAGCCATAGGTACAGGTCGAGCTTGTTCTTCGGGAGGGTGACGAAATAGGCCGTCATGAGATCGGAGGTGAAGGCGTTGAGGCCCGTGCCGCCGGCCTTTTCGTAGGCTTCCCACAGCTCGTACTTGATGAGCAGCTTTCGCTCCTCGGCGATCAGGGAATCGTACTTCTTGCGGAGGGCCGAGGCGGCGGCGGTATCGCCGGGGGCCAGCATGCGCATGCGCGCCATCAGCTCGTCAATCTGCTTTACGTATTCGGCGTCCTTGGCCGCGTCCTTGACCCCCACCTTCTTGGTGCCCTTGAAGAGCATGTGCTCCAGAAGGTGCGCGATGCCGTTGTTCTCGAAATTCTCGTGCACGGAGCCCGTGACGAAAAAGAGGCGGCAGGCGATGGTCGGAGATTGGCGGTCCGGGAAGAGGATGACCTTGAGGCCGTTGTCGAGCTGGGCGTATTCGGCCTTGATGGCCGCCCGCGCGGGAGAGGCCGCCATGCAAACGGCGGCGATCATGGAAATCGCCCGGATGGTATTCTTCATTTCGGATTTCCCTCCAGAACGGGCCGGTTCCAATCCACGATGGCGTAGGAATAGCCCTGTTCAGCGAGGAACAGCTGCCGGTTCATGCCGAACTCCTGTTCCTTGGTGTCCTTGGTGATGATGGTATAGAAATGGGCCAAAGACCCGTTCGACTTGGGACGCAGCACGCGGCCCAGGCGCTGGGCCTCTTCCTGGCGGCTCCCGAAGGTCCCGGAGATCTGGATGAGCACGTTCGCGTCGGGGATGTCCACCGCGAAATTGCCCACCTTGGAGACCATCAGGGTCTCGATTTTCCCATCGCGGAATTCCTTGTACAGGACTTCCCGCTCGGAGTTCGGGGTCGACCCCGTGATCAACGGCACCTTCAGGATCTCGGATAGGGCGTCAAGCTGGTCAAGGTACTGCCCGATGATGAGGACGCGATCGGACTTATGCGTCTGGATCAGCTCCTTCACGACCTTGAACTTTTCGGGGTTGGATGCCGCCAGGGCCATCTTCTTGCGCAGGTCCGCCATGGCGTAGGCCATCTTGTCCTCCGGACGGAGGCTGACCCGGATTTCCGTGCAGGTGGCGGTGGCGATCCAGCCTTGCTGTTCGAGAACCTTCCAGGGGACCTCGAACTTCTTGGGTCCGATCAGGGAGAATACGTCCTTCTGCCGGCCGTCCTCGCGGATGAGGGTGGCGGTAAGGCCCAGTCGCCGCGTAGCCTGCATGTCCGCGGAAATGCGGAACACCGGGGCGGGCAGGAGATGGACCTCGTCATAGATGATCAGGCCCCAATTGTTCTTCGAGAAGATTTCGAAATGCGGGAAGTCCTCGCTCTGGCGCTTGCGGTAGGTGATGATCTGGTAGGTGGCGACGGTGACCGGGGCGATCTGCTTGTTGTCCCCGGTATATTCGGCGACCTGGTCCGGGCGTAGGGTGGTCTTGTCCAGGATCTCCCGGATCCATTGGCGGGCCGCGGTCACGTTCGTGGTCAGGATCAGGGTATGGCATGAGCATTTGGCCATGGTCGAAAGGCCGACCAGGGTCTTGCCCGCGCCGCAAGGCAGCACGATCACGCCCGAGCCGCCCTTTTCGCTGCCTCCCGCATGGAACACCTGGCCCGCGTCCTTCTGGTACTGGCGGAGGTTGAGGGGCTTGCCCTCCAGGGTCTTCTCGCGGATGGATACCTGGAGCGGAGCGCCGGACACGTAACCGGCGAGATCCTCCGCCGGGAAACCGATATTGGTGAGAGCCATCTTGACCATGCCGCGCGTGTGCGGGAACAGGGTGGCGCGGCGATCATCGAGGGGCTTGTCGATGTACGGCGCGAGCTGGCGATGGTTCAGGATTTCCGTCATGAGCTCCGGATCGATGGTCTCGAGGACGAGTTGCCCGTCCTCGCGCATGATACGGACCTGGCCGTAGCGCTCCATGAAGGTTTCGATCTCGGTAACGAGGTTATGCGGAAGGTCGAAGCGGGAATATTTCCTGAGCGTGGTCAGGACTTCCTTGGCGTCGTGCCCGGAGGACGCCGCGTTCCACAATGACAAATGGGAAATGCCATAGGTATGCACGTGTTCCGGGCTTTTGAGGAGCTCGGTGAAGGGGGCGATCCGGTCCCGGGCTTCAGCGTAAATGGGATGGGCGACCTCCAGGAGGATGGTCATGTCGCCTTGGACTATCAGGGGCCCGGATGGAATGGCCCCGTTCTGGGTACTCGTCAATATGCCCTCGTTGGGAAAGCGGCTAATTTACAAAAAGTGGGCCTGAACCGTAAGGTGAGGGCTGATTACCGGCGAAAAACGGCCTCAAACACGGTTTCACCGGCCGGGAATGGCATCCAGCAAGGTGCGGGTATAGGCATGTTCGGGAGCCCGGTACAATTCCTCGGTTTCCTTCATTTCCACGATTTCCCCGCGCTGCATCACCGCCACTTCACGGGCGATATGCTTGACCACGCGCAGGTCATGGGAGATGAACAGGTAGGACAGCCCCAGCCGCTCCTGGAGGTCCATGAGCAGGTTCAGAATCTGGGCCTGGATGGAAACGTCCAGGGAGGATACGGGCTCGTCGCAGATCAGGAACTCCGGTTCCACGCACAAGGCGCGGGCGATCCCGATCCGTTGCCTCTGCCCGCCCGAGAACTCATGGGGATAACGTCCCAGGTATTCGGGGGCCAGGCCCACCAGGCGCATCTTCTCGGCCAGGATATCCTCCCATTCGCCCTTGCTGGATGGATGCCCCAGCTCAAGAGCCTCCAGCAGGCTGCCGCGGATGGATAGGCGGGGATCCAGGGAGGAATAGGGATCCTGGAAGATCATCTGGATGCGTTTGCGGTAGGGCCGGAATCCGGAATCGCTGATGGAGGAGATGTCCTTGCCTTCGAAACGGATGAGTCCGGCGGAGGGCTTCAGCAGGCGGATGATGGCGCGACCCACCGTGGTCTTGCCGCTGCCGCTCTCCCCCACCAGGCCCAGGGTCTGTTTCCGGCCGATGCGGAAGCCGACGTCGCGCACCGCCTGGACGCGGTCCTTGCCGCGGCCGAACTCGACCCGCAGGCCTTGGACTTCGAGGAGGGGTCCGGTCATGTCAGAAGCCATGACCGAAATATACTATACCGGCCGCAGGGAGAACCCGTGGGGATTCCGGTTCACGCTCAGACGGAAGGGGGAATAGATCCCGCGGTACTTCTGCGCCGTCCGGCCCCAGCTGTACCGTCCGCGCACGAATTCCCTTTGCCTTTCCCGCAGCTCCGGATCCATGCCGGACCGCAATTCCCGCTCGATGCCCGCGGCCAGGGCGGCGACGTCTTCTGAGGCCGCGAGCAGGCCCCAGGGTCCCGCGACCTCGGGAATGGAACCGGCCCGGGTGCTTATCAGGGATTGGCCCAAGGCCAGGGTCTCCACCACGGAATTGCCGAAGGATTCCTCCCGGCTGGGAAGGCATACCGCCGCGCTGGACAGGATTTCCCGCGCGAGGTCCGCGCCCATCCTCCACCCCAGGAATTCGACCCGGGTCAGGCCCAGGGCTTTGACCCTGGCCACGAGCTCGCAGCGCAGGGGTCCCGCTCCCACCACCTTCAACGGATGCTCCGCTTTCAAATCCCAGGGCAGGCGCGCATAGGCCTCCAGAGCCAGGTCCGGCCCCTTCGCGCGCGTGAGCCTGCCGAAATAAAGTACGCCGCGCCGCGGTCCGGTTTCGATGGGGAGATCCAGGAATACCGGGTCCACGCCGTTGGGGACTACGTCCATGTCCAGGGCATCCAGGCCGAAAGCCTTGCCGACCTCGCGCCTGGAATAGGAACTGGTCACGGTAACCTTATGGGCATTGCGCATACCCAGGGCCATGGCCACGAAGCGGGGTTCCCTGAAAAGGATGGCCATCCAGGTGCGGAATCGGGTCCAGTCCCTGCCCTGGAGGAAGTCCGGGAACTCGGGATACCGGTTGGTATAAATGAACTTGCGCTTGTTGCGGATGAGCCAGAGCAGGCTGGCCTCATCCCCGTTCCCATGGACTATGGTCCGAGGGGAGGAGAGGGAGCGGACCTTGAAGAAGAAGAAGATCCCGTTCAAGAACCGGAGCGGCGAACTGATCCCGGGACGGATCGCGAAGAATCCCGCCCAGGCCTCATGGTATTCCGTTTTCGCATGCGGCGCGATCCGCTCCCAGGGAACCTTGCTGTAGACCGCGGCCACGCGCAATCCCTGGCGGGACATCTCGGTCGCGATCATGTGGACGGATTTCTGCCCTCCGCCGGAGTAGCG
>JAQBPO010000078.1 GCA_028287465.1 Fibrobacterota bacterium
ATGGTGCCCAGGCCTCCGGATTCTTCTGACGCGGCTTCCCCGGATTCGACCTTTTCCGCTTTTTCCGCCTTTTTCAATTCATCCCATTTGATTTCCACGGCCTCGGCCCCGTCCAGCTTCAATTCCCCGAAGACATGGGGATGCCGCCTCACCAGCTTGTCGCTGATGCCATGCACGACCTGCCCGAAATCGAAGTCCCCGGACTCCTTGGCCAATTGCGCGTGGAAAACGACTTGGAGCAGGACATCCCCCAGCTCTTCCTTCATATTGAGGCGGTCATTGTTCTCGACCGCGTCGATAAACTCGTAGGATTCCTCGATCAGGTAATTCAGCAAGGATTGGTGGGTCTGTTTTCGATCCCAAGGACAGCCGTCCGGGGCGCGGAGCTTTTCCATGATTTCCAGAAGGTCGGGAAGGGTATAGGTCTGGGCAGGGGTCGGATTGGGCTTCATTCGGGTACCTCAAAGGCAAAAGTGCAAAAATCCGCGGGAAATCCCCGTCGGGCGGAAAGCCAAAAAGGGCTCTTGCTATAATGAACAAATGTGCAGTATATTTGGCTTCATGGAAACATGCTGGGATGGAGGGGATTTGCCTCCGCAGGAATTGCAGAAGATGTTGGCCCTGGCGATGGCGCCGGGGGTGGGGCCGGCCACCTTCCACCGGTTATTGGATGCATTCGGTTCGGCCGAAGGCGTATTCGGGGCGGCAGCGGCGGAACTGACCGCGGTCTGCCCTCAATTGAAATCCGAGGGTATCGAAGCCATCCAGGCGGGACCCAATCTCAGGGCGGTCCGGTTCCAGGAGGAAACCTGCGCGCGCTTGAAGGTCCGGATCGTCTCGGTTCGATCTCCCGCCTATCCATCCCCGTTGCGGTCCCTGCCCCAGCCGCCTCCCTTCCTGTTCATGGCGGGGGAATGGCGGCCGGAGGATCGCAAGAGCCTGGCCGTGGTGGGCACCCGGTACCCTTCCGGTTACGGATCGAGGATGGCGCGCGATCTTACCGCGGGAATGGGAGCCGCGGGTTTCACCATCGTCTCCGGTCTGGCGCGGGGGATCGATACCGTTTCCCACGAGGCGGCCCTGGAAACCGGGTCGCGGACCATCGCGGTGCTGGGCTCGGGCCTGGATTGGATCTATCCTCCCGAAAACGTCCCGTTGGCGAGGCGCATCGCCAAACACGGTTCCGTGATCTCGGAGTTCCCCATGGGCGTGGCGCCCCATGCCACGCATTTTCCCAGGCGCAACCGCCTCATCAGCGCCCTCTCCCTGGGTACCTTGGTGGTCGAGGCGGGCAACGACAGCGGAGCGCTCATCACCGCGGATTACGCCATGGATCAGGGCCGCGAGGTGTTCGCGGTGCCGGGCGCCGTCCATCAGCCGGGCAGCCAAGGCACCCACAAGCTGATCCAGGAGGGAGCCCATCTGGTGGAGCGCGCGGCGGATATCGTGGCGCTCCTGCAAGGGACCAGCCAGGCCGTTCCCTCCCGGCGCTTCGCCATGATAGGCGCCGGCGCAGGGGAGCAAGGTTCGGGAACAGGGGGAGTCTCGGGAGAGCCGCTCGAGCTGGCGTTCGGTGATGGCGGAACGGAAAACGCATCGGACGCGCTGGACCTTCAACCTTCGGGCATGAGGGCCGTTAAGACTTGGCGCGCCGTGCCTGGAAAGGATTCCGACGCCTCGACCCCGGATCCTTCGACCGCCCTGGAAGCCGCCGCCGCGGGCCTGGATGACGAGGCCCGTTCCCTGCTCAGCCTGATCGGGCGGGAAGCGCTCACCCTGGACGCCATCGCCGAAAAGGCGCGTAGGAAGCCGCGGTTCCGCAATACCGCCGCGCACCGGTTGCTGGCGGGTTTGCTGGATTTGGAATTGAAAGGACGGGTGAAGCGCATGCCGGGCGCGCTTTTCCGGCTGGCCTGAGCCCAATGAGCGTTCTAGCCCTGTCGGTTACGGAAACGGAGCAGGGAACCGCGCGCGCTTCCCTGCTCCGGGCGCCCATGCCTTCGGGGCCCTGCCGGTCCGGTCCCGGAAAGGTCCAAGGCATCCCCGGCCCGCGCCCGCTTACGGGACGGTGGGAGCCGACCCGTGAAAATGTTATGATGGTGTTGAGAAAGAGCTACCTTTCCCCTTCGGAAGCAGCGCAAGCCATGGGCAAGACTTCAGCACCCAAAACCGTTCCCAAAAAAAGAGTCAGGTGGCTTCGCTATGCCATCCTGGGAATGCTGGGCATGGGCGTTTACCATATCCTGAGCGGACCCAGCGGTGCGATCAATCTGTTCAAATTGCGGAAGACGAATGCCCGGCTCGGCGAAGAGTTGGATAGCCTGGCGATGCGCAAGCAGGCGCTGGAAATCGAAAAGCAGCGCCTGGAGAAGGACAGCGCCTACATCGAGAGGGTAGCGCGCAAGGAACTGGGGATGGCCAAGCCCGAAGAGAAGGTTTTCCGCTTCGTACCGCCGCCGTCCAAAGGCAAGTCCGAGTAGCCGGAGGGCGTAGAGCCTCCGAAAGCCCATGGCGATCCGGACCTTGGTTCCGGCGCAACCCCTGGAAAAAGCAAAAAGGCAAAAAAGGAATAGGGCCCCGTAAGGGCCCTATTCCACCAATCGTTTCCTGGGTTTCCCCGGGACTACTTCTTGCCTTTTTCCTTGCAGGCGACCACGAACCCGGCCAATACGCCGTCCATGTAGAAACGGGAGATGGTCATGATCCCGGTGAGCTGCTTGCCGTAACGGGTTTCCTGTTGGGCCTCGATCTGGAGGGACTTGTCCTGCCAGGGCGCGCGCACCAGGTTGTCGAGCGGAGTATCCGAACCATTGATCTTCGCGACGATCTTGCTCAGGGGCTTGCCGAGCATCTCCACCTGGGTATGCCCATACAGGGTACGGGACGCCTCGTTCCAGGCGATGACCTTCAGCTCCGCATCCGTCACCACCACGGCGGGGCCGGTGGCGTTGCGGTAGGCTGCCGCGGCCTTGGTGGCGCGGGCATAGATTTCCTCGTCCAGAGCCTCCGGAGAGATGCCGATCTCTTCGACGTAGCGCATGACGGCCTCTTCAGTGAGGCGTCTGGGACCACGTCCGATCCGCTCGTACGGCATCCGGCCCTGGTCGAGCCAGTTGATGACCGTCTGGGCAGAGACATGGAACAATTTCGCCACTTCCCCTGTAGTTAACATTTTGAACTCCTGAAACTGCACTGTCCCGTCCATGCGGGGACGGGTAGTCATTTCTGAAAAATATTATCCACCCTGTTTAGCGGATTTTCAATGCCTTTCTTTTTTTGGCTTGTTACCTGTGCTATCGAAGATCGTCATTAATTGGGTATCCGCGATGCTGCTGGGACGGGGTAAAAACCTAAAAATCCGATAGCGGGAAAGCGCGACTCGGGGCTTCGCGGATGATATAATCACCGGTGTCAGGCTTAGTTATGAACATGGAAGCCCACCTTCCCATTCCCATCATTTTCCTGGGCGAAGATCTCGCCCTGGCAAGCCGTTTGGAGGCTTGTTACCAGGGTATTTCCTGGGGGGAAGAGTACCGCATAGCGCCGATGTTCCGTGCCCAGCCGCCCCGGGATTGGCGAACCGCCGTGCCGGAAAAGGGCCGGGGCATGGTGTTCGTGCAGATCACGGACGCGGGCACGGAAGGCGACTCGCGGCTCATCCGCGCGATCGGGGAATCGAATTCCGGAATGCAGATCGTTTTGCTCGCCGACGACGATGTCGACTACTTCCAGATCGCCACGGACTTCCGCATCGGCAACGTGATCAAGAAGACGCGCTTCGACGCGGCCATCATCCACGCGCTCACCATCCGCCTCCTCACCGGGAACATCTTCGGGTTCGCGCCGTACTTCCCGAACGGCTTCGCCGTGGGGCCCTTGTACCGCACCTTCTGCGGCCGCGTCACCATCGAAAAGGTGATCGAGGAATGCATCGAGGCCTGCAAGCCGCACGTGAATCCGGAAGAGCTTTCCAGCTTCCGCATCTTCATGCATGAATTGCTCATCAACACCTTCTCCTACGCCATCGAGGGGATAAGCCCCGAAGACCGCGACAGCAAGCTCTTGCGGCCCAGGCCGGAGGTGGACATCGCCGAACGGCGCGCCATCAAGATAAGCCTGGTGACGGATCATGAGAAGGTGGGGGTAAGCGTGATGGATTCGACGGGTTCCCTGAGCATGCTGCGCGTCCTGCAGAAGCTGCGGCGCCAGTCCAAGATCGGCGCCGAGAAGATGCCCCCGGGCATCTGGGACGAAAGCGGCCGGGGCATGTCCATGGTCTACCGTTATAGCCGGTTCATCGTCAACATCCTCACGGGCGTAAGGACGGAAACCATCTTCCTGCAGTACCATGAAAAGGAATTGAACCGGTTCGAAAGCATCATCATCACGGAAGTGAACCCGTTCTGATCCCTATTACTTGTTCACAGTCTATCCACAATTGTTAACAACTATGCGCAGGTTACCGGGGAAATCCGCCGGTTACGGGCACTTGAACATTCCCTTACCCGGTTTCGGCGGGTATCCAGGCCGTTTTTGTTAACTTTTGGGGGCATTTTGGGAATCTCAAAATTTCCCAAACGCATTCTCCCACCCTAATCCAACAGGTCAAAATGATTAAACCCAATTCGATTGCAATAGCGTGCCTCACGGCTTCCGGCCTCGCCGGATGGGCTATGGCCCAGGACAATCTGTCGACCGGAACCTATCCGCCGTCTTCGTCCAGCCCCTCGAGCACGGTATCCGCACCGCGTACGGGTTTGTATGAGACCGTGACCAAGGGGAACGCCGCGGCGGACAATACCGTGGATGATTTCACCCGCCGTCCCACCTTGATCGGGACCAAGCAGTATTTCGCCGGCTTCGGCGGCGCGGATATGCAGAGCGGCGCCTTCTCTTTCGAAGGCCGGGGTTGGAACTGGTTCGGTTCCGCCGTGAGCCGGGCCGGAAGCGCCCAGGGCGGCGCGAATCCCGCGGAAGTGCGGGCGGGAATCGCCAGCGGCACGGCCTGGGGCGGAGGCCTGATCCTCTCCTTCGACAAATCGACGACCGACAACGCCGGAACCAAGACCAAGACGGTCATCGAAGGCGATGGCTTCGGCGCGTTCGGCGATTTCAACCTGGGCAACAGCGACGTGTACGGACAGGTGGCGTTGTACACCGGGTTCGATGCCTTGCTTCCCCCGGTGAACAACTACATCAAGGTGGAGCCCCCGTCCCCGTTGCCCACCACGGAAACCAACAACTACCTCATCAACGCCATGGGCGGATGGAAAAAGGACGCGACCACGGAAGGCACCCACGCCCTCAACGTGGAAGTGGGCTACAACTACTCCAAGAACGAGGTGGATCCCTCCACTCCGGCGAACGAGAACTCCATCAACGAGCTCGCGGTGATGTTCGCGCATGGGTATATCCTTCGGGCCACGCCTGATTATTCCGTCTTCCTCGGGACCAACAACCTCCTGATCTGGCGCGCCGAGAAGACCACGGCGGCTCCCACGGAGCATTCCATCATCGGGATCTCCACTTCCCCCAACCTGGCCTTCCAGAAGCAGTTCGGCAAAGGTTTCGAAGGCTTCTCGGGCGGATCGGTCACGGCCTCCTATTTCAGCTATTCGAATGAACCCTTCGGCATCGGCGCCCCGGAGGAGGCCACCCGGCTCCTCACCGCCGACGCCGACGTCGCGGTCGGCCTGCGCTGGGTCAAGGACAACTTCGCCCTGGAGGGAAGCCTCAAGGAAGCCGTCCTCCTGAACGGCCCCTACCTGATCGGCGGCAATGCCAACCAAGGCCTGATGGCCGAGGTCGGCATGTCCCTCGGGATCTGATCGAGCCAGCCCGAGGACGGCCCGCAAGGGCCGGCTTTCGGGCTTTTCCCGTTCCCCGGGTCCTCCGGTCCGGCTCCGGCCGGTCCGGTCCCGCTCCGGTCCTCCGTCGGTCCGGCGTCCTCCCCGTAAACTGGATCCGCCCTCCGCAGTCCGGGATCCTTTTATAATTTTCCGGATCATCCATGCTGACCGTACTCCTCCTCGCCATCTCCAACGTCTTCATGACCT
>JAQBPO010000059.1 GCA_028287465.1 Fibrobacterota bacterium
CCTCCGGAGAGATGAGGCTCGCGGCCGGCCTTGAGGCCTTCGAGCCGGGCCAGGATCAGATCCAGGGGTATCGCGGAGGTGACTCCGTCGCCCATCGGGACGGGATCGGCGGTCGGATCCGCCGGGAAGGGCTTGGCTCCCTCTTCCGGATGGCGCGGCTCCATGCCCGCCAGGCCTTCGAGGGCGTCCATGGAACGCAGGGAGGCGAGGTAGCGCCTGAGTTCCGTCTCCACGTATCCTTCCAGCGGCTGATCCTCCGGCGTCGAAAGGTAGCGGTCGAAGATCCCCCCGATCAGATCCAGCCACTCGGCCCAAGGGCGCTTGCGGTCCTGGCGCAAGGGGGCCAGATCGCGGTAGAGCCCTTCCACCACCATCAGGAAGGCCTGCAGGGATTCCCGGTCCGGGCTGTTTCCGTCGGCGAAAGGGACGACCTGGGAGAAATGGCGCATATCCCCGTCCGGCGGGGATTCCATCACCGTGCCCAGGACCAGCCGATCCAGGCCATGGGTCCAGGTATGCAAGGCTTCCGGCGCGTAGCCCCGCTGGCGCTTGTCCTCCTCGTCGAACCCGTGGAAGATGTTGAGCTTGGCGGTCCATCCGCTCCAGGCCCGCAGGATGGTTTCGTCCAGCCCCAGCCCGCTGCGGAAGCAGGGATTGGCCGCCAGGGTGAACAATTCCCGGCGGCTGAACCTCCCGCGCCCCAATTCGAACAATTGCGCGACGGCGCGCGCATAGTCGCTTTCCGAGGAGGCGGAGGCGTCCGAGAGATTGAAGGGCACGTGGCCCGGATCCCCTTCTTCCGTGCGGCCGAAAACGGCGGCGAGCACATGGCGGTATTTTTCCATGTCCGGGACCAGGACCGCGATATCGTCCGGGCGCAGGGCGGGATCCCGCAAAAGGGCTTCCAGGATCCCCTGGTGCACGGTCTCCACCTCGCGGTGAATTTCCGGGCAGGCCAGGATCTGGAGGGAATCGTCCTGGGGAGCGCGCTCCTCGTCCGGAAGCCGGCCGCGGCGGTGCAGGATGGAATCCTGGATGGTGGCGAGCAGGGTCCGCGACCCGGATTCACGGAAGTATTCGAAGAAGTCGTAGTGGGTGACCTGGCACCAGAGTTGGATATTCTCGCGTCCGGGCTTGCCCCATTGGGACAGGAGCGGGTTCTCGTTTTCCTCCAGGTGGAGTTCTTCCGCCTGGATTTTCTCCTGGGCCAGGCAGAGATTCCCCTTTTCCGTTTCATCCAACTGCCGCCAGGAAACGTATTTCTTTTGCCGGAACAGGTTCTCCTGCTGGCGCTTGCGTTCGCCCGGGGTCAGGGCGTCTTCCCAATATTCCGCGCAGGGATTGAGCGAATAGATGAAGAAGGTCGCCTGCCGTCCCTGCAGGCCTTCGCGATCCGAAAGGCGTTGGATCAAGGATCGATGGAAGGGGGAGATCTGGGATAGGCCGAAGAGATGGTAGCCGGGAGGGATCCTTCCCGCCGGCGGCGGTTCCCGCTTCTGCGCGAGCACCATCTCCGCGTACTGGGGCAGGGTGTATTGGTACTGGCCCATGTTCTCGCCCAGGGCGTCCCGCAGGCCGCCCGTCCGGAACAGTTCGTGGTAGATTTCCTTTTGCCAGGCTTCCAGGGTTTCCACCTGGCGGCGCAAGGCCTTGGATGCGCCCCTTCCGAGATAGTCCCGGAAACAATCCTGGCCATGCTTCCACTGGTGGGCCAGGCCGGCATAGCCATGTTCCTTCACCCGGCTGTACTCGTATTCCCGGAAGAACCCCGCCAGCTTGCGCGATAGCTGGCAGAGGCGGCGGGCGTACAAGGCGTCCCGGCCCGCTGCGCTCCCGGGCCCGACCGGGTTCAGGGGGCCCGCGTTCTCCAGATAGTCCTTGGCCACCTTGGGAGGGAGGCTCCGCAGCATCCCGAGGATCAACAATTGCAATCCCTGCTCGTCGAGCAATCGCGCCGGCTTGCGGAAGGCCACCACGTGCTCCAGATCCAGGACCTCCAGGCGCTGCCATAGGGTGCGTTCCAATTGGAGGAAATCCACATTGGCCACGATGCCGCGTTTTTCGGCCAGGCGCATCTGCACCCAGCGTTTCATGGCCGGGGTGGGGGTGGCGATATGGGGGGAGCGGAAGGGGTCGGACCATTCCAGATTGTCGGACAGCTTGTCGAGCAGGACCGCGGGGGAATTGCTGAAATACAGTTGCGCCGACATGCCGTTCCAGATGGCCGCCCGGAATGGGGGCCGGATCCAAGTATAACCTCCCTCCGCGTTCGGGCAGGGACAAATTCTGGCCCCCCAAAAGTGCGGATTCGGATTCGCCCCCAGGATGGGGATTTCGGCACCTTTGTACCTTACACGGACCCCGCCGGGATGCGAATGCGCCCGGGAATGGGGAAGGAGGTTCCCATGCGATTCAATCCGTTCCATGCCGCCGTCGCCGCGGCCATGATTTCAGCGCCTTTCCTTTCCCCACCGGCCTTCGCCGCGTCCCAGGCCCCGGCGACCTCCGCGGCCGCCGGGGTCATCGCCCCGCGGCCCGGCGCTTCCGCCCCGGATTTCACCTTGCCGGACGCGGCCGGGAAAAACCATTCCCTGTCCCAATACCGCGGCAAATGGGTGGTCCTGGAATGGGTGAATTACGATTGCCCCTTCGTGAAGAAGCATTACGGTTCGGGCAATATGCAGAAGCTGCAGAAGGCCTCACGGGACAAGGGCGCCGTCTGGCTCTCCATCAACTCCTCCGCGCCGGGCAAGCAGGGCCATTTCGAGGGCGCGGAACTCGCCAAGCGCATGGCGGAAGGCAAGGCCCAACCGGACGCCTACCTCCTGGATCCGGACGGCAAGGTGGGCATGGAATACAAGGCCAAGACCACGCCCACCATGTTCGTGATCAATCCCGAAGGCAAGGTGGTCTATGCCGGCGCGATCGACGACAAGGCTTCGACCGACCAGGAGGATATCGCTACCGCCAAGAACTACGTGCAGGCCGCGTTGGACGCGGGCATGGCGGGCAAGACCGTGGAAACGGCGTCGACCCAGTCCTATGGCTGCGGAGTCAAGTACAAGTAGGTCCGGAAAAACAAAAGGTGCGAAAAAACAAAAGGTGCGGAAAAACAAAAGGCCCGCAAAAATAAAGGCCCTCCGGTTTCCCGAAGGGCCTTCTCCGGCCTGTCAGGGGGATGACAGGTACCGAAAGGGTGGGCCCGGGCAGCGTTAACTGCCCAGAAGAGAGGGGGATCTCCTCTTTAGCCCGTGATTCATTCCGCCGTGTAGCGCAGCTCCAGCATGCCCTTGGACAAAGAGCCGGGCAGGTTCCTGACGACATCGCCTTCTTGCGCGCCGCGCTCGGCTTCCCATACCTTGGCGCCCCGGATGTCATAGGCCGCCACGCGCGCCATGCCGGCGGGCAGGGTCACTTCCGTGGTACCCAGGTTGGCGATCTTCGGCCGCAGGGCCGCCCGCTTCGCGATTTGTTCCCCGGAGGGACGGGCGCTGACGGGGGCGCAGGAACCGGTATAGCTCACCTTGTAGATCTTGCAGACGCTGGACGCGTTGAAGGAGATGCCGTCCCCGCGCGCCACGTAGAAGGCGCCGTCCGGTCCCTGGGTGGCCCGCAGGATGTCCGTGGTGAAATCCGCGCTGTTGAACAGGTTCTCGGTCTTGGTCACCTTGCCGTCCGCGTCGAGGGTCGCCACGCGCACCGGCGTGGTCCCGTATCCCGAGACCAGCAGCTTGCCTTTGAGATAAGGAGGCCATTTGACCTTGGAGTTCAGCATGGGGTCGTAATCCACGAAACCCCAGGTCACGCCATGGCATTGGATGGGAAGGGCGATGCCGCCATGCTTGACCGAATAGAGGGAGCCCACGGCGGGAGGCAGGGTCTTGGCGCCCGTATTGAACTTGGACTCATTGGTGTACGAGGCCGGGTTCTTGGCGGCGTCGGTGCGGTTGGTCCAGAAGCCCGGGATGTAAAGCTGGTTGTTCCCGATCAGGAAGGGCCAGCCGAAATTGCCCGGCTTGGTCACCAGGTTGATTTCATCGTCGCCTTCTTCGGGATTGTCCCCGTTGGCCTCGCCGATGGCCACCCAGGGCTTGTCGGGATGCACGGAGATGGAGAAGGGGTTGCGATGGCCCATGGAATAGATCTCCGGGCGGACCTTGTCCTTCTCGGCCGTGTTCCAGGTTTCCTTCAGGTTGCCCGCGGGGATTTCATAGGTGCTGCCGGGCCCGATGGCCGGGGTCTGGGTGTCCGGGAAAGGAATGGGCTTGATACGCAGGATCTTGCCGCGGGTATCGTTGGTATTGGACGAGGTATTGCGGGGATCGCCGTGGATGATGCTTTCATCGAAGGCCCGGGCCACGCCGGTCCCGGTATAGTTGTAATTGATATTGTCGCCGGTGCTCAGGTAGAGAAGTCCGTCCTTGGACATCTTGAGGTCCCCGCCGAAATGGCAGCACTGGGCGAAGATCTTGTGCTCGAAGAGGGGCTTTTCCGAAGCCATGTCCACTTCGGTATTGTTGTTCTTGAGGGTGAAGCGGGACAGCCGCACCGTGGGACCCAGGCTGGCCTTGGCGAAGGTGCCCTTCGCCGCGTATACGGTATACCAGACGTAGATCCAATGCGTGGAGGAGAAGTTCAGATCGAAGGCCAGGCCTTCCAGTCCGTTCTCCACGTCCGTGAAACCGGCATAGTCCGCGGAGAGGACGCTGAACTGCTTGATGGTGGTGACGACCTTGGTGGCCGGGTCCCAGACCTTGAAGGCGCCCAGGCGTTCCACCCAGTAGACCTTCAGATCCTTGTCCACCACGATATCGTAGGGCCAGCCCGGCGCGTCCGCGACCTTCTCGGCCTTGAAATCGGTGGCCGGGGGAAGCGCATCGCATTGCGCGTTGAGAAGGGAGGGGAGCAAGGGGATGGCCGCCAGGGCAAGCAGCGCCGCGCTTACGAGCTTTCCGTTCTTCTTTTTCGCCGTCCTCAAGGTCATGAAAACAAGATAGACCCTGGCCCATTCCGCATCACCCGGAATTATTCCATTAATTTCATAAACCGTCCAATCAATGCATTGGCGGCTTCGGGTTTTCGCAAGAGTAAGGAATTTTGCGGCCTAAGGCTGGGCGTCGAGTCCTACCCGCAACCCCGGGAACCCCGTCACGCTCGAAAAGGTCCCCGTCCTGATCACCCGGCCTCCCCGGCCGTCTTCCGCCCGCAATCGATACAACAGCAGGCCGGCCGTATCCCCATGGGATCCGTTTCCGCGGTCCAGACGGATCCCGCGCGTATCGAAGGCTTCCACCGTTCCGTTCCATCCGGGCGGCAATTCCGCCCGCAAGGCGCCGCCGTCCCGATACAAGATCGCTTCCGCCTTTCCCGCGGTTGAGCGGGGCCGTAACGCGATCGCCGAAGCGCCGGTCCCCTGGATGGCTTCCAAGGCGCCCGCCAGATAGGCCAGGGGCGCGTTCCAATTGATGGCCACCTCGTTCGAGGCATAGCTGCATTCGGTGTCCGAATAGGAGAGGGCGGGCAGGGCGGATGGGTAGACGCATTTGTCCTGTTGCCCGGAATTGGGGCCGCCCACCAGAAGGCCGGGCACGGGCTCGCGAACACCGTCCGCCGTGGAAGGCCGGTGATGCGGGAACAACGGCGCCTTGGCCCCGAAGCCCGTAACGAAGGAGTAACCCGTGGCGTTGCGGCCGAGCAGGTAATCCAGGGCGTCGACCGAGGCCTTAAGGAAGGAGGAGTCACCGGTGGCGCGGAAGGCCTGGAGCAGGAGCATGCCCTGGTTGGCGTCGTTGGAATTGCTGCCCCAATTGAAGTCGCTGGGGGCCAGCACCACCCCGTAGGCCGAGACCGCCGCGCGGTCGCGGATTCCGGAGGCAAGCTGCGAAAGCCTTTGCTTCACGGCCGCCGGATCGATCCTTCCATAACCGCCGCCCATCTCATCCGCCAGGCTGTAGAGGCCCAAGGTCGATACGCTCGGCCACCCGGGCACGCCGAAGGAAACGGGCAGGTTGCCAGCGGGCGCCGCGGCCACGAAGAAGGATTCCTCCCGGGTGGCGAGATAGAGTTCCATCCCGGCCCAGAAGAATTCGTCCGCGGCGTTGCCGTCCCCGTATTCGCCCGTATTGATGGCGGGCGCGTAGGCCTTGTTCAATTCCGCCTGGCGATAGTATGCCGTCGGATGCGCGCGGGCCCAGTCCCAGGCCTTCCGGGCGACGGCCAGGGCGCTATCGGCGAATCCGGGCATCGGGCCGTCGAACTTCCGGAAAAGGCGCGACGCATAGGCGGCCGTGGCGGCCAGATCCAGGGTGGCGGTCACGGACTTCTGCACCACGTACCGCTTCCCCGCATCCGCTTCCGGCATCACGAAGCCTGAGAAGTCCGGCGAGGTGAGCTTATGGTAGGCCCCGCCGTCGTTGGGATCCTGCATGGCCAGCATCCACCGCAGGTTCCACAAGGCCTCGTCCAGGAGATCGGGAACGGCGTTGCCGCTTTCGGGGATGTTCAGCTTCAGGGTGTCGAAGAAGGCGGGGTAGTGGCGGTAGAGGGCGAGGAGGGTATAGGTGGAGATCCCCCCGTTCACCACGTATTTGTTGTAGTCGCCGGCATCGTACCAGCCTTTGCCAGCGGCCACCAGGCTCTCCGCGGGCCGCGCGGCGCTGGCGGCGGATGGGTGCACGTATACGCGGTTGTCGGGATGGCCCGCATTGCGCGCCCACTTGCCCGCATTGGCGGGAGCGAGCACGGCCGAGGCGCGCTGGTAATAGAAGGCGCGGATGGAGCCCCGCGTCAATTCCAGATCCGCGTGCGCGTCGATGCGGAAAGGATGGGAGACGCCCAATCCCGGTACGCCCAGGACGTATTGTCCAGGGCGCGAGCACGCGGAGAAGTCCGCGAGGCGCGCTTGTTCGCCGGAAGGGGCCCAGGGTTTCGCCTCGCCCAGGACGCCGATGAAAACCGTATCCGCCAAATCCGGCGAGGCGATGAAGAAGGTGGAGGCCGTAGGAGCGACGATCACGGCCTTCTTGCCGGCCTGGGGATGGAATCCGATCTGATTGAGGCGGATGTCCGGCGAAAGCGCCATGGGCCCTGCCTGGATCCCCGCTGCGCCAAGGGCGCAGGCCGCCAGCCATCCTCGAACCCTTTTCCGCGAAATCATGTTGGATCCTTTGACGGCCGGCCCGGAAACGGGAATGCCACTCTCCGTTAGTGGCCGTATCGGGGCGGGGGGTTTAGGCCCTCCATGAAGGGTACGGGAAGCCGCTGCTATCCCGTAATATCGGCTTCATGCGACTCCTTATCGCGCCGAATCGGTCCGATTCGCCGGATCGGCCTTCAGCACGCCGGTTTCCGGGGTTTCCGGATAAGGCGGGGTCTCGGACGGTCGCGCCGGCGGCGCGGGAAGGTCGGTTTCGGGCGCCTGGGGTCCGGCTTCGGGGGCGCCGGGCGCAGGGGATTCCGGCGGCGGGAGTTCCGGGAAGGTGTCGGAAAAGGCGCCGTTATCGGAATCCAGGGAGGATTGCCGGGTGCGGGGCATGGCGCGCGCGGGCATGGGAGGGCCGCCGCGGGACAATCCGTCCGGCAGGGGGCCCAGGTGATCCATCTGCCGCAGGATCCAGGTCTGCCGGCGTTGCAGGTATCCGGTCGGATTGACCGGGGACCATTTGCGGGGATTGGGCAGGATTGCCGCCAGCAGGGCCGCCTGGGGCGCGGTCAAGGCGGACGCCGTAACATGGAAGTAACGCTGCGCCGCGGCCTGGGCCCCGTAGGTCCCGTCCCCGGTCTCGATGATGTTGAGGTAGACCTCCAGGATGCGCTGCTTGCTCCAGAGCAATTCCAGCAGGAAGGTGAAATACGCTTCCAGGCCCTTGCGGGTCCAGCTGCGCTCCGGCCACAGGAACAGGTTCTTGGCGGTCTGCTGGGTGATGGTGCTGGCGCCCAATTTCCTTTTCCCCCGCCCATTGACGGTGAATGCGGAAACGATCGCGTCCAGATCGAAGCCGTGATGATCGAAAAAGCGTTGATCCTCCGAGGCCACCACCGCTTCCGCCAGGCGGGGCGAAATGTTTTCCATCGGTTCCCAATCCTTATCCAGGATAGGCGAATTCCCATGCAGGGCGTTCCCGATGCCGCGGATGGCCATGAGGGGAGTGATGGGCGGCGGGACGAAGCGGAAGAAAAGCACGGCGGCGGTCGTGGACAGGAAGAAGCCCAGAACAAGATAGCGGATCCAGCGCAGGGGCCGGAACCCTCCTCTACCGGCCTTCTTGCGGGAAGGCTTGCCTGAGGTCTTGGGGGCGGGTTTGGATTTGGAGGGACGAGGCATGGCCGGGGGAAAAGTAGGATTTTTCACCCCGGAGGAAGTCCGCGGCACCCGGCCTGAGGCGGGTCCGATCGGTCAATTCTCGTCGTTACCCATCTCCACCTGCTCCCGATCCCTCGCCTCCACGATTTCCCCGGCGAAACTGCGGTTCAGGGAAAGGAGTTCGGCCTGGGCGTTCGGGGCGATCCACACATCGATGGTCTGATTCCATCCGCATCCGTAAATGTCCACATTGTCCAACCCGAACTTCAGTCCCTTCGCCGCTTTTACCGCCGTCAGGTCCTCGTTCCGGACCCAACCCTTGAGTCCGCCGGGAGTCCGGATCAGGGACGCTTCATTCCCCTGCCGGAGAAGCTTCAGGCTTTCGCCCTGGGCCAGGGTTCCCAATGGCGGGGGTTCCAAGGCCTCGGTTCTGAAAACTTCGGCCGCTTCCGCCTTGACGCTGTACTCGAGCGCGGCATGGGTCAGGACGGGCAAGGCGGAAAGGATCAATCCGGAAAGGCAAAACCTGAGCGCGGCGGTTCGCATGGGATCTCCTGGGATGTGTTTGAGTTCGCTTCGGCAAGGCCCCAAAGGGGGTTACATCCAAGGTACCGCGGATGCAAGCCGGGAGCAACCGGATTTTTCCCCCGATCCGGATGGAAAGCCTCGCGGGCGGAACGGGATCAGAAAAGGCTGGTCTGGGAGCCCGGATCACCCGGGGTTGCCGAGGCGACCTTGGATCCAGGCGCTTCGGGCGGCGAAGATCCGGTCTGATCCGAGGCCGCGGACTCCACTCCCGCCGGACTTCCGGCCGGTTCGGAGGATTCGGACTCCCACTCCAACTCGTACCCGCCGTACTTCCGCATATTGATGACGCCGGTGCTGAGGATCAGGTACTGCCCTTTGATACCCTGCAACTCGCCGGCAACCTCGGGCTGCTTGTCCAGATTCAGGGAGGTGAGCTTGGTGGGGTAGGTGTTTACCGGATATGCGAAACGGTATTCCTCTTCATCCAGCCTTTCGCCGGGCAGCTCCGCCAGCCAGGTGGAGAACAATTCGTCCCGCTTCGCCTTCAGATCCAGGATCTCGGTCTTGCCCTGGAGCATCAGGCGCCAGTTGGTCTTGTCCGCCATCACCTTGCTGAGCTCGATTTCCACCCGGCCCGAATCCAGGCGGTTCTTGACCTTGACGATGGGCAAGGCCTGGATGGCTCCCTGATCCATCCAGCGGGTCCGCATCTGGTGGGAGCGGGTGATGCCGACCTTGAGGCCGGAAGAATTCGCCAGGTAGACGGTATGATCGATCATGCAATGGGCCGTGCCCCACTCCGGCTCCCGGCAGGTGCCGAGATGATGGTGGCACAGTTCCGGTTTCAGGATGCACATGTCGGTCTGGGCCAGGGTCTGCATGCAGCGGAAGCAATACCCCTGGGAAAAGCTGGTCTTTGTCTGCTTGCCGCAATGAACGCAGAAGATCCGGCCCGTGTACCTGAACCGGACGGGCTTTCCGAGCAGGGGATTGAGCGCGACGCGGGCGTCCCCCACGGGCAGGGCGTATTGGACCACGTCGGCCGCCTGGGTATGCATTTTCTGGATGGGACCGATGCGTTTTTCCATGGTTCAACAAGATAGCAACCGGGTCCCGCCTTGGTTTGCGGGCGGTCACGGGCTATTATTCCCATCCGTACAGGAGAGCCCCATGCTGAAATTCTACGGATACAAGAAATGCGATACCTGCCGCAAGGCGGAAAAAGCCCTGGCCAAGCTCGGCAGGGAATACGAGTTCATCGATATCACCACCGATCCGCCCGCCCAGGCATCCCTCAAGAAGATGGTCGTGCAAAGCGGATCCGAGCTGAAGAAGTTCTTCAATACCAGCGGCGTGCAGTACAAGGAATTGAACATCAAGGACAAGGTGGGCGGCATGACGGAAACCCAGGTCCTGGCCATGCTGGCGGGCAATGGCCGCCTGCTCAAGCGCCCCCTGGTGACGGACGGGGACAAGAGCACGGTCGGGTTCGACGAGACCGCCTTCACCAAAGCCTGGAAGTAGGCCCAAGCGTCCCAAATCCCCCTCTTCCCGCTTTAGTACCTTTTAGCGCCATGATCGCCGATCCTTCAATGACCCCGGAAGCCCCTACCGACGGCTCCCTCCAGCCTTCCAAGGCCTTCGCCGCCGTCGATGCGGAAACGCGCGCCTTGCTCCCGCCCCAGGACCTGGCCCTGCTCTTCCGCCTGGAAAAGGATTTCGCCTTCAGCTTCCAACAGTTGCGTCTGTTCGCGCGCTGGAGCCTGGATTGCGCCGCTTGGGGCGAGCCTGCGTTGCGCCTGGGTGCCGAATCCGGCATCGCCGCCTCCCTGCTTTCCCAGGGCCAGCCGCGGCAGAAGGGCGAACGCCTATTCCAGGCGCTCCAAGCCGCCTACGATGCCCTGGCCTCCAAGGCCAAGACCTATCCCGCGGAAAGCCCCAAGGAAACCCTCCCGTCCCATAAATTCGTGGAGAAGGAACTCAAGGGCCGCATCTTCCGCCTGTGCCCGGCAGCCTCCGAGAAGGCCGTCTGCTGCAACCTCAAGGTGCTGAACATCGTCGACAACTGCGCCATGGCCTGCTCCTATTGCGTGCTGCAGAACCATTATGACGAGGCCGTCATCGCCGTGCCCACCAACCTCAAGGCCAAGCTGGCCGAGGTCCAGCTGGTCCCGGAAAAGCGCTACCGCATCGGCACCGGGGAATACTCCGATTCGCTTCTGTGGGGCAACAAGAACGATATCCTCCGGGACCTTTGCGACTTCGCCCTAGCCAATCCCAATGCGATCCTCGAACTCAAGACCAAGTCCGCCAATATCGGCTGGATCCTCGAGAACGATATTCCGGCCAATGTCTGCTGCACCTGGTCCCTCAACCCGCAAATCATCATCTCGAATGAGGAGCATAAGACCGCTTCCCTGGATCGCCGCCTGGACGCGGCCCGGGCCGTAGCCGACAAAGGGGTGAAGGTCGGCTTCCATTTCCATCCCATGTTCTATTTCGACGGGTGGGAAGCGGAATACCAGGCCCTGATAGCCAGGGTGATCGCGACCTTCCGGCCGGAAGAGGTGCTTTGGGTCTCCCTGGGATGCATCACCTTGCTCAAGGGTTTCGCCCAGGACTTCCGCCTGAAGTTCCGCCATTCCAAGCTGCTGCAGATGGAAACCGAAATAACCCAGGACGGGAAGATCACCTACGCCTTCCACGTGCGGGAAAAGCTCTACCGGAACGCCCTCCAGGCCCTGGAACCCTGGAAGGGTTCCGTTTTCCAATACCTCTGCATGGAGCATAAACCCATGTGGGATGCGGTGATGGGTTTCGCCTATCCCAATATGGCCGTCTTCGACGACGCCTTCAACGATTCGGCGTTCGCGAAACTGCGATCCTCGCCGGTCGCCTGAGCGGACCCAGGCAAAGCCGCCTCGGTCCGCCCTCCGCATTTTGACCGGGCTGCCGCATGCTATCGAAACGTCTGCATTCTATGCAACGCGCCGAGTTCTATGCGGTGAACCGCATCCTAAGCGGCCCGACCCTCGGGATTGACCTCATTCAGCCAGGCGAGGATCCCGCCGGTCACGTTCAGGCAATTCGCATACCCTTTGGATTTCAGGAACTCGATGGCGGTGCGGGACCGCTTGCCCGACCGGCAATGGATGTATACGGGTCCTTCCTTGGGGATTTCCGCGAACCGGTCCTCGATTTCGCTCATGGGGATGAGTTTGCCGGAAAGATTCGCCTCGTTGTATTCCTCTTCCTCGCGGACATCGATGAGGACCGCGGAGGGGTCCTTTTCAAGGATTTCACTGAGTTCCTGGACCGAGATTTCGTCATTCATAGGTATTCCCTGGGAAGGCCCCGATTGGGGTTTTTGGCCGATTTTCCTAAACTAATATAGGATTTCCCGGGTCCATGGCACTACCGCCCCGGGGGGGCGGCTCCTATCTATTGAAAAGAATGGGGGTTATAGCTAACTTCATGAGCCTTAAATTTTCGACTGATTCGTATTCGACCTAAGAAGGAACCTAGGAATGCCGGCAGGACCCAAAGTAAAGATTTCGCGTGCCTTGAACCTGGCCATTACGCCCAAGGCCGCCCGGATCATGGAACGCCGCTCCTTCACGCCCGGCCAGCATGGCCTCGCGCGCAAGAAGAGCCCCTCCACCTACAAGTTGCAGTTGCTCGAGAAGCAGAGGCTCAAGGCCGTCTATGACGTTTCCGAGAAGCAGATGCGCGGCTATTACGCCAAGGCCGCCCACTCCCATGAGTCGACCGGTACGGTGCTGCTCTCCCAGCTGGAGACCCGCGCGGACGCCGCGATCTACCGCATGGGATTCTCCCGCACCATCTACGCCGCGCGCCAGTACGTGGCCCATGGCCATTTCATGATCAACGGCAAGCGCATCCTGACCCCGAGCCACCAGCTCTCCGTCGGCGACGTGATCACCGTGGTGGAGAAGTCCAAGACCCATCCCCAGATCATCGAAGCCCTGACCCACTCCGGCGGCATCACGGTCCCGGAATATTACGAGATCAACAAGGTGAAGATGGAAGGCAAGCTGATTGCCAAGCCCCTGCGCGAGCAGATTCCCATCAAGCTCACCGAACAGCACGTGGTGGAATACTACTCCAAGTAATCCCCGCCCCGGGCAGCCGGAGCGCCAGCATGCATTCGGCAGCCAATGCCGGCAAAGGACTCCCGAAAGGGAGTCCTTTTTTATTGAAGGCTCCCGAAAGGGAGTCCTTTTTTGTTCTTTTATTTCGAGAGCCGCACCCAACCCCGGAGACCGCCATGGCCTACGAGATACGCAAGAACGAGGCCCTGCACCGATTCGAACTGGAAGTGGAAGGCAAGGTGGCCTTCACGGCCTATGCCGAGCAGGAAGGCGCCATCGAATTCCGCCATACCGAGGTACCGCCGGAATTGGAAGGGAAGGGCATCGGGTCCGCCCTGGCCAAGCATGTCCTGGACTATGCCAAGTCCAACCATCTGGAGGCCATCGTGACCTGCCCCTTCATCAAGAAGTGGCAAATGCGTCATCCGGGTTGAGACCCGGTTGGCCGGGCCGGCGGATCGGCCCTACCCGCCTTTGCCCTTCTTGGAGACCGTGACCCTGAAGGTGGCGGTCTTCCCGCCGTCCGCGGAGGTGAGGGTGATGACGGCGGTCCCGTTCTTCTTCGCTTCCAGGACATTCCCGGACACGCTTACCACCGAGGTGGAGTCGGAGCTCATGGTGAAGGCCTTGTTGTCCGGGTTCGCCGGCACGAAGGCAGGCTCGATGGCGAGCTTGTCGCCCTCCGCCATTTTGAGATCCTGGGGTCCCAGGATGGATTGGACGCGTACCCGGACCGTGACCAGGAAAACGCTCGAGGGTCCGTCCAGGGACTTGATGGTGATATGGGCCGATCCGCCCGAGACCGCGTGGATCCGGGAACCGGCGAAGGCGACGATTCCGGAGTTGTCGCTCGTGAGGCTATATCCCCTATTGGTGGCGAGGGCGGGGGTATAGGCGACCTTCGGATCCTGGTCCGGAGCGCCCAAATCCATCACGATATCGGGCGCCGAAATGGCGAGCACCGGGATGTTGAGGATGGGCGCCGCCTTCACGGTCACCCGGAACACGGCGGTGAGACCTTTGGACACGGTTTTGACCGTCATATCGGCCGTTCCCGCTGCGATGGGTTTGCATTTGGGGATCCCGCCTTCCATCACCACGAGGACGCGCGCGGGATCGCTGCTGGTCATGGTATAGGCGTGGTTGGTCACATCCGCGGGTTGCCAGACGAGGTCGGGAGCCTTGGCCTCGGCGCCCGCGACGAGTTCCATGGGGGAGGCCGTGATCCCGGTTTCATAGCGGTTGGTATCCTGCAGGAGGACCGTCGCTTCGAAGTCGACGGCGAACCCGCCTTGGTCGCTTCGCGCCCGGATCCAGGCGGTTCCCGGCTTCACGGGTACCAGGTCCGTGCCGGCAACCTTGACGATACCCTCATCCATGCTTTGCAGGGTATATCCCTGGTTCTTGGCATCGCGGGGAAGGATGGTCACCGACGGCTTGGCCTTGGCCACGCTCATGGGGATATAGATCGCCTGGGCTTCGATGCCGGTCACGGCGATTTCGGGGGGCTTGACGATGATGGTATCGCGCACGGTATCCCTCGGCGGGATGGGAACGACCACGGTGTCCCTGGGTGGAATGGGTCCCCCTACGGTGTCCTTGGGCGGTACGACCACGGTATCCTTCGGGGGGACGACCACCGTGTCCCTGGGAGGGACGGGCACGCTATCTGGTTTATCCGGCTTTCCCTTGGGCCCGTTGGCGGCCAGGATGGCCGACTTCTCCCGGGCGCGCTTCAGGCACTCGGAGGGGGTTTCCTGGCAGTCCCGGGCGTACACCTCGACGCTGTCCGCGATCCCGTTCCCGTCCCGGTCGAGCTTCCAGGCCGCGTCCGTTTCGGATTCGGCTCCGGTCAGGAAGGGATTGTCGTAATTGCGTTGCAGGCAGGATGCCAGGGCCAAGGCCGCGAATACAAGGATGAGTCTCCAAGGCATGGATGGGCCCTTCTTCAAAATGTCCATATCACCACGCTCGCTCCCAGGCTTACCGCGGCCAGGGCGCCGAACAGGACGGTGCGCCGGTCTTTCTCCTGGGTGATCGCCTGCCAATCTTCCGCGCTCTCAAGGCTGTATGCCGATTCCGCGCGGCCATGGGCCCGGTCGGCATCCTGATGGGATCCGAAGGCCAGGGCCGTCAAACCCGCCGCCGCGGAAACCCCGAGAGCGCTCAGTACGCCCTGCTTCCAGCGGGAATGCAGCCCATGACCGCCCGTTCCGCTTTTTCCGCCGCTACCGCCTTCACCGCCCATGGCGAGATCGCCCGCAGGCCCGGAGAGGGTCGCGAAAAACCGGTTCTCCAGATGGAGGATGTCCTTGAAATCCCGCTTGGGGCCGGATGGCCAGTCGCGGACCCTGCGCTTCCCGGCGATATCGTACAAGGCCAGGTCCAAAGCGCTTCCCCGCGCATCCTCGCGCAGCCGCGAGCGGATCAGGTAGGCCACGTTGAGACGCGTGCCCAAGGTTATCATTTCCGAATCCGACCCTCCGGCGGAATCGGGCCGGAGGTCCATGGCGGCGACGAGCTCCTGCAATTCCTTGCGGCTCATCAGATCGTAATGCCGGGAGGCGAGCACATGGGTGGCGACCCGCTCGGACAGGACCTTTGACTCCGGGGATTCACCGCTCATCCCATCGACCACGGCCATCAGTCCCCGGCTGGTTTTCCGGGAGATATCGAAGCGGGCGGGATCCAATCCGGAAAGGAAGGCGGAAAGCCTGGCCTTCAACGGGCCGTCGCCGGGACTGCCGGCATTGCCCGGGACATCGCCCGCTTCCGAAAACACGACCTGGCTGGTGGGGACATGGAGGATATTGAAGGTATAGGCGAAGAGGCCGTCCACGGCGGTAATGGACCCGAAGAAGACGTACTCCGTGAGCAGCAGGTTCCCGGCATCGAAGCCGCATTGGAACTCATGGCAGGGGGCGGATGCCGGCCAATTGAACTCGGCCATTTTCCGATCCATTTCCCCGCGCGGAACGACCGTGAATCTTCCTTTTTCCTTGAGCCCGGTCCTCAGGAGATCGCCATAAAGGGAAAGCGCCCGGTCCTGGCCCACGTCCACGGGGTCCAGAACCGCGAGGCCGGGCCGCGCTCCGCCATGGGCCGGGCCGGCCTGGGCTTCGGGCAGGGCTGCGGGTCCGGAAGGCTTCGATGCGGCCAAGGTGGATTCGGCGGAAAAGGCGGCGAATGAGGCCGAAAGCAGGCATGCCATGAGAACACGGAATCCGGAAGGATTGGGTCGCTGGATGCATTTCATCGAAAATACCTTGGCCGGCCGCGCGGGCCGCATTCGCAACGGAGCGTATTGCTCTACGGTTAGAATAAAAACGCCGAGGACCCTCGAGACAAGCAATGAAGATCGGAAACCGACCCGGATAGGCGGAATACGGCATCCAATGGGCTTTTAACGGCTGCTGAACGGGAATCAGGGAGGAATGCGATAGCGTCGTCGCATTCGCAGATGTCGAGGAAGGCGGATCCGGGGAGGGCCCGACGGGAGGGTCGGGCCGCCCGCCTTGATGAACAAGGCGGGAAAACCGGGCGCCTAGCGGATGACCAGGAGTTCCGGCTTGGCCGCGGACCCGGGAATCCGGGCCACGTACAATCCAGGCTGGATCCCATCGCCAAGGACCGGATTCCGGCTGGTCAGGGTGGCCGCCACGGTGCCGTTCATATCGACCAGGGTGGCCGAGGACGCGCCCGCGAAGAATCCGGCGGGAAGGACCGATCCCCTGGCGGCGAACCGGGTGCGCGCGAAACGCTCCTTGAGTTCCCGCGAGAACAGGGACACGGGGGAAGGATTCAGGTCGGGGCCGTCCAACTGGTAGATCGGCTGGGCATTCGCCTCGATGCCGACCAGGATGCGGCTCTCGAAATCATGGTTCATGGTGGAAGGCTTGGCCGGCAGGTTGCCGACGGTCTGCGACGACGCCAAGCCGGTCGCGTTCTTCTTGATGGCGTAGACCACCCAAGCGTTCTCGTCCGTAACGAACAGGTTACCGTAGAATTTCGAGGCCGGATCGCCGCGGTAGACGGCGGCGCCGATGATGCAGGTCCTATTGCTGGAATGGCTGTACGAAAAGACCGGGGGGATCATGGACGCATCCTTGGTCCCGATGTACTGGTCCGGCCCCTCCATGTTGGGCCATCCGTAATTCGCCCCTTTGGCCACGATGTCCACTTCCTCGGTCGCGTTCTGGCCCACGTCCGCCACCCACAGATCCCCGTTCACGGGGTCGAAGGTCCAGCGCCAGGGATTGCGGAAACCCCAGGCCCAGATTTCCCGCTTTACGTCCGGGTCGGCATCGTTCACGAAGGGGTTGTCCGCCGGGATGCCGTAGTTCTTCCCGTTCGCGGGCTTGTCCACGTCCAGGCGCATCATCTTCGCGAAGAGGGCCTTGCGGTTCTGCCCGTTGCCGAACTGGTTGTTCTGGCCTCCGCCGTCGCCGATGGCTGCGTAGAGGTAGCCGTCCTTGCCGAACCCCAGGGAGCCGCCATTATGGTTGTCGGCGGGATCGTCCAGGCTGATGAGCACCTTCGCCTTGCCCGCATCCTTGATCAGGGTGGCGTCGGCTTCGCGCTCCTCGATGACGTCCTTCAGGGCCCCCGGGGTATTGTAGTAGATGAAATAACGGCGGGTGTTCTTGTAATCGGGATGGAAGGCGATTCCCAGCAGGCCGGTCTCGTTGCTGGTGGCCACCGTGAACTTGTACATGGTCTGTTTGGTCCAGACCCCGGACTTCTGCTGGACGATGCTGATCATCCCCTGATGCTGCTCGAGTACGGCATAGGTCTTGACCGCCATTCCCGGCATCTCGGCGATGCAAACGACGCGGTCGAACTTCAGGCCGGGAAAGGCGTCCTTGAAGGTCACCTGGGCGAGGGGGGCGCTCCACGCCGCCAGGAAGGCGAGGCAGGCGAGGATGTTCATTTTCGGTCTCTTCATCTGAAATCTCCGTTAGGTTCACAGGTGTGAATGAAACAGGGGCCCCCCCCGGCCTAAGTTAGGCGGACTTGGGGTCCGCCGGTTACGGTATTTCGGGATTGGCGGGGAGGTGACGCGATCATGTACTTTCCCAGGACCGGTTCCCGGGCCGGCGGCCCGGTGGCCCATAAAGGTTTCCGGCAAAAGCGCGAAGAAAAGGGTCTGGAACATGTCGAAAGGAAGCACCATCCCGGATCGAGGCTTAAACCGGATTCCCCTCATCGCCCGCATTTCCGCGGCCGCTCTCTTCCTTGCCGTGCTCGTGGTCCTGGGATCGGGATTGGCGCTTTGCGCCGGTTGGAACCATTCGGTTCCCAAGCCCGCCGAGCCGGGCTTCCGGAGGATCGAGATCAAGGAGGTGGACGGGAAGGCCACGGTGGCCTGGCTCCTGGATGGGCGGGGCCGCAAGGCATTCATCCTGGCGCACGGGAACGGTTCCGATCGGAATTCCATGGTCCCTCGGGCCCTCTACTTCCATGACCTGGGCTATACGGTCCTGCTCCCGGATTTGCACGGACACGGCGAGACCCGCGGGAACCGGAAGACCTTCGGGATCGAAGAAGGAAAGGATATCCGGAACGCCTTCCTGTATTTGAGGGAGACGGCGGGAAAGGATTGGATTGGAGGGCTGGGAACATCCCTGGGCGGGGCCGCGATCCTGAACGCGGAGGTTAATGGAACGCCCTTCGACGCCTTGATCCTGGAGTCCGTATTCTCGGACATACGCACCGCGGCCCGGCATCGCCTGGAAACGTGGTTCGGAAAGGCAGGCCGGTTCCTGTCGCCCCTGCTGGTCGCGCAAATCCCGATCTGGCTCGGGGTTCCCGCGGATGAATTGAGTCCCCTCCATTGGGCGGAGTCCGTACGCTGCCCGACCTTGGTGCTTTCGGGTTCGATGGATGAACGCGCCCAGCCCTGGGAGGCGGAGGCCTTGTTCCGGAACCTTCCCGTATCGGAAAAGGCAATCCGGTTTTTCGACGGGGCAGGGCATGTCGACCTGTTCAAAAATGCCGGTGGGGGGTATCGGGAGGAGGTCGAAAGTTTCCTGGTAAGGATAGCGCCCGGTTCCCCGGAGCCGTGATGGCAAGGCGGGGTAGGGGCCGGGGGGACCGGAGCCTTGGCGGCCCGAGGCCTTAGAGTTTGGAGGCTTCCTTGCGGGAACTCTTGGATACCCCGAAGACCTGGATCTTGTAGCGCTTGATCTTGAAGCCTTCCTTGCGGGCCAGCTCGTTCAAGGCATCCTCCAGCTTCTGGCTGTGGACCTCGCGCACGTCCCCGGAGTCCGTGCAGATGAGATGCACATGGGGCTTACTGCCTATGGCGATCTCGTAATGGGTATGCCCGTGGCCGAAATCCGATTCCGACAGGATGCCGGCCTCGACCATCTGGCTCAGGGAGCGGTACAGGGTGGCGCGGGAGACCTTGACGTCCGCCTTCTGCATCTCGAACATGAGTTCGTCGGCGCTGAAATGGCCCTTCTGCTCGAAAATGAAATCGAGGAGCTGGGTCCGTTCCTTGGTGAAGAACATCTTGTTCTTCTTCAGGAAGTCGGAATAGATCCCGCGCGCTTCCGGGAGGTATTTATCGTTGAGGTCGACCACGACGGGTAAAGATAGGAAACCCTTCCGCTTTTAGGAGGCGGAGGGTTTTCCGGGGTCAAATCGGAGGGGGCAGGAACTCGAAAAACAGGACCCCGGCGCATTTCCCCTTGCGGCCTTCCAGGTACTCCTTGAAGGGCATGTCGGCCACCTTGTGGAGGAGCTGGCTGGCGTTGCGGAGCAGGGGAGGGTTCTTGCCGTCCGCCACCAGGAAGCCCGTATGGGTCACGTCCAGGCCGGCGATATCCGTGACGAAGGCGACGCCGAGGAACTTCTCGCCGAAGGTCCAATTGGACATCATCTCCACCGCTTTGGCGTAGGGCATGAAGGCGATCTCCGCCACGGGATTGGCCGCCGGCGCGGGCAGTTGCTTGGACGAGAAGAACTTGATCTTGTCGATCGGTTTCTTCATCAGGCTGTCCCCGGGAAAGCGCACCACGCGGACCAGGGAGGCGTTGTTCTTGAGCCAATCCTCGACGAAGTAATGGTTTCGGGTGGGATAGTCCAAGGTGTCCGAACGGTAGCGTAGGGCCAGGATGCGCGGCATCACGTCCCGGGTCTTGCGGGAAAGGGCCAGGGCCATGGAGCTTTCGATATAGGTCACGCAATCGAAGCGATCCAGGTCGACCAGGGGCGTCGCCTCGATGCGGCCGAATCGGCCTTCCCCCGTGGGCCCCAGGAAATAGGGCCGTTCCTCCAGGGCGCCGCTGAAATACTTCAGCCGATCGAGATAGGCCGCGGGCGCGTCCGGGCGGCCCAGGAGCTTATGGGCCTCGATGAGGGCTGGGCGTTCCTTGTTGTAGAAGAGCGCCACGTGCACCAGCAGGGAATCCATCAGGCGCTGGGCGGATTCCGGGGAGCCCCGGAACTCGTTGATGAACAGGGCCGCCGCCAGGGTATCCCCGTCGATGCCGAACGCGTAGCCGCACAATCCCTGGACTCCGCTGATGGAGCCGGTCTTGTACCGGAGCAGGTTGGTCTGCATGTAGGGCCGCATGCGCTTGCCGGTGGCCCCGTCCAGGCCCGGCGAGGCCAGGGAGCCGATGTAATCCTTGACGTAGCGATGCTTGGCCATCTTGGCCAGCAGGGCCGCCATCGAGCGGGGCTTGATGCGGTTGTTCTGCGAAAGCCCGCAGCCGTCGTACAGCTTGAAATCGTTGGTATCGAGCCCTTGGCGGTGGAGGAACTCCTTCTCCGCGCGGATGCCGCCTCCGGAGGATCCATCCCCCTTCACGAACTTGCCCAGCTGACGCAAGGTCAGCTCCGCGTGCAGGTTCTGGCTGCGCTGGTTGATCTCCTCCACCACGTCGATGAGCGGCGCGGTGGTGAGGCGGAAGGATTTGACATGGGGCGCGGTCTTGAGAACCGTATCGGGCTTCATGACGATGCCGTGGGAAGCCATGGATTTCAGGAACGAGGCCCGGAAGTAAGCGGTGGGATTGCGCACCGGAAGGATCATCTGGAAGCCCGGGGCCTTGTTCCCGATGACGCCGCTCAGGGTGATGACGGTCGAATCCGGATTCTGGGCCGGGACGATGCGCCGTTTCCCGCCGGCCACGGTCTTGGCCTTGTTGATGATGCGGACGTATCCGACGTCGGGCTTAATCATGGCCACCGCCGGCGCTCCCGGCTTGGCCCCGGGCAGCACGTTCAGGGTGAAGGTATTGTCGTTGTACGACAAGGCGGAAACCTCGGCCCCGTACCAGGTGTTGAAATGGTGCTGCTTCCACGCTTCCGGCCGGTGCGGGCCGGTGAAGAAGGTATCGGTGACGTCGACCATGCCCCGGATGGTGTCGATCCCCAAAGCCTTCAGGCTGTCCATGAAGGGCTCGAGCGGGCTGAGCGCGTCCGGGAAGAATCGATCGGAAACGTTCGGATCCCCTTCCCCGGAAATGCGGACCCTGCCCGTCAGGGTCCGGTTGGAAACCGTGCCGAACACGTCCATGAGGGTGGCGGGGAAGAAGTTGAGCGGGAAGGTATCCAGGGCAGCGGCCGTGACGACGAGCTTGAGGCAGGAGGCCGGGGTGAACCAATCCGTATCGTTCAAGGAAGCCTCGATGCGTCCGTAACGCGTGGAGTACACGCTGAACCCCAACCGCCCCCGGACGCGGCTCCTTTTGTACACCTCTTCGAGATCCTTCTTGAGGAAGGGCGAAGGCGCCGTGATATACCTCCTCGCCTCCGGCGTCAGCACCGCCTGGGCGGGCGCATTGGGCGCACCCAAGGTCGCCGCCTCGGAAGGCAAGGGGGCCGCAGGCGCGGCGGTCTGGCCCCCTACGGGAGCGGCCGCCGGGGCCTTGGAGCCCGCGGCCTGCTTGGCATCGGGCTTGGGCGAATCGCAGCGGACGATCGCAGCGAACAACAGGATGCAGATCCACATGGCGGACTTCACGCGGCGACCCCCTCGGAAGGCACGGTAACGGCCTTGAACGCTTCGAAGTATCCGGGATAGGTCTTGCGCACGCAGCCCGGATCGTTGATGGTGATGGGCACGCCCCCCAGGGAAACCAGGGAAAAGCACATGGCCATACGATGATCGTTATAGGTGTCTATGGCGGCGGTGGTCAATCGCGCGGGAGGTTCGACCCGGATCCAATCCGGACCCTCGTCCACCACCGCGCCCACCTTGCGGAGCTCCGCGGCCATGGCCGCGATCCGATCCGTCTCCTTCACGCGCCAGTTGCCGATATTGCGGATGGTGGTGGGTCCCTTCGCGAACAAGGCCGTTACGGCAAGGGTCATGCCCGTATCCGACATCAGGTCCATGTCCACGTCCACGCCGCGCAATCCGCCCCGGCCTACGGAAATCCGATCCGATCCATACTCGACCTTGGCTCCCATGGACGCCAGCACTTCCGCGAACCGGGCTTCGCCCTGCAGGCTGTCGCGCCCGATCCCGCGCACCTCCACGGTGCCGCCGGCGATGGCGCCCGCCGCCAGGAAATAGGACGCCGAAGACGCGTCCGGCTCGACCACGTAATCCCCCGGCGCGAAATACCCGTTCGGGTCCTCCAACCTGAACCTTCGGAACCGGTCGTTCTCAACTTTGACGCCGAAGGCTTCCATGATGCGCAGGGTCAATCCCACGTAGGGCGCGGAAACCAAGGCCCCATCCACCTCCACCTCGACCGCTTGGCGGCACAAGGGCAGGGACAAGAGCAGGCCCGTCAGGAATTGGCTGGACACGTTGCCTTTGATGGTCGTCTTGCCCCCCGCGAGGCCCTCCGCGAAAATCCGCACGGGCGGGAACCCGGCGATGGCGCCATAGGCCATCCGGGTATTGCCCGCGATGGGATTCAAGGCATCGATCAGATCCTTGATGGGCCGCTCGCGCATGCGCGGCACCCCGTCCACGGTGAACTCCCCGATCGAACCCGCAAGCAAGGCCGTCAGGATGCGCATGGACGTCCCCGAGTTCCCCAGGGACAAGGAAATGGGCTTCTCGGCCACGAAGGGACCGCCCAGGCCGTGGACCTCGAGCGTCCCATCCTTGACCTTCATCGGCAAGCCCAGATGCTTGAGCGCGTCCCGCATCAACTCGACATCCTCGCCATCCGGAAGGTTCCGCAACCTGGTCGTCCCCGAAGCCAGCGCGGCCATGGGCAATACGCGATTGCTGATGCTTTTGGAACCCGGCGGCTGCACCACGCCTTGCGCCAAGCGCACCGGAGGAAGAATCAATGAATCCATGGATGAAAACTATAAATTTCGCCCGACCCCATCCCTGCCAAACCCAACCAACATCGCGACTTAAGCGAACCACGCACCGCGCGCAATTCCTTTCGCGGTCCATCGACCCAGACCTTTCGCGCCACCCGCCCGCCCTCAAAGCCCCCGCACCGCGCGCAATTCCCTCTTCGCGGTGCATCGCCCCAGCCCCAAGCGACTCCCGCCCACCTCCCAGCCCAACCGGCCGCGCGCATTTCCCCCGCGGCCGATAGAACAAAACCCAAGCGACTCCCGACCGCCACCCAGCCAACAACCCTCGTAACCCACCCACCGACCAAGGAAGCCGCCACGCCCGCAGAGGCCCCGACCCCGGTACCGACCCACCTGAGGCCCGACCCCCACCGCCCGCGAACGACCGTGCTCGGTGAGGGGACGACTATGGCCATCGGCGGGCTGACGCGCGCGGCCGGGGGCGCATCGGCGAGGCGGCAAACACCGGGACGAGGCACGGGGCCGCGCTCTTACTGAGGAACCAGAAGGAAAGACCGGGATATGCGCGGCCCCGGGCAGCGGCCGCAAAGGAAGGAAAATGTCCCGGTGAACGACCCGCAGTACACCGAAGGACGGACCAGCCGAGCCGCTCTTAGCCCCCGGCCGCGCGCGTCAGTCCGCCAGACGTACCGCCGTCCCAACAGCGGCGCACAGAAACACCACCGCGTCGAATTGGGAAAAGGCCAAGGTCACCCCCACCACCCCGTCCGCATGCATCTGCTTCGCCTTTTCGCCCAACTCCACGAAAGCCTGCGCCTTCACCTTCTGCAGGTACTCCTCCGCCGATTTCAAGCGATGAAGCTCCCCATGGGGCGCTGGGTTGCGGAACAGCAGATCCTTGGGAATCACGATCTCCACCGAAACGATGCCCAGGAATTCCCCGATGGGATACCCGTCCACCGTTTGCGTAGTGGTGAGGAAGAACGCGGGCTTGCGCATATCGATGGCTTCGTTGAAATCCGACATCGAAATGATCTGGGACTGGCGCGCGGCCGCGGGCATGGACATGGCGACCGGAGTGAAATCCGGCTTGGGCGCGGCGGGCATTTGGGTGTACGAGTTCCCCATGGGTCCCCCCTGGGGCACGAGGGGAGCGGGAGGCGCGGCAGGCGCGGCGGGCATCTGCTGGACCGACTGGGCCATGGGCGCGTCGCCTCGGCCCAAAAAGGCGCTGCCGAAATCGCCGCCCGTGAACGCGCTGGTGGTGGGATTGCCCGGGGCGTTCAAACGTTGGCCGGGCTGGCCGGCGGGAGGGGCGAGATCCACCGCCGTGAACGGTTTGATGCCCGGAGAGGCCTGGGGCGCCTGCGGCTGGTACGGAGTCTGGAACGGATTGTTTTGATCGGCCGAGAACGGATTATCCATGGACCTGCCCTTTTGCTTAGGCTTATTTTAGGGGGAGGATGGGGGTGATTGAGAAGGATTATTTACCGGATCGGGTCCGGGAAACCGGGAGGAACGGGGACGATACGTCCCAGGGGGGACGGAAGATCCCCGTCAGATGAAGTCGCGGTTCACCAGGGTGCCGCGATTGAGCATGAGGCGGCGGTAGGGTAGGCTGTTGATCAGGCCGAAATCGTGGGTGGCCATCAGGACGGCGGTTCCGGACGCATTGATGTTTTGGAAGATTTTGACGATTTCCGCTGAAGTTTGAGGATCCAGGTTTCCCGTCGGTTCGTCCGCCAGGATGATATAGGGCTCATTGGCCATGGCCCGCGCGATGGAGACCCGCTGTTGCTCCCCGCCGGAAAGCTGATGGGGCATGTTCTTGGCCTTATGGGAGATTCCGGTCAGGGTCAGGACTTCGTAGACGCGATGCTTCAGGCGCTTGCTCGAGTATCCGGCCACGCGCAGGGCGAAGGCCACGTTCTCGAAGATGTTCCGGTCGGGCAGCAGCTTGAAGTCCTGGAATACGATCCCCAGGCGGCGGCGCAGCATCTGGATCTTGGACATGGAAGTCTCGGCGGAGCGGTAGGCCAGATCCTTGTTGAAGGAGATGAGCACCTCGCCGATGTCCGGCCGCTCGTCCATGTAGATCATCTTGAGAACCGTGGTCTTGCCCGCGCCGCTGGGGCCGGTCAGGAAGACGAACTCCCCGCGGTCCAGCCGGAAGTGCACGTCCTGGAGGGCCTTCCAGTCCTTCTCGTACTTCTTGGAGACGTGGATGAAGGAGATCATTTCGCGGTGGGGGGCTTACGCAGCACGAAGTGCACGCGCTCCGAGGCCTCGCGTCCGGGACGGAAGGTGAACCCTTCGAATACCCCCTCCACCTTGTAACCCGCCTTCTTGGCCATGGCTTTGACGCGGTCCAGCTTGTAGATGCGCTGTTGGTGGCTCTCCTTTACCTTGCGCCAATTGTCCCCGCCGCGTTCCACGAAGAAGATGAAATCGTTGCCCTGGATGCGCGCGTCCCGATCGAAATGGCTTTCCCGGAAATACGTGCATCCCTCCAACTCGCCGTAGTCGACGGCCTGGTGGAAGTGCTTGCGCGAATTGGCCTCGGTCGTCACGTCGAAGATGAAGAGTCCGCCCGGCGCGAGCACGCGCAAGGTCTCGTCCAGGCAGCGCTCCACGTCCTCTTCCCGCATCAGGTAGTTGATGGCGTCATAGACCATCAGGCAGACGTCGAACGGCCCTTTGAAGGGCAGGGCCAGGGCGTTCGCGGCCACGCGGCAATCCGGCGAAAGGACGGGGCCTTGGGACAGCATGAATGGGGACAGGTCCGAGTAGATGACCTTGGCCTCGGGAGGGTAGACGTCGCGCCGCGCGAAGGGGCAGGTTCCCGCGCCCAGCTCCAGGATGGCCCGGGGCTCCGTGCCGTGCTTCCTCCAGAGGCGGGAAAGGTATCGGCCCCAGGCGTC
>JAQBPO010000016.1 GCA_028287465.1 Fibrobacterota bacterium
CGACCGAATACCATTCGTTGAATTTACGGCCCCGCCCCCAAAAGGCGGGGCTTTTTCGTTTGATTGCGCCGCTTACCGCAAAAAACCCTGGTCCGGTCGGGCTTGCGCATGCTTTGAGGCTTTTACCACGTTGTTAATGTTGCCGCTTCCCGTTAAAATCTCCAATATGCGCTTCCTTTCCTTGCCGGGGCTCGGACTCGGCGTTCTCCTGATCGGGCTTTCCGGCATGCCAAGCGCCGCCTTTTCCGATCAGGCGAAACTGTCCAAGGACAAGGAACAGCGCGTCATGGCGATCATGGATCCCATCGATCTGCACACCCAGAAAATCGATGTCGAATGGGGCGAGTTCCTGAGGAAGAGTTTTTCCGCCAATCCGAATTGGAAGATCATCCCCCGCGATACGCTCGTCTCGAAATTCAAGGATTACAAGCTCGACACCCGCAATCCATGCCATGAGTTCCAATGCGCCTTCGACGCGGGAAATATCCTGTCGGCCGAATTCGTGATGTTCGGTTCGGTGACGAGCATGGACGATCTCTATGCCTTCACGCTCAACCTCGTGCACGTGCCCACCTCCCAGACGGTCTGGTCGCGGGTGGGGGAGATCCGCAAACGCCAGCTCGGAACTCCTTCATCGGCCATGGAAGCCACCCTGGCCCAGATCGCCGGGGATCTGGGACCGGACCAGGTGCGCACCGGACGGCGCGATAAGCGCGGATTGCTGACCGTGCTCGATCTGAGCGCGGCGGGATCGACGCCCTCGCGGATCATGGCGGAGCGCGTGGCGACCCACCTCTATGCCTCCCGCAATTACGACATCATGGGCAAGAAGGAGATGGAAGAGCTCCTGACGGCGCTGGATATCAACAAAGGCGCCTTCAATCCCACCGACACGGGCATCTACCTCCTGGGCGGAAAGATGGATATCACCCACCTCGTCTATTCCCGATTGCTCGCGACCAAATCCGGCGGCCTGCAATTGCAGCTGGCCCTTTACGATATCGCCGCCAGGAAAAAGGTGCGGGAATGGCCTTCGCAGGAAACCATGGATTTCAGGAAGCTGCTCGAGTTCGAGGACAAGTTCTTCTCGAGCCTGTTCAAGCTCCCGGAATACGACGGCGGATCCGGCGCCATCAGCTCCGGCAGGCAATGGACCTGGGCGGGAGCGGGTCTTTCCCTGGCCTTGGGAGCCGCGTTCGGATACCTATCCTACGCCGCAAGCCAGGACGCGGACAGGGAGTATGAGCGTTTCCAGGCGGCACGATCCCGCGAGACCGCGGAAAGCCGGCAGACCAAGGTGCAGGACAAAGAGCGCAGTTCCGTCGTGTACGGAGTGATGGGCGGATTGGGCCTGGCCGGCGCCGGGGGATTCCTGATGTTTTCCTTCTGACGGCATGGGGTGCGGCCTCCGTCAGGGAGGAGGCCGGGAAACGAGTACGCCGATACGGCGGCAAGGTGGGGCGGTTGATTATTGGGATGCGGACCTTACGAAACCTGGGAGTCGCCTTGCTCGCGGCGGCCGCCGGCCTCGCGATCCTGAATTCGTGCCGGAAGGAGTTCGACAGCCCTTACATGCCCGGAAGTCCCGGATACGCAGGCGATGATTGGACCCGGGACGGGGACGGGAACGGGGTGGCGGACAGCATCGACAAGTACTCGCCCACCTGCAACCAGTCCCCCAAGGTCTGCCTGGAGAACTCCAAGGTCATCAGCAAGATCGCTACGTCGCAAATGGTGGCCAGCAACATGCTCTTGTGGCTGGGGGATTCCGCTCAGGCTCCGCGGTTGGCATGGAGTCCCGCCGAGGCGTCCCTCCGCGGTTACGTCCTGGCGAGTTCGGACACGACCATGGTCAAGATCCGCGACGGCATGCTGCTGCCCGTAGGCAAGGGCAGCGCCCAAATCGCGGTGTCGGTGCCTGGAGCCGAATACCTGAACCAGTCCTTCATCGCCCAGGTGGTCGCGGGCGGGGTGCGGGTATCCTCCATATCCGCCAAGAACATTTCCGTGATGGTGGGCAAGGATACCGCGGCCTCGCTGGATTGGATCCCCCAGAACGCGGACATCAAGGAATATTCCCTGGTCAGCGACCAGCCCCTGGTGGCGAAGATAGTGGACGGACCTAGAATCCGGGGAGTCTTCGCAGGCAAGGCCAATATCACCGTGCAGACCATGGACGGTTCCCGCAAGACTGCGTTCTCGATTACCGTTACGGACGGCCCCCAGCTGGTGTACACCAATATCCTCACGGCGGAAACGATGTACATGGTGAAAGGCGGGAACCCGGAAACCCCGATCCTGCATTGGTCGCCTTCCAACGTTTCCGATAAGATGTACAAGCTGGTGCCCGTCGAGGACGGCTACGTGACCGTGACGAAGGACAGCCTGCAGGTAAAGCCCCTGGCGGTCGGGACGACCATGGTGCTCGCCAAGGCCCTGGACGGCAGCGGCAAGGCTACGGAGTTCACCGTTATAGTGGCGGCCGAGGCCGTCCCCGTCACGGGAATCACCGCCGAGGCCTTGAACCTGGTCGCGGGCGCGGACGCCGTCCCGCCCAAGCTGACCTGGATCCCCAAGGATGCCACCAACCGGAAGTATTCCCTGGTCTCGGGCGATCAAGGGGTGGCGATCGCATCGTCCAGCCAGGTCATGCCCATCTCCATGGGTACCTCCCTTTTCACGGTGACGACCGAAGAAGGCGGATTCACGGCCGATTTCACCGTGACCGTCGGCCGGGCGGATACCGCCGTGCATGTCGATTCCGTCCGAGTGCAGTCCTTCTCGATGCCTACGGCCAGCTACCGCAAGCCGGTCATCTCATGGTACCCGGCCAATGCGGGCAACCAGTCGTTCACCCTGGCCAGCGACGATAGTTCGGTCGTGAGGCCTGAAGGGGAATTGCTGTTCGCCGTCAAGGTGGGCACCGCCAACGTCACCCTCACCACTACGGACGGTTCCAAGTCCGCGCAATTCAAGGTCACGTCCTACGCCACGGAAATCCCGGTCACCCAGATCGGCGCCGATTCCATGTCCCTGACCATAGGGCAGGAAATGCCCCCTACGGTTTCCTGGACCCCATCCAACGCGACCAACCTGACCTACTCCCTCATCTCTCCCGACACCAATATCGTGGCCATCCGGGGCGGTACGCGCATCTCCGCAAAGGCCGTGGGCAGCCTCAAGGTCACCATCAAATCCGGAGTCGATGGGCCGTCCGGCGTGTTCCAGGTGATCGTGAACGCGAGCGCGGTGAAGCTGGCGGGCCTGATCGCGTCGAATTTCACCATGAACGTGTCGGATCCGGCCCGGGACCCCATCATCGCCTATCAGCCTTCCGGCGCCACCAACAAGGCCGTCACCCTGAAGACGAGCGCCACCTCGATCATTTCCATCAATGCCAACAAGATCACGGCCTTGGCGCCGGGCAAGGCCCCCTTGACCGTCACCTCGGTCGAGAATCCCAATATCGCGGCGGTCTGCACCGTGACCGTGGCCGCCCTGGTGAGGAGCGTTTCCGCGAAGGACGACACCCTGCGCCTGGGCCAGGCCGATCGCGCCGTTTCGACCCTGCTCACCTGGGATCCGCCCAATGCCACGGACAAGAGCTTCGCGCTCAAATCCAACGACACCAATATCGTCAGGCCCAGCGGCATGACCTATAAGGCCGTCGGCGGCGGCAAGACCACGGTGATAGTCCGCACCCTGGACGGATCCGGCAAGTCGGATACCTTCAATGTCTGGGTGAAGATCCCGGTGACGTCCATCAGCGCCAAGGACCTCGTCATGAAGACCACGGATCTGCTTTGGGGCGCCTGGCCCCTGATGACCATCTCTCCCGCCAACGCCACCGAGGTCAACTGGTACCTCATCTATACGTATCCGTCCGCCGTTCCGGCGCCTTCCGGCATCGTCAAGATCGATGCCGGGTGGCAATTGTCGGGTATGTCGCCCGGAACCGCGCAAATCACCGTGATCTCGATCGACAATCAGGCGCTCCGGGACACCTTTACCGTTACGGTGACCCAACCCGTCACGGGAATAACCGCGGGAAACCTATCCATGAAGGTCGGGGACCCGGACAATGCCGGAACCGTTTCGGTGCTGCCCGCCAATGCCACCAACAAAGCCTACACCCTGACTTCCGCGACGCCATCGGTGGCTTCCATCGTGGCCAATAAGGTCCATGCGGTCTCGGGCGGCAGCGCCGTCATAACCGCCACGAGCAGCGATGGAGGCAAGGTCGCCCAGTTCACGGTGACGGTGGCCATTCCCGTCGTTTCGATATCCGTCACGGACGCGGCCATGAGGGTGGGGGATGCCGACAAGGATCCCGCCATCACGTGGAATCCAGCGGGCGCGTCCAACAAGGGTTATACCCTGTCCTCCTCCAATACCGCGGCGCTGACCATCGTGGCGAACAAGTTGCACGCGGCCGCCGCCGGAACGTCCAACGTGACCGTGACGACTTCGGACGGCGGAAAGACGGCCGCCTTCGCGGTCACCGTAACGCAAGGCGTCAACGGCATCACCGTGGCGGACATGACCATCAAGAGGCCGGACGGGGACCGCGATCCGGTCATAACCTGGAACCCATCGAACGCCAGTAATAAGGGCTATACCCTGACGGGAGGGAACGCTGGCGTCGCCACCGTGGTCGGCAACAAGATCCACCCGGTGTCGGGAGGCGCCGCGACCATGACCGTCACCACGGCGGACGGAGGCAAGGCCGCGACCTTCACGGTCACCGTGGTAGTGCCCTTGGAAGGCATCGTCGCGGATGACATCACCATGTCCCGATCCGATCCGGATATCGCGCCGAACGTGACCTATACCCCGGCGGATGCGTCGAACAAGGGATACTCCATGGTTTCTTCCGATCCGGGGGTGGCGACCATAGAGGGCGGGAAAATCAGTCCCCAGTCCAGAGGGACGACGAACGTGACCATTACCTCGAACGAGAATCCCGCGATCCATACGGTCATCCAGGTCAAGGTCACGTCCTTCGGGTTCTGAGCGGGCGGATTTCGGGCCCCTTTCAAGGTACCGTTGGGAAATCTCAGTTGTTACCGTGACGATTATCTGATCGCGTCCGGCGGATGCCGAGGGCGTCTTTGAAGAAAAGACGATTGAGATTACATTTTGCGGGGGCGATTAAGCACCCGCGTTTCAATTCATCGTTCAAAAGGAATAGCATGCCCGGCAAAGTTTCCAGTCTGATCGGAAAAGCATTTTGGATCGCCACCGCCGTTTCCATTTCGGTATCCGGGGCCTTGGCCCAGAGCAATGACCAGAATAACTGGTATTCGCTAGAAAAGGGCGGAATCATCAGCGTAGTGCGGAATTACGTAGACTTCAATTCCACCCGCCAGGCAGGCGCTTGGCCGACCTTGGGCGGCGGTCAAAAATACGTCCCCGTCAAAATCGAAGGCTCGGGAGGCTGCTACAAAGTCTTCACCGAACCCAAGACCAATGCCAACGGGGATACGCGTATCTGGTACAAGAAAGAAGCGGATCCGGTCAGCGGCTACAAAAGCCTGAACGACGACATCAATGGAACCCTCTTTTCCTCGGCCCGCATCTGGGTTGAGGGCACCTCATATCCCAATAACCTGTTCCTGGCCATTTCGGCATACAGCACCACATACAATGCCATGGACTTCACCTGGTCCATCCAGAATATGAACACCACCTGGACCACCCCGGCGCAATGCGATGATGGCGCCTCGCCGTTCCTCAAGTATATCAATGGCGTATTCACCGTGATCAGAGGCGGTTGAGCCGAGCCCCCCTCCTGCGGACGGCCTTGGCGATGATTGGCTTCCGCACGATTTTCCCCGCCATGGCGGTTATATGCGCTCTCTCCGGGGAGCTCCGTTCCACAAAGGCGGAACCTGCCGATCCGGCCAAGGCCGCAAACGAAAAGCGATACCTCGAAATTCAGCACCGGATCCAATCCGAGCGTCTCAGTGAATCGGGACGGAAGGCCGAAAGGGACTCGCTTTTCCGCGATTCCCTTTCAATAAAGGGTGCGGAAGATGAGTGTCTGGCCTTCGATGTGGCGGCTTCTTCATGCCTCCTGACCATCGGCGTTTTCAACGGGCGGATTTCAGGAATCGAATCCTCCAGCGAGGGCGCTGATCCGGTATCGGATCTCCCCCCGGAAGAGAAGATCGGTGCCATCCGGCTCCGGGTTCTGGAACGCTTTCTCGAGCCCTATTACCTGGAATCCCGAACCGGCGAGTCCGGGAGGAAATCCGTGCTCGATTCCGTCCTTGCCGAATCCAAGGCCGGGGAATCCAAGCAGATCGTGAAGCGGATGGGAGAGGCCAGGTTGCGGGAGGCTTATTCCCGTAACTTCCAACGCTACTTCCGCAAACGGAACATCCCCCAATTATATGCGGTGCTTTCATCGGATTCGGCTTACCTGGATTCCTTGGTATCGGCGATGAAGGCTCCTTCCCCACCACAAAGCGGCCCGGTTGGGCCGTCCGCCCCGGTTCGGCCCGTACGTCCGATCTGGCACTTCGTTCCGAACGATATGGTTCCGGCCTGGGCAATCAAACAATTGGAAAGCGGAAAACCGGAAAGACGCAGGCCTCCGGTCAGGTTACCCTTCGGATTCGCCGTGCTGAAGGCCGCCGCTTGGGAACGGGTTCCGGAGATCGGCTTCGAAGAAGCCGTGCCCATCCTTTCCCTGGTCGAATCGATCGCTTCCCATAAGCAGGCGGATGTAATGAATGGGAGAGCCCCGAAAACCGGTATAGCCGGGAGTCCGGCCGGCATTGAAGATGTCCTTCGCCTTAAAATCCGGTTGGCCCCCGACCTTTCCCGCCTCGATAAGGGAAGGCGCGACACGGTGGTGGATCTCGACACCGCGCGCTTTTCCGCCTTCGCATGCACGCAAAGGGATTTGCCGGAAAGGATAAGGGAATGGTTGGAACGGGAATACTCCCGGGTCAAGCGCCGTTCTATCGGTCCATCCGCCTTGGCGTACGGTGTCTGGCAGTTCGAAATCGAAGGACCCTCCGGAAAAAAGAATTCGGTACCCCTTTCTACCCGGGCGGTTTCGGATTCGGATTCGACAAGATTCGCCCAAGCCATGGAAATGGCCCTGGAAACCGCGATGGAAAAGGCCAGGGAAAGGCGAGCCGGAATCGCCAAGGATTTGTTGCGGGACGGAAGCGCCGTCTCCGATGAAGGCGGGGAGATGCAGGAATGGATCCGGAATCGCATCCGGATCCATTCCGCTTTTTAGCGGGCTTTACGCCACCGCGGTGGCGATGCGGCGCGCGATGTCCTTGAACTCCGACAGGTACTTCTCGGCCACGGCCACCACGTTGGCCGGGGTATAGCCGAACTTCTCGTCCAGCACCTTGAAGGGCGCCGACGCGCCGAAGCGCTCCATCCCGTACACCTTGCCGAGCGGACCCACCAGGCCCTGCAGGGTCGCGGGCAGGCCCGCGGTCCATCCCAAGGTGGGGACGGCCACCGGCAGCACGCTTTCGCGGTACTGGGGGGATTGTTCCTTGAACAGGCCTTCCGAGATGGCCGAGACCACCTGGACCTTGAGGTTCTTGTCCTTGGCGATCTTCTCCGCGCCTTCCAGCAAGAGCGAGACTTCCGAACCGTTGGCGACCAGCACCAGGTCCGGCTTGCCGCCCGCATCGCGCACGATATACGCGCCCTTGGCGGCGCCCGCCAAGGCATCCTGGTAACGGGTGGAACCGCTCTTGGCCGGGGTATCATTCACGGGTTGGCGGGTCAGGATGAGACCGGTCGGCACCTTGCTCTCCAAAGCCATCTTCCAGGCCACGGTGGTCTCGGCGCCGTCGCAGGGGCGCAGGATCAGGGCGCTGCGGTGCCCTTCCAGGTTGGCCATCTTCTCGAGCAGGCGGATTTGCGCCTCCTGTTCTATGGGCTGATGGGTGGGGCCGTCCTCGCCCACGCGGAACGCGTCATGGGTCCAGATATAGATGGTATGCGCGCCCATGATGGCCGCCAGGCGGATGGCCGGCTTCTGGAAATCCGAAAAGGCGAAGAAGGTGCCGCCCGCGATATAGCAGCCGCCGTGCAGGGAGATGCCGGTCATGATGCCGGCCATGGTCAGTTCGGCCACGCCGGACTGGAGGAAGGCCCCGGAGAAATCCTCCCGGGTGAAGATCTTGGTCTTCTTGAGGAATCCTTCCGTGTAGTCGCTGTCGGCCAGATCCGCCGAGGTCACGATCATGTTCTCGACCTTGCCGGCCAGGTAGGCCAGCACGTTCTTGGACGCCGCGCGAGTGGCTTCGTTCGGCTTCTGTTCGATGGAGGCGAAGTCCAGGGCGGGCAGCTCCCCGGAGAAGAATTGATGGAACTTCTTGCCCAACTCGGGATTCGCCTTCTCCCAGGCGGCCTGGGCGGCCTTGGCTTCGGCGGCGGCCTTGGATTTCTCCGCGAGCACGGCGGCCATGGCTTCCTTCACGTCCGGGAAGAGCTGGAACGGGTTGGCGGGATCGCCGCCCAGCACCTGGATGGTCTTCTCGACCGAGGCTTCCGTCTTCGAGAGGGGGTTGCCGTGCATCTTGGGCGAGCCCTCGTACTTGGAACCGTCGGCCCGGACCGCGCCCTTGCCCATGATGGTCTTGCCCACGATGAAGGTGGGGCGGGACTTCTCGGCCCAGGCCCGCTTCAAGGCGCCGCGCATGGCGTCGAAATCATGGCCGCTGACGGTCTCCACGCGCCAGCCCCAGGATTCGTACTTCATGGCGGTGTTCTCGCTCATGGTGTCCTTGGTCATATGCGAAAGCTGCACGTCGTTGGAATCGTAGAACAGGATGAGATTGGACATGCCCAGATGGCCGGCCAGGCGGCCCACGCCCTGGGAGACTTCCTCTTCCACCCCGCCGTCCGAGATGTAGGCGACGGTCTTGTGCTCCATCCAATCCCCGAACCGGGCGCGCAGGAAGCGCTCGGCGATGGCGGCGCCGAGGCCCATCACGTGACCCTGGCCCAGTGGACCGGAGGTGTTCTCCACCCCGCGGTGGGGTTCCCGTTCCGGATGGCCCGGGGTGGGGCTGTCCCATTGGCGGAAGTTCATCAGGTCGTCCATGCTGTAGGCGCCCAGGGTGGAAAGGGTGGAATAGAGCATGGAGGAAAGGTGGCCGGCGTCCAGGAAAAAACGATCGCGGTTGACCCAGGTCATGTCCTTGGGGTCGAAGCGCAGGAATTCCGAGTAGAGCAGGGCCATGAAATCGGCGCCGCCCATGGGACCGCCCGGATGGCCGGACTTGGCGCGCTCCGGCATGGAAAGGGATAGGATGCGGATATTGTCGGCGATTCTCTGCAGTTTGGCGTTGTCCAAGGTACGGGCTCCTTCATTCTTTGTTTTGGGAAAAAAGTAATAAATACGGGGGCCGCCTCCCGTTCCTGCGGGCCGGCGGAGCCCTTGCGGGAGCCATCGCTCAGGCGCCGAGAAAGTACAAGGGAAGCGCGAGGAAGGCCTGGCGCAGGGGTCCGGCCGAAACGATTTTAAAATAGCGTTTTGCCCCGGAGGGCAGGTATTTTATAATGATAGCAATGACAAATTCGGCCAAAACCCTCCGACCGGTAAACCCCTTCACCCTGGAACCCGCCGGCGAATATCCGGTCCTGGATTTCCCCGGCATCCGCGCCGCCGTCGCCGCCGCCCGCAAGGCCGCCCAAGGGTGGCGCGCCATCGGCGTGGGCCAGCGCGCGGAATGGGTCCGGACGGGCCTGCAATACTTCGAGGCCAACCGGGCCGCCATCGCCCAGGACATCACCCGCCAGATGGGCAAACCCATCCGGCAATCGGAGAACGAGCTGAAAGGCTTTTTCGAGCGCGCCAACTGGCTCACGGACGCGGCCGAGGACGTGCTGGCACCCGAACTCCTTCCGGAGAAACCCGGCTTCCTGCGCCGCATCGAGCATGTGCCCCTCGGCGTGGTGCTCATCATCGCCCCCTGGAATTATCCCCTCCTCACCGCGGTCAATGGGGTGGCCACCGCCCTCCTGGCGGGCAACGCCGTCATCCTCAAGCACAGCAGCCTCACGCCCGCGGTCGGAGAGCACTTCGCGCGCGCCTTCGGCAAGCTCGGGCCTTGCGAGGATCTGTTGCAGGCCATCCTGGCCGACCATGGGGATCTGGGCAAGGCGATCGCCGAGTGCGACATCGATCACGTCGTATTCACCGGCTCGGTGGAAGGCGGCCGCATCGTGCAGCGGAACGCGGTCTCCCGCTCCGCCTGCGCCAACCGCTTCATCGATTGCAGCCTCGAGCTCGGGGGCAAGGACGGGGCGTACGTGGCCGCGGACGCGGACGTGGCCAAGGCCGCGGAGGATTTGGTGGACGGCGCGATGTACAATGCGGGCCAATCCTGCTGCGGCATCGAACGCGTCTACGTCCACAAGAGCCTGTACCAGGATTTCCTCTCCCGGGCCGAAGTACTGGTGGCCGGATACGTCCTCGGCAATCCCCAGGAACATAAGACCGGCATGGGACCGCTGGCCTCGGCCAAATCGGCCCAAGGCATGCTCGACCAGGTGCGGGCCGCCAAGGCCAAGGGCGCCCGCGTCGTCTCGGGCGGCCAGATCAAGCTCATCGGCAAGGGCACCTTCTTCGAACCCACCCTCATCACCGGCGCGGACAATTCCATGGACGTGGTGCGCGAGGAGAATTTCGGCCCCATCCTCCCGGTCATCCCCGTCGGCGACGACGACGAGGCCATCCGCCTGGTGAACGATTCCCCCTATGGGCTCACCTCGGCCATCTACACTTCCGACGTGGAGCGCGCCGACCGCTTCGCCGCGGCCGCGGATACGGGCACCGTATTCATGAACCGCTGCGACTACCTCGATCCCGCCCTCCCCTGGACCGGCGTGCGGGACAGCGGGCGCGGGACCACCTTGTCGAAATTCGGTTTCTATTCCCTGACCCGGCGTAAGGCCATCCATTTCAGGGTGGGATGAACCCGGAGCGGGGAGGGGCGCCTGGGGCCCGCGGCGGGGCGATCGATGGCGCTTCCGGGCGGGCTGAAGGGAGAGAAGCCTTGGAATCCCCGGTGCATAGTGGGATGATGGCGGTTATGGCGATGCTTCCTTCGATTCGCAGAAAAGGTCCTTAACATGAATCGTAAATCAACGGCCAAGGCCGCTTCGAAGCCGAAACCGGTCCCGGCCAAATCCGCCAAGATCCCCGAGTCCGGCCAGGAACCCGTTTCCGACCAATACATCTCGCGCCGCGTGGCGGAATGGCGCGATGCGGGCATCAAACGCGTCAAGCTGGCCCTGACGGACGTGGACGGGGTCATGCGGGGCAAGTACCTGTCGCTCGACAAGTTCGCCTCGGTGGCCAAGTCCGGCGGGGCCTTTTGCGATTGCGTGCTGGGCTGGGACGTTGAGGACAAGCTCTACGACAATGTGAAGTTCACGGGCTGGCATACCGCCTTCCCGGATGCGCCTTTCCGCCTGGACCTTTCCACGGAACGCCGCCTTGCCGACGAGGGGAACATCCCCTTCTTCCTGGGGGAGTTCACGGATGCCAAGACCGGAGGGCGCCATCCCCTGTGCCCGCGCAGCCTGTTGCAGCGGGTGCTGGACCGGGGCAAGGCCATGGGATACGGCGCCAAGATCGGCTTCGAATACGAATTCTTCGTCTTCGACGAGACGCCCCATTCCGTACGCGAAAAGGGCTACAAGGGCATGAAGCCGCTGTCCCCGGGGAACTTCGGCTATTCCGTCCTCCGCAATTCCGCCGAGTCGGACATTTTCACCAGCCTGATGGAATATCATGACTCCATGGGTTGCTCCATCGAAGGCCTGCACTGCGAGACCGGCCCCGGCGTGATCGAGGCCGCCCTTGCCCCTGATCAGGCCTTGCGCGGAGCGGACAAGGCCGCCGTGTTCAAGACCTTCACCAAGGTCTTCTTCCAGAAGCGGCAGAAGATGGCCACCTTCATGGCGAAGTGGTCATTGGACTATCCCGGCCAGAGCGGCCATATGCACCAAAGCCTCTTTGACATCAAGACCGGCGATCCGGTGTTCCATAAGGCGGGCGGCCGCGAGGGAATGAGCCCGATCATGGAAAGCTACGTGGCCGGCATGCAGAAATTCCTCAAGCCGTTCCTGTGCCTATGCGCGCCCACGGTCAACAGCTATACGCGCCTGGTCAAGGGCGCCTGGGCCCCCACCAGCGCCACCTGGGGCGTGGAGAACCGGACCACGGCCCTGCGCGTCATTCCCGGCGGGCCCAAGACCCAGCGCATGGAATTCCGCTTGGGCGCCGCGGACGGTAATCCCTACCTGGTGGCCGCGGCCTGCATCGGCGCGGGTCTGCTCGGCATAGAGCGCAAGCTCAAGCTGGGAGATCCCGTGCGGGGAAGCGCCTACGAAGTCCAGGATTCCCTGCCCGAGGATCTGAAGCTCCCGAGCAACCTGCGCGATTCCCTGGGCAACTTGCGGGCCTCCAAGGAGGCCGTGGAGCTCTTCGGGGCGGAGTTCGTGGACCACTTCGCCAATTCGCGGGAGTGGGAAGTGCGGGAGCATGAGAAAGCCATTACCGATTGGCAGTTGGCCCGATACTTCGAAATCATCTGAGAGGTCCCATGCAGCAATTCAACTTCCCGACCATCATCCTCTACGGCGAAGGATCCCTTAACGCGCTCGCGGAACGCATCCGGGGCCAGGTCCGCCACGTCCTCATCGTCACCGATGCGACCTTGGTCAAGGCCGGTCTGGCCGCCAAGGTGACCGCGGCCTTGCAGGCCCCGGGAGGCATCAAGGCCACGGTCTTCGACGGCACCCATCCCAATCCCATCGAAGAGGACGTGGAAAAAGGCCTGGAGGCCTATAAGGGAAACGGCTGCGACGCCCTCATCGCCCTGGGCGGGGGCAGTCCCATGGACACGGCCAAGGTCATCCGCTTCATGGCGGCCCATGCCGGTCCCCTGGCGCAATACGACGACGCAAAGGGCGGCGATAAGCTCATCGTGAATGCGATGCCCCCTTTATACGCCATTCCCACCACCTCGGGCACGGGCAGCGAGGTGGGGCGCTCCGGGGTCATCATCCTGCGGGCCACGGGCAAGAAGACCATCTTCTTCCATCCCAGGCTCATGCCGGACATCGCCGTCCTGGAACCCTCCCTGACCGCGGGTCTGCCTCCCCATATCACGGCAGCCACCGGCATCGACGCCTTCACCCATTGCCTGGAAGCCTATTTCGTGAACGCCTTCCATCCCCTCGCGGACGGCATCGCCCAGGAAGGCATCCGCCTGATCCTCAAGCATCTGCCCATCGCCTATGCGGAGGGTTCCAACCTGGAATCCCGCGGGGCCATGCAGATGGCGGCCGCCATGGGAGCCACCGCGTTCCAGAAGGGCCTGGGCATGATCCATTCCCTGGCGCATCCCCTTTCGGCCCGGTACAATACCCATCACGGCCTGGCGAACGCCCTGTTGCTTCCCGCCGCCATCGCCTTCCTCGAGGCCAAGCCCCTGGACGACGGAGCCAAGGTCAAGCTGGAGCGCGTGCAGGACCTGTTCGGGGAGGCGGGTTTGGCCAAGGCGACCCTTTCCGAATCCTGCCGGAACTTCTTCGCCATCCTGGGGGTACCCTTCGGGTTACGCAACCACAAGGTGCCGGAAGGGGAGTTGGAAGGGTTGTCGCAGGACGCGTTCGAGGACACCTGCCATGCGTCCAACATCATTCCCGTCAAGCGGGAGGATCTGCTGGCGGTATATAAGGCGGCGTATTGAAGGATCAGGGCCGGTACCGGGGTTTAACTCAGGAGCATCCGCCAACAATCGATCCCCGCCACGGGATTTTTATTTCCAAGGGCGCCAATTCGGGATAATCCCTCTCATGGATTGGGATTTCAGGTTAGCTTGTAATTGGCACAAACCAGCCAAGGACCATGCGATGAATATTCCATTTATGTTCATGCTCGCTTTTGCGCCGTGTATTTTGGCCCAGGTGCCTGCGTTCGATGCGATCTTGGATCTTCAACTCGGGCAAAACGCCGCATCAACTTTCATTAAAGCAGATTTGGATCAAATCCACAGCGCAGTAGCTTTCCGCAGGCTTCCCCAGGTTTCCATGTGCCCGAGAACCCAATATGGAGAGTTCGAACTTAAAAAGGTGAACCCAAAGGCTGGGCGATTCGCATTGACCGAACATGTGAGCGTAATTTGCCCGATTATCGATTCGGTCGCCATTGATACCTTTACCTATTACGAAATCCCCACCTCTGCCGGTCTGACCTATTTTATGAGATTGGTGGAACGCACTGGCTCCGGGATAAAGGTCCGGGTTTCCCCGGTGCTCCCGGCGGATGTGATGGCATCCAATGTGCTTCCATTCAATGAACAACAGGACTGGAACACTAATCTCGACTTCCGTAAGACTCCTATCGATTCCGCGCGAATCATGATGCTTGAAATCGGTTCACCCCATACGGCTGTGATATTGAAAAGGCTGGATGGACCGGCAGTTTGCCCTTCCACCGAACGGTGGGATTTCGAATTGAAAAAGACGGCCAACTCATCGGGCGTCCCGGTTTCGAGGAAAATCACGGAAAACTGCGGAAGGGTGGATAGCCTGGATATTGATACCAATCTCGTTTATGAGGTCCATACCGCGGAGAATGAGACCTACTATATGCGCTTGCTCTTTTGGGCCGGAGGCTTGGTAAGGATGCGGTTGACCCTTTCCAAGCCCACCATGATTATGCGGTTGAAACCTAAACCGGGTAAAGACATTATATCCGGTGCCCATGACTGGTATCGTTCCGACGGAAAGTCCATTCCTGTCCTGAAAACCGCCGGAAGTTCTGAGTCGGGAACCATTCCGGCATTCTTCCATTAGAATCCGGAATTCAGAATTGTCGAAGGGGGAAGCCTGGGCATGGAAAAAGCGGCCCGCATCGACGATCCGCCGCCTTGGAATGAAAAGCGGTCCGCACGTGCGGACCGCTTTTGATCGTGATATTATTCGCGGCCTTAGGGTACCGTCAGGTTGTCGAAGGTCGCGGACCCCAAAAGCGCATTGTCGTGGGAGCAGGCCGCCAGGCCCACCTGCAGGGACGATGAGAGGGCCAGCGTCTCCTGGCCGGCCAGGGTCCAGGTCACCCCGTCGGGGGAGCGGTAGGCGGAAAAGACGTTTCCGGCCCGCACCAGGCGGACCCAATAGGGCGGCAACAATCCCGTGGTCCCGTTTCCGATGGAGGACCCGCCCGCGGTCAGGCGGCGCTGGAATATCGTCCCCTGGTTGGCCGAAACCGCCATCATCACGTTGCGCGCGCCGGCTCCGACTCCTTCGCGCATCATCACGCCGGCCTTGGCCCAGCCGTTGGTATTCTGCACCGCGGCCACCCGCGCGCGGATTTCCCCATCCCCCTGCATGGTGGAGTAGGTAAAGTGGAAGGCGTCCGCCGCTCCCCAGATATCCGCGCCGGATCCCCGGAGCGTATGCGAGCCCGCGTTCACGGTATGGCCGCCGGCCACGCCCAGGGATCCGATTTCCGCTTCGGAGAAGGCGATCCCTGCGGTCACGGTGACGTTGGAAAGCACGCTCGTATTGAGGAGCGCATTGTTGTGGGCGGTTACCGCCATGCCCACCTGAAGCTGGGAGGCCATCGCCAGGGTCGCCTGGCCCTGGAGCGCCCAGGTCTGGCCATCCGCGGATCGGTAGGCCGTGAAGGTATTGCCGCTCCGGACCAGGCGCACCCAATAGGGGGCGGCGATGCCGGAATTTACGGCGTTCGTGGTGGCTCCGCCGACGGCGGAGCGTAGTTGGAAAGCGGATCCCGTGGAGTAGGCGATGCTGGCCAGGACGTTCCGCGCGTTCGCCGCCAGGCCCTCGCGCATCATCACGCCGGCCTTGGCATAAGGATCCGTATTGGACACCGATAGGACCTTGGCCTTGATCTCGCCGTCGCCGTTGAGGTTCTGATAGACGAAATGGAACGCGTCGGCGGCCCCCCAGATGTCGGCGCCGCCGCCTTTCACGGTGAAGGCGCCGCCGGAGTGGGACGCGCCGCCGGCCAGCGCCGGACCTCCGATGTCGGCATCCGCCCAAGGCGCAGGCAGGCCCGTGACGGGATCGGGTTGGGACAGGTAGGCGCCGGGGATCACCTGCTGGGCGATGCCGGGGCCCTGCCAGGCCACCGCGAGATTGTCCCCGCCGGTGGATTCCTTGTGGATGGCCTCGATCCAGTATTTCTGGCCGGCGGTCAGGGAGATGGCGGCCGATTGCTGGGTCGCGACCTTGGTCCATTGCCGGGGCGTGGTCCAGTCATTGTGGTAGGCGATGCGGACCCGGGTGGTGGAGAGCGCCCCGGTCCCGAGCCACAATTCCACGTTATCGTCCCCGGCGATCCAGAATGTGTAGGATCCGCTGGCGGGCGGATAGAGCAGGCCCACGATGCGGGATCCGTAATCGTCCCCGACGTCGGTAGGGCCCTCAAAGGAGGTGAGGGCGGAAGTGGCGGAAGGCGATCCCGGATAACCCGCATTTCCGGTGAGGGAGGCTACCGTATTTCCGGTCAGGCCGTTCCATGCCTGGCGCAGGATCGTCCCCTTGGGATTGGCGACCACGTAGTTGGCCGTAAAGGCGGTATTGGCGGCTGGAGCGAAGATATCGTGGGAGGCGGCCAGGCCGTCGGACCAGGAACTGAACGTGTAAGAGACGGAGCCCAGGGAGGCCGATGCCGGCGCGGCCAGGTTCCACCTTATGCCGGTCACGCTGGGGAAGGAAAGGGGCGTTGCCACGGCCGCCCCGTCTAGGGAGAGGCCGATGCCGGCAGGATTGGTGGCCAGGGTCAGGGTAGTCTTGTTGGGCAGCACGTCCACGGAGTCGTCATCGGAAAGGCCCTGGGCGTCCGTCACGCGCAGGTGCACGCGGTACCATACATTGTCCGACTTCTCATCGTCCACCGAAGTGGCCAGGGATCCGGAAATGGACCCGGAGGTTTGGGGCAGGGAGGTATGGGCGTGGGTGTTGTGGTGGAAATTGATCCACCAGGTGAAAGCCGAAGCCGCTAGCGATCCCTCTTCCGGATCCGTGGAGGAACCGGAATAGTTGATCGCGTCGCCGGCATTGTAACGGGCTCCCGCCGCCGGCGAAATGATAGTGGCGGTCGGGCGCCGGTCGGCGGTTACGGAAAGGGTTGCGGGGTTGCTGGTGGCCGCACCCCAGGGGTTGGAGGCGATGACGCGGTACTGCGCTCCATTATCGGACAGGGCCGTGGACGGGGTGGTATGGCAGGAGCCGGTGGCCCCGGATACGTTGATGCCGTTGCGTTGCCATTGATAGGATAGGGGGGCGGAACCCGCGGCGCTGGCGCAGAACATGGCCGCCTCGCCCAGGGACACGGTCACGGAAGCCGGATGCTGGGTGATGGCCGGGGCCAGATTGGTCGCGTACTGGACCCTGTACAGTCCGGTGAGATTGGGATCGCTGCCATTGCCGCGGACCAGGTAGTAGAGCCGGCCATCGCCGGCCACCTTGATGTCGAGGGGATGATCCAGGCCGGTGGCGAAGGTGGCGGGAGAAGGGTTCGCCGCATCGGGGTCGAGGTAGCGGATCTCGCCCAGGACGTGGTCCGCATAGAAGTATTTCCCGATATATGGGGAGGGGAAATTCGCGACGGCGGGATTGTAGAAGGCCGCGGCCACGATGGAACCGCTGTTGCCGGTGGGGCCCAGGTGGGAATAGGCGTAGAAGGGGGCCTTGTTGCCCGCCGGGGGCGTGCCGGTATTGCCTTCCATGGCGGGCCATCCGTAATTGGCGCCGGACTGGAGTTCATTTATCTCTTCCCAGGAATCCTGGCCATTGTCATTGATGAAGATGCGCCCTCCGGTCGACTGCACGGCGGAGGTGAAAGGATTGCGCAGGCCTCGGGCATAGATGGCGCGGTACCTGCCCGCGGAGACGTTGAACCAGGGATTGTCCGAGGGGATGGTCCCATCGCTATTGATGCGGAGGACCTTGCCGTAGGTGGACGAGAGGTTCTGGGCGTCGTCGAGGTTGGAGTTGGGCGTTCCGGTAAAGACGTAGAGCTTCCCGTCCTTGCCGAAATGCAAGGCGCCGCCCTGATGGGTGGTGCCGGTGAAGTTGTCCAATTGGAAGAGGAGGACCTCGCTTCCCGCCTGGACCAGGTCCCCCGCGGCGGTGACGCGGCTTATGCGGGTATAGGTGGGGTTGCCCGCAACGGCGTAATACAGGTACACGAAGTTGTTGGACGGGAAGGCCGGATCGAAGGCGATTCCCAGCAGGCCGTAGTCCTGGGTCGAAAAGACGTTCGCCAAGGTCATGAAGGGCGCGGTCAGCAGGGCGTTGTTCTTGAAGATGCGGATGGCTCCGCCCTGTTGCAGGATGAAGAGACGGCCGTCCGGGGACGCTTCCATCTGGGTGGGTCGATCGAATCCGGAGGCGACCTTGGATTCGACGAAGCCCGAAGCCGTGATGGCGGCCCCGGAATCGAGGGCGGTGGATGCCGCCAGGACGAGGGTAAGCAACGCCTTTCCGAAGGCGGCCCTGACGGGGCCGATGGCGTTGGCGGGCGGAAGGCGCGGGGAAAACGGGTGCATGATGTAAATCTCCAGGGAAGGCGGAAGAGCCGGAACAGCGCTTCGAACCCAGGAGTTAACCTTTGCCCGGTATCGCGGTCAAGGAAGCGGAAGGGGAATCCACCGTCAATCCGCTTACGATCCGAAAGCGCGCTTCCGTTTCGGGGGGATGTCCGGAATGTAAGGGGAGCTCCGGGCGGCGGACCGCCCGGAGCGGACTTGGGCTTAGAAGCTCAGGTTGATCGGGCGCACCACCCTGTCCGCGCCTTCGCGGACTTCGAGCAGGTACAGGCCCTTGGCCAGGCCCTGGGTGGGCAAGACCATGGCGGCCGGACCCTTGCCTGAAACCGCGGCGACCTTGGCGCCGTTCAGGCTGCGGAGGGAAGCGGTATGGTCGCCCATGCCGTCCACGATCACTTCCAGGCCAGCGGCCGAAAGGCGCTGACGGACCAGGGCTTCGAGACGCGAGGCCTTGGGGGCATTGTCCGCGATGGATACGGTTCCGTTCCAGGCGCGGGTGGAAAGCTTGTTCAGGGTGTACCAGCATTCGTTGTTCCACAGGGAGGCCCCGGTGGCGGATTTGACGGCCCCGAGCTTGAAGTAGGTGACGTAGTCGTCCTTCAGTCCCGCGATTTTAAGGTGAACGCGCTTGCCGTCGGCGGAGATCTCGGTGGCGGAAACGGTGCGGGCTTCCGCCGGGCCCTTGCCCTGTCCGTATTCCTCCTTGCGGGTGTAATTCCATTGGGTAACCGGGAAGTTCCCTATGGTGATGGTGCTCGCGTCCACCGGGTCCGTGAAGATGATTTCCACGCCGTCGTTGAGGTGACGCACGGCCTTCATGTCGAACGCCGTGGTGGTCGTCTTGGGCGTGAGCTTATAGATGGGCTTCTTCTCGGTGGTGCCCGGCCAGTTGCCGAGACCCTGGATGGTTCCCATGTACAGGGAGCCGTCCTTGCCCCAGGCCATGCGGCTTACGGCCGAAGAGCCGATGCCCTTGCCGAACCAGAACACGGCGCCATTGTAGGTGCCTTCCACGTCGTCCAGGGCGATGCGCACCAGGCCGGGATTGTTCTCGTCGCCCAGCAGCCAATCGCCCAGGAAGCGGCCCTTTTCCACGTAAATGGGCTGGCTCGGGGAGGAACGCAGGGTGCCATGGTCGAGCCATGCGGTCGGGCGCTCGTAGGGGAGGCTTTCCGCCCAGTTGGGGGCGAAGGCCTTGGTGATCGCGCCGACGCTGTCCCGCTTGGGGCTCTGGCGATGGCCGTAGAACTTGCCCGGTTTGATGTGCATGAAGGTCGAGGAGGGCAGCCAGCTTCCCTGATTGTCGGCCACGAACATGTCGCCGTTGGGAGCCATGTTGACGCCATTGGGCGAACGCAGGCCGCCGGCGACCTTCTGGAGCTTGCCGGTCATGTCCCATTTCAGGAAGGCGCCGCTGTAGGAGGTGGAGGCGGGCGCGTCCGAAGGGCCGCCCGGCCGGATGCTGCCGGAATACGGCGCGTAGAAGTTACCCTGCCAGTAAATCGGATCGAATACGAACTGGTGCCAGGATTTCCCGTTCGCCCAGGTCGTGGTGTCCGGCCAGGAGGCGATCTTGGTGCGGTTCTTGGTCAGGTCGGTCGGGTTGTCGATATTGGCGATCTCGTAGAAGCCGTCGCGGTCCGAGACGTAGATCTTGTCATTGACGACGGTCAGGCCCACCATCATCAGCCAGGTATTGGCCACTTCCTTGACGGTCGGGGCGGTTCCGCCCGGATCCGAAATGAGGAGAACCTTGTGGTCGACGCTGGCCGAGCCCGGTATTTCCCCGCCGCCGATGAATTCCGAAGTCGCGATGGCCAACCGGCCGTCGCTCAGGAAGCCCATTCCCATGGTCTTGTATTTGGTGGGAAGCGCCACTTCCTTCAACTCGAAATCCGGATGCATCGCGTCCGGAATGGTTCCCATGGCGATCGAAGCCGAAACCGCCATGCCGGCGAATACCCGTTTACCAAGGCCGAAAGTCTTCATGAATGTTCCCCCACGCGGTTTACCGGGGATATGGAATCCCCGCCCACAAAATCGCGCCGAATCCCGTTTCCCGCACGGGGATTTTGCGGGGAAACGGCCAAATTGGCGGTGATTTCCCGGTCAATCGGTAATTCCCGTATTCTCCCGGAATACGATCCCGCCCGCGTGCGGGGCGGTTACGGGCCGGGTCGCGGGCCGGTTACGCACCCCATCGCGAAGCGGTTACGGAGGGAAGCCGATCCAGGCCTTGCCATCCGCCCGGAAGGTTCCGCCATCCAGGCCGGAAAACGCTCCGGACCAGCCCCTTCCCGTTCCCCATGCCGGCTTGGAAACCGATTCGCGCGATCGGGTCCGGGGAAGGATGGAGACCTGGGCGAAGAACGGGTAATGGTCGTTCCCCTCGGCGATCCAGACGTTCCGGAACACCACCGGATTGTTGTGCTGTTGCAAGGTGATGGGACTGAGGGCCGCCAGGCCCGCGATGGCCTGGCCATCCTGGATCTTGATGCCGTTGAGCCAAGCCGTCATCTTCCCCTCCTGGGTCCTGGCCCCGCCGGCGGCGATCACCGGCGGCGTCCACTGGATATCGTAGGTCTGCCAGGTCAACGGCGGCAGGCATGCCATGACCAGGGCCGGGGCGGTATTGTAGATGCCGCCGCATTCGTCCTTGGCGGGAGGATTGCCGAAGGAGTCCAGGATCTGGATCTCGCCCCATCCCTGGGAATTCATGACCACGCCGCTATTCCCCCGATCCTGGCCGCGGCTGTCCGGCTTGAAGGGCGTGCGGAATTCCACATGGAGGGACCAGGCCCCGAAGGATTTCCTGGTCACGGCGCCGGACTCCACTGCGGCCCCCAAAGCGGGCCGGAGTTGCCGGCTCGAATCCATGACGGCCGTGGTCCAGGCGTCCAGGTTCGACCCGTCGAAAAGCACGGTGGTGCCCGCCGGCGCGGCCATGAGAAGGGTGGGACTCATGCGGGTTACCCTGGACAGGGAGAAGCCGGCGCCTCCGGGCCCTTTGCCGATCAAGGAGTCTCCGGAAAGGACGGCCGAATAGGCGGTCAGGCCTGACGCGGGGAATTCCGCCTTGGTCCCGTTGCGCTTGCCGGGGGTTTCCGCGCGCCCGGCTCCGCTCCAGCCCTTCCCGGGAAGGCCTCCGGGGAAGAATACCGCCCGGAACTCGCCCTTGCCCATGGCCACGATCTGCGCGGCCAACAAGGTCCCGGTTCCGGTCTGGCTCCCCGAAACCGTTCCGGAGAACTCCCCCACCAAGGGGAAATCGGGACCGGCCTGGGCCGGTTCCACCGCCACGATGGGCGTTTGCGCCCCCGCGCCCGCGGCCCAGCACATTCCCGCCAACATCCATTTCGCCAGCCGTATTAACGGCGGCCTTGATTTCCTTTGCATAGATCCCCCCGCCCGTAAACCTCGCGCCGGACCGGGGAAAACGCAACAGGCTTTGGAAGGGGAAACCGGAAACCTCAGGGCCTGAAAAGCCCGATCATCTTCGACCCGGAAACCTGGTTCAGATAGGAAAGGCGCAGCCACTCCTCGGGCATGGCCCGGCGGGACAAACGCACTTCGTCCAGGCCCCCCTGCCAATCCTCCGGCAGGTGCTGAGCGTCATGGCCGAAGAAGAGGTCGGCGTCATTGTCCACGTCATAGGTCGCGGCCGTGGTGAGGGCGGTATCCAGGACCCCGTCCACGTAAAAGCCCATCCCGAGTCCGGCCCGGCGCATGGTGAAAAGATGCCATTCCCCCGCGGCCGCCTTGCCCCGGCTCCGCAAGACCTCGGACGGTCCGTCCGATCCCAGGTAGGATTCCACCATGCCGTCGGAGCGCAATTGGAATTCGAGATCGCCGCCCGTGGTGACGCGCTTGGATACGAGCTGGTGGTTGCGGAAGATGGCGTCCGGCCTGGCCCAGACGGAAAGGCAGAAATCTCCTTTTCCCATGTCCAGGCTCGCCGCATCTGGAACATGGATATAGGCCCCGGCCCCGTCCAAGCGCTGCCCGAGCCCGATGGCCCCGGGACCGACCGTGGTGTCCACGATGGCCACGCCCCTGCCGGTATTGCGGTTGGCGGTGGCGTCCAGGTAGCCCGGGAATCCCGGATCATTGCTGCCCTCCGAGAGATGCCAGACCCCGGCGAAGCCCAGGGCGGTGTCGAATACGGCGGCGCCGTCCGAGGAATCCTCGGCGGCGGGATTGCCCCAATGCATGAGGATGTACCGATCGGAGGCGTTGGCGGCGATGGTATCCATGCGCACCCAGACCTCGGCGCGCTTGGCGGCCGCGTCCCAGCGTTCGATCTCATAGGCGAGCGGGACCTTGCTCCCGGCCTTGCTGAACCGCAGGTCGGCGCCCTTGGGAGCGGCTTTGCCGAAATCGATCATGGACGCGTCCAGGCGGACCAGCATGGGAAAGCCGAAGACGGGCTTGTCCATGCCCGCGCCCGAGGCGGTGGTATTGATCCACAGGCGGCGCGCATCCGACCATTCCCGGTAGAGGGAGGCCGAGTCGCGCAAATCCACGGTGCCGACGTCAAGGGAATCGCCCGCGCCCAGGCGGATATCCTTGAGCTTGACGGTGGCCGTCCCGCCTTCGGGATCCACGAAGCGCAAGGTGAAGGCGCCCGCCGGCAAGGTCAGATCGAAACGGCCCGTCGCCGTATTCACGGGCATCAGGCGCTCCATGCCGTAAACCTGGACGAACCCGCGCAAGGCGTCCGGCCGCAGGATGACGGTCCCGCCCACGCGGGCCGTCTTCGCGAGCCTGACTCCATCGACTTTCAGAGCGGCCGTATCGGTGACGGAGAGGGAGTCGAACAGGCAGCCCAGGCCGCCCCCTTGGCGGACTTCCAGGCGGTAGGAACCCCGTACCACGCTGTCCAACCGGAACGCGCCCACGGCATCGGTTGTGGTGTCGAGGATGTCGACCGGAGCCCGGGAGAGGCGGGAGGCGCGTCCTTCCGAAGCCGTTCCCGTCCGCGCGGAAGCCTTGGAGGCCGCCTTGCCCAGGGCGGGCACGCGGCTCAGGTAGTCGCTGCGGCGCAAGGATAGGTCCGCCCTGCCGGCGGAAGCGCCTTCCGCATCGAGCACGAGGCCCACAATGGTATTGCCGGTATCGGTGGTGCCTCCGGCCAGTTGCGGCTCGGTGGAATGGGTGCAGGCGAATATCGTGATCGCGGCCGCCGCGGCGGCGAGCAGGCGCAGGACCGGGATCCGGTGGGACGCTGGGCGGGAGGCCGGATTCATGGGGCCACCGCCTTCTCGACCTTTTCCAGCCTATCGAGCCTATCCATCTTCCCGGTTCTCGCCAGACCCGTATCCTTGCTCACGGGGAAGAGGGCGAGGGTGAACTGGTACACGCGGGAACTGGCCTCGTCCCGGTGGACGATGGCCTTGATGCGATCCTTGAAGGCCGCGATCTCCTCGACCATGGCCCCGTAGGCTGCGGGAGATACGCCCAGCACCAGGGTGGAAAGGTGGCGTACCTTCTTATCGATATCGTACATGGAGCGCTTGGCATGCTCGAGGGCGTATTCCTGGTAGGTGCGCAGGGACAGGCTCACCACGGTATCGTCCACGGCAAGGGCCAGCTTGGTCTGCGCATAACGCCCGGCGTCCTTGCGGACGACCAGGCCCAGTTTGAGCAGCAGGTTCACCGCCGTCTTGGCCTCGGCGGGGGATACCGGCGGTTCCACCGACCGGCCCAGCAGATCGAAATCGTCCTGGAAGTCGCCCAGGCAAAGCAATTCGCGGATGATGGGCGTGTACCACTTGTCGAAATAATCGTATTGGTTGATGCGGAGCACTTCCTCCTTGACCATATCGCCCATGGAACGCAGGGCCGCGTAGAAATCCTGCTTCTCCCGCGCGGTCTTGGCCTGGTTGAAATGCACCAGGTTGGTGAAGTACTTGCATTCCTTGGCGTCCAGCTCCAGGGCGCGGCAGAACTTCTCGATCATGGCGGAGGTGAGATTGCGCTTGCCGTCGATGACCATCTTGAGGAAGGACGGGGACGTGATGCCCGCCTTCATGGCGAAGTAGCGGTAGGAGAATTTCCGGTTCTTCTTTTTCTTCTCCTGGTAATGGTGTTCCAGGTACTTCCGGTAGTCGATGAACTCGAACACGGACTTGAGCGTGACGATGGCCTGCGCGGTCTTGGACCGGAATGTCTCGAATCCCCCAGTAACCACCTTTAATCCCCGCTTCAGGGAGCTGCGGTCCGGCTCCCTTTTCTCTTTCAAAGATGGGCCAGGCGAGGCGAAAAGGCAACCCGAATCCGGCAAAAAACCGGCTTAAGCGTGATCAGGTTGGATACGATCACACCCCTGAATCGCGGAATTCGGAGGAATATGGGAGCCTTAGCGGTTTTTGGGGGCCTTGCTTTGTGTACGCTCGGCGTCGCTTCGTGTACCCTCTGCATCGCCTTCCCGACGCCCTGCCCCGTCCTTCATCGCTCCGGTGTAGCGGCGCAGGGCCGCTTCCGGCAAGGCCAGGTTGAGCGCCCCGCTGCGGAAGCCTCCGGGATCGATCTCCATGCGGATGAAACCCAAAGCGAGCAACCCTTCAGCCAGGCTCGCGCGGGCCTCCGCGGTCAGGAGGCCCATTTGATCCAGGGGTACTTCGATTTTCGCGGTGCTGCCGAAATGCCTGAGCCGGAATTCCCGGAACCCCATGGCCGCCAAGGCGGATTCTCCCGCTTCGACCGCCGCGAGCTTCTCCGGCGTCACGGGGCTGCCGTAAGGTATCCGGCTGCTGAGGCAGGGTTGGGCCGCCTTTTCCGCGGTGGGCAGGCCGATGGCCCGGGACAGGGCGCGGACGTCCGCCTTGGTGAAGCCCGCCTCCGCCAGGGGAGCCAGGGCGCCATGGGCTTCGGCGGCCTTGCGGCCCGGGCGGTAATCTTGGGTATCATCCAGGTTACCCCCGTAGAGCAGGGCGGGAGGGCCGCCGGGCGCGGGTCCGGATTCCCGGCCGTCGGCGGCTGCCCCTGTCGCCGAAAGGCCGATCGCATCCGCATGGGCGGAAGCGAACCGCGCCAAGTGGACGAAGAGGTCCGCTTTGCAATGGTAGCAGCGGTCGGGGCCGTTGGCGACATAGGCGGGATTCGCGAATTCCGTGGCCGCGTAGGTCCGCAATTCCACGTCCAGCCAGGCCGCCAGATCGACGGCATCCCGGCGTTCCTGTTCCGCCAGGCTGGGTCCCAGGGCAAGGCAGGCCGTGACGCGTTCGCGGCCCAAGGCATGGCGCGCCACCGCCGTGAGCAAGGCGGAATCGACGCCTCCCGAAAAACCGATCAGCACCCGGCCCAAGGCCCGCAGGCGGTCCCGCAAGGCCCGGTATTTGGCGGCCAGGGCGGGATCGTCGATCAAGGCCCCGGAAAAATCCGGACCTGGGGCGGGGTGGATCATGGAGTGAAAATAGGAGCTTTACGGCTCTTCGTGCAGGGCGGACCGGATCGGCGCGGTTGCGCTGTCCTGAACGCCATTCCACGAGGGATTTCCGGCGGCGGAGGGCGCCGCTCCTTCCGGGAGGACCGGCGCCGGCCCGGAAGGCGTTCCGGAGGCCAGAGGGGATTGCAGCATGCGGCGCATATAGGGATAGCAAGGAACGTCCTGGACGCGGATTTCGGTCCATTCGCCACCCACGAAGGCGGTATCGATCTCCTTGTACCCGAAATAGAAGCAGCGGTTGTCGTAATCGAACATGCGGCGATCCCGTACCGGCCTTTCGATGGCGTTCCAGACCTCGATGCGCAAGGATATGACGGCGGCCTCCCGGGTCGAGGAGTCGCCCAGGTTGAGAAGCACCAGGTCCGGGGCGCAATTGAAGCAACGGACCCCGTCAAGGGTCCCCAGATAGCGGCCCGGCGTTCCCGCCCGCACGGACATGACCTGGCGGGACAGGTAGGCGGTGTCCGCGGGCCTGCCCTTGCCTGCCGCCTCTTTACCCTTCCGGGACGAGGCCTGGTCCGCGGGAGGCGCGAGGAGGGCGGGCGATCCCGGCCGCGCATGGTCCCCTTTGGGTTTGATGCCCATCCACCCGAGGACGGATGAGGCGGAAAGGGCGATCAGGCAAAGCGAAACCAGGGATGGGAATTTCATTGAGTCCTCGGGAAAGACAAGGGCAAATAGAGATAAATGGCCGGCCGGCGGCAATAGCCGCCGATTGAAGACGCTTCCCAAAGATCATATAATTGGATACCGCAAAGGCCCCGGCAATCCGGCGCCGCCCGATTATGGGAATATCCCCGGATCCGGGGTGGAAAGCGGCATGGGAACGGGTGCGGACAGGGTGATGGATACCGGAATCAAAGTCCAGATCGTCTTCGCGATTTTCCTTTCCATGGAACTGCTCGCCCTTTACATGATCATCATCCGCACCGTCGCCAACCTGGAATACGCTTTCAACCGCATCGAGGCCATCGTCAACCGGGAAATCCAGATCTCCTTGAAGACCAAGGAACAGGACAAGCTGACCAAGGAAAAGGCCCAACAGAACGACATGAGCAAGAACAAGAAGAACGACCTGCTCCTCAACATCCCCTTCATGGAGCGCCTGAACAAGGACAAGGAGAAAAAAGGCAAGGACGGACATGCCTAAGCCCGGGCGGCTCATCGTTTTTTCCGCGCCTTCCGGAGCGGGCAAGAGCAGCCTGAAGGACGCCCTGATGGCGCGCTTTCCCTCCTTGCGTTATTCCGTTTCCGCCACCACCCGCAAGCCCCGTCCCGGCGAGGTCGATGGCGTGCATTATTACTTCAAGACCCAGGACGAGTTCCGCGCCCTCATCGATCACCAGGATCTGGTCGAGCACATGCAGGTGCACGGCAACTATTACGGCACGCCCCGCAGCCCCATCATGAAGGCCTTGCAGGAGGGGCACAGCGTCATCCTGGACCTGGACGTCTACGGAAAGGTGAATTTCGACAAGGCCTTCCCGGACGCCTTGGGCATCCTGATCGTGCCGCCGAGCCTGGAAGAGCTGGAGCGCCGCCTGGTCGGCCGCAAGTCCGACGACGCGGAAACCATCCGCCTCCGCCTGCAGAACGCCTCCCGTGAGCTGGAGTTCGCCACCCGCGAGGGCAAGTACGAGTATACCGTGGTGAACGACAACTTCCACCATGCCCTGGAAGAACTGACCCGCATCCTGGAAAAGGAGTTGGGCGAAACCGCCCAGGTCCGGCCCCACGCGCAGAGCCAGCTCTAGCCCTTTCCCTTTCTTACCTCCTTTCCCTTTCCCCTTCCATGCCCTTACGCACCAGGTTCCAGTAACCGGAACGGGCTCCCATCAAAACCGGATCCGGGGTTTCCAGCGCGTTTCCGCCGGATCCTGTAATCGCGCGCCCGCGAATGGAAGCGGATCCCGGGACGCGGAACGTTGGTCCATCGCAACCGCAATGCCGCGGGCCGCAATCGAACCAAGGAACGAAAATGTCCGCACTCAAACTCGCTCTGCTACTGCCCTTATCCATCCTGTCGTCGGCCCTGGCCTGGAACGGTTCCGGCCTCGCCAAGAGATCCGGATCCGCATCGCCTTCACAAATGAACCGGTCGGCCACGGCCGCTTCACTCTCGCCGGATTTCGCCACGATCCCAATCACGAAAACGGACGTCCAGGGGTTCTGGAGCTATAACGAGTCCTTCGGATTGGATATCCATATCATGGCGGAGATCTTCTTCGCCGCGGATGGGAGTTTCGAAACCCGGATCCATACCGAAAACGACGGGGAAACCATGGACGGACACCAATTCGGGACCTGGACCCTCAAGAAGGACACCCTCACCATTACCCCCAACGGGGACTGCATCTCCTTGGGCATGATAGGGGATGAGGATCCCTGCGCGGACACGACGAGCGACCTCGTCACCATCGGGAAGCCGGACGGGGTCAAGGCCCTGATCCTGGATGACGGGTCGGAATTCGGCAGGTACGCGGGGCCGGGCAAGGCTTTCACCTTACCCAATCTCTTCGCGAATACCGCCTTGGCCGCCCCAGGTAACGGTAAAGCTACCCGTAGCAGGCCGGGCATTTCGCTTTCAGGCGGACGCGGCGGGGAAGGGATGCGGGCCTTCAGCGGCTTCGACGCGACAGGGAGGTCCTCCGGCCCCCGCCGGGCCGCCGGTTTCAGCGTGATCCCGACGGAAAAACACTAAGCCCGATATTACCCTTTATTTCCGCAAGCGGGGAAACCGTTCCCGCCTAGATTTCCAGGACCGGGGAGGCCGTTTCCCCGGTGCCAGGGGGGCTTGGGGGTAATGGCGCTTCATACCGGTACCGCATTGCTTGCGCTTCTCTCGGGGCTCGCCCTGGATGCGGCGACGTGCGCTTCCGCCCAGGGCATCAGCTGGCCCGCAGGCCAGGCTCTGCCCCGGTTCGCGCCCTATACCGCCCTGGACGTAGCGGATCTCTCGGGCCTTCCCTTCGAACGCAAAGCCGCCCTGACCACCTTGCAAGGCCTGGTCAACCGGACCACGCCCCGCATCTATCTCCTGGACGCCCAGCAGGCCGGCGAAGGCAAGAACTTCTGGACCGACAAGCTGAAGGCGGCCAAGACGTCCATAGCCGATCCCATGTCCCTCTTCGTGAAATACCGATCGGAAACCGTCGGCCTCTGCATTTACGATCCCGCGGTGAAAGGGACCATCGACGTTGCGGTCACGGCCGCGGGCGTGCTGGGTTGCGTGGCGTCCTCCCCGGCCCTGGCGCAAATCCTTTCCGCGGCGCCGTATTCGCTTCCCATCACCCTGGATCTCCGGACCCGCGCCTTCGCCGACGATCGCGCCGCCTTCGCCTGGGCCAAGACCGAGTTCTGGTCCAGGTGCACCCACCGCATGCTGGCGGGCTTGAAGCCCGGAGTCCATTATTGCCTGATGGATTATCTCGTGGCCAACCGCGCGTTCTGCGCCTGGCTGGCGCCGGAGGATTCCCTGGACCGGCCGATCCTGACTTCGCTTTTGCGGGACATGCCCGTGAACGGCGTATACCTGGGTTGGTGGGCGGGCGAGACCTCGGGGGTGGGGTATGCCTCGGGTTACGGGGTGATGACCTTCGCCAGCGATTGGTTCGCCAATGCCACGGTTCACGGGGGCGGCAGCCCTTTGGAAGCGGGCAACCTACCGGAAACGGCAGCGGCCCCCAAGCTCGCGAACAAGTGTTATATCGCCTTGATCCTGAGCGACGGCGACAATCTGCAGGAACAGGAACACCTGTTCCCGATCCGATGGCGCAGTCCGTTGCGAGGAACCTTCCCCGTAAGCTGGACCCAATCCCCGGCCATGGCCGACTTCGCCCCGGCCATGCTCGAATATTATTACTCGACGCGCACCGCTAACGATTGCTTCATCACGGGCCCCTCCGGAGTGGGGTACGTCCTTCCGGAAAAAACGCCATCCGGCGCCTTCGTCGATTTCGCGCGAATGACTGAAGCGTACCTGAAACGCACCGGCATCCGCGGCGCCACCGTATGGGGGAATTCCGGACCGGCCTCGGACGCCTTGGGGCAGTACTGCCCATCCTTGCTGGGAGTGGTGAACAAGCAGGACGTGGTCGCGCCCAGGGGCGCCCGTTATTGGACCGGGGGGCTTCCCTCGGTGGAGATGGCCCCTGATTACGCCTCCTTCGCCAGCCAGATCCTCCCGGAGATACGGGGCCGCATGGGATCCTGGACCCGTTCGCGCCCCTTGTTCATCGCGCCGCAGCTCAACGCCAATGTCGCCGGGCTCGAGGAGTTCAAGATCGTGTACGACTCCCTTAAAAGCAATCCCGAAGTGGTGTTCGTGCGGGCGGACCAGCTCTTCCAGGCCATGCGGGCGGCCAATCCCGGAACCATCGGCCTGGCGCCGGCTCCCGCGTTCAAAGGACCCAAGCAGGGGGCGGGTTGGATCCGGGTGGCCGATGGCGCCTTCGTCTCGCCTGCCGGGATCCCCGTCGATATGCGGGGCAGGAACCTTCCCTGACCCGCCCTCGTTCCCGGGTGTAACCGTCCCGTTACCTCAAATCCCGGACCCCCCCGCGTTTCCCGCCCGGTTCGGCCTTTCCCCGTAACCGCGCCCCATTCCCGGTATCGGTTCGGGAGGAGGCGCCCGTCCATCCCATCGCAGGCGCAATCACGCGTCCGCAACGCGCCGATCCGGGAAACCACAATGTCCGCATGGAAATCCACCCTACTGCTGCCGACCCTCTTCCACTCCGCCGCCTCCCCCTATGCGGTACTCTCCGGCAAGCCGGGCGCCGGAACGGCATCCAAGGCGGACGCCGGCGGCCCCACCCCTGCGGACGTCTGCGGCCTATGGTCCAGGGACGAGGAGTACGGGCGCGGCAATCACGTTACCGTGGAAACCTTTTTCGCCGCGGACGGGACCTTCGAAACCCGCACCTACCTGGGCGACGGCGGCCAGGTGGAGAGGCTGCACGGATTCGGGACCTGGGCCCTGCGGAAGGATTGCCTCGTGACCATGCCCAGTCCGGACCGATGCAGGACGGTGGGAGACCTGACCGATGGATGGGGCGATGCGACGAGCGAAAGGGTGCGGGTGGGGATGCGCGGCGGCGAAATGGCCTTGATCCTGGATATAGGAACCCTATTGGGCCGCTATGCCTCGCCGGGAAGGGCGTTCACCCTCCCGGACCTGTTCACTTCGGAACGGGGCGGGACGGGCTTATCCGCGCACGTGCTCCACGGCATTGCGGAAAATCCGGATGCCTTCGCCTTCGCCGCGTAGGCCCAGCTTCTGCCATTGCGGATGGTTGGTGGCCAGCATATGCGCTTCCGGATGGGGCATGAGGCCGAAGATGAGGCCGTCCGCGCTGCAAATGCCCGCGATATGGTCGATGGACCCGTTGGGGTTGGCCGGATAGGCGGCGGCGCCTTCCCCGGGATTGCCGCCGGTGGCGGTGCTGTAACGCAGGCTGATCTGGCCATTGCGCTGCAAGGCGGCCAGGGTTTCCGCGTCGCGAGGGATGAACTTGCCTTCGCCATGGCGGATGGGCAGGTAGATGCGTTCGATGCCGCGGGTCCAGATGCTTTTGGATCCCGGGTCTCCCGCCAGATGGCACCAGCGGTCCTCGAAGCGTCCGGAATCATTGTAGGTGAGGGTGGTGTCCTGTCGGAACCCGTTCCCGGCGCCGGCCGCGGTGGCATCGCCTGCTTTGGCCTTGGCCGCCTCGTCCGCTTCGGACTTGGCCCCATCAGCCAGGATGTCGGTCCTGCCGGGCAGGAGACCCAACTTGACCAGCACCTGGAAGCCGTTGCAGATCCCGATCATGGGGATCTTGCGCTCGGCGGCCTTTCGCAGGTCCTCGGACAGGGAATGCTTGAGCTTGTTGGCGAAGACCCGTCCGCTGGCGATATGATCGCCGAAGGAAAAGCCGCCGGGAACGGCGATGACGTCGAACTCGGACAAGGCCGGTTTCCGCGCGATGAGATCGTTGATGTGGACGCGGCGGGGATCGCCGCCCGCGAGGGTGAAGCTTTGGGCCAGCTCGTTGTCCGAGTTGATCCCGTATCCGGTGATGATGGCTATTCTAGGCTTACCCATTGCGCTTACCAATCCAAAGGCCGGCGCCAGCGGGCGAACATCTCGTCCAGTCCGGCGGAAAAGAGGGGAGCGGACGAAGCGGCGCTTCCAGGGGAAGCGGCGCTTCCGGGGCCGCTCGGAGCGGCAGTGTCGCGGATCTCGAGTTCGGTACCCGAAGTCACTTCGCCGATACGGGCATAGGGTATCCTGGCCGATGCGTCCGGACCGGAGACCGAGCCGCCCGCGGAACCGTTGCCGGCACCGTTGGCCGCGCCATTGAAGAGGGCCTCGAAGGCCGCCCGGTTCTGAGGCGTAACCGTGATGACGAAACGGCTCTGGCTTTCCGAAAAAAGCTTGACTCCCGAGGCCAGGGAACCGACCGCGCCGGACTCCAGTTCCACGGGGAGGGAAGCCAGATCCACCTTGGCGCCCAGGCGCCCGGCCATGCAGACCTCGGCCAGGGCGGTGAAGAGGCCGCCGTCCGAGCAGTCATGGGCCGAACGGACCAGGCCTTGCTCGATGGCGTCCGCCAGGCGATGGTACAGGGCCAGGGCGGAAAGCGCATGGACCTTGGGGACCACGTTGCCGGTGACGCCGAGCAGGCGGAAATATTCCGAGGCGCCCAATTCGTCCCGGGTGACTCCCAGAACGTAGAGGTGATCGCCCGCGGCCTTGGCGTCCATGGTGATGGTCTTCTCCACGTCCGGGATCTTGCCGATGACGGTGAACAACAGGGTAGGGGGCACGGAGATCTTGTCCTTACCGCGGCCGTAGTCGTTCTTCATCGAGTCCTTGCCGGAGATGAGCGGCAGGGAGTAGGCGACGCAATAATCGTACAGGGCCTGGTTGGAGCGCACCAGCTGGGCCAGCTTGTACTGGCCGTCCGGGGTATTCTCCGATTCCACGGGATCCGGCCAGCAGAAATTGTCCAAGCCGGCCAGGTTTCCTGGCCGGCCTCCCACGGCCACGGCATTGCGGACGGCTTCGTCCAGGGCGCAGGCGGTCATGTGGTAGCAATCGATGTCGCTGTAGCGCGGCACGATGCCGTGCGAGACCACCAGGCCTTCCTTGCGGTCGTACAAGGGGCGGATCACGGCGGCATCGCTGGGGCCGTCGGCCTTTTCGCCCACGAAGGGTTTGATGACGCTCATGCCCTGCACTTCATGGTCGTACTGGCGGACCCAGCTTTCCTTGGAGCAGATATTGAGCGCCGACAGCAGGGTCAGGGCGTCTTCCTTGAGATCGCGGGCCTTCCAGAAACCGGTGGGCGGCTCGCCATGGCGGGGCGGGGTCCAGCGGGCCTTGAGATGCAGCTTCGGGTTCCCGTCGTGCAGGAAGTCCATGGAAAGGGAGCAGGCCAGCTTGCCTTGGTAGTAGGCTTCGAAGAGGCCGTCGGCGGAGAACTCGCCCAGGTCCGTGGCTTCCACGCCGCGGCGGCCGGCCAGGTCCAGGAAGGCGGCCAGCTTTTCCGGCGGTACCGCGAAGGACATGCGCTCCTGCGCTTCCGAGACCAGGATTTCCCAAGGGTCCAATCCCGGATACTTGAGCGGGGCCTTGTCCAGATGGATCTTGCAGCCGCCGCCGGCCCCATTGGGGCCCTTGGTCTCGCGCGCCATTTCACCGAGGGACGAGGAGAGGCCTCCCGCGCCGTTATCGGTCACGAAGCGGTAGAGGCCCGCATCGCGCGCTTCCAGCAGGAAATCCGCCAGTTTCTTCTGGGTGATGGGGTCGCCGATTTGAACCGCTGAAGTGGGGGACGCTTCCGTCATGGCCGCGGAGGAGAACGTGGCCCCGTGGATGCCGTCCTTGCCGATGCGCCCGCCGGCCATGAGGATGCGATCCCCGGGCTCGATGGTCTTCTGCCAGGAAGGCTTGCCGTTGACGATGGCGGGATGCAGGCCGCCCGTGCCGCAGAACACCAGGGGCTTGCCCAGGAAGCGATCGTCGAATACGATGCTGCCGTTCACGGTAGGGATGCCGCTCTCGTTGCCGCCGTCCTTCACCCCGCGATGCACTTCCTTGAAGATGCGGCGGGGATGGTGGAGCTTCTCCGGGATGGGCTTGTCGTAGAAGGGCGAGGCGAAGCAGAACACGTCCGTATTGAAGATCGGCCGCGAACCCATGCCGCTGCCGAGGATGTCCCGATTGACGCCGACGATGCCGGTCATGGCGCCGCCGTAGGGGTCCAGGGCGCTCGGGGAATTGTGGGTCTCGGCCTTCATGCTCACGTCCCAGTCTTCCGTGAACGCGATGATGCCCGCATTGTCGGTGAAGACGGACTTGAGCCAGGGGGCCTTGGGCCTCACCTTCTCGGTCGCGGCCTTGATATAGGTCTTGTACAGGGAGGAGATGTTCTCGCGCTTTCCCGTTTCATCCGTGTATTCGATTGCGGCGGCGAAGATCTTATGCTTGCAATGCTCGCTCCAGGTCTGGGCCAGCACTTCCAGCTCCACGTCCGTGGCGTCCGCGGGCAATCCCGCCTGGGTCCGGTGGGCGATGGTGGCGGGGGAGGCGTAATAGGCCTTGATGGCGCGCATCTCCTCGATGGTGAGGGCCAGGACCTTCTCGTCCGAAAGCTTCTGAAGGGCCTCGTCCGTTTCCGGCAAGGGGATGGCGCGGACCTGGGGCTGGTGGTGGCTGTCCACCTTGCCCGAGACCTTGGGCAGGTAGGGGTTGGTGGACCATTCCTCGCGGGAGCGGATCAGGTAGGTTTCGATGAGGGGGTTGGCGAGCAGCTTGGTGGCGATGGTCTCGGCGTCCGCGCGCGTGAGCTTGCCCCAGAACTGGAACTGACGGCTCGTGTATACCAGATCGCCGTCCGCGAGGGGCCGGCCGAGCAGGTCGGAAACGCCTTCGCGGCTGGAACGGCCCACATTGTCGGTGACGCCGGGCTTATAGCCCACTTCGATGAGGAAATCGAACGCCGCGCCGGCGGCCCCCGCCGCGGAACCGGGGGCTCCCGCCAGATGGGTATCGATGGCGAAGGTTTCCGTGATGGGATCGGTCAGGAGCTCCTGGGCGATCCGGGTCTTTTCCGCTGCGCCCAATTCCATTTCCAAGGTGTATACCGAAAGGGTCGCCGCTTTTTCCACCGGGAGACGGAAGTTCTCGTGGAGGGTGGCGAGGATTTTACGGGCCTGGGAATCGGTGGAGGGGCTTTTCTGTCCGACTTCGATGCGAGTGAGCAAACGGTCCTCTGGATGGGGTTTCCGGAGGAATCCGGGACCCGCCGGTAAATTTAGTACCCGGGGCTCCCGGGTCCAATCCCGGGGCGGCCGGCGGGGCGATTTCCTCCCGAAAGGGACAAAAGGACCACCTTATCATAGGAGATGGTGTAGAAAAGGGAGAGACGTGGGCTGTCCGCCCCCGCTTCCATGGCCAGAACGTAGACCGGCGGGTCCTGCCAGACCAGGCGGCCCCGTTCCGCTTCCCGTTCCAGGACCCATTTGGCCCCTTCGAGGAATTCATCCGTCCGCCCGGCGGTCATCATGGCGAGGCCGGCGGATTCCAGGGATTCCGGAACGATCAGGGTCCTTTTCATGGCCGGGTCCTTTCAGCCGGCCATGGCCGGGGAGTCGATGAGCGGTGAGGTAGGGAATGGGAACGAGGTGAGCGGGGCGACCAGGGAGAGATGGTAGGGGATGGCCTCCCGGGGCCCCGCCAGATCCCAGGGCAGATCCAGAAGGTCCGGCCCATGGCTTCCGTCAACCGCTTGATCCCGGTAGAACCGCACCACGGTCTCGACCAAGGCGATTTCCTGGCCGTCGAACCGCCTCAAGGCCGGCTCGCGCAAGGCGAAGGGAAAGAGGCGGACATGCCACCCGTCTCCGCAGGCTTCTTCCCGCATTTCCAAATCGCCCGCTTCGATCATGGATCGCAGAACCCTGCGCATGATCCTCGGGGCGGGGGAGCGGATGCCGCGACGGTAGGTCTGCCCCGTGATGGGATAGCCGTGCAGGCGGAAGTGCAGGAAGTCCGCCTGGAACAGAATGCGGTCCAGATGGGCGGTATCGAAATCCTCCCAGTCCGCGCAACGTGCGGCGATATGGAGAATCAATTCACGCAGGCGCATTTCATCCGCGGGGAAAGGGTTCAATTTCGATTCCATGGCCGGAAAAGGTAGGCCAGCAACATGTCGTTTCCCTTACGGGCAGGTAACGGATTGTAACGGGCGGTCATTCCGGCTTCCATGCGAAAGGGATACAGGCGTTCACGCGCCCGCCGGTTCCGCAGTCTGTCCCGCGGCCTTCAGGAAGGCCTCATCCCCGTCGATCACCAGGCCCGAAAGGTTCAGATCCCGGAATTGCCGGTCCTTCAAGGTGACGTTCCTGAGGGTAACGTCCACGAGACGGCAATCCGTGAAGAGGACCTTGTCCATCCTGCAGTTCTCGAAGCGGACGTCCTTGAGGCCCTGCTTCTTCCAGGACCAGCGATCCGAACCGGTAAAGACCACATCCGTAAGGCCGCAGCCCTTGAAGGCCACGCGCTTGAGGCTGGTGAGGCGCACCATCAGATCCTTGGCCTCGCAGTCCTCCAGGGAGACGGCGGCGATATGGGAGGACTGGATCTCGCTCCCGGAAACCCCGGTCCGGACCAGGTTCAGATCCGAGACGGCGGTCGCATTGATGAGCAGATCCGCCACCTTGCTATTGTCCGCCACGCGGAAGTTCTTGATGGAGGCGCCCTGCACGCGTACGCCGCGCACCACGCTGCCGCCGGCGCAATGGAAGTCCGCCACCTTGGAGCCGTTGATGGCCAGGCCCCGCACGGTCGCGCCCTCCACGCTCCAATCCTCCGTCGCGCTGGCGCGGATCTCGCAGCCGATCACCTTGCCGTCCTTGACGGAGAAATCCGCGGCCTTGCTCATGTCGATGGTATTGTCGATCATCTCCGCCCGGTCCAGGCGCATGTCCTTGACCGAAGACATGCGTATGGTGTTCCCGGTGAAGGTATGTTCCTTGCCGGTAGGCAAATCGAAGCGGGACATATGGACATGGTTATTGCCCGACAGGCCGCCCGTCGCGCCGCCGCCGAAACCGCCGAAGCCTGCGCCCCCGAAGCCCGCGAAACCACCCCCCCCACCTTCATTCCCGCTCCCGAAAGCCTGGCCTTGGTATCCGGTGGAAGCGCCGCCGCCGCCCGCTCCGGGCTTGTCCCAGCCGAAGGCCGCGTCCAGGGCGGACTTGACCGTGGTGTTCATCTTGTTGAGGATGGGTTCCACGAAGGACCCGTCCCAATTGCCTCCGAAGAGGGAATCCAGGCCGGACTTTTCCCCGCCGGATCCGGGTTTGCCGGACGCGCCGTCTTCTTCCTTGCGGGTGAGTTCCGCCAACAGGTCCGCCGCCTGCTCGTCGGTGAGGACGCCGTCCTTGTTCATCTTCAATATCTGTTGGATCTCCGCCTTGATCATCCGTCGCTCCTTCGCATCGGTCAGGGTTTGGCGCGCAAGCGCTTGATACGTTTCATGGCTTCGTCGAAAGGGATTTCCCCGGCCTGCAGCTGCGCCAGGATCTGCCCGGCATCGGGCTGGGCTTCGACCTCTTCGGCGGCCTTCGCGTCCGCGTCCTTGCCGTCCGGGCCTTCTTCGCCCGCGAGCTTGTGCTTGAGGGCGGTGAGGCGGGCGCGGATGGTGGGATAGCTGAGGCCGAGGGCGGATTCCATGTCCCGGATGCGGCCTTCGCAGCGCACGAAGATGCGGAGGAAGTGCAGGTCATCCTGGGCCAGGGTGGCGAACTCGTTGAGCTGGAAGGGGCCTTCGACCTTGATGTCGCAATGGGGGCAGGCGAGGACCTTGGGCTGGAGGGCGGCCTGGCAGGAGGGGCAGGCCAGGTTGGAGTCGATGAGTTTCATAGGTTAAAGTATAGATTCAAATGTTAAAAATATCCACTCGAAAGTTTGGAAAAGTAAAAACCCAGTTTGATAAAACTTGGGAAATTGGAGGTGGGGAACGGGATAGCGGAAGGGGATAATGCCTTGCCGCAGAGAAGGATTAGGCCGACCTGGGTCCTGAAAGCGGATTCCGGTCCAAGCGGGTTGGGGAATGGGCCAGGGGGTGGATAGGTTGTCAGGGGAAATGAAGAAGACGGGATTGGCGGTCGAGGCCGGTGGGGAAAATTCCTAGCTTTGCATCGCTTCAGGGAAGTGCGGACATCCGCATGATTTGGACATGGGTGCCGTGTCCCCATAGCTCAACAGGATAGAGCAATAGTTTCCTAAACTGTTGATTGCCGTTCGAGTCGGCATGGGGACACCACCCTTGGCTTTAAACAAAACCCCCGGTTCTTATGGACCGGGGGTTTTTGTTTTTATGGACTCGACCGCTGGCCAACCGGTTTCCGCCTCTCGTAAATCCCGTACAGGATGGGCAGGACGAACAAGGTCAGGATGGTGCTGGAGACGAGCCCGCCCAGGACGACCGTAGCCAGGGGACGTTGGACCTCCGCTCCGGCCCCATGGGATAGGGCCATGGGCAGGAAGCCGAAGCTCGCCACCAAGGCGGTCATCAAGACCGGCCGCAGCCGGATTTCCGCCCCCTGCCGGATGGCGGCGCCCAATTCCATCCCCTCTTCCCGGAGTTTATTGATGTAGGACACCAGGACCAGGCCGTTCAGGACCGCGATCCCGAACAGGGCGATGAAACCCACGCCCGCGGAAATGCTGAAGGGCATTCCCCGGACCAGCAAGGCGGCGACTCCGCCCACCACGGCCAGGGGGATGCCCGTGAAGACGAGCAGGGATTCCCGGAAGGCTCCGAAGTGGAGGAACAGGAGCAGGAAAATCAGGGCCAGGGAGAGCGGCACCACCACCAACAGGCGGGAACGGGCCCTCTCCAGGTTTTCGAATTGGCCGCCGAATTCGACGTGATATCCCGGCGGCAGGACGATCTTCTTTTCCGCGAAAATGTTGCGGACCTCGTCCACGAATCCGCCGATGTCCCGCCCGCGCACATTGCCTTCCACGATGGTGAGCCGGGATCCTTTTTCATGGTTGAGTTCCGACGGCCCCAGCACCTCCTTGATATCGCAAAGCGCCGCCAAGGGCACCCAATGCCCCTCGGGGGAGAGCAAGGCGATGCGGGAAATGGCCTCTTTGTCCTTCTTGAACCTTTCCGGGAAGGTAAGCACCAGGTTGAAACGCTTCTGCCCTTCCTGGATCCGCCCCGCGCCGATCCCGCCCAGGGCCTCCACGGTTTCCATCACATCGCCGGCATTGATTCCGTAGCGTGCGAGTCTGGCCGGATCGGTCTTGATCTCGAGCATGGGAAGTCCGCCCGCCTGTTGGGCCCGGAATCCCTTGGCTCCAGGGAGTTTCGCGACTTCCCGCATGGCTTCTTCGCCTTTTTGGCGGAGCACTTCCGCATCCTCCCCGAAAATCTTGATGGCCAGATCCGATCGGACCCCGGCAATCAGTTCGTTCATGCGCATTTCGATGGGTTGCGAGAATTCGAAGCTGACCCCGAGGAACTTCCCGAGTTCCGGTTCCAGGGCTTCGATCAATGCCTCCCTGGAAGAAGCCTTTTTCCATTCCGCCTTGGGCTTGAGGAATATCAGGAAATCCGTGCTGCTGGGAGGCATGGGATCGGTGGCGATGTCCGGCCGTCCGCAAAGGGAAACGATATGGGAGATTTCGTCGGGAAAGAGTTCCAGGGCCTTCTTTTCCATCATGCCGTTCAAACGCGCGGCCTCCTCCAGGGATATCCCGGGGGAACGGCGCATCTCCAAGGCGAAGGCGTTCTCGTCCAGTTTGGGCACGAATTCCGAACCCAGGAAGGGAATGGCGGCGAACGCGGCGAGCACGGCCAGGGCGGCCCCGAGGAGCACGGGCCTTTTCCTCCGCAGGCACAGGTCGAGCATGCGAGTGTACCGATGGCGGAAGAAAAGGATCGCCCGGCTTTCCTTCTCGACCTTCACCCCGCGCAGGAAAAAGGATACCAGGACCGGGATCAAGGTGAAGGTCAGCAGCAGGGAGCCCAATAAGGCGAAAACGACCGTGAAGGCCATGGGTCGGAACAGTTTGCCTTCCACTCCTTCCAAGGTCAGGATGGGAAGGTAAACGAGGATGATGATGCCCACTCCGAAAAAAACGGGACGCCCGACCTCGAGGCTTGAGGCCAGGATGGATGAGACGGCCGTTTCACCCTTGCGCCGCCGGCCCAGATGCCGCAGGGAGTTCTCCACGAGCACCACGGATCCGTCCACCATAAGGCCGAAGTCGATGGCTCCCAGGCTCATGAGGCTCCCGGCTATCCCGGCTTTGAGCATCAGGCTTACGGCGAACAGCATGGACAGGGGAATGGTCAGGGCGACGATCAGGGCCGCGCGGATATTGCCCAAAAGGAGCAGAAGCACCGCGACGACGAGCAAGGCGCCTTCGGCCAGGTTCCGCTCGACGGTGCGGATGGTCCGGTCCACCAATTCGGAGCGATCATAATATGGGACGATCCGGACGTCTTCCGGAAGCGTCAGGGAAATTTCCGCGATTTTCCTTTTGACCTCCTTGACCACCTGTCGTGAATTGGCGCCCATCCGCATCATCACGATGCCGGCCATGGCCTCCCCTTTGCCGTCCCGGGTCACCGCGCCTTGGCGGATGGCCGAGCCGATGCGGATGGTCGCGAGATCCCGTATGCGGACGGGGATCCCGCCTTCGCTCCTGACGGAGATGGCGCCGATTTGTTCCATGCCCTCTATCTGGCCTTGGCCCCGGACCACGTATTGCTCCGCGCCCTTGAGGATGTAGCCTCCGCCCTTGTTGACGTTGCTTTCGGTAAGCGCGTCCAAAACCTCGCGCAGGGAAAGGCCGTACTTGACCATCGACTCCGGATTCAGGGCCACCTCATATTGCTTTTCCAGGCCGCCGAAGGAATTGAGGCCGGCCACTCCCGGTACGGTCCGGAGTTGGGGCTTGATCACCCAATCGTTCAAGGTCCGGAGCTCGGTCAGATTGCGCTTGGGCGATTCCACCGTATACTGGAAAATCTCCCCCAGTCCGGTCGAGACCGGGCCCATTTCCGGGCTGCCCGATCCTGGGGGTATTTCCTCCTTGGCCTGTTGGAGGCGTTCCTGGACCTGTTGCCGGGCGAAATAGATATCCACCTTATCCTCGAAGACGACCGTGACCTGGGAAAGGCCGAACTTGGAAAGGCCGCGGACTTCCATGAGGCCCGGGAGCCCGGCCATGGCCACCTCGATGGGGGTGGTGATCTGCTTTTCCACTTCCAAGGGGGATAGGGCGGGGGTGGATGTATTGATCTGGATCTGGTTGTTGGTGATGTCCGGGACGGCGTCGATGGGAAGCCTGATCGCGGAAAAGATTCCGGCCGCGATCAGCAAGGCCGATCCGGACAGCACGAGGATCCTCTGGTTCAGGCAGAATTTGATCAAGGCTTGCAGCATGGCTTCAGTCCGCGTCCTTCTCGTCTCCGCCTTCGTCCCCGCCTTCGTCTTCCGCAAAGGACGCCTTTTCCCATTCGCTCTTCAGGAGGAAGGAACCGCCTACGGCCACGGTGTCGCCTGCGGCCAGGTTGCCTACGGCGATGCGATTCCCATCGGCCTCTCCCGGAGTCACGGCAACGGGTTCCATTCCCTTCGAGGTCTTCCGGAATACGGACGGGCGTCCATCCACCGACTGCACGGCCTCCTTAGGGACCGTAACCGGCGCGTTCACCGTTCCCACCGTGATCCTGGCCTCGGCGAACAGTCCCGGTTTCCAGGCCCCTTGCGGATTGGGCAGGACGACCCGGGCATGCAGGGTGCGGGATTCCCCGCTCGCGGTAGGATCCAGGAATGAGATCGAAGCCTTGGCCTCCAGGCCGCCTTCCTCCATCCGCACCACCACGGGTTGGCCCACCCTGATGCGGGAAAGATCGTCGGGGAATACCCCGATGTCCAGCCATACCGTTCCCAGATCCGCGACGATAAAGGCGGGGACTTCCCCGGACAATAGCTCGCCCGGGGTGATTTTCCGATCCACCACGGTTCCGGACAAAGGCGACTTCATTTCATACGGGCTAAGGCTTTCGTTGCTCTCCACGATGGCGAGGGTTTCCCCCTTCATCACCTTGTCTCCGATTCCCTTGAATACCTCCCTGGCGACCCCGGCGAACCGGGGCATCACGCGCGCCAATTTATTGGCATTCAATCGGATCTCTCCCGACAGGGTCAGGGTCTTTTCCAGGCTCGCCGGCCCGGCGGCCGCGAACGTGATGCCCTGGGTCCTGATTTGATCTTCGCTGAGCGGGATGGCGCGTTCCGCGGCGGGAGGCGGGCCCGCATGGCTTTCCTTGGAAGGAGGTTCGGCCTCCTTCTCATCCCGCTTTCCGCACCCTTGCGTCCCCACCCAAACCAGGGCCGCGGCCAATCCGATCCGGAATCCGCGATATGGAATCGTTTTCATTTTCCTGCCTCCTGATCGCTTCCCGCGCCATCCGTGGATCCGACGGTCATCAACTTCTCCATGTCCAATTCCAAACCATGGTATTCCGCCAAGGTTTCCAGATAGGTTTGCCGCGCCTCGAGGTAGGTCCTCCGGGCATCGAGTATTTCCAAGGGACTGAACCTTCCGAGTTGGAATCCCTCCTGGGCGGAGCGGAAGCTTGATGTTGCGGAAGGAAGCAGGCTGTCGCGGATGAAGGCGGCATCCGAACGGAGCGCCAGGAGGCGGCGGGAATCTTCCCTGATCAGGGCCAGGGTCCGGCCCTCCGCGATGCGCGATTCGATGCGCGCCCGTTCCAGGTCCGCCCGGGATCGCAGGATGCTCCCGCGGTTCCGGTCCCAGACGGGGAGAGGCAGCCTGAGGCCCGCCACCACGGCATGCGCGGAAAGGTCGGAAGAATGCCTCCATCCGGCTTCCAGTTCGAAGTCGGGCAGGGCCTTGGCTTTCTCGATGGCCAATTCGCTTTGCCTCAATCGGGCGAGCTGGGCGCTCTTGGTGTTGCTTTGCCTGCCCTCCATTTGCGTGGCGGGATCCGGAACGGGTAGCGGCCCAAGGTCGTCCAGGTTCCCCCGGACCCGGTAGAAGGCCGTGGTATCCCCGCCCATGAGCCAAGCCAAACGCGCACGCAATGCGCCGGCGTCCCTTTCGACCCGTCTCCTCTTCAATTCGCCATTCAGCAGGGAGGTCCTTGTCCGTTGCTCCTCCAAAAGGGGGGATTTGCCCGCCTTGCGCCGCGCCTCCTGCACCTGCAGAAAGGCCTGGGCCGTACGGCGGTCCTCCGCTTGCAAGAGCAGGGTTTCCTGGGCCAGGAGGATATCCCAAAACAGGGCATGGGCTTCCAATAGAAGGCCGGCACGGCGGGAACGAAGATCCAATTCGGCAAGCTTGAGTTCCTGATCCGCCACCTCGCGGCGGAGTTTCCTTTTTCCGCCCGTTTCAAAGGGCTGATTCAGGGAAACCGTGGTTTCCAAACCGCGCGCTCCCTGGTATGGGCCGGTCCCGGCGAAGTTTTCGAACTGGGCCGAGAGCGCGGGATTGGGAAAGGCCGCGGCCTGGAGCACTCCGGCCTTGCCCGCTTCGATGCCCAGTCCGACGGATTGGAGCACGGGGTTATCGGCCGCGACCCGGCTCTTCACCTGCTCCCATGTCAGTCCGGAATCGCTTGCCGTTGCTGGGGATACCGGAGCCGACGCCTCATCCAAGGGCGCGGTTCCTCCCGGCGGTTCCGCCAGGACGGACGCGACCGATCGAAAGCAAATGAAACCGAAGAGAAAAAACCTGCGCATGCGATCCTCCTGTGGAATCCGGATGAAACCGAGATCGTCCGCCTGGAACCAGGCATGGAGGAGGATTAGATCGTCAGGCGGATGGTGGCGAGGGGATCGGGGCCCAACGGACTCATCCCATGCGGGGAAAGGTCGCGTTGGAAACGGGAAGGGCTGGGGACAAGCCGCCTGGGGGGTGCCGGCAGGAGGGCAAGGAAGGGACCTGGGATCCGGGTCATCCCCACGGCGCTGGGAAGCGGAGGGAATTCATCCAAGGCGGAAATGTCCACGCAACAACCCGTGTTCCCCGGAGTGCCGCAGTGGATGGCCAAGGGCGCCGCGGTTTCATGCATCCCCTTCGTGTTCTCTTCCGCGCAGCCCTGCGCTTCCAATTCCAGGGCCATGCCCCCCTGGGGATTGATGCAGAGCACGAATCCCTCGGCCAGTCCCTGGGAGAAGACCAGAAAGGCCAGGAAGGACAACGCCATCTTCAAGGGAAGTCGGCGCATGCGGCGTTGGAGATGGAACATGGGTTCCAAATATACACCATTTCAATCCTTCTTTTGGGTATCCAGGGCGGCCCTGACCCCTCGAGCCAGATCTTCCGCT
>JAQBPO010000025.1 GCA_028287465.1 Fibrobacterota bacterium
AGAAGTAATCGCGGAAGAACCTCCGATGGCCAGGCCCGACCTCTTCACCTATCTCGACTACCGCATGTACCTGCGGGATGCATTCGGGGCGATGAAGGCGGGGGACCGGAAAACCTCCTTCCGATCCTTCGCCAAAGAGGCGGGCTATACTTCCCCCAACTTCCTACAGCTCGTCATCGCCGGGACCCGGAACCTTTCCACGGCCAGCCTGCCGGGGACCCTCCGCGCCTTGGGATTGAACAAGCAGGAATCCGAATTCTTCGCGAACATGGTGGGCTTCGAGCAGGCCCAAGGATTCGAGGAGAAGAATTTCCATTATCAGCGGATGCTTCGGTCGCGCCGCTATACCGAAGCCAGGCCCATCGACAAGGGCCAATACGAATATTTCGAACAGTGGTACAACCCGGTGGTCCGTGAAATGCTGGCCCATGAAGGCTTCACGGGCGAAGCATCCTGGATCGCGCGCCGGATCCATCCCGGACTGACCGTGGCGCAGGTGGAACGCTCGATCGAACTCCTCAACGGCCTCGGCATGATCCGCAAGGACGAGGCCACCGGCAAATGGCTCCAGGCGGAACCGCTCATCAGCACGCCGGCGGAGGTGGCCTCCCTGGCCGTGGCCAACTACCATCGTTCGGTGCTCAAGCTCGCCTCCGATTCCATCGAGGCCTTCTCGCCGGATGAGCGGGATCTCCGGGCGGCGACCTTGGGGATCCCTAAGAGCGCCTATCCCGCCATCAAGCGCAAGATGGAAGAACTGTGGCGCGAGATCCTCGCCGTGTCCCAGGCGGGCGGCAAGGTGGAAGAGGTCTACCAGGTGAACCTGCAGGTATTCCCCCTGACCAAACCGGAAGGCGACGGAAATGCTTAAGGGAATGAAATCATCCGCCGCGATAGCGCTCAGCGCCGCCTTCCTGGCGGGATGCGTAGGGGAACGGGTCGCGGGCGGGACCGGCGTGGGCAACCCCGCCAAGGGCTCGGTAACCGTATCCATGCAGGCCTCGGCGGGCGGGAATGCCCTGGCCAAGGCCTCGGCTCCGCGCAATCCGGACGGATCCTTTACCATCACCGACGCCGGCGGTACTCCATTCACCGTGCGGGAAAGCTTCGCCAATGTAGGTCGCATCAAACTGCAGCTTCCCGAAGGGCTGGATTGCAAGGACGCGGACGAGTCCGCCTGCGAATCCCTTCAGGTCGAGATTCCCGGGCCCATGGTGGCCGATTTGATGACGGGAAAATGGCTGCCTGATCCGGGCGCCATCCGGATTCCCATCGGTTCGTATCGCCGGATCGACGTGCGCCTGGAAAGCCAGTCCAAGGACTCCGAAGGGACACCGTCCATCCTGGCCGGGCACAGCATGATCCTCCGAGGCTCCTTCGATTACGCCGGGTCCAAGGACAAGGCCTTCTCCATCGCCCTGGATTTCGGTGAAGACGCGCGATTCGATTCCGATTCCGGCCTTGTAATCGACAGCATCGGCGTGAACCGCCTGCTCGTCCTGCTGGACGTGGAAAAATGGCTGTCCGGCGTGGACATCACCCGTTGCCTGGACGAAGGAAGGCTGGCCCTGCTTCCGGATGGAAGCCTTGTAGTGGACAAGGAAAATGCGTGCGGACAGCTGGAGAACGACCTCAAGTCCGCCATCAAGGCATCGGGCCGCTTGGGCAAGGGGAAGGAATGATCACGCTTCCCGGGATCCCGATCAGCCTTTCTTCCGAACCACCTGCAGGCCGTCCCGCACCGTAAGCAAAACGTTTTCCACCCGCTCATCCCCGGCGATGCGCCGGTTGACCGCATCGATGGCGATGGTTTCCCGATCGTGCGGCTTCAATACCAGGCCGGACCAGAGGGTATTGTCGATCAGCACCAGGCCCCCGGGTCGGATGAGATCCAACGCCTTTTCGTAATACGCCGGATAATTCTCCTTGTCCGCGTCGATGAAGGCCATGTCGAAGGGCGCGGCCAATCCCTCCAGGGTTTCCAGGGCCGGACCCAGGCGGATTTCGATTTTCCTGCCGTGCGGGCTGGCGTCGAAATACCTTTGGGCCATGGCGGCGTTCACGGGATCGATCTCGCAGGTCACGACCTTGCCGTCTTCGGGAATCCCCTCGGCCATGGAGAGGGCTGAATACCCGGTGAAGGTCCCGAGTTCCAGGATCCGCTTCGCCCCGGAGGTCTGGGCCAAAAGCTTCAACAACCGCCCTTCCAGGCGGCCGGTGAGCATCTGGGGCATTTGCATCTTGGCGTGGGTTTCCTCCGAGAGGCGGCGCAAGAGATCCGGTTCCGGGGAGGTATGATCGAAGGCGTAACGTTCCAGATCCTTATCGACGATATCCATGGCTCCTCCTGATGCTATTCACGCGATTTGCTGTCCATCACGATCGTTACCGGACCGTCGTTGTCCAGGCTCACCTTCATGTCCGCCCCGAACCGGCCTTTCGAGACCGGACGGCCCAGTTCAGCCTCCAGGCGCGCGGCCAGGAATCCATAGAGCGGGATGGCCTTGTCCGGACCCGCCGCGCCGGAGAACGTCGGCCGGTTGCCTTTGGACGTTCCGGCGAACAAGGTGAACTGGCTGACCAGGAGGATATCCCCGCCGATGTCCGCAACGGACAGGTTCATCTTTCCTTCGACGTCGGGGAATATCCGCATGCGGACGAGCTTTCCCGCCAGCCAGATCGCGTCCTCCTCCGTATCCTCGGGCGAAATGCCCGCCAGGAGGAGCAGCCCGCGGCCGATGGAGGCGATGGTCTCGCCCGCCACTTCGACCGCGGCCTTCCCCACCCTTTGCGCGACGATCCTCATGGGAGGAAAGGTATTAACGGTAGGCGATGCTAATGGGCGTGAAGGATATTCTCTTCCTGGGAATCCAGGCGGGCTCCCGCCTGGGTCTGGTCCAGGAAATACAGGAGCATCTCGGCGGCATGCCGGGCATGGGGGGCTACGATGCGGCGTTCCAGGAAATCCGGGGAGATGGTGCTCATGCCAAAGGGCGGATTACCCGGTCCTTGCACCTCCCAGCTGAGCGGATACGATTTGGCGGATACGGGCATGGGAGGATCCCAACCGTGGAAGTGCGCCTCCGCCCAGGGGAGATGCGGGCAGGTTTCCTTGGTCCGTTCCGGAAAGGGCGGCCCATTGGTGGGAATGTCCTTATAGTCCATCCAGAAGACGCTCGAATAGGGATCGAAGGAAACGGGTATCTTATAAGGGTCGGGCAGACCCAGGCATTTGAGGCCGTATTTCATCCACTTGGTCTGGTAGACGGGATGTTCGCCGCCATCGGTTCGACCGTCCAGGTAATCCGTGTTGCGGAACCCCTGGGCCTGCTCCAGGATTCCCGCCACCAAGGGATGGTCCTTGTCCGCCACCATGGAGATCAGGAAGAGCGCTTGGCCCAGGTTGTCCGGTTCGCGTTCGCCGTCCCGGGCGTAGTCGAAAGGCTCCGTAAGGCCGAGGATCCAATCCTTGACCAGCCCCAGGTTGCCGGTCCGTCTCAGGCATTCGGCGATGATGGCCCCGTCGCGGTAGTTCGGCGCGTTCTGCACCAGGAAATTCGTGAGAGGCTTCCCGTCCAGGATATGGATGAGGACCTCGTGGAGCAGGACCTTCAGCAGGTTCGCATCCCTGCCTCCCTTGAAGTCAGGCAGGTGTATGGGGTTGCCGGTCAGGTAGGTCTGCGTACCCTCCACCATGAGGCATACTCCGGTCTCGTCCTCGCGGATGGAATAGAGCTTCCCTTCGCGCGATTGCCATTTGACCGTGTATTCATGGGGGATGATCTGCTCATGGACCGGGCTCCAACTACGGAGCAATTCGCCGGTCAAGGCGTCATATAGGGCGCCGGCCTTATACAAAAGCTTGCGCCGGTTCCCCATGCCGAACAGGAAGAACGGATGGTGAGGAAGCTTCATCGGCGGATTCCCCTTTCCGATAAACTAATTTTTCGGCGTTTACGGGGGTTAATAAACCGGTCTGGGAGGCGGCTTTCCGCCCGGAACCGGTCGTTTCCCCGTTAAGGCGGTCCCTTTGGCAGGCCTTAGGGGCGATCCAGGAGGCTGCTTGGGTGGAAAGGCCCTCGGGCAAGGGCCCGAGGGTCTTTCCGATTCCGGAGAACTAGAACGCGTTCTTCTTCCACTTGGCGTTCTTGCCCAGTTCTTCCTCGATGCGGATGAGCTGGTTGTACTTGCAGACGCGATCCGTGCGGCTCAGGGAGCCGGTCTTGATCTGTCCGGCGGCGGTGCCCACGGCCAGGTCGGCGATGAAGGAATCCTCGGTCTCGCCGGAGCGGTGCGAAGAGACCACGCCGAAGCCGGCGGCCTGGGCCATGCTGATGGCCTGGAGGGTCTCGGTCACGGTGCCGATCTGGTTCACCTTGATGAGGATGGCGTTCGCGACCTTGTTGTCGATGCCGCGCTTGAGGATGGCGGGGTTGGTGACGAACAAATCGTCCCCGACCAGCTGGACTTTCTTGCCGATGGCGTCGGTCAGCAGCTTCCAGCCGTCCCAGTCGTTCTGATCCATGCCGTCTTCGATGGAGTAGATGGGGTATTTGGCGCACAGGTCCGCGTACATCTTGACCATCTGCTTGGACGTGTATGTCTTGCCGTCCGACTTGTGGAAGGTGTAGGTGCCCTTGTCCTTGTCGTAGAACTCCGAAGAGGCCACGTCGAGGGCGATCTTCACGTCCTTGCCGGGGGCGTATCCCGCATCCTTAATGGCCTTCATGATGGAGTCGAGGGCGTCCTTGGTACCTTTGAGCGCGGGAGCGAAACCGCCCTCATCGCCCACCGCCGTCGACAGGCCGCGCTTCTTGAGCAGAGCCTTGAGGGCGTGGAAGATTTCCACCGACATGCGCAGGCCTTCGGAGAACGACTTGGCGCCGACGGGCGCTATCATGAACTCCTGGAAATCGATGGGCGCGTCCGAGTGGGCGCCGCCGTTGATGATGTTGCACATCGGGAGGGGCAGGCTGTAGCTCTTGTTGCCGGCCAGGTTGCCCAGGTAGACGTACAAGGGCAGCTTGGCTTCGGCGGCGGCGGCGCGGGCGATGGCCATGGAAGCGCCGAGCAAGGCGTTGGCGCCGAGCTTGCCCTTATTGGCGGAGCCGTCCGTCTTGATCATGAGGTTGTCGAGATCGGCCTGCTTGGAGGCTTCCTTTCCGATCAGGACCTTGGCGAGCTTGGTGTTGGCGTTCTTGACGGCCTTCAATACGCCCTTGCCGAGGTAGCGGGCCTTGTCCCCGTCGCGCAGCTCGACGGCTTCGCGTTCGCCGGTGGAGGCGCCCGAGGGTACGGCGGCACGGCCGAAGGCTCCGCTTTCCAGGGTAACGTCCACCTCGATGGTGGGGTTCCCGCGGGAATCGAGGATCTGCCGGGCGACTAGTGACTTGATGGCGGACATAGGCTACTCCATACTGATAAGTTAGGCCGGGAAAGATAAGTATTGCTCGTCCGGTTTTCTATCCTTTGCAACATGCCCCGCCTGGTCGGAATGGTATTCCGATGGACCCTGCTCCCATTCCTGCTTCTCCTCGCGCAAGCCATGGCGAGCGAGCTGTTCCGGGCCTTGCGCGCCTCGGGGCTGGGGCCGGCCGCCTTCTTCCACCCACTGGCCCTGTGGTTCGCCGCGGGAATCGGCTTCCGAATCCTCTTCGGCTCGCTCATGCGTCGCATGGGCCGGGACGACCCGCTGGAGTTCATTGACACTTTGGAGCACGAGTTGACGCATGCCCTGGTCGGGTACGCCACCCTATGCCCGCCGGTCTCCCTCTCCGCGTCCCTCAAGTCCGGCGGCGAAGTGGAGCTCAAAGGCCATAACCCCCTGGCCGTCCTGGCGCCCTACTTCCTGCCGCTCTGGTGCCTTTTGATCCTCCTGCTGGGCCTGGTGGTCAAGCCCGGAATGCAGAATGCATGGGACCATCTCCTCTTCTTCCTGATGGGTTGGTTCTGCTACCGCCTGTTCCGCGAGTACGGCTGGCGCCAGACGGACCTCCACCTGTACGGCTTCGTCTTTTCGGCCGTCTCCGTATTCATCCTGCTGCTGGCCGACCTGGGGCTTATCCTGCATGTCAGGGGCCTGCTCTCCGCGGGATGGATGGGCGCTTCCGGCCGTCATGCCTGGCATGCCCTGCCCTTGGCCTGGGGATGGATCCTGGATCGTCTGGCGGTCCAAGCCTCCGTTAGGTAACAGGTATGGTACTGCACGGAAACCCCCTACCGGGTCGCCTCAGGCGATTCCCACGACCAGGTGGATTCCGCCGGACCGTTTAATCTTTTCCGGCCTTCCGGGATATCCGCCTGCGCCATCGAACCCGCGCAACCGCCATTCGGCTTGCTTTTTGAGGATTCCCGGGTCCGATTTCAGCTTTTAGCGTTTAAGATTTTATCCGGAACGGGCCGGATTCCGATCGTGCCGCCGGAGGTCCGGCATTACCTTTACCGCACGCCCATGACCACGCCCAGACCCACCGCGCCCGTTCCCGACGGGGACGATCGCGCGCCCGCCCGGGACGTGCCGGAAACGACCCCGCCGATCGCGATTTCCCTCTACGATTACGCGGATTACCGCGCCTACCTCAAGGACTGGTACAAGCGCGAAAGGGACTCGGAGCGGAAAATCTCATATCGAAGCCTCGCCCGGGAAATCGGATTCAAATCCCCCGGCCATTTCAGCCTCATCGTGAACGCCAAGGCCAATCTTTCGCTCAAGATCCTGGATCGATTCATCCGTTACCTCGGGCTTTCCAAGAAGGAGGCGGAATATTTCCAGGCCCTGGTCCTTTACAACCAGGCCAAGGCCCAGGAGGATAAGAAGCGGTATTTCGATCGCATGCTTTCCTTCAAGCAATTCCGGGTGCGTTCCATCGCTGCCACCCAATACGAGTTCCTGGAAAAATGGTATTACATGGCGGTGCGGGAAGTGCTTGCCGTGCATTCCTTCAAGGGCGACTACGCCGCCCTGGCGCAGATGATCGTACCGTCCATCAACACGGACGAGGCACGAAAGGCCATCGAGACCCTCAAACGGCTCGGGTTGATAACGCGTGATGCCCAGGGTCGATGGCTCCGCGTGGAAACGGTGCTTGCCGCCGGGCCGGAGGCCCCGGCTTTGGCCGTCAATTCCTTCCTGTCCCAGGCCATGGACCTGGCGAAATCGGCCTTGGACAACATCCCCAAGGAGGATAGGGTCCTGGCCGCGACCACGGTTTCCGTGTCCAAGGGTACCTTCGAGGAAATCCGCGAAGAGACCCGGAATTTCCGCAAGCGCATCCTGGAAATGGCGCAAAGGGATCCGAAGCCGGACCGCATCTACCAGTTCCAGTTCCACGTTTTCCCGCTCTCCAAAACCGGGATGGCCCCTTGAACGCCGTTTGGCGGCTGCCCGCCTTCCTGGCGCTTCTGGCGTTCGCGTGCCTGACGGGTTGCCTTGGAGAGGGCCGCCTGGCCGGCGGCGGAGGCGTGGACGTCGAGGGCATCACGGTCGAGGGAACCGCAATGCGCGCGGATCGCACCCCGGTCATGGCCGCGCAAGTGCGCTTGCGCGCCTGGGATTTCCAGAAGCCCTCCGGGGCGCCGAAGATCGCCATCGATCATGGCGATACGCGCACGGACTCCCTGGGACGCTTCCGCTTCGCGGACGTGGATTCGGGCCGCTATGCCTTGGAAGTCGACGCGGGCCCGGAGGGAGCGATCGTGCTTGAGATCGAAGCGGACGGGACCCAACGGGTACTCGTCCTGGAAGCCCAGGTACGTCCCACGGGGACGCTGGCGGGCGCGGTCCGGGATACGGGCCGACGCGCGGTGGCGGACGCCCTGGTCGGCATCCTGGGCCTCGATCGGGAGACCCGGACGGATTCGTCCGGCGCGTTCCTGCTTTCCGGCCTGCCGCCCGGACGTTATACCGTCCGCGTATCGCCGCCTTCGCCGCTCTGGTCCTCGATCGAGTTGCCGCAAATCGATATCCGGGGCGCGGAGGAGACGCGTCTGGATTCCCTGGTCCTGCCCAACTCGATTCCCGGTATCCTGGCCCAGTGGCGCTTCGATGAAGGCAAGGGGCCGGTGGCCGGGAACACCCAAGGATCCGAGGCCCGCGCCATCCTGAGCGGCGGCGCGTCATGGGCCCCCGCGCGGGACAGCCTGGGGATTTCCCTTCCAGGCACGGGATTGGATTTCGCCTTCGTTCCGCGCACCAAATCCGCGAGCCTGGACCGCGGGACGGACGAGGATTTCACCGTGACCGCATGGATCCGGATCGCCTCGCCGAAAGCGCGAGCGGGCTCGGCCAGGCATATCGCGGATTCCCGCACCGGATACGCGCCGAACGGGTACTCCCTGGGATTGGCCGCGGACGGCGGAGCCGAGTTTCTCTTCCAGGCCATCGGGGAAAAGGATCCGGCGCGGATCGCGGGCGGATCGGACCTGGACGATGGCGCATGGCATCTGCTGGCGGCCGGCCGGGCCGGGGCCCGGTTCTTCCTCTTCGCGGACGGTGCCCTATTGGGCGAAACCACCGGACCCACCGCGGCCATCACCAAGGACAACCCTCTCTATTTCGGCGGGCACGAAGGGAAATCCGATTTCTTCCCCGGCCTGATCGATGATGTCCGCCTTTACTCCCGCGGTTTGACCGCCGACGAGGAGAAAAGCCAGTTCCTGCAGCCTGCCCCCTGAGAAATACCGCTTACGGTACCCGGGCGATGAACCCGGGAACCGGCATGGCGCTCACCCGATAGCGGATCCGCACGGGTCCAGCGTCTTCATTCCTGACGGGATCGCGTTTCAGCGTTTTTTTTACCTTTTCGAGGGGCTGAAATTCCTCAAATACGATGGAATCGGCACAAGCACCCTTGTATCCTAATCAACAAGTGAGGCGACCCATCCCTATGCGCGCATCGTTCATCCTTGCATCGTTACTGGCCCTGACCCTGGCCGGCTTCGAGCCGATTGCCGCGGCCGAACGGATCAAGACGCCCACGGGGGATCTTCGTACGGCGACCTTGTCCGACCTGAAGCCCCATTCCAGTTCGAGCAAGACCTACAACGAATTCTGGACCTACCAGTTCTTCCTGGACGGAAACGTCCAGGCCGTCCTGAACTTCTCCCGCGTCAATCTGGGCAGCTTCAAAGCCCCGGTCTGCGGCGCGGATTTCACCTTGCTGGGATTCAAGGGAAGGAACTATTCCGTGGCGCGCGAGTACGAGAAGAGGAATTTCGTGTTCACGGACTCGAATCAGGGGTTGCGCGTCCACGAGAAGATCTGGTTCGATGGAACGCTCCCGGAAACCCACCATGTCCGTTTCGCCACCACCAAGAAGGAGGTTTCCTATTACCTGGACCTGACCTTCACGGATATCCTGCCCGGCAAGGTCTGGGGCGACGGCATGTTCCGGTTCGGCGCTTCGGACGCAATGGGGATTTTCGTGCATATCCCCTCCGCCAAGGTGACGGGCCGGCTCGCCATCAATCAGGATACGGTGGCGGTGAGCGGCACGGCCTACATGGACCATACCTTCCAGACCGATCTGGCGCCGGCCCTGGTCGGGGCGGGTTTCCGGTATGTGACCCAGGGCGGGAGCCTGGAAACCGGCTACCTGATGGATCCCGCGGGCAAGTTCGAAAGGATTCCCGTAGGCTACGGGCTCCGGAATACGGGCGGGACCATGACCTTGCTCAAGCCTGCGGCCATGAAGGTCGTTTCGGCCAACCGGGCCCTGGGCGCCAGGGTCGCGACGGTCCTCGAGATCCAGTATCAGGACGGCAGCAAATCGACCGTTCGCCGTTCCGAGGATCGCTTCCAGCAATCAACCTTGCATGAATTCAGCGGCTTCTCCAAGATTGCCATCAAGGGCTTCATGGGCGGGGAAATCCTGACCTTCAAGGGCCTCGGAAAGCTCAACGGCTCCCAATCCGTCGCCTACAACTACTTCTCGGTGGAGTGATCCGGCGCTTTACCTCCGGAGCGGCTGAAGGCGCCTGGACGCCCGGCAGCATCATTCGTCCTTGGGTACCGGTGTCCTTGCGACGACGCCTTTTTGCGTGCCGAACCAGACATCCCCATCCTTGCCGGCCATCACGCAGTAGACGAACCGGGACTGGATCCCGCTGGTGTTGTTCTTGTTGAAGAGCCGCCAGGCCGTACCGTCGAAGCTCGCCGCCCCCCCTTTAGCCGCGACCCAAAGCCTTCCGGACCGTTCCACGCTCAAGCTGTAGACCTGCTCGGAAGCGATTTCCCCCAGGTCGATAAGGCCCTTGTAGGTGGTCCAGGCATTGGCCGAAAGCTTGGCGACCCCCATCTGGGTGCCTACCCACTTGATTCCATTGGGCGCCACGGAGATCCAGGTGATGCTGTTATGGGGAAGGCCGGAATTGGTATTGTCCTTGGTGAACTGGGTCCAGGTCGAGCCCGTGAACCGCACCAGGCCGGCGATGGTCCCGATCCATTTGTCCCCGGAGGAATCCAGAGCGATGGCCGTGACCATCTTATGGGGCAGCCTGCCGGATATCCTGTCGGCGCTGTAAGTGGTCCAAGAGGAACCGCGCAGCATGGCGAACCCGCTCTTGGTGCCGAACCACCTTTCGTCCTTCCCTATGGCCAGGGAAGTGACGAAGTTGTCCGGCAATCCGCCCGAGGTATTCTCCTTGGTGAAGTGGATCCAGGACCCATTGGAATAACGGCTCACGCCGCCTTCCGTGGCGACCCAAAGATCCCGGTTCTCGCCGATGGCCAACGCCGTGATGGCGTTGGAGACGAGGCCCTTGGCCGTATTCTCGACGGTGAAATTCTGCCAATCCCCGATTTGGGACAGGCGCGTCAGGCCCTTCTTCCCCGCGAACCACTTATTGCCCTGATCGTCCGACACCATGGCGGTGATCTCGGGATCGGGAAAGCGGCTGAGGTCCTGCAGCGTCCAACGGAACTCCCCTTCATTACCGGAAGCGGAAACCTCCGACGCGGAGAAATGCAGGGCGGATGCGATGGCCAACGCCAGGGAAACCAGGGAACCGAGGGAAGGGAACGCATGGATTCGGGTGGATCTCATGGATCTGAATGTAACAATTTCGGCCTGCCGCGCTGCGCGGGTCTAGGGACCGGGAGCCGCGCCCGTGACGATTTTCCGGCGCGGATTCCACCATTCGCGGAAGTTGGACAGGCAATACCCTCCCGTGGAAGGGTTGAAGACGTACATGTTACCCAGCCCGTCCGAAAGCGCGACTTTCCCTTTCCAGGGCGCGGTCGTCTCCACCTGGAACAGGGGGTTTCCCGCCTCGCTTCCGGATAGGAATCCCGCCAGTACCGGAAAGGTCTTTTCGGAGGGACGTTCCCCGACCCACGGATACGGAAACGGCAAGGTGACGGGAGGCGCCCGGGATGAGTCCGTAATGAGGGAAGGCTCCTCCACCCGCACGATGCCTTCTCGTTCGCCGTCGTAACGGGAGTTCAATTGGATACGGGCGCCCGAGAAATCCACGTAGGTGTAACGGCGCGGGCCCAGGGGCCACCGGGCCTTGGGGGCGTTGTTGGCCAAGGTCCTTTTGCGCAGTTCGTCCAGGGACGCCACCTTCCCCGTATCGATCACCTCGATGGCCCCGCGCAGGTATTTCTGGTACCCCCATTTGAGATAAGTCTTCGAGGGACGCAATCGGCTCAGGATGACATAGACTCCCGCGTCGGAACGATCCACGAAACGGAAATCGAAATCCCGCGTCACGTAGGTTTCCCCCGGCCCGGGCCACCCCGCCGGCACCTGCTGAGGCCATTCCCCGCTGTTGAACGCATCCACGGGCGTGTACCCGTACAGGAAGTTCCGATGGATGGCCATGTTGTTGGCGCGCCATTGGGAACCGCGGAAATGCAGGATATCCTTGACCTCCGAAGGCCTTTCCTTGCGCGGATCCAGGATCAGGGATCCGGAGCGCGTGATGACATCGTAGACCCACGGCGCGTCGCTGAACCAATAACGGTAGGTGGGGAAATTGGGGCCCGCATAGGTTTCGTACCTGCCTCCCGCGGTGAGAAGGAAATGCCGCGACCCATAATAGATTTCCGTCGCCCGCCTGCGGGATCCCTTCCCGGCATATGCGGAACGGATCTCGGCACGGTATTCGGCCGGCCGATCACGCATGTAGGCCAGAATGGGCGCAGGGACACGGTACCTGAGCACGGCGGAATACAGGGCCATGGAGGCATGGGCGACATGGGAATGCCACAATCCCCTGCGGGAAACGGGGTCCCAGGCGAAGGCCCCCGACTGCATCCCGAAAAAACTGCAGGCCGCGTCATTCTCTATCAGGCCGTTTTCGTCGTAAACCTCGGAGGACCGCCGGAACGGGCCGTAGCGGATGGCATCGTAGCTTTGGAAGGCGAATACGGCGGACAGGTAATCGAGAAGGCACCCCGCGCCATCCACCATGGCGGAATCATGCGCGAAGGAATAGAGGTTGTCCAGGGCATGGATGGTGAACCGCTGGTAGATCTGGGCGTTGAATTCGAAGAACCCCTTGCGCATGGTCTGTTGCATGACCTTGAGGAGCAGGGTCTTGAGCGAACCCTGGCTGTTGTCCATGCCTTCGCCGGATTGAATCAGGGAATCCCGCAAGGCGATCAGCTGCGGGAGCTTCCGTCCGTTCTCCCATATCAATTGGTTGGTCAGGAAACGCGACGATTCCGTCATGAAGAGGTGATTCTCCGTTTCCGGAACGCTCACGAAGACCACATCGAAAAAGGCCTTGGGGGTCTGCCCCCAGGTGCGGGCCACGTTCTTTATCAGGTGGATCAAGGTGGCGTCCGTGAGCAGCAGGCGATCATCCTGGAACAACCCCATCAAGGAGGTGCATCCGAGGAGGGACATGTCGAAATCGCCCTGGTCGTATCCTGGGACGGGAAGGCTGGTGCCGATGAAGCCGAGCGGCCTGATATCCCCGTCCACCACGTACTTCTGGAGGGCCAGGCCCGTCTGCCTGCGCGCCTCGGGAGTGGACCGCCGGGCGATGGTCATGAGCGCGATCCACTCCTGCCATACGCGCATGCCGTCATGCCTGCGGGACCATTCATGCACTCCGCGGTTCAGGTCGACCCGATGCTTCCACGACTCGAGGATGGACGGCAGGTTCCGTTCCACCGGATCGATTTCCGCGAAGGTGGGGCCTTCCGTGAACCTGGAGGTTTCGCTGACCCTGGCGGGATTCCTGATTGGAGGCGTGTCCGACCCGGCATCCGCCCGTGGCTCGCCCGCTTCCGTCCGGCCCGGGAAGGCCATGAAGGCAAGGAGGATCAGCAATAGGCGCAAGGGCATGGTTTTCCGGATCCTTCCCCGGGAAAGCGTACGTGTTCCATTATATCCGTTACCGGGGATTCCAGCCACTGGGACCGGGGCGGTCTGGGAATAAAACACAAATATTTTGCTACAATAGTCAGCTTCGGATACCGCTATTTTCGGGGGTCCGGACATGATACGCGCCCCTATGGAGGCAGCGGACCCGGAGGCGGCTTTGATCCCACATCACTTCCATCTCATCTGGATCGGGCGGAATTTCCCCTTTGTGAACCGGTTGGCGGTGGAATCCATCCTCCAGACCAATCCCGGCGCGCGCATCACCATCCATTTCGAAAACCCGCCCTCCAATACGGATTGGCAGGCCTTGCAGTCAAAGGTGGAGTTCAGGGCCATCGATCTCCCCCGCTTGCTGGAATCCCTGCCTCCATCCATGGTTTCCGTCGTGCCCGTGCTGGAGGGCATTTCCTCCGGTTACCTTGCCGGGCGGAGCAATATCCTGCGGTACCTGATCCTGTACAGGGAAGGCGGCATCTATATCGACTTCGACACCTTGACGGTGCGCGATTACCGCCCCTTGCTCTCGCATCCCGGATTCGTGGGCGAGGAAGCCGTCTTCCGCTACGATGACGATAGGGTCTCCGGGCGCTTCAAGCCCGGTATCATCCCCCATGGGATCTTCTTCGGCCTTTCCTATTACCTCTCCCTGTGGAACTGCAAGTTTTTGGGCGACTCCGCCCCAGTCAATGCCGTCAACCGAGGGTTGATGGCGCTCTGGAGCGATCGCAAATTGAACAATGCCGTCCTGGGCTGCGCGGCAGGCAACGCATTCTTCGAAAAGGCCATCGCCCTGGTGCCGGAGACCGATCCCAAGATCAAATACGCCCTTGGCCCGATCCTCATGAACCGTACCTGGGAAACCGCGGCTTCCGCCCATATGCGCCGCCTGGGCGCCGAGCATTTCTATTTCATCCCGCCCAGCCAGACCTACCGCTTCTTCTACGGACCGGCCCCGGAACTCCCGGCCGATGCGTATTCCATGCATTGGTGCTCGAGCAACCATAAGCGGCTCGCGGGAGGACTGACCTTGGAGAACCTGGGCAAGCCCGTGAAGGATCCCACCTTGTTCCATAAGCTGGCGCTGGAAGTGATCGGCAAGGGCATCTGAAGGCGGGGACCGCCCGCCGATCCGAGACCGGATGGGGGCGGCCTAGGCGAAAACGAGATCGGAGCTGAAAGCCTGCTCGCGCGCGGACATGACGCGGCGCAGCACGGAACGGATGTTCGCGACCGTGGAAGCATGATCGAAATCGAAGGGATGCATGGCCACCCGCAAGACGGGTTCGTGCGCCCATAACCGGGCCAAGGCCGGACACACGATAAGGGAACCGTATTTCCGCAGCACCGTTCTCGTGGCCCAGGTGACGACCGGGCTTTCGATCCTCGTTCCGTCCGACACCTGGTAGATATGGCGGTGATCTTCGGTATAAAGGAACCCCAATTCCTTCAGGATCGGTCGAAGCGAGTCGTTGAAAAGCCAGGCAGGGGCGACGAACCCCGCAGGGTCCGCCCGCAGGCAACGGCGGAAGACCTCTCTGCCCTCGATGAGCTTGCGCCGCTGGGCGTCCGCGTCCAAGGCCAGGAACTCCCCCTCCCCCGCCGTCAGGAACTTCCGTTTGAAAGCATCCCCCGCACCGCCGCCCGCGGCTGCCGTCCCGGCCGCCTCCAGGTGGTGGTATCCATGGAGATGCCAGTCCACGGCGAACGGCCTGGCTTCCCGGCACCAGGAGATGAATTCCCCGGATTCCGCGCTTGGGTAACCGCCATGGTACTCAGGGACGAGCAGGTAGGTGATCTTGGCGACTCCCAAATTCCGGAAGACCGTTTCCGCCTTCCGGATCCTGGCCAGATGGAAGGGCGTGGCATCGTGAAGCGAAATGACGAGCTTGCGTGCGGGATTGGGCGCGGTCATTCAGGCTTGGCCCCCGCATGCGCCCCCAAGCGGGCCGAATACCGGTTGATCATCCGGCCGATGGCCTCGTCCCAGGTCCCGTAGCGCGCGGCCAACCCGCGGGAACGCGCGCTTTCCGCTTCCCATGGGCTTGCGATCGCCTTGCCGATCGCGGCCATGAAGTCCCGGGAGTCTCCGGCCCTGAAGAGGAACGGCGATTGCGCCTGCTTCAGCATCTCCCCGGTTCCGCCTAGATCGGGTCCCACCACCACCAGGCCGCGGGCCATTGCCTCAAGGACCCCCAGGCCGAAAGTCTCATAAGGCCCGGGGGCCAGGAGGATATGGTGGCCATCGTAGATTTCCCGCATGCGGGCCGGATCGTTGATGAAGCCCAGGAATTGGAAGCGGTCATGCTTGAAGGCGGCGAACCCGGGAGTCCGGCCGCCCCGCCCCACCACGGTCACGCGCACGTTTCCCTGGCTGAGGATTTCGGGCAAGGCTTCGAGCACCAGGTCGATCCCTTTGTCCTGATCCAACCTGCCGGCGTACAAGATCCGGATGGCGCCCCCGGACGGGCGCGCCTTGGCCTCGCCGTCCGGGTCGTCGAGGAAGAACGCCGGCGCTCCGAAGGGCAGGTAGGTCACGGTGCGCACCCCTTGGGACCGTAACCGGTCCTCCATGGTCTTCGAGGACACGGCGGTCAGGTCATATCCCTTTTGCAACCGGTAGAACAGGGCGGACGCCAAGCGGACGACGAGGCGCTTGATCGCCCGCATCCTTCCCTTGGCGGCCCAAGGCTCGAAATAACTGGGGACCGGATCGCTATGGTAGAAGGAAACCAACAATCCCCGGAAGAGTCCGGACTTCTTGAGGAAGAGGCAGAATAGCCCCGTCAGCCATGGATCACCGGCCTCCAGCACGTCCGGTCGCACGCGGCGGATCAGCCTGAAAACGTGGAAGAAGTCGATCAGGAGACGGTAACCGGAAGGATCCTTGGTCAGCCGGGGCCCGAAGGCCTCGGCCACGGTCACGTTCGCCGCTTCCTTGCGCTCGCGCCTTGCGGCGCCCGGATGGACGAGGTAATAGCCCATGCCGGGGTTGTTCCTGAACCACTCCATTTTCGCCTGGTGGTAAGTGCGGATTCCTCCGGCCTTCGGCGAGTAGAAGGTGTTGATGTCCAGGAAGATCACCACCTCCTATTTAGCAATATTTTTATGTTTAGATCCCCATGGAACCCATCGGCGCGGTAGCGGCGGGAAGCGAGGCAGGCTTGGAAGCGGAAGTCCCGGAGGCGCGATGGCATAGGCCGCATGGGCCTATGGCCCTGACCGGCATCATCCGGTTCGTGGCCCTTTACTCCCTGGAGTTCGCGCTCAACCTGCCCGCCCTTTTCCGGCTGCGCTCCTGGTACCGCCGGGTCAAATCCGTCCACGCCGAGGAACCGATGGTGGCCTGCGTGGGCGAGAACCTCGATGAGGTGAACGGCATAGCCCTGACCTCGCGCATCATGCTTCGCGAGCTCCGGAACCTGGGCAAGCAGGTGTTCATCTTCGGTACCGCCTTCCATGAGAAGCAGCCCCGCAGCGAAGGCCCGGACGGCAGCGTGGTGATGGCGCCCGGCCGTTACTCCATGGATCAGGCGGGGTACGCCGCCAGCGAAGTCGCCATGCTGCGCCTGGACAGCTTCATCCATTTCCTGCGCATGCATCCCGTAGACGTGATCGAGTTCCAGACCCCGGGACCGGTCTCGGTGCAATGCCTGGTGGCGGCGAGATTCGCCGGGATCAAAACGCTCAGCCATTACCGGACTGACATCATCACCTATTCAAAACTCCTGGTGAAAAACCGCCTGGGAGTATGGATCATCAACACCTGGACAACCTTGATGACCCGGTGGATGGGGCCGGTGGTGGTGCCTTCGGAAGCCTACCGCAAGAAGGTCCAGGAGATGGGCGTTCCCATCGGGCGCATCTACAAGCTGCCCCGCGGCGTGGACTTCAAGAATTTCCATCCCGAAAAGGCCGCGAACGGCGCCTGGCGCGCCTTTGGCCTTCCTGAGGAAGGCATCCGGCTCATGTACGTGGGACGCGTTTCCCGGGAAAAGAACCTGGATGCCCTTGCGGACGCCTTCCCTTCGGTCGCGGCCAGGACCCCCGGCGTCAGCCTTACCGTCGTAGGCGCGGGGCCGTACCTGGAGGGGCTCAAGGAACGGTTCGCGGGTCGGAAGGACGTCTTCTTCACCGGAGTGGTCCATGGGGAAAGCCTTTCCGGGCTGTTCGCCTCCGCCGACATCCTCGTCTTCCCCAGCCTGACGGACACCTTCGGCAATAGCGTGGTCGAGGCCCTGGCCTCGGGCATCCCCTGCATCACTTCGGACGAGGGCGGACCCAGGGAGATCATCGTGGACGGCGAGTGCGGGCTGGTCTTCGATCATGCGCTCCCGGGCGATCTGGAAGCGAAGATCCTCGCCCTGGCCGGGGATCCCGCCAAGCTGCTGGCCTTCAAGGCCAAGGCCCGCGAACGGGCCATGCAATTCACCTATGACCGGTCGGCCCATGCCTTCTGGGATTTCTACACTCGATACCACAACAACCGACTCTGACAGGAGACCCGATGCTCGTTCACGCCGTCTATTTCTGGCTCAAGCCCGGCACCGCCGCCGCCGACGAAGCCCGCTTCGTGGAACTGTCCTCCGCCATGGCGAAAATCCCAGGAGTGGAGCATCTCTGGCTGGGCAAGCCCGCGGATACGGACCGCCCGGTGATCGATCGCTCCTATTCCTATGCCTTGGTTGTGGTGATGAAGGACATGGCCGCGCATGACGGCTACCAGGTCCATCCCATCCATGACATTTTCCGGGAAAAATGCTCCATGCTCTGGAACAAGGTCCAGATCTACGATTCTCTCTGAATCGGGGAAGCCTGCGGCTCAGCTCAAGGCGTAGCAGGTAGCCAGGAAACCGGCCTCGGTCAACTCCGCCACGGTCCCCAGGGTCTGCACCGTGAGGCCTTCCAGGTGACGGTTGAGGAACCGGTAGGCCGCCAGCATGATCACGAAGTACTCGGCGGTCAGGATGCCGGCCGCCTTCCAGGGGAACAATCCCATGGAACAGAGAAGCACCCCCGTGAAGATCAAGGCCCGGGTCTTCCTGCGCTTAACCGCCGGATCCGTCGGCCCTTTGACGCTATCCAGGCGATGGCGGCTGAAAATGATCCCCAGGGCCTGGGAACTGCGGCCGAGGATTGGCGTCAGCAGCATCGCGAAGGGCTGCCATTCCGGGCGCATGTGCGCGAGGCCGTTCACCTTGACGAAGAAAAGAACGGCCACCGCCGCCATCCCCTTCCAACGGTATTCAGGCTTGGGCGCGAATCCGGAACCGGGAAAGGTGCGCCGCCCGTCCATGAGCTCGGCTACCGCGCGCAGATGGATGCCGCCCGTCAAGGCCTCCAAGGCCGCCACCGCGGCGATGCAGGCGAGGTAGATGGGGAGCAGGGCCTTGAAGGCCAGGAAGGAAAGCACCATCACGCTGCCCATCCCCGCCCCGACCAAGGGGAAGAAGTGCACGGACCGGTTGAGAGGGATATGCTTCTTGAACGGAATGGGCAATACCGTGAGGTAGCCCAGGGCGTTGCTGAGACTCATCAGGGACGGCCGAGAAAATCGAAATCGACTTGCGAGGTGAAGGGATCGGATCGATCGAGCCTCACCTTCAGCTTGTCGCCCAATTCGAAGCGCTGGCGCGTGCGTTTGCCCACCAGGTGCCCCGTGGTCTCGTCCTTCTCGTAATAATCGTCCCTCATGCTGCGGATGGGGATGAGCCCCTCGCCGAAGGGATCCGAGATGGACACGAAGATCCCGAAGTTCTCGAGGCCGCTGACCTCGCCGATGAACTCCTCGCCGATATGCTTGCGGAGCACCCAGGCGGTGGCGGTCTTCATGCCCTTGCGCTCCACCTTCATGATGGCGACTTCCTTCTCGGAAATCCGCTCGGCCACGTCCTTGGCCAGGGCCTTCATGTTCTTGGCCACCTTCTCCCCGCGCACGTGGGCCTTGATGACCCGGTGCGTCCAGAGATCGGCGTAACGCCGGATGGGCGAGGTGAAATGGGCGTAGTAGAGCCAGCCCAAGGCGAAATGGCCGCTGGCCTCGGGGGAATACTGGGCCTTCTTCATGCTTTGCAGGATCTTGCGTTGGACTGCGGCGGGCAGGACCCCGCGATCCTGGCTGAGCAGGCGGATGAAGAAATTCTGGATGGCGGGATTGAGGTTTCCGCGGCTCTGATCGAGATCCTTGAAGGCCTCGGCCATGCCTTTGTCCTTGTTGACCAAGCCCTGGGAGGTCCAGAGATCGGAAACCACGTCGAGATCCGGTTGTTCATGGACGCGGAAGAGGCCGGGAAGCTTATGCTTGGTCAGGAACTTCGCCGTGGCCTGGTTGGCCAGCAGCATGCATTCTTCGATCCAGGAATGGGACGCCAGGCGCTTGCCCGGATAGATGCGTACCGGGATCCCGTTCTCGAGCTCCACCTTCGGCTCCGGGAACTGGAAATCGATGAACCCGTCCTTGCGGCGCTTGGCCAGCAAGACCTTGGTGAAGTCGTCGAGCTCGGCCAGGAAGGCGTCGCCCGCTTCCCGCGCGGTCTGCGCCTCTTCGTAGGAATAGAATTTCTCCACGCGGATGAAGCTCTCCACGAAGTCGAAATGCTTCAGCTCGCCTTCGGGAGACACCTCCATCATGCAGCTGAAAGCGAGGCGCTCGCGGGCCTCAAGGAGGCTGCAGAGGTCGGAAGAGAGCCTCTGCGGCAGCATGGGGGCGGCGGTCCAGGGCAGGTACTGGGTGAAGGCGCGTTCGACGGCCTCATTGTCCAGGGAGGTGTCCGAAGTGACGTATTCGGCCACGTCGGCGATGTGGACTCCCAGGAGCCAGCTCCCGTCCTTCTTGCGCTTCAGCGAAATGGCATCGTCATGGTCCTTGGCCGTGGACGGATCGATGGTGATGATATGGGTGGTCCGGAAATCCTGGCGGTCCGGATAATTCTCTATGACCGGCTCCGGGTAGGAGGCGGCCTCTTCCAAGGCCCGTTTGGGGTATCCGATGGGGACGGCGTATTCCTTGAAGAAATGCTTGGAGACCTCGCTGAAGGGGATCTCCTCTTGAAGGGTGGCGATGATCCTGCCGATGCGCTCCCCATGATCATCGTCCGTGATCCTGGCGCTGACGATGTCCCCGGGCTTCGCGGCGCCCAGGTTGCGCCTGGGAATGAGGACCATGTTCTCTTCGAAAGGCCGGCCCCGCCCGGCGGCCGCGGGAACCACGAAGTGGAAACCGCCCTGGCGGATCAGCTTGCCCTTGATCAGTTCCTTGTCGCCCGGAGTCCCCTGGCCATCCCCGGTATGGGCGCCTGCCGCGCCACCCTTGAAAGGCCGGGACCCGTTGCCATTGCCGTTGCCGGAGAATTTCTCATCGCGACGCCCTCTGGAGCCATCGCGGCTGCCGCGATCGTTCCGGTCATCCCGACCCGGTCGCGCGCCTTTGTCGCGGAACCCGCCCTTGGGGCCGCGCGGCAGGAACTTGCTGCCTCCGCCTTTGCGTCCCGTATCCCCGCGGGAAGGTCCCGCAGACCGAGCCGCGCCGTTGCCGTTCCCGAAAGCGTTACCGTTTTCGCGCGGAACCCGTCCCTCGTCCTTGCGTCCGGATTGGCCCCCTGCCTTCCTGTCGGCGCCCGTGCCCAGTTCCTTGTCCGAGTCGAACAGGATGGCCGTGCCTTCATCCAACGGGATATCGATTATCTCTTCCGCCGGGCCATTCATCCGCCGGCCCTTGCCCGGCTCCTTGCGGGCCTTTTTGACCTTGCCCTTGGGCGCGGCGGGTCCTTTATCCTCTTCGGCCTTGAATTTGCGGCCTTTGACCCGTCGTACCATACCGTCCTCCTCGAATATTTTTCAGGATGCCCCGGAATCCCGGGGCCCGATGTCACCTGACTCCGGCCTTGGCGCGCTCATACTTGAGGATGGGGTCGCATTTTCCCGGGAACTTCGCCGTGATCTTGTCCGTGCAACCGGAGGCGCTCAGGAAAGTGCATGTCTGGCAGACATTCCCGAACCATTCCTCTGAAATCCCCAAGGGAGGCGCGCTGGCCTTGGTTTTTCCTGGAGCGGCCGGGCCGCCCGCTTCCATCTGATCGAGCTTGGTGATGATGCCCTTGGCGATGATGACCAATTGGTTCACCGATGCCTGGGGCAATTGCATGCTGGCCTGCTGCAGGTACAGCTGCAGCGACTGGGCGACCAGGTCCTTTTCTTCTTCCGATAAACCCATGGGAATCCTCGTTGAATCCGCTGCCGGTCGTGGCCCATTGCGGGCGGACCATGCGGAAATCCACCTATAATTTAAAAAATTCGGGAGTTTACGGCGTAGAAAGCCGAATCAAGGGGATTTGCGCGCCAGGGATTCCCGGACCTTGGTGGCCAAGGCGGTCATATCGAAAGGCTTAACGAGCAAAGTGGCGTTCGGCCGGGTCAGAATGCCGGCCATTTCATACTGGTGTTGCCTTCCCGTGCAGAACAGGATCTTCAGGTCCGGGCGGACCCGCCAAAGCACCTCGGCCGTATCCAGGCCGTTCATGACCGGCATGTCCACGTCCATGACCACCAGGTCGAAATGGATCCCGCTCTCCAGCATGCGGATGGCGGATGCCCCGTCGGCGGCGGTGGCGGCGGTATATCCGAGTTCGCCCATGATGCGCGCGGCCGTGCGGCGGATGACCTCGTCATCGTCCACGAACAGGATTTCGCCCTTACCGGCGGGAGCCTCCACATGGGCGACGGGTTCCGGACCCGTCGACTTGACCGCGGGCTGGAAGAACAGGCGGAAATTGGTGCCTGACTGCTTGTCGCTGTCCACTTCCACGAAGCCCTTGTGCTGCTTCATGATGGAGTCGACTATGGTAAGGCCGAGGCCGGAACCGTTTTCGCGCTTGGTGGTGAAGAACGGTTCGAAAATCTGATCGAGGTTGGTGAGGGGAATCCCCTCTCCCGTATCCTTGATGGAAAGGATGACGAGCTCCGGAGCCGAACAGGTCGTATGGCGCTGGCGGAAATGGTCGTCGACGGTGAACCGGCCCAGGCTGAGCGTGAGCTTCCCGCCCGATTTCATCGCGTCCCGGGCGTTCACGCAGATATTGAGGATGGCCTGTTCGAGTTGGGATCGGTCCGCCATGATCCAGGTTTCGCCGTCCGGGACCCTGGCCACCACCTGGATGCGGCTTTCGAAGGAATGGCCGCAAAGGGAGACAAGGCTCTTGACCACGGCGTTGAGGTCCATCGGCTCCATGACGATGTCGGCGCGGCGGGAAAGGGCCAACAACCGTTTCACCATGGTCGATGCGCGCGTGGCGCAGGACTCGATGACTTCCAGATCCTCAAGGAGTTCCTTCTGGCTGGGCGTCCCTTTCTGGAGGCGCTGCTTCATCAGGGAGGACGTACCGACCATGCCGCCCAGCACGTTGTTGAATTCATGGGCTAGGCCGCCGGCCAAGGTGCCGACTGTCTCCATGCGCTGGGAATGGAAAAGCTGATGGTTCAGTTCCACCGTGCGCGTCACGTCGTCGATGCGCAGCGCCACTTCGCCGCGGTTGCGGCTGAACATGGTGAAGAGGTTTGCGCGGTAATAGACTACGCTCCCGTCCTTGCGCTTATAGGGCTGGGGCTCGAAATCCATCCCCGTGTCCGCTTCCACCTGCAGGACGTTCTTGAGGGCGTGGGCGATGAAACGGTATTCCGGGACCTTTTCCCAGAACACGCCGCCCAAGGCGTCCTCTTCCGACAGCCCGAAGAATTCCTGCGCTTTCCCGTTCCAGGTCGTGACCGTCCCCAACAGATCCATGCCGATGATGGCGGAAGGCATGGATTCGATGAGGGATCCCAGCTGGTCTTTGAGGTCGCGGATATGTTCGGAAAGTTGGGTCTGATCCAGGAGCGAGCTGGCGTACCGGCACATGTTCTGGAACAGGTCCCGCTGTTGTCGGGTCCAGCCCTGGTCGCTATTGATGCGCTGAACGCAGAACAGGGATTTGCCGCTCAGGGTGGTTTCGATGGGGAAAGCCATGGCCGCCCGGCAATCCACCCGGCTGGCCAGGTCGAACTCGTCCTCCATGGCGGCGCGGAACTCCTCCTCCAAGGTGCCGAATTGGGCATCGGGAACGATGGAGATAGGCTCGGGCCATTCGCAATTGGTGGGGCCTCCGGGATGCTTGACGGCCTTCTGGAGGAACTTGACGAAGGCGGCGGGAGGCGTGGTGTCCACGAAGTAAGGCAGGGGCAGGCGAGGAATACCGCGATCGACGGCTTCCTGGGATACGGCCCAGGTCGGCTTGGGACCGTCGCCCACCAGGATATAGGAGACGCGATCGGCCTTGAGCTCGATGAGCAGCTCTTCCACGATGACATCCATCAGATCGTCGTCGTCCAGGCGCATGGTGATGCGCTGCACGAAATCCATCAGGCGCTTCTGGTTCGAAAAGTAGAGGGAATGCTCGAGATCGGTTATCTCGAGTTTGGAGAAAACGTCCATCAAGGTCGAAAGCTGCTTGTTGAGGCGCAGATTCTGGGCCTGCAGCTCACGGCATTTGGACTCGATGTCTTCTTCCAATTGGCTTGCCATTTATAGTTTCCCCTGGTAAAACTTATAAAACCGGAGGCCTGCTCCAAGTCGCGGTCCCCGGCGGCATTGCCGGAACCTTTCGCCCTGGCCCAAGCGGCCCAAGGGACCCAACCCCTTTCCCATTCTTTCACGATTTCCCTATCCGCCACCTCGTGAAATTCTTAATTTTTGGCTTCTTCGGCTTAACGGACGGCCCCTTTTGGCCGCCTTGATGGAGGGCTCGAGTCAGTCGCAATGAAGATCACTCTGCTCACAAATGAGTTCCCTCCTTACGTTTACGGCGGCGCCGGCGTCCACGTGGAATACCTGTCCAAGGCCCTGGCCTGCTTCCCCGATCGCGAGAACCAAGTCGACATCCTCTGCTTCGGGGATCAGAAGATCCAGGAGGGGACCCTTACCGCGCGAGGTCTCAAGCCCGACTTCGCCCTCCCGGCCCAAAGCCCGCAGTTCGCCAAGCTGATGGACACCCTGGCCCGCAACGTGATGATGTCGGGCGCGGCCTCGGCCATGGATATCGTCCATTGCCATACCTGGTACACCCATTTCGGCGGCTGTATACTCAAAAAGCTTTTCGGCGCCCCCCTGGTGCTCACCACCCATTCCCTGGAGCCGCATCGCCCCTGGAAGGTGGAGCAATTGGGAAACGCCTACCATGTCTCCACCTGGCTCGAACGCACGGCCTACGAGAACGCGGACGGCGTGGTCGCGGTTTCGGAATCCATGAAGCGGGACGTCCACGAGCTCTACGGCGTTCCCCATGATCGCATCCGCGTCATCCCGAACGGCATCGATCTGGAGGAATACCATCCCTCCCCCGATCCGGCCCTTTTAGGAGCGTACGGGATCGATCCTGCCCTTCCTTTCGTGCTTTTCGTCGGGCGGATTACGCGCCAGAAGGGCGTTCTGCATCTCATCAACGCCATCCGCCATTTGCGCCCCGGCACCCAGGTGGTCCTCTGCGCGGGCGCGCCGGACACCCCGGAAATCGGCGAGGAGATGAAGCGGAAGGTTGAAGAGGCCCGCAAGGACTCGTCCCATTCCATCATCTGGATCCCGCAGATGCTGCCCAAGCGCGAAATCATTTCCCTTTATACCCACGCTTCCGTGTTCATCTGCCCCTCGGTCTACGAACCCTTCGGAATCATCAATCTCGAGGCCATGGCCTGCGAGACCCCGGTAGTGGCCTCCCGGGTGGGCGGCATCCCGGAAGTGGTCGTCCCCGGGGAGACCGGTTTCCTGGTGCCGTTCGATCCGAAAAGCGCCGAGGACTTCGAACCGAAGGATCCGGAAAGGTACTCGCGGGATCTGGCCGCAGCGGCCAATACCCTCCTCGACAATGGCGAACTCCGCCAGTCCATGGCCAAGAAGGCCCGTAAGCGCGTTGAAGACCATTTCGCCTGGACCCAGGTGGCCAGGCGGACCCATCACTTTTACCAGGAGCTGATCCAGAATCATGGCCGCCCCTAAACAATCCATCAAGAGCAAACCCGCGGCGCCCAAGGCCGCTCCTTCCGCGGCGCCAAAGGCTCCCATCAAAGCCGCCGCGAAATCCCCTGCCCCCAAGGCCGCCGTCAAGCCGGAACCCAAGGCCCCGGCCAAGGCTCCGGAGAAAGCCACGGCCCCGATGAAGTCCCCGGCGCCTTCCGCGCCCGCGGCGGCCGTCAAGCCCGCGCCGCTCACCGCGGCCGCGAAGGCGGCCATCCGTTCCAAATCCAAGGTGCCGGACGTGCAAGCCATGCATGCCGTCGTGGAAAACCTCCAGCCCGTGGTGGACGGGGGCCGCTTTCCGATCAAGGCGGTACCGGGCGAGATCATCGAAGTCACGGCGGACATCTTCCGGGACGGGCATGAGAAATGCGAAGCCACCCTGCTCTTCCGCAAGGAAGGCGAGGAGAAATGGAAGCGCGCTCCCATGGAATTCGTCGACAACGACGCCTGGAGGGGGATCTTCACCGCCTACGAGGCCGGCAACTACGAATATACCGTGGAGGCGCGCACCCTCGGCCATTCCAACCTGGGCGAAGACCCTTTCACCGACACGCCCAACCGTTATCAACCCGCGGCCACCCTGCGCGTCGATTCGCCCCTCACCGAATACAGCGCCTGGTACGAGATGTGGGCCCGCTCCCAGGGCACCGATCCCAACAAGAGCGCGACCTTCAAGGACATGGCCAACCGCCTCCATGAGATCAAGGACCTTGGTTTCGACGTCCTGTACCTGCCTCCCATCCACCCCATCGGCGTCACCAAGCGCAAGGGCGCGAACAACTCCCTGGTCGCCAAGCCCGGCGAGCCCGGATGCCCTTACGCAATCGGGAATTCCCATGGAGGCCATAAGGCCGTCGATCCGGAATTGGGGACCCTTGAGGAGTGCCGGGCCTTCTTCAAGACCGCCATGGACATGGGCTTCACCATCGCCCTGGACTTCGCGCTGAACTGTTCGCCCGATCATCCCTACGTCAAGGCCCATCCCGACTGGTACTACCGCGAGAAGGACGGCACCATCAAGTGCGCGGAGAATCCGCCCAAGAAGTACGAGGACGTGTACCCCCTGAACTTCTTCTGCCAGGATCGCAAGAACCTGTGGAAGGAGATAAAATCCATCGTGGAATTCTGGATGGACATGGGCGTCACCATTTTCCGCGTGGACAACCCGCATACCAAGCCTTTCATCTTCTGGGAATGGATGATACGGGAATTGAAGGCCGAAAACCCGGAACTGGTCTTCCTGTCCGAAGCATTCACCCGCCCCAAGGTGATGAAGCGGCTGGCCAAGATCGGCTTCGACATGTCCTATACCTATTTCACCTGGCGCACCAACGCCAAGGAGCTGCGCGAATACCTGGAGGAATTGACCCAGGGGCCCGCCAGCCAGTTCATGAAGCCCATCTTCTTCCCCACCACTCCGGACATCCTGCCCTGGCACCTCCAGAACGCCCCGGCCGCGGTCTTCAAGATCCGCTTCGCGCTGGCCTGCACCCTTGTCGGTTCATACGGGATCTACAACAGCTATGAGTTGTGCGAGGGAGCCCCGGTTCCGGGCAAGGAGGAGTTCGCCCAGTCCGAGAAATACCAGTACAAGGTCTGGGATTGGGATAGACCCGGCAATATCAAGGGGTTCATCAAGACCCTCAATGGGATCCGCCAGGACAACCGGGCCCTGCACCACCTGAAGAACCTGCGCTTCCACGACGCCAACAATCCCAGCATCCTGGTATACTCCAAATCCCTGGGGGAGAACATCCTCCTGTTCGTGGTGAACCTTGATCCCCACAATCGGCAAGGGGCCACGGTAAGCCTGGACCTGGCCGCCATGGGCCTCGGCGCGGAGAACATCTACGGGCTGTACGATCTGTTGACGCATGAAAGCTTCGTCTGGTCGGGTAAGCACAATTACGTGGAATTGGCGCCCCAGAAGGAAGTCATGCACATTTTCAAGATTGAGAAATTTTGACATTCCCTTCGTTTTTTCCCCGCTAATACCGGGGTAGCAACCGAACGGCCCCGGACGCGCACGATTCGCACGCGCCCGGGGCCCCACTTTCCCGTCAAAAAGATCCAAAAAGTCCTATATTAGGAATAAGCCGGTCAGCCCTTCCGGGTGACCCCGCGCATCGGGCGTTCAGCCCGGATTGGATAGCCGATGGAATCGAAGGAAATCAAGCTCGATTGCCCCTGCTGCAAAGCCCAGCTCATCATCGACAGCGTAACCGGCGGCGTGATCAAGTTCTTCCCCCATAAGGACGAGGCTCCCAGCCTGGAGCAGTTCATGAAGGCGGACAAGGAGCGCTCCCAGGATCTGGCCGCCAAGTTCGACAAGGCCAAAAAAGAGGAAGACAGCCGTCTCGACCTCCTCAACAAGAAATTCGAATGGGCCAAGAAGAACAAGGACAAGCTTCCGGATGCCAAGCCCGGTATCATGTGGGACTGAATCCTTCCTTTTCGGTTTCCGTCCAATCGGCCTCTAACGTAAAGACCCCCTGAGAATGTCCGACGCTTCCACAGCCCTGGAAATCATCCGCTCCGTAGCCCAGACCATGCAGGAGTCCGTTTCCACGCGGCCGGCTCTCGAAGCCGTGGTCAAGCTGATATCCGAGAAGATGGAAGTCGATGTCTGTTCCATCTACCTTTACCAGGGCGAAAACAACCGCTTGCGCCTGGCCGCCAGCGAAGGCCTGAATCGGGAGAACCTCTCGGACGTGACCATGTCCCCGGGCGAAGGCCTCACCGGGTATGTTTTCAGCCGGGGCGAAATCGTGAACATCGCCAACCCCAGCGATGACAAGCGCAACAAGCACTTCCCCACCCTGGGCGAGGATCGCTTGAAGAACTTCCTCGGAATCCCCATCCCGCCCGCCTCCAAATGGGGCGCGGGGGTGATAACCCTGCAATCGACGGAAGGCGTCCCTTTCTCCCCCATGGTCGAGGATTTGGCCTATACCCTGGCGGCGCAATTGGGCACCCTTCTGGAAAACCGCAGTCTCCGTTCCGTTTCCCCGATGCCGGGAAATCCCGAGGCCGAGGCCCCCAAGGAGGCCCCTCCCTTCGTGCGCGCCCAGGTGGCCGTAGGCGGCATCGCGGACGGCAGGGCCGTGATCCTGAAGACCCACCAGATCTGGGACACCATCATTTTCGCCGAGTGCCAGGATCCGGGCGTGGAAATCCAGCTCCTGCAGCAGGCCCTGGAACTGGCGCGCCAGGAAAGCCAGTGGCTTAAGAAGCGCGCCGGCGAGCTCTTCGCCGAGCTGGACGCCCGAATCTTCGAAGCCCATGAACTCATGCTCACGGACGAGCATTATATCGGCCTGATCGAAAGCCATATCCGCGAGAACCTGGCGGCGCCCTTCGCCGTGAAGCTGGCCACTCGCGAGATCATCAAATCCATGCTGGATACCGGCAACGTCCTCCTTTCCAGCCGCGCGGCGGACCTGCGGGACGTGGGCCTGCGCATCCTCAACGCCTTGGGCGAGGCCAAGCAGAGCACGGCGGTCCATGACCAGGCCGAGGACGGCAATATCGTGGCCGCGGTGGAACTGCTTCCCTCCGATCTCATCTACCTCTCGACGCGGAAGATCCTCGGCATCCTGTGCGAAACCGGAGGCCTGACGTCCCATGCGGCCATCCTGGCGCGTTCCCTGGGCATCCCCTGCTTCATGGGCATTCCCGGGCTCACCGGCTACCTGCAGAACAATACCCGCGTCATCATGGACGGCAATACCGGACTCATCTACATCAATCCGGACGCGCATATTCAGCGCGAGTACTCGCGTCTCCTCGAGGACCTGGGAACGCGCATGCTGGCGGTGCCCAGCTTCGAGTCCGTCACCAGGGACGGCGAACGCATCCACCTGTCCGGGAACCTGTCCCTGATTTCCGATCTGGAATTGATGGAGCAGTACGGCATCGAGGGCGTAGGCCTGTACCGCTCCGAATTCTTCTTCATGATCCGCAGCTCCTTCCCGGACGAGGAGACCCAGTTCGAAATATACCGGCGCGTACTGGAGCGCTGCGGCGCCCATGGCGCCACCTTCCGTCTCCTGGACGTGGGCGGGGACAAGCCCCTGAAGTATTTCGATTGGGGCAAGGAGGAGAACCCCAGCCTGGGCTGGCGTTCCATCCGCATGCTGATTTCCCGGCCGGACATCCTGCGCCCCCATCTGCGCGCCCTGCTGCGTACGGCCCAATTGGGCGAGTTCCGTCTGGTCATCCCCATGCTCTCGATGATCACGGAGTTCCGCGTGTTGAAGGCGGAGATACAGGCCGTCCTCAACGAGCTGGAAGCGGAAGCGGGCCACTCCCTGCGCATGCCGCCCATCGGCGCCATGATCGAAATCCCGTCCGCCATGATGCAAATCCGTGATTTCGCCGCGGAGGCGGATTTCCTGAGCATCGGCACCAATGACATGATCCAGTACCTGTTCGCCATCGACCGCGGAAACGAGCGCGTGGCGTCCTATTACCAGCCCTTCCATCCCGCCCTGATCCAAGCCCTGATGCGCATAGCCGCCGCCGGCAGGGATGCAGGGAAGTCCGTAACGGTTTGCGGGGAAATGGCTTCGGATCCCCAGGCCTTGCCCATCTTCCTGGCGCTCGGCATCACCCACCTCTCCATCGCCCCGGCGGCGGCTGATGCGATCCGGACCGCCCTCAGGTGCCTGAGCGTGAAGGAATGCAAACGCCTGTTGGGGAAGATCTCGAACCTGCACACCGCGGATCAGGTCAAAGCGGAGCTCAATGCTTTCCTGGAGTCCATCCCGGTGGTTTGAGAACCGGCGATGGCGAGGGGCCGGGGTTCAGCCCCGGGTCGAGAGCTTGCCCATGATGGCGTCGACGCTCTTCTTGAACGAATCGTCCTTTTCCATCGCCTTCTCGATCGTCTTGATGGCATGGACCACGGTGCTGTGGTCGCGCCCGCCGAAGCGCTGCCCGATGGTCTTCAGGGAGGCCGAGGTCAGTTCCTTCATCAGGAACATGGCCAACTGGCGGGCCTGGGCCACTTCCTTGGTGCCGCGGCCCTGCTCGATGATCTTGTCCACTTCCACCACGAAGTAGTTGGCCACGACGGTGGTGATGTCCTCCGCGGTCACCTTCTTGCTCGGGCGGTTCACGCCGGTGCGGTTGACGATTTCCTTCGCCAGCTCCATGGTGATGTCCGAATGCTTGATGGAGGCCTGGAGCAGCAATTGGCGGATGGCGCCCTCGATGACGCGGATATTCGAATCGATGGCCTCCGCCAGGAAACCGATGATATCGTCCGAGATGTCCAGGTTGAGGGCCACGGCCTTGCGGCGCAGGATGGCCTCGCGCGTCTCCCGATCCGGCGGCTGGATATCCACGAACAGGCCCCACTGGAACCGGCTGACCAGGCGGTCCTCCAAGCCCTTGAGCTCGCCCGGGGGCGCATCGCTGGTGAGCACGATCTGCTTCCGGCTCTGGTGCAGGGAATTGAAGATGTGGAAGAACTCTTCCTGGGTCCGATCCTTGCCGCTCATGAACTGGACATCGTCCATCAGGAGGAGATCCACTTCATTGCGGTAATAGTTGGAGAGCTCGTTGATGCGGTTGTGCTGGATGGACTCGACGAACTCGCGGTAGAAGGCCTCCGAGGTGACGTAGCGTATCTTCTTGCGGGGATTCTCCGCCATCACGAAATTGCCGATGGCCTGCAGGAGATGGGTCTTGCCCAGGCCCACGCCGCCATAGATGAGCAGGGGATTGAACTTGGTGCCGCCCGGATCCTTCGCCACCGCCTGCGCCGCGGAGTAGGCGAACTGGGAATTGCTTCCCACCACGAACTCCTCGAAGGTGTAATTCGGATTGAGGTCGATGACGGGCATTCCCGTGAAGGGATGGGCGTTTCCCATGGAGGACAAGGTGCTAGGCATGCGCCGCAGCTGGACACGGACCTCGCGGCCGTTCGCCTCCTGGTAGCAATGCTCGATGAGGCCCAGATACATGCGCCCCAACTGGTCCATGTCGAGATTCTGCGGCACGGCGAGGCTGACCTGGAATTCGCTCAGGTCGAATACCTTGAGCGGTACGATCCATTGGGAGTAGACGTCCTCGGAAAGCTTCTCCTTGAGGGAGGTGAGGCATGCGGTCCACGGATGTAGCGAAGTTGCCGAATTGATCATGTGGACGGCCCTTCGAGGTTCGGGAAGAATGCACGCTGTATTACCATTTTCATGTCCCGGGAACCTTTTGAGCCTGAAGGGGAAAATATAATCAACAACCCCGCCGCGAACGCGATGTTTGGGAGCCCTCCAAGGCCCTTGGATCAGCCGGTTTTCAACAATTAATCAACGGAAAATCCACGGAATCCGGAAACCGGGCCGACAGCGGGGCGCGATGCTGCCATTTTACCTCAAAAGGAAAAAGCTACCTTGATATTTGAGGGTCCCAAGATGCGTCTTCCCTTGTTTCGCCCATTGCCCTAAGCTAAAATTGAACCCAAGCGAAATGCCTTTGCCCCGATGATTTCCAACCCCAATCAATTGTATACCGCCTTCGGCGTGCTCGCGGGCCTTCTATTGCTTGATTGGCTTTGGTGCCACTACGTCGCCTACCCCATTTCCTTCGAACGGAAACTGAAAAAAGGCAAACCCTGGATTTACATCCCCATCCGCTGGAAGGGCGCTTATAAGGTCCAGATCAAACTGGTCACGCGGGTCCTGATGCTGGCGATCGTGGCCGTGGGCGTACTGCTGCTGACCCACTATACCGGCAAGTCCGAGGGTCCCTGGTTGCTCCTCTATACCCTCGGCACCGGGTTCCTGGTCCTCCGCCTCAATGCCTTCCTGCTGGATGGAAGATACCATCAGCAGGAGGACTCCTATTACTTCCTCCACGATGAGCTGCGGGCCAAGCTGGAAAGCGAAGGCAAGGACATGGCCGAATCCGCCTTCAAGAGCCTCGCCGCCTATCAGCATCAGAATCTGCTCCGCAAGGCCGACGAGGGAGGCATCCTCATCAAAACCCTCGGCACCCAGGCCAAGTTGTCGCGCAAATACCGCAAGGAAGTGCGCACCCGGGAAACCGTAGAGACTTAATACCGCTTTTTTTTTATCATTTGGCCATGTTCCCCCGCCTAGGCCAGGCAAGCCGAATCCAATGTTCCTGATTTCCCAAAAGACCGGAGACCTCCGCTCCGAAGCGTATTGGAAAAAGGCCATGGATGAGGATCGTATCGAGGATCCCAAGTCCTTCGCCGCCTTCATGCTGGGCAAGACTTCCCGCACCTTCGCCCTCAACATCCAGGTCCTGCCGGCCGGCTTACGCCACCAGGTCCTGTTGTCCTACCTGTTCTGCCGGATGGCGGATACCCTGGAGGACGACAATGAGCTGGAGGAGGGAGCCAAGGTCCGCCTGCTCCAGGCCTTCCGGGAACTCTTTCCCGCCAAGGAAGCCCCCCTGCCCCCGGCCATCCGGTTTTCCCGGCAGGAAGCCTTCCGGGCGGCTTTGCCGCCCGATTGGGGCCGTTCCGATCGATGGGACCGGCTCCTCGTGCATCATTGCCGCTGGATACTGCCCCAAATGTATGACTTCAGGGATCCGGTGATAGCCGCCATCTCCCGCTGCGTCGAAGAGATGTGCGAGGGCATGATCGATTTCACCCGCAAGCAGGCCGATACCCGTTCGGGCCAGGTCCTGATCGCCACCGTCGAGGATCTGGATCGGTACTGTTATTACGTGGCCGGGACCGTTGGCAACCTTCTGTGCGATCTGTTCACCTTGCATTCCCCTTTGATCGGCGCGAAAAGGGCCAGGGATTTGCGCGCGCTTTCCGTATCCTTCGGCCTCGGGCTGCAGCTCACCAACATCCTCAAGGACGTGCAGGAAGACCGCCGCCGAAACGTTTCCTTCATCCCATTGAGTCTTCTGGAAGAGGAACGCCTCACGGAATCCGCCTTCCTGTCCGGGGAATCCGGAGAGGCCGGCACCGCCGCCGCGGCCCGCCTCATGGCTCGACTTATCGAAAAGACGAAGGCCCACCTGCAGGACGCCCTGGACTACAGCTGCCTTATTCCGCGACTGGAACCCCGGCTGCGCCTTTTCTGCCTTTGGCCCCTGTTCATGGCCGCGGAAACCCTGGTTTTGCTGGGCGAAAACCTGGACGGGGCCCTGCCCGAATCGAAATGGAAGATTTCCCGCGCCCAGGTGAAGGACATCGTGGGCCGCACCAGCCTGGCCTGTTGGTCCAACCTATGGCTCCGGATCCTGTTCCGCCGCGCCATGGTCCGCCTGGAGGCGGGCTTGGCGGGCCTCGCGTCCAAATCCGTCAAACCCATGCCGGGATCCGAACGTTCGGCCGGCGCCGTCTCCGGAGTGATGTAATGATCGGAACCACGATCGAAAACCCGGTCGCAGACCGGCCTTCCAGAACCGCATCCCACCTGGGGCTGTCCCTCCTGCTCGCCGTAACCCTGGCGGTGGATCAATGGACCAAATACCTGGCCCGGATTAAATTCGGTTTCCCGGACGGCGAGCCGGATTACTTCAAGGTCAAGCACTTGGTCGGGGAATGGCTGCAGTTCCGGCTCATCTACAATACCGGCGCGGCCTTCGGCATGAAGCCGCAGCAGTTCCTGCCCTTCCTAAATCCCACTGTCTTCTACGTATTATTCTCGACCGCGGCCATCGGATTCCTGGTATTCCTGTACCGCAAGCTGCCCCGCGAGGACCTGTGGCAGAAGTCCGGCATCACCCTCATCCTTTCCGGCGCCTTCGGCAATCTGATCGATCGGCTCCGCTTCGAAAAGGTCACGGATTTCATAGACGTGGGCATCCCGGGCTTCGCCTGGCGCTGGCCCACCTTCAATATCGCCGACAGCTGCGTATGCGTCGGCGTCGCCATGATTCTCCTTTCCTCCTGGATCCCGCGCAAGCAGGGTCCCAACCCAGACCAGAACTGAGGCATCCCTGATGAATTTCGAAGCCGGTACCCGTTGGACCTGCGGCCCGGATGAAGCCGGCTCGCGGTTCGACATCTTCATCGGCGCCAGGGCGGCCGATACCTCGCGCAGCCGCGTGCAGAAATGGATCGAGCAAGGCTGCTTCCTCCTGGACGGAGCGCCCGCCAAGAAGAACCACCTCATGGTCGAAGGCGAAGAGGTGATCGTGATCGCCGCGCCCGAAGCCGACATGTCCTCCACCCTGGTTCCCGAGGACATCCCATTCCCCATCGCCTACGAGGATGACCATATCCTGGTAGTCGACAAGCCGAAAGGCATGGTCACCCATCCCGGCAATGGCATCCACTCCGGCACCCTCGCCAACGCCTTGGCCTTCAAGTTCAAGTCCCTCTCGGACGTGAACGGTCCCTTGCGCCCGGGCATCCTGCATCGCCTGGACAAGGATACCTCCGGCCTTCTGGTGGTGGCCAAGACCAATGCCGCCCATCTGAACCTGGCCCAGCAGCTGGAAGCGCGCAATATCAAGCGCATCTACCATGCCCTGGCCTGGCGCGAAGCCGCCGAGCCGTCCGGCGTCATCGACGCCGCCATCGCCCGCAATCCTCGCGACCCCCTGAAGATGGGAGTCCACGCGGAAGGCAAGCGCGCGGTGACCCATTACAGCGTCCTGGGCTATTACCAGTTCGCGACCTATTTCGAAATGGAGCTGGAAACCGGCCGGACCCACCAGATCCGCGTGCACCTGGCGCATATCCAGCATCCCGTCATCGGGGATCCGCTCTACGGCGGGCGCATGGCCTATTTGGATCGCATCCAACCGATGCACCATCCTTTCGCCACCAAGCTGCTGTCCTTCTTCCAGTCCCAGGCCCTGCACGCGCACAAGCTGACCTTCACCCATCCCGCCACCGGCGAGAAGATGGAATTCAAGAGCCCCTTGCCTCCGGAATTCGTGCAGGCCCTGGAATTCCTGGAGAAGTTCAAGCAGGAAGCCGGTCATGCGGCGGCCCCGGGACAAACCGAAATGGATGAGAAACGCGCGGCCAAACGCAAAGCCGATGCCGAGGCCAAACGTAAACGGGACGCCGCGAAACCCGACCAATAACCTTCCGGGCCGCTCATTCCATCCCGTAACCAAGGACCCCGCTCTTCCATGGCCAATCACAAGAAAATCGATTTCGAAAAACTGTTCCTCAAAGGGCATAAGTCCTACGACACCGCCATCGGGGAATGGTGGCACGACCAGGCTTCCAACGGCGCGCACCGGAAGGCCTACGCCAAGGTCGCGGAGCGCGTGGAAAAACAGCTGAAGTCGGCCAGGAAGCCCAGCCCCAAATGGCTCGTGGACTATGCCTGCGGCAGCGGCCTGTTCCTGGAGGCCCTGGCGTCCCGCTTCCCCAAGGCCCGTATCGTGGCTTTGGACGGGTCGCGCAAGATGCTGGAACGCGCCAGCCTGCGCATGGCCAAGGCCGGTCATGAATCGGGTCCCGTTGAGGCGAAGGATTGCTTCGAAGCCAAGGGTCCGCGCATCCGCCTGGTGCAGACCTCCCTGCCCAACTTCTCCCTGCCCAAGGGGAAGGCCGACGCCGTGATCTTCGTCTTTCCCAACCTCACGCCTTCCCCGGCGGATCAGGACTATTACGACAAGCATGGGTACAAGAAGCGCGAGGACGTGAAGGTTTGCACCATCCTGGCGCGCTTGCGCGAGATGGATCCGGAGGACGAAGTGACCTCGGTTCCCCCCAAGGAAATGTACGAGGGTCTGATGACGGACCGCGTCATCAGCCGCAACCTGCGCCACCTGCTCAAACGCGGGGGGTCATGCTTCAAGGTGGACTATGCGAACGCCCACCGGGACGAACTGAGCCCATTGACCCTACAGCGCTCGCTCTTCGTGGAAGGCGCCCTGGCGGAACCGGTCAAGGAACTCTACTGCGAAGCCTTCTTCCGTTACGTCAGCAACGAATTCCACCGCTCCCAGGTGATCCTGGACGTATACCACCAGACCAAGGATCCCTCGGACAAGACGGGGGGATATTTCACGTCGGAGTTTTTAGCGGTATAATCGGAATCGGGCGAATGGCTTGCGTTGCCGGCCATTCCTTTTGGAATTCTTGGGATCATCGTAAGGTTTATTTTCCTCAATCCACTTGAAGCCCGCGACCGGGCAGACTAGGTTTTCCTCCGCGCCGACCGGAGGAAATATGATTCGCTTGTTGCTGTTAGCCCTGTGCGTTGAAATGGGTTTTGCCCAAAATCGCGGCTTGTTGGACCCCGTTTTCCCCGTCCGGGCCGTCCATATTTTCGCCGAGTCCCAGGATTACGCCGTTTCGGATGACTTCCTGAAGCGGGCGTCCCTGAACGGTTTCAACTACGTCATCCTGGAATGCGCACTGGATGGGACGGATTGGGATCGAACCACGGGAAAGGTCAGAACCACAAAAACCACGGGCAAAACCTTACGCCTGAAGATGAAGGAGGCCTTCCAGAAGGTGGATCGTTATGGAATGAGGCTGATACCGGAGTTCCAGACGGCCGACGGCCATTCAAGGCATTGGGACGTGGCGAATGCCAGCATTGCATGGAACGTGATCGGTCCGGCGGGCGTTTATGAAAGTTATTGCACTCCATATGCTCCGGACGCCCCGATGGACCTGAGTTTCGATGAATTGATTACAACCATCCGCAACGGATTCAAGGATGCGGCGCTCCCCTATCCCCTTGAATACATCCACATTGGGATGGATGAAGCCGTGAGGAATATAGGGAACCCGGTCGTTACCACCATCATGATCGGCCAATGCACTCCCGATAGGACCTACCTGAACACTTTCGATGCCACCAAAAACGGCTTCGATAGGACGGAATTGGAAAACGGGATCCGCTCCCTGATTGCCCTCCATATCGATCGTCGTACGGACAGGATCAGGACCATATGCAATGCGACGGGCTATGGATACGCGACGAAAATGATGATCTATGGCGACATGCTCGATCCCCAGCATAGCGGCGGCCAACGTTACCTTACACCCGTTCCCGGCAACCTCATGGTGGCCACCGACGGCGCGCTGAACAAGGTTGCGGCGGTAACGCGTCCTAATGTCGTCTATTCGCCCTGGATGTATCCGAGCGACGATTACCCCTACTATTCCGGGAACGACTACGACACGTACAATACCTTGTCGCACTTCAAGGCCCAGGGCGCGAAAGTAGCCTTTGCGCATGAAATCGGGGATGATTGCATATTCAGCGATGGGGTGGGCGGAGGCCAGATGCGGAGGCAGAACCAGTTCAAGGAATGGCTTTTCAATTCCCAACTCCCCGAATTCAGAAACACGATTGTAGGATATGTGGCGGCCCCGTGGTGTGCCTGGAGTTCCACTTCCCCTTCCATCAGCTTCAAGACCCTGGAATTCCTTTCCAACGAGACCACCTATCTAGTTCCATTCAACAATTGACAGGAGATACGATGCGATTCCTTTCCAAACTCTTCATACTCCCATTTTTAACCTTGCTGGCTATTTCCGCCAAACCGGTTTCGGCCGCAACCGGCAATTTCGAGTTGAATTCCTGCTCGCAAATCGAAATGTACGACCAGGCCGGGTCGACAAGCAGCGTAATCCGGATCGCGAATTGGAATTGCGGTGGAGCGGGGACTGGCGGAGTGCAGGCCGAATTGTACCAGAAGGACACCACACCCGGTTACTTCTCGCTTGTGTACAATGCGCTCAAGGATTATAGCTTCAGGAACAGCAGTGGCCGCATGTTCGTGTATTGGGACAATGCTTCCGGCTACACAAAAATCATCATGGTCCTGGTCCGCAGGACCTAGCCGAAGCCTGGCTCCTGCGACTCCGGCCTAACCGGGTTGCCGGAAGTCCCGGTGGAGCCGCCCTAGCGGCCGTCCTCAGGCCGCCGATGCGTCCGTCTTCTCCACTTGCACCTCGATGCCGGCATCCACCCCATCCGTAGCGGCCTTCTTCTTGCCCCGTCCCTTGAATTCCCGCGGGGGGAACTCGAAGGAGATCTTCCCTTCCTTGGAAAGCTTCAGGTAGGCGTCGAAGAACCGGCGCGTCTTGGAGGATTGGAATCCTTTGATCAGGTCCGTCCGTTCCAGGGAGAGCAGACGCTTGATGACGTCCCGGTCCAAGGTCTTGCCCAGGATCATCTTGTTGATCTTCAAGCCCTTTTTGGCGTCCCCCGCCAGTTGGCTTTCGGAGATGTAACCCGTCAGGGTCTCGTAGACCTTGGTATTGTCCACAGGCGAGATGCCGATGGGCTCTTCCTTGGACAGGTCCAGGGGCTGCCCATCGGGGCCGGAAGCGGTATCGTCGAAGACGAACTCGACCTTGTTCTTATCGTTGATCTTGAGGACCGCCGTGAAGGGTTTCCCCATCTTGCTGCGGAATCCCTGGAGCGGGCCGATCTGGCGTTTCTCCAGGAGATCGATGACCTCGGTCTCGGACATCTGGCGGCCGCCGAGCACCTTCCGGATGAGCAGGGTCCCGTCCTCGGATTCGTAGCGGGTCAGGGTCTCGAACATCTTCTGCCCGTCGATGGGGCTCTTGAAGGGCGCCAAGGTCTTGAGCTTGTCTTCGTCGAAGCCCTTGATCTTGCCCACGATGGTGCGGGCGAAGTCCTGGATCTCCTTCATGAACTCAGGGCGCGTATACAGGCCGCGCTCGATGCGGTTCAGCTTCCATTCCCAGCCGCCGGTCAGTTCCGGCGAGACGAGCTCTTCGATACCGATGGCGGAAAGCAAGCGCATCAGGTCCGCGCCCTTGGCGGTCGGCACCAGTTCCTTGCCCTCGCGGACGATGTACTTGTCGTAAAGCAGGCCTTCGATGACGGCGGCGCGCGTGGCCGGGGTGCCCAGGCCGCGCTCCTTCATGGCCTCGGCCAGATCCTCGTCCTCGACGTACTTGCCCGCGCTTTCCATGAAGGAAAGCAGGGTGGATTCGTTTAGGCGCGGCGGGGGCCGGGTGGCATCCTGGCGCAGCTCCACTTCCTTGGCGAAATATTTCGAACCGGTCTTCAGGGCGGGGAGGATGGCTTCCTCCTTCTTGTCGATGCCGTAGATGGCCTTCCAGCCCGGCTCTTCGAGCACCTTGCCTTCGGTGCGGAAATGCTCGCCCTCGACGATTGAAATGCGGGTGGTGTTCAGGTAGCGCGCCGGCGGGAAGAATACAGCCAGGAACCGCTGCACCACGGCCTGGTAGATCTTGCGTTCCGGTTCGGAGAGTTCCCCGGGCATGACATTGGTGGGGATGATGGCGTGATGGTCGGAGACCTTGGTTTCGTCGAAGATGCGCTTGTCCATCCGGACGAAGTTCTTCTCCAAAGCCTCGGTGGCGAACTTGCCATACTCCGACTTCTTCAGGTTCTGCATCAACTCCTTGGCGACGGCCAAGTAGTCGTTCGGCAGGTAACGGCTGTCCGTTCTCGGATAGGTCAGGACCTTATGGCGCTCGTACAGGGCCTGGGCCAGGCCCAGGGTGTTCTTGGCCGAGAACCCGAAGCGGGCATTGGCCTCGCGCTGCAGGCTGGTAAGATCGTAAAGCGACGGGGCGCCCTGGGAAGAAGGCTTCTGGGTGTCGGTGACATCCGCGGGCTTGCCTTTGCATTTGGCCTGGATGGACTTGGCGCGCGCCGCGTCCCAGATCCGCTCCGGCTTGGTATCGTCCTTCTCATCGCTCTTCTTGAATTCATGATCGAACCACCGGCCCTGGTAATCCGACTGGTCCCCCTTGGCGCCCACGATGCCGAAATCGCCGTGGACTTCCCAATAGTCCTTGGGGATGAATTGTTCGCGTTCCCACTCGCGGCGGACGATCATGGAAAGGGTGGGCGTCTGCACGCGGCCGCAAGGAGTCAGGAAAAAGCCGCCCCATTGGGATTTGTAACCGGTGAGGGCGCGCGAGCCGTTGATCCCCACGAGCCAATCGGCTTCCGACCGGCACATGGCGGCCTGGGCCAGATTCTGCATTTCGCTATCGGTGCGGAGGTTCCGGAAACCCTCTTCGATGGCCGTCTTGGTCATGCTCTGGAGCCAAAGACGGCGGATGCCGGCCTTGACGGGCTTGGTTTCGGAAACGTACTGCAGGATATACCGGAAGATCAACTCCCCTTCGCGGCCGGCGTCGCAGGCGTTGATGACTTCCTTGATGTCCTTGCGGCGGAGCAGCTTGGCCAGGGTGGAAAGTTGCGCCTTGGTCTTGGGAAGGGGGGCGATCGCGAATTTTTCAGGGATGATGGGCAGGTTGTCCAAGGTCCATGCCTTGAGGCGCTCGTCCATATCCTTGGGATTGGCGATGCTGACCAGATGGCCGATGGCGAAGGATACCACATAGGATTCGCCTTCGTAATACGAGTCGTGCTTCTCGAACTTTCCGGGAAGGGACTTGACGATATCTCCAGCGACGCTGGGTTTTTCCGCGATAATAAGGGTTTTGGTGGCTTCTACGGCCAAATCAGCCATCCTTCCGGGTGCAGTCGCAAACCAATATATATAAGTATGACCGGCACTAACAACCGGGGAACGGGACGCGGGTCACAAGGGATGCGGCGCGGCCGAGGTGATTCGGGATTGCGGAAGAGCCGTCCGGGAAAGGACCGGAGGGCCCCCGATCAGGGGATGGAGCGCAGCGGGTCAGAGGACCGCGCCGGTTTCCGATCCTTCAATGATGCGATGGAGATCCGCGCTGATATGCAGCTTGAGCTTGTCCCAATACCGCACCAGCACGTCCGTCACGAGCCTGGTATTGTCGGTCTTCTCGCCCTTGATGCGGAAACCGAGGGCGCGGAACATGTTGAGGTGATCGTAACCTCCATGTACCGCCATGTATTCCTTCTCCGTGAGCTTGACCGTGTCCTTGAGCTGGAAAAGGGCCTTGATGAGCAGCTCGGCATAACGCTCGTCCTGGAGCATCCCGAAAAGCTTGGTCCACAAAGGTTTGATGCGCACCTTCTCCGACCTTACGGCTATTTCCTTGACCGGGTCCGGATGGTCGAGGCCGAGGATTTCGCCGGCCATGGACATGATGCGGGCGCATTCCGCGGAAGCGGTGCTGGTCTTCCAGATGCTGACGTGGATTTCCGTGCGCTTGGAATCGAAGGTATCGCGGAGGAAGGTCATGACCTCGCGGGAATCCCTGCCCACGCGGCTCACGTCATGGATGACGATATGGCCGATGCCTTCCTGCATGGCCCTGGTGAGCAGGCGCTCCATTCCCGAGCGGACCTTCCCCTTGATATGGGGACCGACGTCCGAAAGGATGTCGATCACTTCCAATCCGTTGATGAGGCAATAGGTCTGCAGTTCGACGGACTGGGATTCAAGGGAATGCTCACGGCCTTCGTCGGGCCAGACGGAGCAGTACAGCAGGGCTTTCGAATTCTTCAGAGGCTTTTCCATGAACGCTTTCCCGCTCCTTGAGCGCAGAACCGGAGGATTAGCGCGGCTTTTGCCGACTTTGACTTGCGGTTGACGATGGATAAATATAAACAAAACGGCGTGCCGAATCATGCCCTATCCGGCCCTGGATCGGACCCGAGGTGTCGGATTTTTTTCCGACTTGTTGAATTTCCGTCGGTTTACTTGGATAATTTTAGGTAAATCAAAACCAATGCCAAAAGACCGCGGCATCCGCGCCCTGCTCATCACCACCGACTACCCCCCCGATGTGGGCGGCTTGCAGACCTATTCCTACCGCATCGCCCGTGACCTGCCCGGAGGCCGGTTGGCCCAGGTGCTTGCGGGAAGCGATCATATCCGCCAAGCCTTGCCCCCGCCTGCAGCCGGCGTGGGACTTGCGATTCGGAAAGGCCGTTCCCGGTGGCGGGCATTCTGGTGGAGCCTTTGGAGCGTTCCGTATTTCCGCTTCCGATGGGGCACGGATTTCCTGCTGCATATGCAATGGACCACGGCCATTCCATCCATGATCCTGAGCCGCCTCGGGGGCGCGCATTACCTGGTCCTCGTCCACGGCGCCGAGCTGATCGATCCTGAACGGTTCCTCGTGCGCATCCTCAAGCGGATGGTTCTCTCGAGGGCGGATGCGGTCGTATCCGGTTCCGCGCACACCGCCGAAATCGTGGCCCAACTCGGTATCCGCTGCCGCCGCCTGGAAATCATCCCTTACGGCAATCCCCTTGAAGGCGAATCCGAGAAGTTCCGGCGCCCAACGGCCGGTTCCGATGGGACCCCCCGGCTCCTTTGCATGCACCGCCTCGTGCCTCGCAAGGGAACGTCCTTGCTCTTGGAGGCGCTGGCGGAAATGCGTTCCGTTCCCTGGACCCTTGATATCGTAGGGCGCGGGGAGGAAGAGGAAAACCTCCGCCAACGCGTATCGGCCCTGGGCCTTGAGGACCGGATCCGTTTCCTGGCCCCTGTGGATGAAGCGGAGAAGATCCGCCTTTTGGGGGAAGCCACCCTATTCATCCTTCCCAGCCTGCCCCCGGTCAGCAATAATCACGTCGAGGGACTTGGCCTGACCTTGCTGGAAGCGCAAAGCCTGGGCCTGCCCGTGCTCGCCTCCCGTACGGGAGGCATTCCGGAGGCTATCCAGGAAGGGTTGACGGGCATGTTGTTCCGCGCGGGCGACCGTGAGGATCTCCGCGAGCAACTCATCGCCATGCTCGCATCCCCGGATCGGCTCAAGGCCATGGGCCGGGCCGGGCCGGAATGGATCCGCGGGCATTTCAGTTGGAAAGCGGGGCTTGCCAGGCTCGGCGCGTTGATGGATGAGGTCGCGCGCGCCCGGTAGAGGGAAAGCGGGTTCCGGTCCTTAAGTGTACTTTTCTTCGCCGACCTTGAGGTTGGCGTAGAACTCCATGGGGCTGTTCGAGGCGATCAGGCTCTTCCGGATGTCCGCGTCCGCCATGATCCGGGAAATGGCCGAAAGGGCGCGGATATGCGGACCGGTGGTATTGGCCGGGGATACGATAAGGAACAACAGGTACACGGACTCCTTGTCGATGGCCTCGAAGTCGATCCCGCGTTTCACGGAACAGGCCACCACGCACATCTTGTCCAGGAAATCGACCTTGCCGTGAGGTACGGCCAGACCGCATCCGATGCCGGTGGACATCTTTTCCTCGCGCCCGAGGACGGCCGCCATGATGCCTGAACGGTTCTCGATCTGGTAAGCCTGGCATAGCAGGTTCACCATCTCTTCGATCAGCTCACGCTTGTTGGGCTTCTGGGAATCGATGATGATGCATTTTTCCGTGAACCGTTCCGAAAGCCTCATACTGCATTTCCTCTGCCCGGACGGGGACGCCTTACGATGAGACGTCCCGGCCCCGGCCGTTGGTGCCCGACCGCCCGCGACTCCGCGGACCTTCCGGGCAAATCTAAAATTCCGCGCCCAAGGACCAATACTCCCTGGAAGGATTCGTATGGGTCCCCACGCCCTTGATGGCGTAGGCCTGGGTGTACTTGAGGACGAATATCCCCAGGTTCATGCGCATGCCCCATCCGAGCCCGAGTCCCATTTCGTCGAAAGCGTCCCCCTGGGACCAGGCGCCGCCGTAATCCGCGAAGACATTGCCCATTATATACCTCAAACTCAGGGGAATGGGCCAAACCACGGAAAATTCCCGGATGAAAGGATACCGGAACTCGATATTCGACACGAACTTCCTGGTGCCTTTGAATTCGTAATAATCGAATCCACGCAACGGGAAATCGAACTGGGAAAAGTAAAACTCTTCCAGCTTTTTGGGGAGGTTCGCATTGTTCGCGTGCGCATTGAAGGTGAAGTCCTCTCCGCCCACCCAGAATTGATGGGGGTTTTCATGGTCGCCCAAGGCCTCGGAAACGCCTCCGGAAACCCGGATGGCCAAGGTGTACTTCTTGAAGTACTCCCAATACTTGCGGAAGTCCGCATCCGCCACGACGAAGGAGAACCGGTCCTGGAAGGCCGGCGGCACGGCGGTGACATTGGCGTAGAGACGCTCGCCGTTCACCGGGCCCACCATGCCCCACATGGTATTGTCGTGCACCCAACGTATGCTCGGGAACAGGGCGTTGATGGTGATGGGATCGTAGGCATCGTCGGCGGAAAGCTTGCCCCCATCATTGTTCTGATGGGTGCGGGAACTGAACAGGGTGCGGGCCTCGAACTCAAGGCGCGTGAACACGGAGAAGGGATAGCTCGCCGAAGTCCCGAAACCCCACTGGCGATCCAGGAAGATGCTGTCGTTGAAGACGGAATTGGTATCGTTGAACAGGCTGTACTGGGAAAGCTGGGCCTGATGATAGGCCATGAGGGAGAAATCCGTCTTAAGGGCCAGGTAGTCGTAGGAGACCGCGCCATTGGTATTCTCCCAGCTCCCGTTGATGCTCAGGGCGAAGGAGAGTTCCTGGTCTCCCATCAGATCGCTGAGGGTGATGTAAGCGAGGCCGCCATAGCCATACTGGTTGTCGATACCCAGGGCCGCGTTGGCATTGTCCAGGCTCCATACGGGGCGATAGGTATTCTTCCGGAAGCTCCCGTCGTCGGCGATGTATATGGAGCTGTCGGCGAGGAAGGGTGACCGACCCTTCTTCTTTTTCTTCTTGCCCTGGGATATGCCCGCGTTTTCCCCGGCCGCCGAATCCGACTTCGCGGCCATGCGCGTGGAATCGTCCTGCTCGGCCTTTTTCGACGAGTCGGCCCTCGGATTGCCCGGCGAGGCCGAGGATGCCAGCGCGCTGTCCCGCGCGGCGCTATCGGCCTTGGTCCTCGGGGGGCCCGAGGCCAGGACGGAATCCTTCCGCGCCTTGGCGGCGTCGTTTTCCTTGCGGGTCTTGTTCACCAGGTCGGCTGAATCCTTCGCGATGGCGGCCCCGACCGCGGCGGAAGCCTTGGCCTTGCGGATCTTCTCGGTCGAATCCTTCTTCGCCGTCGCGGTCTTGATGGAATCGGCCCGCGCCGTGGAATCGATGCGCAGGCTGTCCGCATTGTAGCTGGAAAGATTGGCCCAATTCAGGGGGCGGAAGAAATGGAGGCTGGTATCGGCTAGGGATTTGATGAAGCGGGACTTCGGGAGTTCTCCGGCGATCACCTTGCTCAGCGGGTTTTTCATCAGGAAGATGTCCCAGCCACCCTCTTCGAACAGCGAGAAGGCCAGGTTCTTGCCGTCCCAGGACCAGGATGGCGTAAAGCATCCCGAAAGCAGGTTGGACAACGGCTTGTCGATAAAGGTGCCGGCCGAATCCTGGCTCAGGTAGATGTTGTCGATACCTGACCGGTTGGAAATGAAGACGAGGGTGGAATCGGAGGGACCGTAGGAGGGTTGCTTCTCGTCGAACGCGCCGCCCGCCACCTTGGTCAGGCTGTCGCCGCCGAGCCCGATCCTGTAAATGTCCTTGAACATGAGCAGGCTGTCGTAATCGTCGAGGGGATTGGCCGAAGGCGGCCTCAGGATCGCGTTGCGGCGATCGGACTCGAAGGCGATCCATTTGCCGGAGGGCGAGAACGCGGGATGGTCGTCGTGGGCCAGGTCATGGGTGAGCTGCTTTAGCTCGTTCTTCTGGAGGTCCCAGACGTAGATGTCCGTAAGCCCGTCCTTCATGCCGCTGAAGGCTATCCAGCGCCCGTCCCGCGACCAGCTGGGCGAGAGGATCGCCTGCACGTCGGGCGCGATCTCCCGGATGATCTTCCCTTTGTTCTTCTTCGTGGCCCCGATAAGGTGGATGACGTCCTTGCCGTGCACCTTGCTGACGATGGCCATCTGCTTGCTGTCCGGGCTCCAGCTGATCCCGGATTTGAAGGAATGGAAGCTCTCGTGCTTCTCGCCCTTGCCTCCCTGGATGACCGTGCGCGTAACCTTCTCGCTCTTGATGTTCAGGATGAAGATGGCTTCCCAGGATTCCTTGTCGCTGAAGTAGGCGATCTCCTCGCCGTTCGGCGAGATGGAAGGCTGCAGGTTGTAGAAGGATTGATCCTTCCCGTGCTCGGTCAATTGACGCGCCACGGTCTTGCCGTAATTCCGCTGGCCAAGTTCGGGCCAATAGATGAAACGCAATTCCCGCAGCCAGATCTCCCCCGCCTCCTCCAGGGAGGTCCGGGTCACGCGCTTGAAGGCCTGGGGCAGATCATGGGCTTCGGTCAACGCCTTGATCAGCCTGGTCACGGTTCCCTTGCCGTAGGTCGTCTCCACGAAATGGAGGAAAAGCTGCCCGCCCTTGTAGGCGAGGAAACCGCCGAAGTCCACCGTGGGCGGCGCCACGTACCCGAAGGTGGTCGCGTCCACCATGAAGAATTCCGAGGAGAGATCCCAACCGAGGGACGCGTATTCCGCGAGGCCTTCGCTCACCCAGAGCGGGAATTGCGCCGCCTGGTGCGAGACCATGGAGGCCGCGTTATCCCCGAAAACCATGTCGAATACAACCGCATGGGTCATCTCATGCTTCAGGACGTGGTAGAATTCCGTATAGCTGCCCTCGAAGGGGAGCACGATGCGGTTCTTGAAGATTTCCGTGAAACCGCCGATGCCTTCGTGGAGCGGGAGCCGGATGACGTTGGTCTGCTCGAATTCGGCATGGGAGTTGTGGATGATGATCGGGACGCGGGCCCCGAGCTTATGGCCGACCGTTCCGGATACGCTCTTGTACATCGTCTCCACGTGGCGCGCCGCGAAGCTCGCGATCAGATCGGCGCCCTGCGGGAAGTAGATGTCGAAATGCTCGGTGCGGAAGAAGGACCACTTGAATTGGTGGTATTGCACCTTGTTCTGGCCGAAGGCCTGTGCGCATACGCGATCGGGCAGGCCGATTATCAGGGCGCCCATCAGCAAAGCCGGCCAAAGAAGTCTAATCCGCAAGCAATTCCCCCGGGATGCGGGCCTCGGCCCAGTCCACCATTTCCGAATCCGATTCCAAACTCTTACCGGACAGGTCCGCCGCCGATTCCGCCGGAATCCCCGCATAGAATGCCGCCAGGTCCCGCACTGAGAGCTGACCGGGCGCGACGGCGGCGCCGGTCAGGTATCCATAGGTGAAAGGGCATCCGAGGAGGGGCCCCAGTACGCGGCTCACCCTTCCGATCCGGCCCATCGAAAGGGCGCAGCCATTGGGAGTCGCCTGGGCCATTTCCCGGGTGAAGGCGATCAGTTCGCCGAGGTCTCCGCGGTTCCCGCAGGTCACCGCGAACTTCATCCCGTCGGGACGATGGGACTGCATCTCGCCCATCAAGGCCCGCAGGCCTTCCCTCGGCCGGCAACGGCGGAAATCATGATGCGAGAGCAGCAGTTTCGCGGCCCCCCTTTGGAACCGGTCCCTGGCCTTGTAGGAAAGCGAGGCGAATTCCTCGATCTCCACATCGACCCAATCGCATGCGGGATCTTTGGAATCCAGGCCAAGGGCCTCCCATACCGCTTCGCGCGCAGGCGCGTCCGCATCCGGCCATGCCCCGCCATCGCGCTCGAGCCGGATCGTCAAGAGGGTTTCCAAGGGACGTCCCATCCGCTTCAGGGATTCCTCGCGGAAGGAACGGAGTTCTCCGGGGATGCGCTCGGCGTCGAAACCGTCGGCGCGGAACTCGGCGATATCGCAGGTTCCGAGCTCGTTCCATATAGCGGGATCCATCCGGTTGGAGGCGGTGACAATGCCGATGATTCTGGCCCCAAACCGGTTTTTTGTACTTTCAACCACGATGCCATCCAAATTTACAATAGTATGCATCCCTGAACCCGGATTTTTCCACCTCAAATCTACAGTAATGGAAGGCATTGCAAAGGCCTTTATTCTCGCCACTTGCCTTCTTTCCCTCGGCCTCTCCGCGGACCTCCGCGTTTCCCCCGCGACGGGCCCGGGCGCGCCTCCCGATTCCGTGCGCTCCGGAAGTCTTTTCGAACCGGAACAGGACGCGGCCATCTTAACCTCCCTCGACCTTATCTACCGCGCCGATTATGCCGGCGCCGACAGCGTCCTCGCCGCCCTTCCCGATGGGCCCGCGCGCGGCTACTTCCGCGGCCTGACGGCGATAAACCGGTTCAACGACCTCGGCGACACGGTCGCCCTCCGCGCCGCCGGGGAATTCTGGGCGAGGCTCGACCGCGCCGGCGATTCTTCCGCCTCCTTCGTGCGCTGGGACCCTAACTATCCCCTCTACCGCGGCCTCGCCGAACTGCAATTGAGCTACGTAGCCAGCCTGACCGGCGGACGCATCCAGTCCGCGCGGCTGGGACGCAAGGCCGTCGGCCACCTGCGCCCCCTTGCCCGGTTCGCGGAAGCCGAAGCCGCCCTCGCCCTGTATGACTACTACAAGGCCGACCTCTTGCAGGGGGTGGAGTGGATGCCCTTCGTCAAGGCGGACAGGGAGGCGCCTCTGCGCAGGCTGGAAGCCTCCATCCCCCGCTCCCGATACCTGAGGGAAATCCTCCAGACCTCCTTGCAATGGATTTACTACGACCTGGGGCGGTATGACCGGGGATCGGGCCCCATAACCGGTTTCCTGGCGCGCTACCCGCGCAACCGCCTCTACCGCCAGATGCAGGCCGATTTCCGGTATCGCCGCGGTGACCTGGATTCGGCCCGGAGGATCCACGAGGATCTGGTCCTGGAATACCGGGGTTTGGCCCGGATTTACCCGCACCCGCCTTATCTCCCATTGGGCTACCTGAGTTCGGTGGGTAATTTGGCCAAGATCAACGCGGCCCAGAACCGTCGGGAAGCCCTCCAGTCCCAACTCGCGATCTGGCATTCGCCCGAGTATGGCGGTATGATGAAGTGGCTGCCTGGAAGCCTAAGGCGCGAAGTCGATTCATTGAAGAAATAAAAGCGGCTTCCGGCGGGGGGAAACGGGCGATAAATCCCCGTTATTCCCGGAGAGAAAAAAGCCTCATTTTGTTATCTTAGAACCGCAACCAATGACAAATTTCCCCGCATCCGGAGCCATTCCCCCCTATGTCCACCGACGTGCATAACATCCCGATCAATCCGAACGAAAAGTCCCATATCGATGTGGACTCCGTGACCATCCGTTTCGCCGGCGATTCCGGCGACGGAATGCAGATCACGGGCACCCAGTTCACCGACGCCGCCGCCGTTTTCGGCAATGATCTGGCCACCATGCCGGATTTCCCCGCCGAGATCCGGGCCCCGGCCGGAACCGTCGCGGGGGTGAGCGCGTACCAGATCCACTTCTCCTCCGAGGACATCAAGACCCCGGGCGACGACCTCAACGTGCTGGTGGCCATGAACGCCGCCGCCCTGAAGGCCAATATCGGCGACCTCGAAGAGGGCGGCATCCTCCTCATCGACGAAGCCGGCTTTACGGAAAAGGACTTCGAGAAGGCCGAGATGAAGAGCAATCCGCTCGAAGACGGCTCCCTCAACGGCTACCGGGTCATCAAGGCGAACATCACCGAGCTGACCATGAACGCGGTGAAGGAGACGGGCCTGAAGGGCAAGTCCGCGGAACTCTGCAAGAATTTCTTCACCTTGGGGATCATGTATTGGCTGTACGACCGCCCCCTCAACCATACCCTCAAGTGGCTGGACGAGAAATACGGCCCCAAGACCAAGTACAAGGACAAGCCCGAAATCGCCGAGTCCAACAAGAAGGCCCTGACCTCGGGCTACAACTTCGCCGATACCGTCGAGCTGTTCACTTCGCATTACCGCGTCAAGAAAGCGGCCCTGCCCAAGGGCAAGTACCGCAAGATTTCCGGGAATGAAGCCACCGTGTTCGGCCTGCTCACCGCCTCCCAGAAGTCCGGCCGCCAGCTCTTCTACGGCAGCTATCCCATCACGCCGGCCTCGGATATCCTCCATGGCCTTTCCAAGCATAAGAACTTCGGAGTCATCACCTTCCAGGCCGAAGACGAGATCGCCGCCATCGCCTCCGCCATCGGTTCCGCCTATGCCGGCGGCCTCGGCGTGACCGCCACCTCCGGACCGGGCATCTGCCTCAAGCTGGAGGCCATGGGCCTCGGCGTCATGACCGAACTGCCGCTCATCATAATCGACGTCCAGCGCGGCGGCCCTTCCACGGGCCTCCCCACCAAGACGGAACAATCGGATCTGCTCATGGTCATGTTCGGCCGCAGCGGCGACAGCCCGCTTCCGGTATTGGCGGCACGGTCGCCCAGCGATTGCTTCAACATGGCCGTGGAGGCCGCCCGCATCGCCCTGAAATACATGACCCCGGTGGTCCTGCTCACCGACGGCTACATCGCCAATGGCTCGGAGCCCTGGCTCATCCCCGACCACACGGCCATCCCCGAGATGAAGACCAACCTGGTCACGTCGAATGGCGAGGAGGCCTTCCAGGCCTATGCCCGCGACCCGGTCACCAACGCCCGCAAATGGGCCATCCCGGGAACCCCGGGCCTGGAACACCGCATCGGCGGGCTCGAGAAGGCGCGCAATACCGGCGCGGTGGCCTACGATCCGGAAAACCACCAGGGCATGACCAATGAGCGCCACGCCAAGATCGCCGGCATCGCCAACGACATCCCGCTCGCGGAAGTCATGGGCCATAAGGACGGCGACGCCCTCGTGGTGAGCTGGGGCGGCACCTTCGGCACCGTCTCCACCGCGGTGGAAGAGTGCAACAAGGCCGGCATGAAACTCGGGCATGTGCACCTGCAATATCTGAATCCCCTGCCCCGCAACCTGGCGGAACTCCTGACCGGCGCGGAGCGGGTCATCGTTCCGGAACTGAACATGGGCCAGTTGCGCATGCTCCTGGGCGGCACCTTCGGGATCCAGATCCAAGGAATCAATCAAGTGAGGGGAAAGCCCTTCAAAGTGTCCTATCTCGCATCGGAATTGCATCGGATTTTGGAGACCCAGAAATGACCACCACCACGGCAGAACCGCTCACACGCAAAGACTTCGCCTCCCCGACCGCCATCCGCTGGTGCCCGGGCTGCGGCGACTATTCCATCCTGACCACCATGCAGGGCATCCTGCCCACCTTGGGCATCCCCAAGGAAAACTTCGTGTTCGTATCCGGCATCGGCTGCTCCAGCCGCTTCCCGTACTACATGAACACCTACGGCTTCCATACCATCCACGGCCGCGCGCCAGCGGTTTCGACCGGCGTCAAGCTGACCAATCCCAACCTGCAGGTTTGGGTCATCACCGGGGACGGGGACGCGCTCAGCATCGGCGGCAACCATTTCATCCATGCCCTGCGCCGCAACATGGACGTGAAGATCATCCTGTTCAACAACCGCATCTACGGCCTGACCAAGGGGCAATACTCCCCCACCTCGGGCGTGGGAACGGTCAGCCCGTCCACGCCGTACGGGTCCGTCGATCTGCCTCTCTCCCCCATCAGCATGGCCCTCGGCGCCGAAGCCGGTTTCGTGGCCCGCACGTCCGACAACGATGTCAAGCATATGGGCGAAGTCTTCGCCGCCGCGGCCGCCTACAAGGGGGCCGCCCTTGTCGAAGTGCTCCAGAACTGCGTCATCTTCGCCGACAAGATCCACGATCCCTACGTCGGCCGCACCACGCGAAACGATACCCTGCTCTATCTCAAGCATGGGGAACCCCTGCGTTACGGCAAGGAGCTGGAGAAAGGCCTGGTCCTCGATAAGATGACCATGAAGACCAAGGTCAACCCTGCCGAGGGCGAAACCATCGTCCACGACGAGAAGGACGCTTCGGGCGCCCTTGGATTCTACCTGTCGCGCCTGTCCCATCCGGAATTCCCGGTGCCGGTAGGCGTGTTCCGCAACGTGGAACGTCCCTCCTATATCACGGCCATGCGCGGGCAAATCGATACCGCCCAGGCCAAGAATCCCCCCAGCCTGGACAAGCTGTTCAATTCGGGCAGTACCTGGACGGTGGATTAATCCCGGCTCCTTGAAGATCGCCCGGTTCCGACCCGAAGGAACCAACCCGGCGGTCCCGTTCGTCCAAGTGCGGTCCTCACGGGCCGGGCGGCCCCCAACCGGGGCCGCTTTTTATTTCCAGTTTGACCAAGACGCCCTTGAACGGCGCGAAATCAGCCTTGAATCGGCGATTCCCTGCCGTTTCCAGGGCCCGGTATGTAACTTTGTGTCCGAATCATCCCTGGCAACGGGAGCTTTTCCATGGGTAAAGCAGGTGCAGCGTCCCTCCCGATGGCCGGAGAGCGCTCACAGATAGAAGCGGAAACGCCGTCTCGCAGCCAAGAACCCGTGTTCCAGGAACGCCGTTTGAGTTCTCTTAACCCTAAAGCCGACCTCGGGAAACCGGACCTGTTCCAATACCTGGAATACCGGGCCTTCCTGAGCGACTACGTGGAATGGAGACAAAAGGGCAATGCCTCATTTTCCAAACGGGCCTTCTCGCAGAAATATTTCGGTTCGACCGGGATCCTCTATACCGTCATCCAGGGCGGTCGCGACCTGGGCCCGAAGCTCCGCGTGCGGTGCGCCGCCGCGCTCTCGCTCAACGATAAAGAGAACGACTATTTCGAATTGCTCGTCCAGCACAACCAGGCCAAAGCGGACCTAGAGAGGAATTTCCTGTTCGAGAAGCTCTCCCGGTTCCGCAACTCAAAGCCATGGGTTGTCTCGGCGAACCAGCATAAATACTACGCGAAATGGTACCATGCCGTGGTGTTCAGCTATTTCGGCCTCGACAAGAAGAAGTCGACGCCCAGGGAGATCGCGGCCGAAATCTATCCCCCGCTCACCGAGAAGCAGGTGCAGGAATCCATCGACCTCCTGATGGAGCTCGAACTGGTCAAGAAGTCCGATCGCGGCTACGCCCTGACACGCAACCACGTGGTCTCGGGAGGCTTCAGCGGCGAAGT
>JAQBPO010000037.1 GCA_028287465.1 Fibrobacterota bacterium
TGGAATTCCTGAAAGCGCATCATCAGCACTCGATATTCATCTCCGCCGAGTCGAAGATCGGCCTGGAACCCCTGAAGCAGCGCATCGGCGAGTTCTACGATCAGGGCCGGTTCGCAAACGCCTCCGAAGACGGCGCTCCCATCCAGAACATCGGGTGGGAGGAAGAACGGCCCGGGTGAGCCTGGACCGCCGCCGGTACCCGAACCTGCCGTGCGGCGGAGGATCGGAATGGATCTGAACAGCGTCCTGAGCCCCGCATACCTTTCCAGCCTCAAGGGGCTCGCCTTGAAGGCCAGGATGGTGCTGGAAGGCACCATGGCCGGCCGCCACCTTTCCCCGTTCCACGGCTTCTCCTCCGAGTTCTCGCAATACAAGGGCTACGTGCCCGGCGACGACATCAAGTTCCTGGACTGGAAGGTCTTCGGACGCAATGATCAGCTGGTGACCCGGCAATACCGGGACGAGACCAACGCCAGCGTTTATCTGGTGCTGGACAGCTCGGCGTCCATGGCCTATTCCGAAGGCGGGACCGTGACCAAGCTCGAATACGCCAAGGTGCTGGCGGCATCCCTGGCCTTGATGGCCTTCGGCCAGCGGGACGCGATCGCGGTTGCGCACGGCGCCGGACTGCCGGCGTCCTTCCTGCCCCCGCGCAACAGCGCGGCCCACCTGCGCCAGGCCCTGCAGATGCTCGAGACCCTGGAGCCCGCGGGCGTCACCGACCTGGCGGGCCTTTTCGGCCGCATGGCCGCGCGCCTCAAGTCCGGCAGCATGACCTTCCTGTTCACGGATCTGTGGCAGGATCCCCAGGCCATCATCACCGGGCTCAAGGAAATCCGGTTCAAGAACCAGTCCGCGACCCTGGTCCAGGTGCTGGCGCCGGCCGAAATGGCCTTCCTGGAAGGGACCAACCTGGAATTGGAGGACATGGAGACCCGCGAGACCGTCAAGATCTCGGCGCGCCATCTCAAGCCGCAATACCAGGAGACCCTGGCCGCGCATACCGAGACCCTGCGCTCGGAATGCTTCAACCTGAACGTGAAATTCCTGCGCGTGGAAACCACGGCCCCGTATTTCCAATCCATGCGACAGCTCCTGCAACGGCCCTGAACCGTGTTTTCCCTCCTCAGTCCCATCAGTCTCTGGTTAGGCGCGGCCCTGGCGGTCCCCCTGATGATCCATTTCCTGGGACGGCAACGGCTAAGGCGCCAGCCCTTCCCCAGCCTTTTGCTCGTGCGCGAACGGTTCTCCAAGTCCATGCACCGGCATCGGCTGAAGAACCTGCTACTGCTCCTGATCCGCACCTTGCTGATCCTATGCCTTTTGCTGGCGCTGGCGAATCCGGCCATGGAATCCCGCCGGGCCTCGGCGAAGCCCGACATTTCCATCGCCTTGATCCACAACGGTATCTACGGGAGGCTGCAGCCCCAAGGCGACGCGGGGGAAGATCCTTCCGGGGTCCAGGCATCCCTGCCGGCAACCCCGAACGCTCAAGGCACGGAAGCGCTGGACCTGCAATGGCGGCGCCTCCGCGCCCTGGACTCCCTGGCCGGCATCCGGTCCCAGGTCCTGCCCGTGATCGAGGATGGATCCGGGGCCCAGGAGGTTTCCGAGCGCTTCGGGAACTACGGCGGGGCCGTGGGCCGCGCCATCGCCGCCTTGGGCTCCAGGCCGGGGACGGCCCAGATCCATCTTCCGGTATTCGACTGGGGTGAACTCGCCGCCTTGCAGGCTGATCTTTCCCTCGCCCTTAAGGAGCACCCGGGGCTGCAATTCGTGCTCACGGATTACGGGAAGGCGGCGTCCCGGCTCAGCGCCTTCACCGGGCTGAAGGCCACGCCATCGCCGGAATCGCCTACCATCCGGCTCGTAGCGCGCCTGAGCCCGGAGGCCGCGAATGATGCGGGGGGGAAAACGCAGGTTTCCCTCAACGGAAGGTTGTTCCAGGAGGTGTCTCCCCTGGGTGGACGCGCGGAAGTTACCCTGCCTTTGGGCGAGGGTCCTCGCACGGTCGGCAAGTTCGCCCTTGCCTCAGGGGGCTTCGCCTCCCCGGAATTCCATTTCTGTTTCCCGGAAGCCGGGGAATGGGCCCTGGCCCATGCCGGCAGCGCCCTGGCCTCCCTCCCCAGCCTGGGCAGGGAAAGCTATTTCCGCCGCATCGTCCACGTCGCTTCCGCGAAGGACATCCCGTGGAACGGCGCCGTGGGCGGGGCCGGCAAGGCGGATCAGGGAGGGATGGCGAAAACGGGAAGCCGCGGCGCGAGCGGCGGCCTGCGCCTGGTGTACCTGGCGGCCGAGCGGGGGGCGCAACCGGATGTCTACGCGCGCGCCGTCGAGTACGTGAAACGGGGCGGACGCCTCATCATCGGCGTGGGCCGCGAAAGCGATATCCCCATGTTGAACCGGTTCCTGCTGCAACCCTTGCGAATGGGGCGGCTCGGGAACCTGGTGGAAACGGCCGGGGCCGGATCCGCGTCGCCTGCCCCGGTATCGATCGATCGGGAGGCGCTCGCCCGCATGGGAAGGCTGCCCGTCGATCCGGGAACCCTGGGAGCGGTTCGCAAGCGGTTCGCCTTCGCCCCGGATTCGGGGGTTGAAATCATCCTGCGTCAGGGCGGCGTTTCCGAGGCGGTGTTGGCCGCGCGGGAATTCCACAAGGGACAGGTCCTGCTCTGGACCACGGATCTGGACGACCTGGAGTGGTCCGATATCGGGGTGAGCCCGCTCATCCCCCTTCTCCACCAGGCCTTCCAGGAAACCGGCGCCGGCGATCGCGCGGCGAACCTGGCGGTGGCCTCCGATTCCATCTATACCGCTTCGTCCGGCCAGGATGCGGACGGGATGGCGGCCGTTCCGGCCGCGGCGGGAGCAGGGGTTTCCGGAAATGGCACGCGGACGGAGGTCTTCGACCCCGAGGGCCGGCCTTTCACCAAGGTAAGGGCCGACGGCTCCCGCCTCCGCATCGGTCCGTTCGACAGACTGGGCATCCATCTCATCGTAACGGGACGGGACACCGCGGCATTCGCGGTCAATCTCGCCTCCCATGGCCCCGCGGGAGGAATCCGGGCTGCCGAGGGTATTTCCGAGGATCCGTCCGCGACGGCTTGGGCCGAGGCGAACGAGGAGGCCAAGGCGGGATTCCTCAAGGAGCTGAAACCCTTTCGCGGACGCCTGACCGTGCTATCCCCGGGAGAGTCGGCGGTGGTGCAGGCCTCGGTGCGCAGGCTATGGCCGGAGTTCCTGCTCGCGGCATTATTATTACTTTTTCTGGAAGGATTGATCTCCGCCACCTTCTCCTTGCGAAGATCCCGGACCTGACAGAATCACGAACCTCGAAAATCGGGCCAATCATCCATGGAAATCCAAGGTACCACCAGATTGATCGCGCTATTGGGCGATCCCGTCGCCCACTCCCTTTCGCCGGCCATGCATAATCCGGCGTTCGATCATTACGGACTGGATTTCGCCTATGTGCCTTTGCGCGTTCCCGCCGAAGGCCTGAAGACGGCCATGGACGCCTTGCGCGTTTTCAACTTCCGCGGCGCCAACGTGACCCTCCCCCACAAGCAGGCGGTCATCCCATACCTGGACGAGGTGACGGAAAACTCCCGCATGATCGGCGCGGTCAACACCATCCTCAACGATGGCGGCAGGCTGATCGGCACCACCACGGATCCGGAAGGGTTCCTGGAATGCTATCGGGAATCCGGGCACAGCTTCATCGGGCAGTCCGTGGCCATCCTCGGCAACGGCGGATCGGCGCGCACCATAGCCTATTCCCTGCTGATGAATGACCGCCCGAGCCAGGTCGTCCTGGTCGGGCGGGACCTCAGGAAATCCCAGCAGTTGGCCTCGGAAATCGCGGATCGCCTCGATCTTCTCGGTGGTTCCTCCGCCATGCCCGCTCCGGAGGCCATCACCCTGTCCGATTATTCCTCGGTGAAGGACGAAATCCAGGTGGTGGTCAACACCACTCCGGTCGGCATGCATCCGAATGTGGACGCCAGCCCCCTCGACATCGAGGACCTCGTGGCAGGCCAGGTCATCTACGATATCGTTTACGCTCCGGAACGCACCCGTTTGATCAAGGACGCGGAATCGCGCGGATTGCAGACCGTCGGCGGCTTGGGCATGCTGGTGCACCAGGGACGCGCCTCCTTCGAGTTCTGGACCGGGATCAAACCGGACGCGAAGATGTTCTACGAAGCGGCGCGGGAGAAGCTGGCCCGCGGCATCGGCGAACCGCGCCCGAATCCCGCCAAATCCGCCGCCGGCGGGATCGGCTCCAAGGGCGCATGACCCTTCCCCTCTCGCGGAACATCTATTTCACCGGCTTCATGGCCTCGGGAAAGAGCCGCATCGGCTCGCTCACGGCCGCGTCCCTGGGCTGGAAATTCTTCGACATCGACAAGCTGATCGAGGAGAAGACCGGCAAGTCCATCCCGCAAATCTTCTCCGAGGACGGAGAGCCGGCCTTCCGCCGCATGGAAGTGGAGGCCTTGAAGGAAGTGAGCGGCCAGGGTCCCATGGTGGCGTCCCTGGGCGGCGGCACCCTCATCAATCCGGAAGCCATCGAGATCATCCGCGGCAACGGGGTCCTGATCGGCCTGCATGCCTCCCCGGAGGTGATCCTGGAGCGGGTCAACCGCAAAAAGGAAAGCCGGCCCTTGCTCGCCAATCTGGACGACGAATCGAAGATGGCCAAGATCAAGGAGATGCTCGAAGCCCGCAAGCCGCTCTATGAACTGGCCGATCTCCACTTCGAATCGGACGAGAAGATACCCCACCACGTGCTGACGCGGCGCATCGTCCACCGCCTCCAGGTGGAAGAGCTCAAATGCCTGAAGGTGGACCTGGCGGAACGAAGCTATCCAATCTACGTGGAAGAGAACCTGGCCGGGCATATGGATTCCATCGCCGCCAAGGCCGGCTGCCCGAACCGCTTCCTGATCGTGACCGATCAGAACCTCAAGTCCTATCAAAAGCGGATGCTCGAGCAATTGCGCTCCAGCCTCGGCGATGCGCGCATTTTCTTCTTCAAATCCGGCGAGGAGGAGAAGAGCCTCAAGTCCCTGAACAAGCTCTTCACCTTCATGCTCCGTCACTCCTACCCGCGCAAGACCACCTTGGTCGCCTTCGGGGGCGGGGTCACCGGGGACATGGTCGGGTTCGCGGCGGCCGTATACCTGCGCGGGATCGATTTCATCCAGGTCCCGACCACCCTCCTGTCCATGGTCGACAGCAGCGTAGGCGGCAAGACCGCGGTGAACCATCCCCTCGGCAAGAACATGATCGGCGCATTCTACCAGCCGAAGGCCGTGGCCATCAGCCTGGAATCCCTTTCCACCCTTCCCGCCAACGAATTCCTATCGGGCATGGCGGAAGTGATCAAGTACGGCATGATCCGGGACCCGGATTTCTTCGCCTTCCTGGAAGCGAACGCGGAAGGCATCCTGTCGAAGCGCCCGGACCTGCTGCGGGAGGTCGTGATGCGTTCCTGCGCCATCAAGTCCGACGTGGTCGGCAAGGACGAACGGGAAACCGCCGAAGGCGGACGCGCCATCCTCAATTACGGCCATACCTTCGGCCATGCCTTCGAAGTGCTGGGCGGATACGGCGCCCTGCCCCATGGATTGGCCGTGGGCCTGGGCATGCGTGTCGCCGCGCGCCTGGCCGTCCTCCTGGGGATGCTGGACGCGGACTCGGAGAAGCGCCAGAACGATTTGATGGACAGGTTGGGCATGCCCTCGCGCTATCCCAAGAAGCTCGACGAGAACAAGGCCTGGGAGGCCATGGGCCTCGACAAGAAGGTGGATGCGGGAAGCCGCGTCTATATCCTTCCCACCCGCATAGGCGCGGTGGTCCCCGTGCGGGACGTGGCCAAGGAGACGGTATTGCAGGCTTTGGGGACGGCCAGGGAAGGCAAAGGGCCGTGAGCATCTTCCTTTCCGGCGGAACCTGCTGCCTGGGCTACCACCTGCTCAGCCTGCTGTCCCACGGCAAAGGCGACCTGGTTTCCTATTCCGGGGAGGATCCGGAACCCAATGCGACCCTGCAGCATGCGACCTACATCACCGGGGACCTGCTGGATTTCAAGAACCTGCTCCAGGTGCTGGGCGAACACCGTCCGACGGAGATCTACCACATGGTCTCCCAGGGCTTCTCCCTGGGCAGCTCCCAGACCAAGCCCAACGCCATCCTGCAATTCCTGATCCTGGGCACCCAGAACCTCTTCGAAGCGGTGCGCCTGACCGTGCCCAAGGCCCGCGTGCTGCTGGTCAGCTCCTCGGAAATCTACGGCGCGGGGCGCGGCGTGGTCGACGTGATCCACCGCGAAACGGATCCGCCCATCCCGTTCTCGCCCTACGCCACCGCAATGGCCGCATGCGAACTTTTGGCCAAGCAATACACCTACGCCCACAACCTGGACATCGTAACGGTCCGGCCGTTCAGTTCGACCGGCCCCTACCAGGAGAGGAAATTCGTCCTGCCCTCGGTGGCCGCCCAGATCGCCTCCATCGAGATGTACGACGGCGAAACCGCCATCTATACGGGCAACCTGGACGTGTCCCGCGACTACCTGGACGTGAGGGACCAGGCGCGCGCCATCGCCATGCTCGCCAAGCGGGCGGACACGGGGGAAGTCTATAACGTCTGTTCCGGCAAGGCCCGGACCATCCGGGACCTGGTCCATTACCTCATCGGCCTTTCCGGTTGCCCGATCGAGACCCGGATAGATCCCGCCCTGGAGCGCGCCATCGATATCCCCCTGCTGGTGGGCTCCCCTGAGAAAATCATGACCTTGACCGGCTGGAAGCCCATCATCTCCATCGAGGACAGCCTTAAGGACCTGTATTCGGAGATCAAGCAGCGGTTGCAGGCGAAGGGCGCCGCGATTTGAATGCGAAGAGTAAAACCTTTGCAATTTGAAAATCGAAAATCGTAAAATGCAAATTGTAAGGATAAAGGAAATCCGGGCGGCGTGGCGAAAATCCTGCGGTATCACAACCGCATCCCTGAGTCCCGGCGGTTTTCAATCTGCGAATTGCGATTTTCGATTCGCAAAATTTTCTTCCTCACGTCTCCTTCCCAAGGATCGACCCTAATCGATGCTCTCCCACCTCCTCTTCTCCCTGACCCATGTGAACCTCTTCGAGGATCGCCTTTTCCGGGCCGGCGCCGCCTCCCTCCTGGCCTCCCTGCTCGTTTTCCTGCTGATGCCCTGGTACATCGCCCTGCTCAACCGCATGGACGCGACGGCGGACTTCGACCAGGGAAAGCGGAAATCGCCTCCGATCATGGGAGGCATGCTCCTGGTCGCCTCCGTGATCCTGGCCTCCCTGTGCTTCGTCAACCTGAACGCATATTCGATCTCGGCCCTGGTGATCCTCGCCGCCTACGCCTTCATCGGCGGCATCGACGACGTGATGAAGATCCGCAACAAGAAGCTGGTCGCGCAGGGCAAGCTCTCCAAGGCCGACTACCAGTCGAAGGCCGACGGCATCTCCGCGCGCCTGCGCCTGTTCCTGTACTTCCTCTTTTCCATGATCGTGGCCGTGTTCGCCTATAAGTTCATCCCGGGCCTTTCGGGACATCTCACCATGCCCTTCGTGAAGCCGGAGGTCTGGTTCCCGCATCTGCCCAACTGGGCCTTCATCCTGCTCATCTGCGTAGTGACCACTTCCAGCGCCAACGGGGCCAACTTCACGGACGGCCTGGATTCCCTGGTCTCCGTCCCGATCATCACCACGTCCCTGTTCGCGGGAATGGTGGCCTACATCTCCGGCAATGCCATCCTGGCGAAGTACTTCCTGATCCCGCATATCCCGGGCGGAGACGAACTCTTCCCCATCTGCACGGCCATCATCGGATCCATGCTGGCCTATCTCTGGTACAACAGCCCGCCTGCGGAGATCTACATGGGGGACGCTGGCTCGATCGGCTTCGGAGGGGTCATCGGCATGATGTTCGTCCTGCTCAAGATAGAGCTGTTCCTCCCCATCGTCGGCGTGGTTTTCCTTGCCGAAGCCATGTCCGTGGTCCTGCAGATCAGCGGGTTCAAGCTGACCAGGCAATTCAGCAAGGACAAAGCCGGGAAACGCCTCTTCCTGAGGGCCCCGCTCCACCACCATTACCAGCTGAAATGGAAGGGGAAGTTCGAGTCCGGGCATTCCCTCAACTCCAAGATCATCTGGCGCTTCCACCTGGTTTCCATCCTGGCGCTCATCATCGGCAGCCTGATCTTCTTCAAGGTCCGCTGAAGCCGGCGCCGCCGGTTTTCTTGACAGCCCGTAAGCGCTTGCCCCGGTTCCGGTCCCCTTATTTCCAGGACGGCGGCCGGGGAAAAATCTTATCTTTCCCGGACCGGCCGGGGTCCCTTGAGAGAGGGAAAACAACGGCCAAAACGGGGGGATTGCAGGCCTGATGCCGGACAACGCCAAACTGAAGCAAGCCCGGGACGCCGCCGCCCGATATGGACAGGATCACCTGTTCAACCATTTAGACGGTTTGGCCTCCGCCGAGCAGGATGCCCTGGTCGACCAGGTGCTCTCGGTCGATTTCGAACAGCTGGCGGGCCTGCATCGCGACCTGGTCACGAGCCAGGCCGGCTCCGCCTCGCGGGAAACCATCGAACCCCTCCGCGCCACGCCCTGGGAAGACTTCTCGATCACGGAAAGGGCCACCCTCGCCAACCAAGGCATGCGGGCCTTGCGCGAAGGCAAGGTCGCGGCCTTCCTGGTGGCGGGCGGACAGGGAACGCGCCTCGGCCATAATGGGCCCAAGGGGATCTTCGACATCGGTCTGCCGTCCCGCAAATCCCTTTTCCAGCTCCAGGCGGAACGCATCCTGAGGCTTTCGCGCCAGGCGGGAAAGACCATCCCCTGGTACATCATGACCAGCGAGGAGAACCACGCGGACACGACCGGGTTCTTCAAGGAACGCCGATTCTTCGGCCTTGCCGAACGGGACATCTTCTTCTTCAAGCAGGGCGAAATGCCCGTGGTGGACGCGGACGGCAAGGTTCTGCTCACCTCCAAGGGCCGCCTTTCCATGGGGCCCAACGGCAACGGAGGCTGCTTCCTGGCCCTGGCCAAAAGCGGCGCCCTGGCCGACATGAAAAAGCGCGGCATCGAGCACGTTTTCTTCTACAGCGTGGACAACGCTTTGGTACGGGTCTGCGATCCCCATTTCGTCGGGTTCGCCATCAACCAGGGCAAGCCCGCGGCAAGCAAGGCCGTGATCAAGGTCCAACCCGAGGAGAAGGTGGGCGTGCTCTGCCTCCGCAACGGCAAGCCTTCGGTCCTGGAGTACTCGGAGATGACCGAGGAGATGATCTATTCCAAGACCGCGGACGGCCGTTACCTGTACGATTCCGCGAACATCGCCATGCACCTTTTCACGCGCAGCTTCCTGGAAGCGCATGCGGGCGCCTCCCTGCCCTTCCATGTGGCGCACAAGAAGATCGCCTACGTGGATCCGGCCGGCAATACCGTGACGCCGCCGGCGCCCAATGCCTATAAGTTCGAGCTCTTCATGTTCGACCTCTTCCCCATGGCCGGGGAAATGGCCGGCCTCCTGGTACGCCGGGAAGAGGAATTCGCCCCCGTCAAGAACAAGGATGGAGTGGACAGCCCCGCCTCCGCGCGAGCCCTGCTCCTGGACCTGCACCATAAATGGGCCGTCGCCGCCGGCGTGAGCGAAGAAGAACTGAAGGGAAAGCTGGTGGAGATCTCGCCCCTGGCCTCCTACGGGGGCGAAGGAATCAATACCGCCCTCATCCGCTCCCAGCTCGGCAATCCCATCATCCACGTTTCCTGAGGCCGATGCCGGCGCGGGTGCATAAGGTGCCTAAGGTGCATAAGGCCGCCCTGGCCTTCATCTTCGTCACCGTCGCCCTGGACATGCTGGCCCTGGGGATCACCATCCCCGTCCTGCCGAAACTGATCCTGGAATTCAAGGGGCAGGACAGCGCCAAGGCGGCTGCCGTCTTCGGCGCCTTCGGCACCATCTTCGCCGCCATGCAATTCTTCGCCGCACCGGTGCTGGGGGCCATGTCCGATCGCTTCGGCAGGAGGCCCGTCATCCTGCTTTCCAACCTGGGCCTGGGCCTGGACTATATCCTGATGGCCCTGGCGCCGTCCCTCGCCTGGCTGTTCGTGGGCCGGACCATTTCCGGGATCTGCGCGGCCAGCTTCAGCATTCCCAACGCCTACATCGCGGACGTGACGCCGCCGGAAAAACGGGCGGCGGGATACGGCCTGATCGGTGCGGCCTTCGGTCTGGGTTTCGTGATCGGCCCAGCCTTCGGCGGACTGGTGGGCGAGGCCAACCCCCGGCTTCCGTTCTGGATCGCGGCCGGGCTGAGCCTCGCGAACGCGTGCTACGGGTTCTTCATCCTTCCGGAATCCCTGCCCAAGGAGAAGCGCGCGCCCTTCCAATGGTCGAAAGCCAATCCCGTGGGTTCGTTCGTGCTCCTCCGGAAATACCGCGAGGTCTGGGCCATAGCCGCGGTCGCGTTCTTCTCCTACCTGGCGCATGAGGTATTGCCGAGCATGTGGGTGCTCTACACCGATTACCGCTACCATTGGAGCTCGAAAACGGTCGGCCTTACCTTGGCCGCGGTCGGCGTCTTCAGCGCCCTGGTCCAAGGCGGTTTGATCCGCAAAGGCGTCGCGCGCATGGGCGAGCGCCGCGCCCTGTTGTTCGGGCTCCTTTGCGGGGCGGCCGGTTTCGCGATTTACGGCCTGGCCCCCGTTCCCTGGATTTTCTTCCTCGGAATCCCCTTGGGCGCCTTGTGGGGCTTCGCAGGCCCCTCGGCCCAGGCCCTCATGACCCAGCGCGTGGATCCGACCGAACAGGGCCGCTTCCAGGGCGCCTTGGCCGGGCTGCGGGGCATTTCCGGCATGATCGGCCCGACGGTCTTCACCGCCATTTTCGCATGGTCCATCCATCCGGGCCCGGCCAGGCCGATGCCGGGGGCCCCTTTCCTCTTGGCGGCGCTGCTGCTTCTCGCATCCTTCGTGATTGCCCTTCTGACGGCGGGCCGCGCTCCGGAAACGTAGCCGGAAATCCGACACTTTCCCGCCCCAATCCCGGCCGGGCCGATTTGGATATTACTCCTATTCTCCAGGAGACCCCCGATGGAATTTTTCCGGAAATCCAGGATACGGCTGGTTCTCATCGCCCTGTTCTCCCTCGTCCTGGTCCTGGAGGACTTTCTTTCCGGGCCGCTTCTCCAGACGCCCTTGCTCTACATATTCCCCATCGGACTCGCCGCCTGGTATCTGGGCGAAAGATGGAGCATCCTATTCGCCTTGGGTCTTTCCCTGGGGCGCGCCTACCTTACCTACCGGTTCTGGCAGGATACCATCCCGGTCGGGATCATCCTCATCAACCTGGGTCTGCGCTCCTTCGTCTACATCCTGCTGGCGGAGCTGGTGACCCGGCATGCCCGGTTGCATCGCCTGCAACAACGGCGGCTCGATCTGATCCTGGATCATCTGCCCGTGGGCATAGGCATCAGCGATGCGCAGGGCAGGATCGTCTTCGCCAATCCCGAGGAGAAGGCGATTTGGGGCGGCGTCAAATACGTGGATCCCGGAGAATACGCGGAATACCATGGCTGGCGGCCCGGGGACGGACGGATGATGACGGGCGAGGAGTGGGCCCTGTTCCGCACCATGAAAAGCGGGAAACCCATCTTGCGCGAGGCCGTGGATATAGAGACCTTCGACGGCGCCAGGAAAACCATCCTCAACTCGACCGTCCTGATCCAGGACGAGTTGGATCGGCCTTTGGGCGCCATCATCGTCAACCAGGATATCACCCTGGAAACGAATCGCGAGCGCCAGAACCTGGCCCTGATCCAAAAACTGGAAGAGGCGATGGCGAACATCAAGGTTCTGAAAGGGTTGCTGCCGATTTGCGCGAGCTGCAAGAAGATTCGCGACGATGGCGGGTATTGGAACCAAATCGAGGTATACCTGCACGACCATTCGGACCTGGAGTTCAGCCATGGGATTTGCCCGGATTGCGCGGCGCGCATGTATCCCGACTACGTCCCGGCCGCTATCCAGCCTTCCGGAAACGAACCGGCCTGAGGCGACCACCCGCGCCGGCCCGGCAACCATGGGCTAAGGGCATCTAATAGAAAGCACCTCACGGGGTGAGGGCCTCACGGCGTGAGGGGCCTCACATTAAATAAAGGTATTCCTTTACTAAATAAAGCGGCGGTGGTATATTCCTATCATGAAGCCAGCCAAGCCCGAATCCCGATCCAAATCCGCGCCTGCCCCCTATAAAAGCACCCGGCATGCCATCCTCGATATCCTGAAACGCGAAGGCGCCCAGGACGCCAAGGGGCTGGCCAAGCGCCTGGGAATCACCCCCATGGCCGTGGGCCTGCAACTTTCCTCCCTGGTGGAGGAGAAACTGGTGGCCGCCCAACCGGAACCGGCCCAGCCCGGCAAACGGGGGCGTCCCGTCCATCGCTGGGTCCTGACGGATGCGGCCAATCGCGTATTCCCGGACGCGCATGCGGTCCTGACCGCGGGGTTGCTGGGATCCTTGCAGGAAATCTACGGACCCAAGGGGATGCAAAAGCTGTTGGACGCGCGCACGCGCCATCAGGAAGAGGAATACGGCAAGGCCATCCCGCCCGGGGCCGGGCTAAAGGAGCGCGTTAAGGCGCTGGCGGAAATCCGGGATCGCGAAGGCTACATGACCGAAATCGAACCGACGCCGGGCGGCGGGTTCCGCCTCATCGAGAACCATTGCCCCATCTGCACCGCCGCCAAGACCTGCCAGGGTTTCTGCCAGAGCGAATGGCAGGTGTTCAGCAAGGTCATGGGACCGGGAGCCACGGTAACGCGCGAGGAACACCTGCTCAGCGGGGCCCGGCGTTGCGTCTATTCCATCCGGCCGGGAGGCGCGGCCGGCAACGGGGTGAAACCGAACGGAGGCGTAAGATGAGAAGAGTGGAAGGCAAGAACATAGTCGTTACCGGGGCGTCCAAGGGCCTGGGCCGGCAGTTGGCCCTGGATTTCGCCCGCGAAGGCGCGGCCTCGATCGCCCTGGTGGCGCGGCATGCGGACCTGCTGTACAAAGTGCGGGAGGAGATCCGCAGCCTGTCCCCACGCACGCGGGTGCTGTGCCTGCCGGCCGATCTGCGGCATTCCAAGGCCCTGGAACGGGTATCCGCCACGGTGCTGTCGGAATTCCAGGGGGCGCCTGGACGTGCTGGTCAACAACGCCTCGGCGCTTGGGCCCTCCCCCATGCCCTACCTCCTCGATTATCCCCTGGAGGAGTTCCGGCGCGTCCTGGACACCAACCTCATCGCGCCGTTCCTGCTCACCCGCAAGCTGCTGCCGGCCATGCTCGAGAACGGCGGATCGCTGATCAACGTGACCAGTGACGCCGGAGTTACGGGGTATCCGGGTTGGGGCGCCTACGGGATCTCCAAGTTCGGATTGGAGGGGATGTCCCAGACCTGGGCCTCGGAACTCGCGGAAACCTCGATCCGCGTGAATTGGGTGGATCCGGGGAACATGAATACGGACATGCACCGGAAGGCCGAGCCGGATGAGGATCCGTTCCAATGGGCCGACCCGGCCGAAGTGACCGAGGTTTTCCTCTACCTGGCTTCGGACGAATCCCGCGGCGTGACGGGGAAACGTTTCCGCGCCCAGGAGGATTGGCTCCCCAAGGAAAGGGAAACCCAAGGGGAACGGAAGGGCGCGGAGGGGGCGGAACAGGTCTCTCTGGCGGACGGCAGGGCCGAAGCCGGCTTCACGGGCCTGGAGGGATGAGCCATGGTCCGATTGACGCCATCCGATCCGGCCCAGGGGACTGCGGCCCAGGCGCCCTTCCGGTTTTCCCTACCCGATGATCTGGCGGCCAGGGAACCGCCCGAAAAACGGGGCCTTACCCGGGATGGGGTCCGCCTGCTGGCCGCGGACCGCCTTACGGGCGCTTTGATCCATACCCGTTTCCACCGGATCGCGGATCTGCTTTCGCCCGGCGACTGCCTGGTGTTCAATGCCAGCCGCACCCTGCCCGCCGCCTTGACCGCCATGGCCGAGCGCGAAGACGATCGATGCACCGCCGCGGGCCATCGACTGCAGGTCCGCCTGGCCCGGCGCTGGGAAGACGGAGCCTGGTCCGTACTGGTACTGGACGGGGACGAAGAACCGTGGATCGGGGATTTGCTCGGCACACGCCTGGTCCTGGCCGCGGGCGGTCCCGCCGGCATCGAATTGTCCGCTCAGGTGCTGGGACGCGATCCCCTGGTGGACCGGCTTTGGAAAATCCGGTTCTCCCTATCGGACGCGCCCTTGATGGATTCGCTTTCGCGGCTGGGAAGCCCCGTCCGCTATTGGTATGCCTCGGCGCCATGGGACCTGGACTATTACCAGACCGTTTACGCGCGCGAGCCCGGTTCGGTCGAGATGCCTTCGGCGGGCCGCGCCTTCACCTGGAAGCTGCTGATGGAATTGCGCGCCAAGGGGATCGATACCGCCTTCCTGGTCCTCCATGCGGGATTGTCATCCTATATGGATCAGGAGTTCGACGCCGGGCACCCGGCTTCCGTCGAACCGTTCCGCCTGGACGATCCGGCCGCGGAAAGGATCAACCGGGCGAAGGAACGAGGGGGACGCATCGTAGCCGTGGGGACCACCGTGGTACGGGCCCTGGAAAGCATCGCGGACGATTCCGGGCGGGTCCGGGCATCCCGGGGAAGCACCTGCCTGCGAATCACCCCGGGCTACCGCCTCAAGGTGGCCGACGGCCTTCTGACCGGGTTCCACGAACCTGAGGCCAGCCATCTGGATCTGCTTACGGCGTTCATGCCTCCCGAAAAACTGGGTCCCATCTACGAGGAGGCCCTGCGGGAAAAGTACTTGTGGCATGAATTCGGGGACGCGAACCTGATCCTGTGAGTCCCGCCTTTCAACCGCCTTCCTTCCCCGCGGTCTCCCGGACGAATTCCGCGGAGACCCACCCTTTGCACTCCGCCGACACGTAAAGCCAACCCGGTTTCCGGGCCAGGATTTTCACGGCCGCGCCTTGGGCCAGGGGATCCGCGGCCTTGGGCGCCGACGCCAAGGGATCCCGGCGGATATTCAAGGAGGAGGCGATCACCACCCCGGAGGCCAAGGGCTTCGCGATCACGGGAGAAGGCGGTCCGCTCCCGTCGCGATCCGCGGCCAGCAATTTCTCCCGGAGCCGATCCAAGGGGAAGGCGGGCCCCGGATCGACCTTTCGCCCGGGCGCGATTTCCTCGTGGCCCAAAATGAGCTTGATGGGATAGGCCTTGATGAGCAGGGAGCAGATTTTCCGGACCAGCTCGATGTCCTGCTCCTGATAGCGGTGCCAGTAAGAGATCTCCGATTCGTTGCGATGGACGCCCTCGAAAACCTCGTCCCGGGGATATTCCTTACCGAACCAGGAGAAATATTTCTCCCCTTGCCTGTCGAGGCGGCCCGCATTGTCGATCTCGATCCCGAGGGAAAAATCATTCAAGCCGGTGCGGCCTTCCCAGGCGCTCTTGCCGGCATGCCAGGCTATGGCGTTGAAGGGGACCAGCTGGGTCACGCTGCCGTCGCGCCCCACCACCAGGTGGGAGGAGGATTTGACGGTCGGATCCTTCAAGGTCAGGATCGCCGATTTCGCGTCCCGTCCCGCCGTGCAATGGAGGACGATGGTATCCGGGAGCCCGGCCGCGAATTCACCGCCGTGGTTGGGCGAAGCCGAAAAGGCGACCTTTTTGGCCGCATCGCCGTGGAGCAAATGTCTGGTGATCTTCAAGGTTCCCCCATTGCGTGCTTCGGTTAACCGGCCCGGTACGGTACTCGCCGTCGGACCCCGGGATCCATCCACAATAAACCATTGGAGGAGGGTATTGGCAAGCCTGGGATGTCGCGGCCATTTTCCTATTTTCCGGTACGCCTTCCGAATACCCCGCAACCCCCGGAGAAGGACCTATGCCCGTCCTGCGTCATCTCGCCTTGATTCCCGTTGCCTTTTGCGTTTTGTTCGCCTGTTCCAAGAAGGAGAAGACGGCCGCTACGGGTTCGACCTCCATCGCCGAGGATCTGGCCAGGCCCCTGGACCTGTCCAAGGCCGTGGTCGCGAAGCCGGCATCCCTCGTCTCGGTGAATGCGAATTTGGATCTGGAATTCGACAGGCAATTGGCGCCGCCGCATCTCCAAGGCCAGCTCCTGAACAAGAACCCGTTCACCTTCACTCCCGGCATCGCGGGACGGGCGCAGTGGCTGGGCGGTAACGCCATCCGGTTCGTACCGGATGACCCATTGCCCGCGGGACAGTCCTTCCAGGCGGTCTTCAACGGGAAGGTGGCCCTCGGGGAACAGAGGAACGTGAACGATTACGCCTTCGGCTTCAAGGTGGCCGAACAGGAAATCCTGGAAGTGGACGGGGACTTCGTTCCGGATTCCGCGGCGGGCAAGACCCATTATGAAGGCGTGCTCACCTTCGCCCAGGCTATCGATCCGGGGAAACTGGGAAAGGACCTGGCCATCGAGGGTCCGCAGGGCGGCCTGGATTTCCGCCTGGAAGCGGCCGACGCCCCCAATCGCGTCCGGGTGGTCACCAAGGCCCTTGACCGGATCACGATGGGCCGGAATTTCCGCTTCATCCTCCCCGCCAAGTACACGGTGAACGCGGGCCCTTGGAAGCGCGATGTATTCCTGGCGGGCAAGGAGGTCTTCCGGGCCGTGGCCAACGAGGAGATGTCCGATCCGGACGATGGCGAACTCAGCTACGGCATCCGTTTCAGCGAGCCCATCAAGGAAGGCATGGATCTGACCGGCTTCATCGACGTGAATCCGAAGGCCGAGTACCGCGTGCAGATCCAGGGGAAATACCTCAAGCTGAAGGGAAAGTTCGAACCCGGCCAAATCTACCAGGCCACCTTGGCGACGGGTTTTCCAAGCGCGTACGGCAACAAGCTTCCGCAGAATTACCGCGTCGACATGGCCTTCACCAACCGGGAACCGGAAGTGAAATGGTTTTCCGACGGGGTTTTCCTACCCTCGGAGAACCGCGCCAAGCTGCAATTGAAATCCATCAACATCGGCCGCTTCCGCGTGGAAGTCAAGGAGATCTTCTCGGGCAACCTGGGGTTCTTCCTGCAAAGCAACGGCCTGGGATCCCAGGCGGGCCCCAAGCAAGGCGGCTATGAGGACGGGGAAGGCGACTATTTCTACGACCCGGGCACGTTCAATGATATGGAGCGAGTGGGCAAGACCGTATTCCGCAAGGATTTCCCCTTGGATGCGCCCCGCAACAAATGGCTCAAAAGCGAATTGGACCTCGCCAAGGTGTTCGAAGGCAAGAAGGGACAGGCCTATATACTCCTGGTGACCTTCGAGAAGAAGGACCTGTTGGGCAAATGCCGGAACGAGCGCGATAGCCTGGCCCCCGGGGATCTCTTCTACGAGAACAAAGGCTATTACCGCAATCCCTGCAATGAAGGATTCTACTACGGCAATAACAAGGCCCAGAAGCTGGTGCTCGCATCGAACACGGCCCTCACCTTGAAGAAGACCGCGGATGGCGTCCACGCTTTCGCTTCCGATGTGATAGGCGCCAAGCCGGCTTCCGGGATCAAATTGAGCCTTTACTCCATGCAGAACCAGGTCATGGCGACCGCCACCACGGACGGCGACGGCCACGTGTATTTCCCCCTGCCCAAGGAGATAAAGACCGGGGGGAACCAGGCCGGAAGCGAGGAGAATCGCATTCCCCCGCCGCAACCGTTATACGTCCGCGGAGACCAGGATCAGGGACTGGCCGTGATCAAGCTCGACCATCCCGCCTGGGAGACCAGCCGCTTCGAGGTCGACGGGGTCTACGGCAATGCCAACGGCGTGAACGCCTTCATCTATGCGGACCGGGGCGTCCATCGGCCCGGGGACACCATCCACCTGTCCGCGATCTTCAGGGTCAACAGGCAGCCGCCGCCAGAGAAGCAACCCATCCTCCTGCAACTCCTGAACGCCAGGGGCCAGCAGGTCCTTGAGACCCGGGCCCAGACCGGCCCGACCGGGCAGGTCCATTTCGCCTTGGCGACCCAGCCGCTCGATCCCACCGGGACCTGGACCGCGCGCTTGCGCCTGGCGGACCAGTCCTTCGATCACCCGCTCAAGGTCGAGACCGTCAAGCCGAACCGCCTCAAAATCAATATGGAACTTCCCGATCGGATAACCGCGACCGCCAAGGGAACCTCCTTCCTGACCGGAAGCATCGATGTGAAGTACCTTTTCGGGACGCCCGCCGCGGGCCTGGCCCTCAAGGCCAATGTCCGGATCAATGAAAAGCCCAAGGACTTCAGCCGCTTCCCCGGCTTCACCTTCGAGCACCCCGTCAAGCGCTTCCCGGAACAGGAAGAGCTCCTCGAAGACAAGGAACTCGACGCCCAGGGCCGCTTTCAACTCAAGCAGCCCTTGCCCTCCCTGGCCAAGGCCCCCGGCGGGCTCCAGGCGCGGGTGGCCGTTACCGTCTACGAAAAAGGCGGAGGCTACACCGAGCGGACCCAAAGGGTGGATATCGATCCCTACGCGGCCTACGCGGGCGTGAAGAATCCCATGCCCGGGAATTACGCCCGCCAGGGGGAAACCTACAAGGTACAGGTGGTCTCCCTGGATCCATCCGGCAAGCCGCTTGCCGGCCGCCGCCTCAAGCTGCGCGTCTGGCTCAACCGGCATTACTGGTGGTGGGACTATGACGGCAGGGACAAGAAGGATTTCCGCACCATGGGCAACACCTTCCTGGTCGAAGAGCAGGTATGCGTTTCCGAGGCCAACCCCCTCACCCTCAAGGTCAAGCTGGAGGACGAGGGCGAGCATCTCATCGAGGTCCGCGATGAGGCCTCGGGCCATGAGACGGGGTTCTTCCTGTATTCCTCCGAATGGGGAAGCGCCGCCATGGCGGACCGCAAGGAAAAGGGATTCGTGGACATCGGCCTGGACAAGAACGTGTACCAGCCCGGGGACGACGGGAAGCTGACCTTCAAGTCCGCCGGCCAGGGAATGGCGCTGGTCACCTTCGAACAAGGCGATGCCCTGCTGAAAAGCTTCTGGGTGGAGGCGAAAGCCGGGGTCACGACCGTTCCCTTCCAGGTGGACAAAGGCATGGTGCCGAACTTCTACGCTTCCGTAAGCCTGATCCAGCCGCATAACCAGATGAAGAACGATCTTCCCATGCGCCTGTATGGCGTCAAGCCCGTCTACGTCGAGGACGGCGGGGCGCGCCTGGAAGTGGATCTGGCCATGCCCCGGGAAATCAGGCCCGACAAGGATTTCACGGTAACGGTGACCTCCCATTCCAGGGAAGCCGCGACCTTCACCTTGGCGGTCGTGGACGAAGGCCTGCTCGATCTGACCGGATTCGAAACGCCAAATCCCATCGCGCACTTCTTCAAGAAGATCGGCCTGAACCTGCCCACCATGGACAACTTCGACGAGTTCATCGGGGCCCTGCTCCCGGACATGGACCGGTATTTCTCCATCGGCGGCGACGAGGAGCAGCGCTCCAAGCGGGCCGGATCCGATCAGGGACGGCGTTTCAAGCCGGTGGCGCTTTTCGAGGGCCCCCTGGAACTGGAACCGGGGAAATCGAGGCAGATCAAATTGCATATGCCCAACTACGTCGGCTCCGTGCGCGCCATGCTGGTCGCCTGTTCGAAAAACGGCTATGCCTCGCGGGAAGCCGTCGCGCCCGTGCTCCAACCGGTTATGCTGCTTTCCACCGTGCCCCGCGTCATCGGCCCAGGCGATCGGTTCCAGGTGCCGGTATCCGTATTCGCCATGGACTCCTCGATCCGCGAAGTGAGCGTGACCCTGACGGCGCCCAAAACCATGGAAGTGAGCGGTCCCGCCGAGCAGGCCTTGGCCTTCGCCCGGCCTGGCGAGGGCGATATCGCCTTCTCCCTGACCGTGGGCAAAACCTTGGGCATCTCTCCCATCCGCATCCATGCCAGGGCCCAGGCGGGAGGCCGCATAGAGGAAGCCGACGACGTCACGGAACTGAACGTGCAAAGCCCGCATCCCTTCTATACCCGGGTGAGGGATACCTCCGTCATCGGGAACCAGCCCCTCACCTTGGTCCCGGAGAAGGTCGGCATAGAGGGAAGCAATGCGGCCTCCCTGGCCTTCACGCGCATCCCGGACCTGCAGGTCCAGAAAAGGCTGCTGGACCTGATCCGGTATCCCTACGGATGCCTGGAACAGACGGTATCCTCCGTGTTCCCCCAGCTACACCTGCAGAGCCTGGCGGAATTGACCGGGGACGAGAAGGAAGCGGTCACCAGGAACATCAACGACGGCATCCGCCGCCTGGCCGATTTCCAGATGGCGGGAAAGGGATTCAGCATGTGGCCGCTTTCCCAGGGAAGCCAATTCATCTACAACGATTGGGCCACGTCCTATGCGGGGCATTTCCTCCTTGAGGCCAAGGCCCTGGGATACCAGGTCCCTCCCACCCTGCTGGGCAACTGGCTGGGGTTCCTCGAATCCCAGGCCAAGATCGTGAACAAGAACGACCACCGCCTCCAGGCCTACCGCCTTTTCCTCCTGGCCATGGCCGGCAAGCCCAATAGCGGGGCCATGAACCTGGTGCGCGAGAACTACCTGAAAGAGCTGGATCCGCTTTCGAGGAAGCTTCTGGCGGCCGCTTACCATGAATCGGGAAAGAAGCAGGAGGCCAAGGCCATCGAGGGCCAGGTCACCACGGAACTCAAGACCTACCGTGAATTGAGCGGCACCTTCGGGTCGGATTTGCGGGACCAGGCCATGATCGCCTATCTCTGCATGCGCATGGATCAGCCCAAGGAGGGAGCCGATCGCTTGAACCGGGTGGCCAAGCGCTTCCGGGAATCCTATTGGTACTCGACCCAGGAGATGGGCATGGGGCTGCTGGCCCTGGGAAGCTACTACCGCAAGTACCCGTTCACGGGCGGGGACGTGGAGTTCACCTTGGCCGTGGACGGCCGCAAGGCCCAGAAGCTGGAAGTGAAGGGATACCAATTGAAGGTTCCCTTGAAGGACGCCTGGGGCAAGAACGTGGTCATCACCTCCCATAGCAAGGATCCCCTTTTCATCTCCATCCTGGAAGAGGGCATCCCGCTCGAAAGCCGGATCAAGGACGCCAGCAAAGGCCTGCAGTTGACCCGCAACTTCTACGATGAAGGCGGCCAACCGATGACCCTGGCCGATATCCGCAAGGACAAGGCCTTCTGGGTGCATTACCGCGTGGCCAACAATAGCGGCCAAGAGCTCAACGAGCTCGCGCTCTCCAGCGTGTTCCCGGCCGGATGGGAAATCGCCAGCCAGCGCGTGGGCGATCAAGAGATGCCCCAATGGGTCCGGAACCTGGGACCGCAAAGCGGCAAGTTCATGGACATCCGCGACGACCGCATCAATTGGTTCTTCGATCTCTACTCGGGCGGCTCCATGGATTTCGTGGCCAAGCTGAATCCCAGCTTCGGCGGCGAATACACCTTGCCCCCGGTCGTGGTCGAAGCCATGTACAGCCCCGAGTTCTACGGCCACCTGGCCGGCGGCAGGGTTTCGGTGAAGTAGGCCCGATCCATGAATCGCTTCCTGCGTCCGGCCTGGCTACGGGCGCGAGCCCGCCCCGTGCGCGCCGGCCTGGCCGTTATCGCGGCGGGGATCGCTCTTTGGCTGGCCGTGCCCCCGGCCCAGCTATTCCCGGACGATTATTCCCTGGTGATCCAGGATCGGAACGATCGCATCCTCCGGGTCTTCCTTGCGAAGGATCAGCAGTGGCGTTTCCCGACCGGGCGGGATTCCATCCCGGACAAATACCGTCAGGCCCTGTTCGCTTACGAGGACAAGCGTTTCCCCGGCCATCCCGGGATCGATCCCCTGGCCTTGTTGCGCGCGGCGAGTGGCCGCCTGTCCCGCGGCCGGAAGGCGGGGGGCGCCAGCACCCTGACCATGCAACTGGTGCGGCTGGCGCATCCCAAGGAAAGGAGCTACTTCAACAAGGCCCTTGAAATGGCGCAGGCCCTGCGTCTGGAGTTGCATCTCTCCAAGGACGAAATCCTGCGGACCTACCTGGCACATGCCCCCATGGGCGGGAACGTGGTGGGCGTAGAGACGGCATGCTACCGGTATGGCGGCAAACCACTTTCGGAAATCACCTGGGCGGAAGCGGCCCTGTTCGCCGTGCTGCCGAACTCGCCGTCCTGGATCCACCTTGGGCGCGAACGCCCCCGCCTTCGGGCCAAGCGCGACGCGCTGCTGCGCAAACTGAACCATGAAGGCCGCCTGGACAGCCTGGATCTTGCCTTGGCGACGGAAGAGCCATTGCCGGATTCGGCCGACCTGCCGATCCACGCTCCGCATTTCACGGAATCCCTTCGCCGCTCCGGGGCGGTCGGCCGCGTGCGCGCCTCGCTCGATCTGGAAGTGCAGGGCAAGGTGGAAGCCCAGGCCGCATACCGGGTGCGTCTCCTGCGCGAGCAGGGGATCCATAACCTCGCCATCCTGGTCGTCGAGACGGGCACGGGAAAGGTGCGCGCCTACCTTGGGTCCCCCGATGCCGGGGACCGGGAGCATCAAGGCCAGGTCGATGGGGTCCGGGCGCGCCGTTCGACGGGAAGCCTGCTGAAGCCTTTCCTCTACGCCAGACTGATGGACCGCGGGCCTTATCTGGCCGGGACCAAAATAGCGGACATCCCCACCTATTACGGGTCCTTCGCCCCCCAGAACGCGTCCAGGGAATTCAGCGGTCTGGTCGGACTCGATGAGGCCTTGATCCGATCCTTGAACGTGCCTGCCGTCCGGGCCCTTTACGAATACGGGCTGGAGGATTTTTACGCCTTCCTCAAGCAGGCCGGGTTGCGCGGATTGTTCCGTCCGCCGGAAGGCTATGGCCTGCCTTTGATCCTGGGCGGGGCCGAAGCCAGCCTGTGGGAGCTGACCGGGATGTACCTGGCCTTGGGGAATGACGGGGTGCGCCGGCCTTTCTCGGTGATGGAACCGGCAGGCCCGCCCGTTGCGGGTTCCCCCAAGCACGAAGCGATGGCCGGGGTCCTTGAAGGCCGACCCGCCCATGAGGACAGCCTGTTCAGCGCCGGAGCCGCGGGGGAAATCCGCTCCATCCTCGGCCGGCTCAAGAGACCGGAGAGCGAGCTGTATTGGCAGTACTTCAACAACCAGGTGCCCGTGTCCTGGAAGACCGGCACAAGTTACGGGCAGAAGGACGGCTGGGCGATAGGGACAAACGCCCAATGGACCATCGGGGTCTGGGTGGGGAATTTTTCCGGACAGGGCAACGGCGCCTTGGGCGGCGGGGCTTCGGCCGCCCCCATCCTGTTCCTGCTGTTCAATGACCTGACCGATCGGAACCGTCCCATGGACATCCCCAGGCCCAATTGGGACCTGGCGGCGGAAAGCACCTGCGTCGCGAGCGGTTACCCGGCCGGCCCCGCCTGCCCGCTCAAGGCCGCATCGCTCCGGCCCGCCTCGGCCTACGTAACCCGCCTGTGCCCGTACCATAAGCGCTTTCTCGTGGATCGGCGCACCGGCCTGGAGACCTGCTCGCGGTGCTGGAGCGGGAAGGATACCGCCTGGGTGGTGCGGGAAATCCATCCGCCGTCCCTGCGTTCCTGGGAGGCCCAATCCGGCCGCAATCCGGACAATGCCCCCGCCCACGATCCCAAGTGCCCGGCCTATCATGGCGGGGATGGCCTGGAACTGGTCTACCCAACTTCCGGCACCCGCCTGTTCGTGCCCCGGGATCTGGACGGCCGCTACCAGCAGGTGGTTCTGGAGGCCGCCCACGCACGCCAGGACGCCCTGATCTTCTGGTACCTGGATGGCCGCTTCCTGACGACCACCAAGGGGACGCACAAGGTTCCGGTGGACCTGCCGGCCGGGCCGCATCGCTTGAGCGTGGAGGACGACGAAGGGCGCACGGCCGATCTCGGATTCGAAGCGTTCCGCCGGGAGGAACCGACCCCGTGAACCGGATTGTTTTTACATTAACCCCATGATCCAGGCCTTGATCCTCGCCGCCTCCCTGCTGACCGCGGCCCCGAAACCCGACTCCGCGGCCGCGGCCCGGAAGCCCTCCCTCAAGAACCAGGGAAGCGATCCCGGTTTCGACTCCACGCGCGCCTACCGCTACCTCAAGGAGCAATGCGCCCTGGGCCCGCGCAACCCGGAAAGCGAAGGCCATAAGCGCGCTCTCGCCTATTTCCTGGCCCATTTCAAGGGCCTGGGCCTGGACGTTTCCCCGCAGCCCTTCGTGCATGCGGACATGGCGGACGGCCACAAGGTCGACCTGACCAACCTCATCGTCAGGATCCCGGGCAAGGATCCCAAGCGGAAACCGGTGGCCTTTTCGGCCCATTGGGACACGCGTCCCCGCGCCGATCAGGAAGCCAGCGAGATGCTGGCGCATTCCCCCATCCTGGGCGCGAACGACGGCGCCTCCGGTGCGGCCATCCTCATGGAACTGGCCAACCTGATGAAGAAGAAGGCGCCCCTGCAAACCGTCTACCTCGTGCTCTTCGACGGCGAGGATTACGGAAGGGAGGGGAATATCGAGGAGTACTTCCTTGGCGCCCGGTATTTCGCGGAGAACCTTCCCGCTCCCGACCTGGAATACCTCCTGCTCTTCGACATGGTGGGCGACCGCGATCTGAGGCTGCCCATGGAACAGAACTCCCTGAAGCAGAGCCCGGCCATCGTCCAGAAGATGTGGGGCCGCGCCAAGACCCTGGGCCTGTCCCAATTCGAATCCCGCCCCGGCCCTTCCGTATTGGACGACCATATGCCCATACAGGCCAAAGGGGTGCCGGCCATAGACATCATCGATTTCGAATATCCCGCCTGGCATACCCAGGGGGACACCCCGGACAAATGCTCCGCCCATAGCCTGGGCGTGGTGGGCAGATTGGCGGCCAGCCTTGCGTTCCGGGGCCTCCTCTAACGCTTCCGCGATACCTTCGCCGGCGACCCTGGCCGCCGGGCATGCGGGCGTCGCCCTGCTTTCCGCCCTGCGCAGGCTTCCGGCCCAGGTAACCGGGAAGGTACTGTCACCGGCCCTTGGCTTGTATCCTGCCCTCCGCCCCGGCCATTCCGGGAGGCTCCGCGACCGGTTCGCCGCCAGCCCGTTCGGCGCCGCCCTGAACCTGCGGACCTACTATGCGGCGCGCATGCGCCTGCTCCTGGAGGGATTGGCCATCCATGGCGCATCCCTCCCCGCTTCCCGGATCCTCGTCCATGGGGAAAGCCACTACCGTTCGGCCCTGGCGGCGAACCGGCCCATCGCCTTGATCGGCCTCCATTCCGGGGTTTTGGAACTCCTGCATCGGGTACCCGAAGCGCCTGAAGGCCGCCCGTTCCGCATCCTGACCGCGCCCGCCTTTTCGCCGCCCTTGACCGAGTTCATGGCCCGGGGCCGGGAGCTGGAGGGCAAACGCATCCTTTGGATCGGGAACCGGGATCAGCGCGGCCTGGAGAACGGCCTGCGCTCCGTCATCGCCTCCAACGGCGTCCTGGCCCTGATGGCGGACCAGCATCCGGGCCCGGCTGGGGATTGCGAATACCTGGGCCTTTGGGACCGCATCCGGGTCCCGTGGCCGGCGCGTTTGATGCGGTTCCTGGCTTCCCGGGGATTCCTGTGCGTACCCGTTTCCACCCGGCTGGAGCCGGACGGGCGCTCCCGCTTCGACTTCCATCCCGTCCTGAAGGAACCGGACGGCGATGGAATCCGTGCCTTCCTGGAAACGGCGATCACCGCCGCTCCGGACCAATGGAACTGGTCGTATCCCAAGATCCGGATCTTGACCCGCGACAACCGTCCCGTCCCCGGCCTGAAATGAAAAAGGGCGGAGCCTAAGCTCCGCCCTCCGATTTCAAATGCGAGCCGGCTGACCGCCATCGCGGTAACCGGCAAATCGCCTTAACGGCGGTCGGCCGGTAGCCTTAGCGGTAGTCCGCCGGAAGCATGCCCTCGTCCCCGCCGTGCTTCCGGAAGGCCCGGAAGAAATCCTTCGCTTCCTTCTTCTGGTACTTCTTGTCGGCCACGACGCCGGCGTAATAGTACGGAGAAGCCTCCTCGGGGCAGATGGACATGGCGTAGGTGCTGTTCGACTTGCTGGTCTCGTAATTGCCCGCCGCGAAATTGATCTTCGCGGACCCGATCAGGAGTTCGCAGGAATTGGGATTCCCTTCGAGCGCCTTCTTGGCCAGGGCCAAG
>JAQBPO010000019.1 GCA_028287465.1 Fibrobacterota bacterium
GGCCGAGGTCGGCGTAGTCTTCGCGCGCGCACACGACGACGTCGCCGACCGTGCAGCGGTCGCGAAAACCGCCGGCGGGAAAGGGCCTGGACCTGTCCAAGATCGAACCCTTCGTATTCGAACCGAAGGACACGACCCTGCCGGGAGAAATCAACAATGTCGACGTGGATATGGAAGCGTCGAAGATGGCCGAGAACCAGATTTACTACCAGTTCCTCACCAAGTTCGTGGGGTTCGACAAGTACAACGCGGCCATCTCGGGCCGCGGGGCCGCATAAGCCCTTCCGGAATCCTTATTTCCTTTTAGAGGACCGTCCCTGCGCCGATCGCGTCTGCGCCTCGATGATGAAGTTCAGGTCCTTCTCCGCATTGTCGAACAGCTTCTCGATGTTCTCTCCGGCGATACCGGCTCCCTTGGTGAACTCCAGGGACCAGGTCCCCTTGAAATCCTTGGCGCGCGCGGCCGCCATGATCCGCAGGTTCGCGTCCGCATTCTCCTCCAAAAGGATCCATTGCCCGCCCTGCTTGGCCTGCACGCCCAGGTTGGTCACGAAATCCCCCGCCGCGTCCAAGGCCGCCTCCAGCTCCTTGGGCGTGAACAGGAAAGGATGCAGAACGGCCTGGTACCGTCCTCCCGTAAGGGCGGCGCGCGCGGTTTCCAAGGCCTCGGGCCCGGCATTTTCGCCGCCGTCATACAAAAGGGAGATTTCCCGGGGAACGTCCCGGGACCATTCCTTGACGAACTCAAGGGAATCCAGGCCCGTATTCTTGGCATCGGCCAGGCTGAACTTCAATCCGTCCGGGCGGAAATAGTCGCATGCCTCGAGAACGCTTTCGCGGAACCGCTGGCTCTTGTCGGAGCCGTCCGCGGGCAGGGTCGCCGAAATCAGGGAGACGGGCAGGTCCGCCTCGGCCGAACGTTCCTTGATGAGCTCCCATTCGGAACGGGAAGAGAACAGCAAATGGTTCATCCATATTTCCAGGCCCGCGAAACCGGCTTCGCCGGCCTCTTCCATCCAATCGGAGACGAGCAGGCTAGGGCCCTTGCCGTTCCATCGGTTCTTTTCCAGGAGGATGGTGGAGAGATAGACTGCCGATCCGAAGATGGCCATGTGGGATTTCCTTTTGAATGAATATTTATAAAAACCCCGCTCCCGGTAGAGGGGATTTTCCCCGGGATACCCGGATTCGCCCGCTTTCGATTCCAGGGAGGGTCAGCGTACCGGCCGGACCGTCGGCTCCAGGATCGCGAAAGGATCGCCGAGCAGGCTCACGAGCTCGCCGCAGCTTTTGCCGCCGTCCGATTTGGCGAAGTAATAATTCACCTTGTCCCCGTCGCTGCATTTCTTCTTGTAGTTGGACGGGCATCTCCTGGAATCGCTCCAGGATCCTTTGACCGAAAGGCAGGTGGACTTCGAGGCCTCCTGGGTACTGAGGGAAGCGGGTTCTTCGATGCACATCTCCGCGACCGTCGCGCTGGCGTCGCAGGTGAATACGGGATCGCTCCCCGCCTTCTCTTCCAGGTTGCACCCTGCCAGGCAAAGGATCGGGAGCGCGCTCAGGATCGTATTCGAAAACCGGTTCAACTTGGGGACCCCTTCTGAAGCCTATGACGGTCGTTAAAAATCCGAAACGGCCCCGGGAGGACGCGACGGGTATGCATGGCCTAATCGACTATGGAAATATAATGCCGTGTCGTAGCATCCCGTTCCTTCGACCCAGGGCGGTCGCACCCCTTTAAGGCATTGGTTTGCATACTATTTCAGTAGGTATAGTGGGGGATGGCTCCTTCCAATCGAGGAGTTCACCTATCAATTTGCCCAATTCTTGATAAATACTGCACCCGAACGTCCCTTCCCGAGCGCCCTTTACCTGACTAAAATAATATGTTAATATATCTGGTCCCAGCGGCCATGGATGCCATGGCGGTCATCACGGCCGAGCCCGCTCGAATCGAATGGAATCCGGAAAGACAGCATGGAACACGACCACCTGGATCAGCTCGAAAACCAAAGCGTTTACATCCTTCGGGAGGCATACGCCAACTTCAAGAACCTGGCCATGCTCTGGTCCATCGGCAAGGACAGTACGGTCCTCCTATGGCTGGCCCGCAAGGCCTTCTTCGGCCATGTGCCCATCACCCTCGTGCATATCGACACCAATTACAAAATCCCGGAGATGATCCGCTATCGCGATCAGCTGGCGATGGACTGGCACCTGACCATGGTGTACGGCCAGAACAAGGGCGCCCTGGAACGCAAGGAAACCTTCCCGGACGGGAACATCACCCGACTGCAATGCTGCAAGAACCTCAAGACGGATGCGCTCAAGAACACCCTCTCGGGCGAATGGCCGCGTTACCGCCTCAACCTCCAGACAGGCAAGTACGAGCTGGACAAGAACAAGGATCCCTATACCGGCGTAATCGTCGGCGCCAGGGCCGATGAAGAAGGCTCGCGCTCCAAGGAGCGCTATTTCTCCCCCCGGGACAAGAACAACGAATGGGACGTGGGCGATCAACCCCCCGAACTGTGGAACCAGTTCAAGACGGATTTCGCTCCCGGAACCCACCTCCGCATCCATCCCCTGCTGGATTGGACCGAGCTGAACATCTGGGAATACATCGAACGCGAGAACATCCCGATCACGGATCTCTATTTCGACAAGGGGACCGGCAAGCGCTACCGGTCGCTCGGATGCTACCCCTGCACGACCCCGGTGGACTCCACGTCCAGGAACGTGGCCGAGATCGTGGCGGAACTCAAGACCGGCAAGTTCGTGAACATCGCCGAACGCTCCGGCCGCGCCCAGGACAAGGAAGACGGCGGCGGCCTCGAGACCCTGCGCCGCGACGGATACATGTAAGGATGGCACCCATGGAACAGACCCGCATCGCAACCCCCTTCGCCCCCACCGGCATCCCCGGCAGCAAGGTCGAAGGCCGCATCCGCATGAACATCGTCATCGTGGGCCATGTCGACCACGGTAAAAGCACCGTGGTGGGCCGCCTCCTGGCCGACACCGGCTCGCTCCCGGACGGAAAGCTGGATTCCGTCCGCGCCTTCTGCGAGCGCAATTCGCGCCCCTTCGAATACGCCTTCCTCCTGGACGCGCTCAAGGACGAGCAGGCCCAAGGCATCACCATCGACACCGCGCGCACCTTCTTCAAGTCGGGCAAGCGCGATTATATCATCATCGACGCGCCCGGCCACATCGAGTTCCTGAAGAACATGGTCACGGGCGCCGCCCGCGCCGAGGCGGCCGTGCTTGTCATCGACGCCAAGGAAGGCATCCGGGAGAACAGCAAGCGCCACGGCTACCTCCTGTCCATGCTCGGCATCAAGCAGATCGCCGTGGTGGTGAACAAGATGGATCTGGTGGGCTACTCCAAGGAAGCCTTCGAGGACATCCGCGACGAATACATCGCCTTCCTGGCCCGCATCGGCGCCACCCCCAAGTTCTTCATCCCCATCTCGGCCTTCAACGGCGAGAACCTGATCGCGCCTTCGGACAAGATGCCCTGGTACAAGGGCCATAACCTGCTTTCCGCCATGGACGCCTTCGAGAAGGAACCGCCCAAGGCCAACCAGCCCTTCCGCATGCCCATCCAGGACATCTACAAGTTCACGTCCCTGGGCGACGACCGCCGCATCGTTTCCGGCCGCGTGGAATCCGGTTCCGCCCAGGTTGGCGATCCCGTGGTGTTCCTGCCTTCCGGCAAGAAGAGCCGCATCGCATCCATCGAGGGCTTCCACGCCTTGCCCCGCACGGAAGTGGGGGCCGGCGTGTCCATCGGCTTCACCCTGGCGGAACAGATCTACGTGGGCCGCGGGGAGCTCATGGTCAAGGCCAGCGAGGTCCAGGCCGAGGTCTCGCGCCGCCTGCGCATCAACCTGTTCTGGATGGGCAAGAAGCCCTTCACCCCGGGCAAGACCTATTACCTGAAGCTCGGCACCGCAAAGGTCCCCTGCCGCCTGGAGAAGATCAACTTCCTCGTCGACGCGTCGGAATCCGGCGATCAGACCAAGTCCGCGGTCGAGCGCCATGACGTGGCCGATTGCATCATCGAGTTGTCCAAGCCCCTGGCCTTCGATCCCATCGCGCGCCTGGAGTCCACCGGCCGCTTCGTGATCGTGGATCAGTACGAGATCGCCGGCGGAGGCATCGTCCGAGAAGCCCTCGCCGAAGAGGCCGTGTCCCAACAGGGCGCGCGGCCTTCGCCGCTCACGCGCTCCTCCGTCGCTCCCGCCGTCCGCGCGAAGCTGCTCGGCCAGAAGGCCGCCCTGATCCTGTTCTCCGGGGGACCGGGCCGCAATCCTTCCACCGCCGCAAAGGCCCTGGAAGGCAAGCTGGTCGGGCTCGGCAGGCACGCATTCTATATCGGCCTGGAAGACAAGGATGGCCAGGAAGCCGGAGGGAACCACAGCACCGAAAGCGGCAATGCCAAGGTCGAATCCGGATGGGACGCGGAGGTTCCGGCCGCCAAGCTCGGTGAAGCCGCCTCCCTGCTTCTGGACGCGGGATACCTGGTCGTGGCCGCGGCCAAGGGACTGGATTCCGAGGATATCAAGACCCTGGAAAACCTGGTCAAGCCCCATACCGTGCTCCAATTGGAGGCCCCGGCCGATGCCGAGGAAGCCACCGGAACCACGGCCGGCATCGTGGAAGAGGCCATCGCCAAATTGCGCGGATCGGGCTCCATCTGAAAGGAACCTGTCCGGGCCTTCGACACTATAAGTCCCGATCAAAAAAGTAGATTAGAAGAAATGGCCGAAAACAAGACCGAAAACGTCGTCTGGCACAATACCTCGGTGAATCGGGATGCGCGCATCCAGGTCCTCGGCCAGAAGAGCGCGGTGCTCTGGTTCACCGGCCTTTCGGGCAGCGGCAAATCCACCATAGCCAATGCCCTGGAAGCCCGCCTCAACAAGTCGGGCAAGCTTTCCTACCTCCTCGATGGGGACAATGTCCGCCTGGGCCTCAGCTCCGACCTTGGTTTCTCGGAAACCGATCGCAAGGAGAACAACCGCCGCGTGGCCCATGTCGCCAGGCTGCTTTGGGACGCCAACGTGCTCACCCTGGTATCCTTCATCTCCCCGTTCCGCGAGGAAAGGGAATTCTCCCGCCGCCTCATCGGAAGCGACTTCCTGGAAATCTTCGTGGACACGCCCATGGCCATTTGCGAGAACCGCGATCCGAAGGGCCTCTACGCCAAGGCGCGCAAAGGCGAGATAGCCCAGTTCACCGGCATCTCATCCCCCTACGAGCCGCCGGATCATCCCGAGATCACCTTGCACTCCGACAAAGAGTCCCTGGACGAGTCGGTGGATCGCGTAATGACCCTTCTCAAGGAACGGGGCTACCTCTGATACCGCCACTCACCCGTTCGCGAGTACGGGATTCCGTTCAGCGACGCTAAACGGAAGGGCGGACCTTGCGATTCGCCCTCCATCCCTTTTCTCTACAGGCCCTTATCCGGCCTGGTTGCGATTACTTGATTTCGATGCTCCGGGAAAGCGATTCCTTGGCCTTGGGGATCCTCAAGTTCAGCACCCCATTGGCGTACTCGGCCTGGATGGCCTCGCCGGAAACGTTCCGGGGAAGCTCGAAGGTCCGCGAAAAGGAGCCGAAGCTGGATTCCACGTAGCGGTATTCGCCCTTGCTCTCCGATACCTTGGCTTCCTTCTTGCCGCTGATCGTCAGGCGGTTCTCCTTGACCTCGAGCTTGATGTTCTCCTTGGCAACGCCCGGCAACTCGGCCCGGAGGACGTAGTCTTCCTTTTCCTCGACGATGTCCACGGCCGGGGTGAATTGCTTCTGGGTGGTCCAGGCCTGGTCGAAGTCGCTGAAGAATTGATCCAACCATTTGTTCGGGCTGTACACGATTGCGTTGTTCATGACGTTTCCTCCTTGAAGGGTTTGGAGCCGGGATGGCTCTCGATGCCGGAATGGAAAAGCAACGGCCGTGCCATTCGCCCGCCCTAGGCCCGAAGCCCGCCGGGGGCCATGGAATCACGGTTATCGGCTCCGGCCGGAGGGGCCCGCCGCGGCAGGCCCCGGTTTCCATCCGGCCTTCCCTTTCGAAAATGCGACAGGGTCATGAAACACCCGTCCCAAGGTGATACCGCCTACCGTCCCGCCGTCCGCCCGGGGAAGGTCCCTCGTCCCCGCCCTGGGGCCGCGAACCGGGTTTTATCTATTTTAAGCGGCAACGACACATGCACAAACCGCTCCCCCCCGCCTTCGACCTTTCCCACTCCGCCCTGGAACGGTTATTCGCCGCCTATCATATCCCCCTCCGGGATGAGGGACTCGTGCTGTTCGGGTTGCGCGGATGCCTTCCCGTCGGCGCTGCGTCCGGATGGAGGGCTTCAGCCAAGGCGCGCGCGGTACCCGTGGATTACGCGCATATGCGCTGTACCCTGGGGATCTGGGATCGTAAGGGGAAGCGCGTGTTCCTGGCGCCCGGATCCACCGTGCCCCACAAGGACAACGTGGAGAAGGCCGCCGCGAAGAGAGGCCGCGCGAAGGGCCGCGGGACCAACCAGCTTGAACCCGGATTCTACACCGACCTGGCCAAGGGCGAGCATCTGCAGGGCAAGCGCAACGGCCACCAGGCCTTGCGCCAGACCGGATACCGTTTCTACCGCCGCAGCCGCACGGGCGTTCCCTATACCGCATCGGCGCCGCTCTTCTACGGTAACCCCTATGATAACCTGCATTGCGGTTGGAACCTGGACGGCAAGGCCGCGGGATTCTCCAGCGCGGGATGCATGGTGGTGGCGGGAATGCCGCATTGCCCGCGGCGGGACGACCAACCGGAGAACCTAGGCCCTTGGAGGATCTTCCACGATCTGCTCTATGAAGGGGATCAGGAAACCTTCCCCCTCTTGCTGGTACCCGGCACGGAAGCGGCGGAAGCGTTATCCAGCGGGACGGCAGCCGGGAAAGGCCCGGGGAAAAGGGCCGGCCGCCTGATCTACGGATCCGAAGGGGACGCGGTCGCCGCGCTGCAAAACCGGCTGGCCGCGCGCGGAACCTATCGGGGCGCCATCACCGGCAGGTTGGATGCCCGGACCTACCGGGCCTGGAAACGACCTTCGCCCTGAACCCGCCCGCAGGCCGGGAATCTCAGAAAACCATTTCCAATTGGCATAGGAGCAGGTCGTTCGGCACCGAGTCGATGAACCCGTCCTCCAAGGACCGCACGTATTCGGTCGTGACCTTGAGACCCGGGTATCTTGCCGGGGAGGGCCGGAAAAGGATCCCCAGGGTCATCGGGTGCACGGCATCGTCAGGGAACGCGCCGTCCGTGAGGTCGAAAAACTCATACCGAAGGAAGGGTTCGATCCGTTCGCTATACTCGAACCGCACCAGGGAGGAACCGCCCCAGGTCTTCGAGGTTCCGGAGTCGACCGGGTTGGGGATGGTCCGGTTGTACATCAGCATGGCTTCGTTGAACATGTGGAAACGCCCCACGTCCAGCTGGTGGTTCAGGGACGCGTCGACGATGGGATTGGTCCGGAACCAATTCCCCACCTTCCAACCCTCCTCCTTTCCAACGAACTCGCTCCACTCATGATCCGACATGGCGCCCAGATGGCCGCCCCAGACCGTGAACGGCGAGATGCGCCAATCCAGGGCGTAGTCGAACCCGCCCACTTGGGCCGCAACGCCGGAATTGAAGCTGGGCTCGTCATTCATGACGTTCTCGCGGTTGGCGTTGTGGATGAAAAAGCGATGCTTCACGTCCCCGCCGAAATAATCCGCTTCGGCCTGGACGCCGAAGTCCCGGATGCCCAAGGTCCGTTTGAAGTAGCTCCACACGCGGGCATATCGGGGCGCGTTGATGGCTATCCTGCCGAATTCATCCGACCCGGAAGCGGATTTGAGCCCGGCCCCGCGGAACTTGCCCGCGGTGAAGGTGTAATTGCGCACACGCTTCTCCAGGTAGATCTCCTGGAGGTCGGCGCCGTTGAGATTGCCGAGGGCCACGGCCGAAAAGGTGCTGTCGAAGGCCACGCTGGCCTTGAGGCGGAGTTGGGAGACGTAGAATCCGGCCCGGCCCGGATTGCCCAGGGGGTCCTTCCCGAAAGAGGGGTACCCCACGCCGTTCTGGCCGTAGGTGTAGCCCATTTGCAAACCGCTTTGGATGACCGGTTTGTCGATGGCCGAGACTTCGGCCAAACCCAGGATGACCAGGCTTCCCGCGATGATTAAGCTGCTTTTCCCGCTCAAGTTTCCGGCCTTTCGATAGGGGCGTTGGATAGGGTCATAAACATACAATTCTGAATGCTTTCGACCCCTTTGGGCAGGGAAACCCGATTCATCAGGAGTACATGCGCGCGGCCATGTCCAGGACCTTGCAGGAAAATCCCCATTCGTTATCGTACCAGGAGATGAGCTTGACGAAGGTATCGTCCAGGCGCATGCCCGCTTTGGCGTCGAATACGGAGGTGCACAATTCACCGCGGATGTCCGCGGAAACGATCTGGTCCTCGGTATAGCCGAGGACCCCCTTCATCGGGCCTTCGGAAGCCGCCCTCATGGCCTGGCAGATCGCCTCGTAGGAGGCCCCGCGCTCAAGCTCGCAGGTGAGGTCGACCACCGATACATCGGAGGCCGGAACCCGGAAGGACATGCCGCTGAGCCGCCCGTTCAGTTCCGGGATGACCTTGCCGATAACCTTGGCGGCCCCGGTGGAGGCGGGGATGATATTGTCGAGGATGCCCCGGCCGAAACGCCATTCCTTCGCCGAAGGACCGTCCACGGTCTTCTGCGTAGCGGTCGTCGCATGCACCGTCGTCATCAAACCCCGCTTGATGCCGAAGGCATCGTGCACCACCTTCGCCAGGGGCGCGAGGCAATTGGTCGTGCAGGACGCGGTCGAGACCATCCTCTCCCCTCGGTAGGCCCGGTCGTTGACGCCGTAGACGAATACCGGCGTGTCGTCATTCGCCGGGGCCGAAAGGATCACCTTTGACGCTCCGGCCTTGAGATGGCCTTCCATCAATGCCGAAGTCAGGAAAATCCCCGTGGATTCGACCACGAGGTCCGCGCCGGCCTTGTCCCAGGCGAGTTTGGCGGGATCCTTTTCCGAGGTTATCCGGATGGCTTTCCCATCCACCCAAAGCTGCCCGCCTTCCGTCCGGATCTCCCCCTGGAAGCGGCCGTGCACGGAATCGTATTTCAGCATGTAGGCGAGATGATCGACCGCGAGCAAATCGTTCACGGCGACTATTTCGATATCCTTTCGCAGCGCCGCGGCCCTGAAGACCATCCTGCCGATCCTGCCGAATCCATTGATGCCTATCCTTATCATTTTCCGTTCCTTCCCTTGCCGGCGGGCAATTCGCCCAGCCATTTCCTGAGCCTGGCTATTTCCAGGCGTATGTATTCCGGTTCCTTGAATGTGTTCGCCAGGAGGATGGAACCTTGCCTCCCTCCCAGGATCCGCGCCGCGTATTCCCGCGCCATCCTGTCCGCGAAGCCCATTTCCAGGAACTGCTTCCGCATCCATTCCAGGGAATCCCGGAAGACGACCGAAGCGTCCTTGGCCATCGGCCCGCCGAGTTTGTTGGCCTCGAGGCAAAGGCTGCCGATAGGGCAACCGTATGCGGTGCATTCCTCGGTGCTGTCTTCGAAGCTGTTTACCCAGGCGATCAAGCGGTCCCGCGGGGACGGGAGCGCGTTCAATCCCTCGCGCCGCGCGCGCGCGGAAGCCAACCTGTGTTCGGAAACGGTCCGCATCAGGTCGCCGCGGGTTTTGAAGTAGTAGTACACGTTGCCGAGCGGGACCTCGGCCGCGGAGGCGACGTCGGCGATGCTGGTATGCTCGAACCCCTTTTGGTGGAAAAGGCCGTCGGCGGCCTGGATCAACCTTTCCCGCTTGTCGGCTTGGACCATGGAAAACCGCCCTTCCATCCTTCAAGCGCGTCGCCGCTCCAAGGACTTAGTTAGTCAACTAACAATATCCTAAAAGATGGAATTTGGCAAGCCGTATTCGCCCGCCGCCCCGCAACCGCCGCAAGCGAGCGCGTCCAGCGATTCCCAGGGCGTAAAATCCGCGGCAAATGCAAGATATCCGTGATACTGCTATCTTTGGACCATGCCACCCGATACCCATTCCCAGCCCCTGCCTGCGGTTTCCGCGGCCACCCGGACCGCCATGTCTTCCACTTCCGGTCCGGCCGCCAACCGGCCCGCGCCCGGAAAGCCGGCCTGGTTGAAGGCGAAGATCCCAGGGGGGGAGGCCTATTCCAAGGTGCGCGGCATCGTGGAAGAGCATGGACTCAATACGGTCTGCCAAAGCGCCAGCTGCCCCAACCTGGGCGAGTGCTGGGCCAAGGGCACGGCCACCTTCATGATCCTGGGGAATATCTGCACGCGCGGATGCCGTTTCTGCGACGTCCCCAAGGGCCGCCCCGGAGCGTATGACCGCCAAGAACCCGAGCGCGTCGCGGACTCGGTGCGGTTGATGAAACTGAAATACGCCGTCATCACCTCCGTGGCCCGGGACGATCTTCCCGATCAGGGAGCGGAAGTCTGGGCGGAAACCATCCGGGCCGTGCGCGCCGCCGCGCCCCAATGCCGCATCGAAGTCCTGATCCCGGACATGCAGGGGAACCTGGGCCTGGTCGATCGCATCCTGGATGCGAAGCCGGATATCCTCAACCACAATTTCGAGACGGTGCCGCGCCTGCAGAAGTCCGTGCGCGGCCGGGGCAACATCGCGGACAGCAGCGCGGTATTGGCCCATGCCAAGGCCCGCGGCTTCGCCACCAAGACCAGCCTGATGCTGGGATTGGGGGAATTGGAGGATGAGACCCGGGACATGATCCGATTCATCGCGTCCCTCAAGGTGGACATCCTAACCATGGGCCAGTATCTTCAGCCTTCGCGCGACCACCTGGCCGTCAGCCGTTACGTGCCGCCCGCGGAATTCGAGGCCTTGCGGGTATTCTCCCTGGAAAACGGCATCCGTATCTGCACGTCCGCCCCCATGGTCCGATCCTCCTACAATGCCGACCTCCAATCGGCGCCTCTGTTCCCCTCCAAGACCGCGGCCTGAGGCCCCTTCACCGCGCTCCAAAAGGGCCGCGAATCCGGATTATCGCTCTCTAAAAGAGAGCGGACATCCCGGGTACGGCACCCCCCGCCCCGGGAACTTTGGAGGATTGGGTTGTCGAAACAAAAGGGTGCCGCTATATTAGATTCCAGCGAAATTCACACACTTACGGTCAAGATTGAACCACTATGCCACCCATGGATGCACCTGGAAGGTCAGACTCGTTCCAACCCGGTCAATCCTTTGGCAGGTTCTATCTCGTCCAGGTGATCGGCGAAGGCGGCACATCCCGCATCTTCAAGGCCTTGCAGCAGCCCATCAATCGTCTCGTTGCCCTTAAAATCCCGTCCTTCGCGGACACGGGTACCATCCTCACTCCCGATGAATTCCTTTCCGAAGCGACCTTGATGGCGCGCATCGAGCACGGTCATGTCGTGCGCATCTACGACTTCGGAGTGCAAGAGGACCGGGCCTTCATCTGCATGGAATACGTGGAAGGCTGGAACCTGCTGGAGCTGATCCAAGCCCGTGGGCCTTTGCCCGTTTCCGCGGTATTGGGCGCGGGAATCCAGACCCTGGAAGGCCTCCTTTACGCCCATTCCCAAGGCGTGCTCCATATGGACCTCTCCCCCGCCAATGTCCTCATATCCAAGACCGGGACGGCCAAGCTGTCGGATTTCGGGATGGCCGGCAAGAAGTTCAAGGCCTCAGAGGGCCGCATCGTGGGGACTCCCGCCTTCCTTTCCCCGGAACATGTCACGGGCGCCCCCGGGACCGCGCGATCCGACCTGTTCAGTTTCGCCTCCCTGCTTTACTACGCGGCCACGGGAGAACCCCTCTTCGATCCCGGCGAGGGAAACTCCCGGGTTACGGAAGCCATGCGCGAGATCGAATGCGCCCGCGCCAATCCGCCGGAAGGCCGCCTGAAGCGCCTTCCCCGCCTGTTGGCGAAACCGGTGGCGACCGCCCTGGAAAGCAAGGATCCCGAACGCCTCATGCGCGAACTGCGCGACGCCTGGAAGAAGCTGGAAGGGGAGGAAAGGCCCGAGTCCGTCCTGCGCCGGGAACTGGAACTGGAGGCGGATCCGTTGGCCCACGGTTCCTCCCCCGACGATCTCCCCGCGGGGGAGGAGCTGCGCGAACGCTACGTGCGCCTCCGCGAGGGCGGCAAGCATCGCGAGGCCGTCGCCCTGCTCGAAAAGGCCTTGCGGAAGCAACCCGATAATCCCATTCTCCGGGAACTGCTGGCCGCGCCGCCCGCGAAGGTGAAATCCGCCCCCGTGACCGTCGATGTTGGAGCGCCGAACCCATCGCGCGGAAACGGGATCGCTTCGTCCGGCCCGGCCTCGACCCGGCACGCGCAATCAAAAGGCCCATTCCGCCTGGCCGCCGCGATCGCCGTTATCCTGGCCGTTACCGTAGGCCTTTTGGCCTGGGGCAGGACCCGCAATGCCTTTGCCGATCGCGCGAATGCCTCCCCCGAGACCGGGACGCGGACCCCGGCCGCCCAGGCCCAGGGCATTCCCGCGGGAGGCAACGCGCCTGCCGCCGTCCCCGTAACGGCCAAGGTTTCCGATGGAACCGGATTCGCAGGTTCCAAGGGAGATAGGGCCTACACGCCCGATGCCAGGCCGGCCGTGCAGGCCGGATTCGCCGGCAAGGCGGATGCGAGGCCCGCCGCACCCCGAAAGCCGCGCCCGCCCGCCGTCGCGCTCTCCGGACCGGCCGGCACCAAGGTCGTGGTCGACGATTCCATCGAGTGGACCTCTCCGGGCCCGGCCGGGGGCTGGCCGATCACCCCGGGCCTGGTGAACATCACCCTGACTCCCCCCGGAAGCAATCGACCGATCAGCAGCAGCCTATTCATATCCGCCGACACCCTTTACCTGCTCAACCTCGAGGCGGACGGCGGATTCTCCGTCTCCCGTAAACGGCGCTGATGCGGGGGTCGCGGTTCCCGGACTTGCCCGCGTCCGCGGCTTTATGCGCCCTGTGCGCGCTCGCGATCGTACTGGCCGCGCCCGCCCGCGGCGCGACGGTCAACCAGGCGGCGGCATTCTATCATCAAGGCCGGTATGACTCGGCCCTGGCGAACCTGGAAGCCTTGAAATCCCAAGGCCCTTTCAAGCGGCGCGACTCCCTGTCCCTCTACCAATACCTGGGCATGTCCTCCGCCAGGCTGGGCCGGGAGCCGGACGCCGTGGCATACTTCGTAACCTTGCTCGGCCTGGACAGCCTGTTCCAATTCGCACGTAATGAGGACCCGGCCATACTGCGTACATTCACCCTCGCCCGTGAGGCCGGAACCGGTGGCGCGCTGCCGACCCTGCCAGCCCCCCCTGCATTGGCCGGACCTGCGCCGGCGGGGCAAAGCGCGCCGATCGCTTCGATCGAGGCGACGTCCCCGATCGCCGCCGGACATGCGCCCTCGCCCGCTCCTTCCACGCCGGAGCCTACCGGATCGGTCGGGAAGATATCCATCGCCGATTCGGTTTCTCCCGGAAGATCGGGGACGGCCGAACGGCCTTCCATCGGCCTTGCCCTGGGAGCGCTTCCGTTGGGAACGGGATGGTTCGCCCGCGGAAAGGTGAACCATGGCCTGGTCCTGGGTTTGCTGCAGGCCGGTGGAATCGCGGTATCGCTGTACGCCTCGGACGCGCAATCGCGGGAACAGAACGATGCGTTCCAGGTGAGGGACAAGGATGAGCTCGCGACCCTCCGGCAATGGCAATGGGTCCAGCGCGTTTCGATTTCCACCGCCTTGGGAGCGTACCTTTTCTCATTAATCGCATCGGCGGGGGATTGACCATGGCCAGTTTCGGGATCGGCGCGCAACTTGTCTGGGAATCCGGGGAACGCCCCCCCTTCGCCCTCAACAAAGTCATCACCACCCTGGGACGTAACGAGTCCAACGACATCTTCCTGGACGATCCCAAGGTATCCTCCTTCCACGGGAACATCCTCAACCGCGAGGACGGTTTCCATCTCCTGGATCTGAAGAGCCGGAACGGCACCCTGGTGAACGGCAAGTCCGTCAGCGCCTGCGCCCTCCAGGATGGGGACGCCATCGCCTTCGGGGACATCCAGCTCAGATTCAAATCCCTCACTCCTTTCCCCAAGACGCCGATGCCCCTGGCGAGGCTCAACCAGAAGATCCACACCATGGCCATCCAGAGCCCGGGACTCCGCAAGGAAGCGGAAGAGATCCTCCGGGAAGTGGAACGGCATCAGGAATTCCTCAAGGCCCTGGTGGAAACGGTCAGCGCCCTTACCGCTTCCCGCACCGTGGCGCACTTCGCGGAAAAACTGGCCGAGGTCCTCTCGCGCAAACTGGAATGCCGATCGGTGGTCCTGGCGGCGGAACGCTCCGCGGACCTGCCCAAGGCCTGCTCCCTGGAATCCGCTCCCTGGGATCCCGCCGAGGCGAAGGCCGGATCCCAGGGCAACGGCCGCTGGCTGAAGGTTTCCCCGAACAGCGCGGGATGGCGGGTTCAGCTTGCCTTCGAGCCCTCCCCGGGCGCCGGTTGGATCGCCTTCATCGCGGACGGCCTGCCCGTAGAGCCGAAGGAGGACACCCGCGACCTGTTGGACATGATGCTTCTTTTCGCATCCGTCCTGTGGCGCAACCTGCAGGAGATCGAGAGCCTGCACCGCAAGGAGACCGGCAAGCTCCTCGAGGAGAAGGACAAGGAGAGCCGCGGCAGGATCGAGAACCTGGAGCGCCAGAACCGCGAGCTCGACGATTTCGTGCGCCAGATGCGCGACCAATTGGTGTTCGCGGAAGGCGGGCCCATGGAAAAGGTGCAATCCCTGGCGCGTAAGCTCGCCACCGTGGACCTGCCCGTGCTCATCACGGGGGAGACCGGCACAGGCAAGACCTATATCGCCAAGCTGATCCACCATTACAGCGCAAGGGCCTCCAAGCCGTTCCTGGTCATCGACTGCGCCACCCTGCCCGCCAACCTCATTGAAAGCGAATTGTTCGGCCATGAGAAGGGCGCCTTCACGGGCGCGATGGCGCGCAAGAACGGCAAGGTCGAGACCTGCGCGGGAGGAACCTTGTTCCTCGACGAAATCGGGGACCTGCCCCTGGAGCTCCAGGGCAAGCTGCTCCGCTTCGTCCAGGAAGGGAGGTTCGAGCGCCTGGGAGGGAACGAGACCGTGCATGTGGACGTCCGGATCGTGGCGGCCACCAATTACGATTTGCATGAACGGGTCAAGGCCCAGAAGTTCCGGCAGGATCTTTTCTACCGCCTTCACGTGCTTCCCCTCCTGATGCCGCCCCTTCGCGATCGGGCGGACGATATCCCCGTGCTCGCCCGCCACTTCATCCAGAAGCATTTCGGCAATGCGGCCTGGAGCTTCTCGCCGGACGGCCTGGAAGCCATCCGTTCCCATGGCTGGCCCGGCAATGTAAGGGAGCTGGAGAACAAGTTGCAACGCGCCTGGCTGTTCCATTCCGGGAACCTGGTTACGGCCGCTGACCTGGGCCTGGAAGGCAACGGGCCGGCGCCCCGGACCGGGCCGCCGGCATCCGATGACGGCCTGGAGAAGAAGACCCTGGAAGAGTACCGCGAGGAGTACGAAAGCGCGCTCCTGCGCCGATGCCTGAAGCATTACAAGGGGAACATCACCAAGTGCGCCGAGCATCTGCAGATCTCGCGCAATACCTGCAAGAGCATGCTGCGCAAATACAGGCTCGTGGCCGATCAGGACGACGCTGAAGCGGGCGACGGGGGCGAGGCGTGAGGATTCCCCGGCCGCTTATGGCGGCCGCGATCGCCGCCGCCCTCACGGCGGCCGGTTGCGATTATTGGCGGAACCTGGTGGACGAGAAGACCGTCACCCGCGCCGTCGTGCGCATCAAGGTCATCGATGCCTTCACCAGGGATCCCATCCCGGAGGCCCATTGCACCGACCCGGATCGCGGGATCGATCGATCCACGGATGCGAACGGGGAGTTCACCCTCGCGGACGCCGGCACCGGGCCGTATTCCGTCACCTGCACCTTCAGGTGGGGTTACTACGAGAGGACCGGCGCATTCGAGGTGCAACGGGGAGGGGCCGACGAGGTGATCGCGCTCGCCCGCCATGGCGGCGAGGAATGGTACCCGGACGACGAACTCAAGCAGGTGAAGGTGCGGAACCTCAAGCTGGACACCATCCGTTATCCGATCCGATCGCTCAAGATGTTGGCCGGACCGGAGGATACGTCCGCGCCTTCCCGCTTCCTCTACCTCTGGAGCTTCGAGAAATATCCCGAACTGAACCGGAAGGGCACAAGCTACAAGGCCTCCAGCGATACATTTGAATTGAATACCCTACCCCTGGCCGCAACGATAACCGGAGGACCCGATGTGCTGACCCTCAAGGTCCTGTCCCATCTCAACGGCACCGAAAAGGAGTACGAGGTGGGGACCTTTACCAAGCCTTTCGTCTGGGTCCGCAATCTCCTGCCGACCCTGTCCTGGAACGACTTTTCCAAAGCGCCCTGGAAGGTGGGGTGCCATACCAGCCAGCCGCTCCGGCTCACCTTCACCGGAACCGACCCGGACGGGTCATGCAAAGAGGTCCGGATCTTCAATCTCGATTCGAATTCCACCTTCGGCTATTTCGATTCGACCTTCAAATGCAAAACGCGCTCGATCAACCTGCCCTTGGCCAAGACCTTCGATACCCTGAGCAGCGACACGTCCTTCGAAAAGACCTATTCGCTGAATCTTTCCGTTTCGGACGACAACGGGGAGAGGCTCGATACGTCCCTTCACCTTACCGTCAAATCGAACATCCTCCCCAAGGTGAACGCCGAAATAGAAGGGAGGCCTTCCGAGGTTTTCACCGGGGAGCCCGTTACCATCCTATATGACGCCGTTGATCCGGACGGGTCGATAGAACAGGTCACTACGGTATGGGAAGCCCTCTCCGAAACCATCAAGGGTTACGGGCAATACCACGTGAATACCGTCCAGGGCAGGCAATCGGCCGTTTACTCGGATACGGGGCGCAAGACCATCATCGTCCTGGTGGAGGATGAATGCGGGGACCAGCCCAATTACTTCCTTCACGTCAAGGTTCGGAAGAACATCCCGCCGACCGCCAAGCTGGAGTTCATCCGGGAGGAAAGGGACAAGTTCAACGATACCACGTACCGCTACTTCCAATTTTCCATTTCGGACAAGGACGTCCTGGACAGCCTGGACCACTATTCGGATATTTTCCTGGACTGGGGCGATGGCTCGCCTATGAAGGATACCACCCAGAACGGGGTCGGCTACAACAAGGTGGTCAGGCACCATTATGCCGGAGCCCCTGGACCCCAAGGCTATACCATCCGATTGGACATCCATGATGCGCATGGCGGGAGGTTCGTCGATTCCCTGGCCATCCCGCCCTGAATCCGGACACCGCTTCCAGGCCCTTCGGGGATAAACCGCCTTACGCGGACAACCCTCCGGACAGGCGCGCCTTCGTCTTGAGGGTCTGAACCGTCCCTTTATCCAACTCCCGCACCTCGCCTTCCGCCAGT
>JAQBPO010000074.1 GCA_028287465.1 Fibrobacterota bacterium
AGCGCAAGTCCGCGCCGGTGCTTAAAGCCTGGGCGAAATTGAAATTGGCGTTGGTCAAGCGCACCAGCAGGGGATAGTTGGTTTGCGTGGTGGTGATGTTCGCGCCCGCGGGGGACGTGTTCACGTAGACCTTGGTGGAATAGGTCCAGGTGGACAAGGCGGTATTGGGCATGGACAGGAATTTCGATCCCGTTTTCTGGTTCTGGTATTCCAGCTTGATCCAATCGGCCGATCGCTGGACCGAGGAGATCCGGAGCTCGTCGACGATGGCGGGCCATTTCAGGGTCTTGTCGCTCATGCGGGCGCCGAGGGTCATGCTGCCGCTGGTCGTGTTCAGCGCGCTGGTCGCGGTCGCGATTTGCGCCCCGTCCAGGTACATGCGGACCGTAGTCCCGTCATAGCTCGCGCTGAGGTGATGCCAGCCCTGATCCGCCGTCGCGCCCGTATTGGTATTGCCCGTGCCGTCCGTCCAGGCGCCCCATCTGTTCCCGCTCCAGTTCGCGAGGCCGAAAACCTGGCTGCCCGTACCGGGATAGGTCCCGTAGGCGGCGATCACCATATTCGATCCGCCGACCGTGGTCATCCGCGTCCACAAGCTCATGGTCCGGGCCGTGGCCACGGCGGGATAGGTGCCGGTCATGGAGATGTATTGGGTGCTCCCGTCCAGGTTCTGCCCCAGGCCGATGGCGCCGGAGACGTCCGAGGCGGAAGTCGTCAGGGTTCCCTGGGCATGGTACCCGTTGGACGAAGCATCCAGGTACCCGTTCGCCGTGGTATTGCCGTCCTCGCCCAGATGCCAGACGCCGCTCCAGGAATTGCCCGTCGGAAATACCGCGCTGCCGCTGGAGGCGGACATGGCATTGTTGTTGCCCCAGTACATGCGGATGAAATCCGACGTGCTGTTCCCGTCCACCTGGGGAACCAGGACCCAGATCTCGGCCAGCTTATTGGCATAGTCCCAGCGCTCGATCTGGTATTTCAGGGCCTGGCCGTCCGGGTCGGCGAAGCGGATATCGGCGCCGGCCTGATCGGCCTGGGTGAAGAGGAAGTTGTTCGCATCGAGGCGGACCAGCACCGGGAAGTTGGTCTGGTCCGTGGAGACATTGGCTCCCGTGGACGTGGTATTGAAATTGATGGTGGTATTGTAATTGCGCGCTTCGTATTCGTTCTTGGAGAAGGTCACCAATTGATAGGGCATGTCCGAGGTCGAACCGGCATTGTCCCCGCGCGTGATGGCGAGATTGGTGGTGGAGGTCAAGGCCAGGCTGAAGTAAGCGTATCCCATGGAATTGCCCGTGGTATAGGCGGTGCTTCCTCCGCGGTTCATGTGCCCCGGGGCGATGACGCCGGTCCGGCCCGTATCGATGGCCGGGGACAGGGTCACGTTCACCGTGCCCGTGCCGGCCGTGAAGTTCGTGGTGGCCCGCGTGACCGTGGTGGAATCGGTGAACTGGATCACATAGGAGACCAGGCTCAAGGCGCCCGAGGTCCCGCCCCCGCGGGTGAAGGTCAAAGTGGTCCCGTTCGTCAGTTCCGTGCGCGGGAGGTCTCCGGCGGAGGTGAAATCGCTGGCGGTGCGGAAATTGGAGATCACCATGGTCTTGGCCGTATTCACGGAAACGGGGATGGTGGAAGTGGTGGACGCCGTGGCCGCCGCCAGGGACGTAGCCACCTGCTGCACCAAGCAATCCTCGTATTGGATCACCTGCCAGTAGGTGGAATCCCCGGGCGTGGCGCCGAAGTCGAGTTTCAGGTTGGTCGTGGTCGAGAGCGTCGCGGTAAAGGCGTCGTCCCCGCCGAAGACGGTGCCGCCGCGGAAGTGCGTGGCGATGGCGAAGGATTTGGACAGGTCCACGGGCGTCGCCAAGGTGATATTGGTGGAGGTGGTCGTCGGGTTCACCGCGCCCCTTTGGACGGAAACGCCGCTCGTGAATTCGTAGACCTCCCAGGAAATGGTGTTCAGGTTGGAGGTGCCGACATCCTGACGGACGAAGACCAGGGAGTCATCCCCCAGGATCCGCCCGGCCACGTTATGCTTGGACGGGAGGGTGCTTCCCGTTTCGGTTTCGCTGAAGACGAGGAAAGCCTTGGTGGTATCGCGGAGGACCGTTCCCAGGGTCACGTAAACCCGGCCCGTGGAGGTGACGATGGTGGCGGTGCCGCGCTGGATGGCGCGCAGCTCGGAAGCGCGGGAGAAGGCGATCAGGCCGAGGAGCAGAAGCAGGAAAATCGGCGCGGCGAGCGGGAATCCCCGGAGGGTTCCCGTCGTTTCGGATCCGCATGCGTTTCTGTTTCGTTCCATGGTGCGGTCAAATTCCCGGCAATTCGATTTTCAGCGCGCTGCTTCCATTATAGGGATTGGCGGGTCAGGTAATCTTCAAGTGCGGTACGGGGGCGCTTTGCGGAACTTGCGGAGTTTGGGGCATGAATGCGGAATCAGGCCCGTGCCGCCCAACGGCTTCCGGTGCGACGGGATCGATTTCCCCAAGTATCGCCCATCGGAGCGTGACGCCCATCACGTGTTGGGAGCACCCGTGCCTTGGGGCCGCATCGGGAAAAACCGTTTTGTGTAAAAAACGCCCGTCTATTGGCCATTCTCTTATGTAAAAAGCAATGCTTTTGGTCGAATGCGACATGAAGCAGATTCAAATCGTCACGGCTGGAAGGGCTTCCGGAGCTACTTTCAAACCAGGATCAATGGGGGGTCGAAGGTGGGTGCAAGCAAGGGTCCGGGGCGTTGGTGGCATTCCTTACCGCATGGGGATCCGGCCTTGGTCCTGGCGCTCCTGGCCTGCGCGCCGCTGGCCTGGTCCGATCCCCGCCCGGACATCCTGGTCATCGTGGCGGATGATCTCGGGTTCTCCGATATCGGGTCCTATGGCGGCGAGATCCGCACCCCCACCCTGGACGGCCTGGCCGCCGGCGGGGCGCGGTTCGCCCAGTTCCACAATGCCGCCCGCTGCTGCCCCACGCGGGCTTCGCTCCTGACCGGTCTCTATGCCCATCAGGCGGGGCTGGCCCGCAACGGGGCCAGCCTCAACCGCAATGGCGCGACCCTGGCCGAGCTCCTCGGCGAAAACGGATACCAGACATGCATGGTGGGCAAATGGCATCTGTCCGAGGACGTGTCCCATCCGGATCAATTGGATTGGCTCAGCCATAGGGCGGCCTACCCCGTCTTTTCCGACACCCTTTCCTATCCCTTCAAGCGCGGCTTCCAGGAGCATTGGGGCACCATCTGGGGCGTCATCGACTACTTCGATCCCTTCAGCCTGGTGCATAATACCGCGCCGGTTCCCAGCGTGCCCGCCGGCCATTACCAGACCGATGCGCTCAACGACAAGGCGGTGGAATACCTCGACAGGCTGGGACGGGACGACCGTCCCTTCTTCCTGTACCTGGCGCATAACGCGCCCCATTGGCCGCTGCATGCGCGGCCCGAGGATATCCAGCGCTATGAGAACACCTACCAGGACGGCTGGGATTCCCTGCGCGTGCGCCGGTACCGCCGCCAGCAGGAACTGGGGCTCATCACCCCCTCCCAATATCCCCTGCCGCCCTTCGAGGACGTGAATCCCTGGAAGAACGTTGCGGACAAGGCCTGGAACGCCCATAACATGGCCGTGCACGCCGCCATGGTGGACCGCCTGGATCAGGGCCTGGCCAAGGTGATCGCCAAGTTGAAGGAAACCGGGCGGTTCGACAATACCCTGATCCTCTTCCTCTCGGACAACGGCGCCAGCCCCGAGGTTCCCGGCGGGCCGGGCTACGATCGCCCGAATGCCACGCGGGACGGCGCCCCGGTAACCTACGGGGGACGTCCCGGGACCGGAGGCGAGGCCGTCTGGGGCGGGATCGGGCGCATGTGGGCCAATGCGGCCAACACGCCGTTCCGCTTCTGGAAGGTGGAAAGCTATGAAGGCGGGACCGCCTCGCCCCTCATCGTCCATTGGCCCAAAGGGCTCAAGCTCCCGGCGGGCTCCATCAACCAGCAGCTCAGCCATGCCATCGACATCATGCCCACCTGCCTTGCCGCGGCGGGGGTCGCCTACCCTTCCGCCTACCATGGGAACGTCCTGAAGCCCCTGGAGGGGAGCTCCCTGCTTCCCGTATTGCAGGGCGGCGCCCCGCTACCGGAACGGGAATTGTTCTGGGAACATGAAGGCGGCCGCGCCGTGCGGCAAGGTCCCTGGAAGCTGGTCTCCCTGTCCGGAAAGCCGTGGGAACTCTACAACCTTTCCACGGATAGGACCGAAACGGCCAACCTGGCTTCCGCCAATGTCTCCCGGGTGGAAGCCATGCGGACCCGGTACGAATCCTGGCTGGCCCGGGTGAATACCGCGACGCCGATCACCTTGGAGGTCCTTACCCCCAACGGAGGGGAGTCCTGGCCGGCGGGAAGCCTCCAGTCCATCCGTTGGGTCACGACCAATGCCCTGGCCATCCAGCGGGTGAAGATCGAATTCAATCCCGGATCGGGATGGCAGACCGTGGCCGCGGCCGCGCCGCATACCGGGGAGTTCCAATGGACCGTGCCCGCGCCCGCTTCCGCAAAGGTCCGCCTGCGCATCGCATCCGTGGAGATCCCCCATGCGGATACCACGGACGGGGATTTCGCCATCACCGCCCCGACCGGATTGGAAGGGCGGACCGCCTCGCCCGACGCCGCATTCTCCCTGCTCCTGGGCGATGCCCTGCTCGCCTTCCCGCGATGGTCGGGCGCTTGGCCCGACCGCGCCTTGATCACCGACCTGGCCGGCCGCAAAGCGAGGACCCTGGCGGTCCGGAAGGGGATCATTCCCGCTTGGGATGGAAGGGATGATTCGGGCCGTCGCCTGCTTCCGGGCCTCTATACGGTCACGCCTTCCCGCGAGGGGCGGGCGGGCGCGGCGCGGAAGGCGGTCCTGCCATGATGAGGCCTTTCAACGCCGGTCTCGGCATCCTTATCGCCCTGAACCTGGCCGCATCGCGCCCGGCGCATGCCTTGAGCTTCGGGGGGCTATGCTTCGGCGATCATATGGTCCTGCAGCGTAACATGAGCGTTCCGGTCTGGGGGAACGCGCTCCCCAACGAAACCGTCACGGTGACCTTCAACGGCCAGACCCGGCAGGGCAAGGCCGGGGCCGACGGGAAATGGATGGTCCGGCTCGATCCCATGCCGGCCGGCGGACCCTTCATCCTGCGGGCCCGGGGCCTCGACAGCCTGGTCCTGAAGGACGTGATGGTGGGCGAAGTCTGGGTGGGCAGCGGGCAGTCCAATATGGAAGGGACCCTAGAGGCCATGGGCGGTGCCAACCTGGATTCGGCGCGGGCGGCGGACGTCCCGGACCTCCGCGTCTTCACCATGTGGGGCGACAAGACCTGGCGGCGCTGCGATTCCACCGCGGCCAAGTCCACTTCGGCCACCGCCTACTTTTTCGCCAAGAACCTGCAGGCGGCCCTGAAGATCCCCGTCGGCATGATCGTTAGCGCCGTGGGCGGCACCGCGGTGGAACAGTGGATCGACACCGCGACCGTGCATGCCGATGCGAGCTTCAAGGGCGACAGCCTGGCCGGGGGCGGGTTCCAGAGCATGATCACGCCCATCATCCCCATGGCCATCCGCGGCGTGATCTGGTACCAGGGCGAATCCAATACGGGGTCCGATTCCACGGTGCGGTGGTCCTACCTGAATTACCGCCGCCGATTCGGCCAGCTCATCCCCGGATGGCGCAAGGCCTGGGGCCAGGGCGATTTCCCTTTCCTTTTCGTCCAGCTTCCGGAACACCACGCGCTCCAGACCGCGCCGGTGGAGATCAGTCCCTTCGCCGAGGTGCGCGAAGGCCAGCGCCTGAACCTGTCCCAGCCCAATACCGCCATGGCCGTGACTTTGGGCCTGGGGGACGCCTTGGACATCCATCCGCGCAATAAGGCGCCGGTGGGGAAGAGGCTTTCCCTATGCGCCCTGGGCCTCGCTTACGGTCGCGCGGATGTTACGTATAGCGGTCCTCTATACGAGTCCATGAAGGTTGAAGGCGGCGTGATCCGCCTGCGCTTCCGGTTCGCGGAAAGCGGCCTGATGGCCCAAGGGGGCGGCAAGCTGGCCGGGTTCTCCATCGCCGGGGCCGATCGCAAATGGGTCTGGGCGGACGCGGTCGCGCGCGGAGATACCGTCATCGTGTCCAGCGCCCAGGTTCCCGCGCCGGTGGAGGTCCGCTACGCCTGGGCCGATAATCCCGTGTTCAATCTCCAGAATGGCGCGGGCCTGCCGGCTTCGCCCTTCCGCACCTCGGGTCCGCAACTTCCCGTGGGCCTGGCGGCGCGGCCCTCCGCAAGGCCTTCCGTGAGGCATGGCGGCCTGCGACCGGTGGGCGGCTTGCCGGAACGGATCGATGCCTCGGGGCGGGCGCGGAAGGTTTCCGATGGGTCTATGGGTCGTGGGAATGGAATTCAAGCAGATCGCCCACTTGGCTCCCGCCAGTAGCCAGGAGCTCGCCCGATCCATCCAAGCCTTCGCGGCCCTTACGGGATTTCCACGCGAAGCGCTTTCCCTTACGGGCAACGGCGTCCGCCAAGAGGGCTTTGGCACCGTCCCGCTTACCTGCATGCCAATAGATAAGCGCCAGCCTGGTTAGACGTGCGGGATCCCGCCCGGGCGCCTCGGCGGCAAGACGGGCGAAATGGTACGCGACCGGCAGGCTTCCCCTTTTGTAGTATACCCAGGCCAGGCAGGTCCATGCTTCGGGGGTCGCGCGTTCCGCGACATCGTCTTCCGCCAGTTGCAGGGCGAGGTCCCGGCGCGCCGGATCCTCGGAAAGCTGGTAGGCGAGAGGCAGACGGTTCCAGCGCAACTGTATGGTGTCCGACCGACCCTGGGCCTGGAAGGCCAAGCGCAGGGAATCGGCCACCCCGGTCCCGCCCATCTCGCGGAGGACGCGTTCGCGATCCAGCAACAAGGTGAGGTGGCCGCCATTGGCCCATGCTGCCTCGAACAGGCGCGAGGCCGCTTGCAGGTTCCCGTCCCAGGCATAGGCGATGCGCGCGAGGCTTTCGAGCGCGGCGGGATAGCCCGGGAAATCCACGAGCGCGGATGTGAGATCCGTTACGGCGGATCGGATATCGCCCATCCTTTCGGACAGGCCGGCGCGTTCGACCCGGTACCAGGCCCTTACGGGTGGCGTAGCCGAACCGGCAAGGGCCTGGGCATAGGCGGAGTCCAGGACGGCCCGGGCGGCCGGCAGGGAATCGCGCATCGCGAGTTGGCGCGCCTTTCGGGAAAGGCCCGACGCCGTGCGCGCGGCGGCCCCCAGGGAATCCAGTTGCGCTGAGGCCTCCGCGTACCGGCCTACGGAGGCGAGGGCATCGAAAAGGACCAGCCGGGCGGCATCGACCTCCTCCGGTCCGATTGCGAGCGCCCGCGCGGCGTATGCCTGCTCCAACGCCTCGCGGAAGCGATGGAAGGAAAGATAAGCCCCTACGAGCGCGGCATGGGCGCCCGCATCTTGCGGGGCTTCGCGGGCCAAGCGTTCCAGCCCGGCCACGCCGGCCCGCAAATCCTCCGCGGACCCGGTCGACTTGAAACGCGATAGGTAGAGGCGCGCCAACTTGGCGCGCCCCATGGGATCGTCCGGATGGCCATGGGCGCGCCGCTCGGTCGCGCGCTCCGAGAGGAAGCGGATGGCATCCTCGTCGAAAGGGGTTCCGCGCCCGGCATGGGCCAGGGCGAAACGGACGCATTCCTCATCCAATGCGCCATGCGCGTGCTTAATACCCGCCGCGGCGAGGATCGCGCCCCCCGCCCCGAGGGCGAGGATCGCGATCGCGATCCGGATCCTGCGCGACGGGATACGCATGGTTAATGCGGGTTCGCCAGATAAGGGAATTCCGCCTGGAAGGGAACGTCATTGGCGTTGACATTGTCCGAATGCAGGAATGCCAGCTTGCTCCCTACGACCACGGAAAGGGCCACGTCGACGGCGTCGTCCTCCGGCTTACGCCCATCCAGTTTCGAGAAATCCGAAACGGCGGAGCCCAGTTTGTTGGGAAGCTCATCGGGCAGCAACGCTTTCGCGGTCGCCGCCGGGTCGTCATTGGCGACCGCTCCCAGCACGGTCTTGAACTGCTCCATGTAATTGGCCACGTCCGTTTCAGGACCGGTCAGATTGAATTTTGTCTTGCTGAAGCTCGCCGTATTGGGGTGGTTGAAAACCGTATTGATGGTGGGAAGCCCCATGCGATCGACCTGATCGAATGTGGCATCTTCCATGCTGTCGGTGGACGACTTGGATTTATCATTGCAGGCCGTCATGGTGAGGCTTGAGCAGAGGGCCGCAGCGGCCGCGAAGCGGATCGTCATATTCATTTTCTGTTTCCTCCTGTTTTTCATTTTTATTTCTTCTTGCTGGTTGTGGCCCACGAAAAGAACGTACCGTCGGCCGCGATGCCCAGCGTGGACGCGATCATCGACTTAGGCAATTCCACCACGATGGAAAGGACGTTGGCGCCTTTGACATCGTCCGGGCCGGATTTGGAGAAGGCCAGGCTTTGTTCCTTGGGATCGCCGACGGGTGCTTTCAGCGCGGCGGCATAGGCCGCGTTGAGCACGCTGTGAACGCTCGAATCGCCCAGCAGATGGATGAAGAAGGAGTCGTCCCTGGGGCCGGCGAAGACCTTGAGCCCGTTCCCGGAGAACGCCGTGTTGAAATCCCCTGTGATGGCATTGGACTTAAGCACCTTGTTGCCGTTGACGCCCTTGACCTCGGGGACGCCCGGACCGCGCGCCCACACCTTCTGGGAGGTACCAGAGCCCGTGAAGCCCACCTGGATCACGGCCTCTTCCACGCCATCACGTTCCTTATCGAGCTTGAATTGGTACAGACCATTCGGATTGAATGCCGCCTCCGTGGTGGCCGCTCCCGGGGTGAGGAAAGGGGAAACGTTGGTTATGAAGACCATATTGTCCCCATGGGAGAATACGTACCAATCGGTGATGTCGAGGTTGCCTTCATCGGAATCAGGAGAGTCCTTATGGTCGGCCGCCGATGCGGTTCCGGTAAACCCGAAGGCCAGAAAGGCCAGCCCGAGGGCCATGGCTGACCTGCGGAAACGAGCGGGATGGAATGCGGTTTTCATGTACGACTCCTGGGGATAGGGTATTCGATAAGGGCCCGTCGGTTCCTCCGTACGGCGCCTTCTCTGGACATGGGTAGATACGAGGACAGAAGCGAATCGGATTGGATCGGATTGGATCGAAACGGAACTGGATAAATAAAGAATGCGCAATGACCCGTCGCCAGCATAAAATCCCGGACGGTCGTCGAATGCCACAATGGCGACGCTTAGGGCTCAAGCGTGCCCCTGCCCCCCAAATCCGTTCACCGAGGCTGGAATAGTCGCTTTATGCGGAAGGGTGTTGCGGGATCGGGAACCGGGCGGTGGCGTGCCGGACCGGATTGATGCATCCGGACGGACGCGGCGGCGATTGAAATCGCAGGTGGGAATTCCGTCTTAAATCTTCCGCCGCTCGATTCCCCGGATCAGTTCCGCCAACCCGGGATAACCCGGAGACACCGCAATGGCGCGGGCCGCCATGGCGCGGGCTTCGCTCCAGCGCGCGCGTACGGCATAGAACCAGGCCAGGGTATACAGGTAGGCGGGATCCCCGCCTCCCATCGCGATGCTGCGCTTCAAGGCCGCTTCGGCTTCGGATGGACGATTGAGCCGGTGCAGGAGCAGGCCCAGATTATAGGCGAAGCGCGGATCGCCCGGCCGCGCCCGGCAGGCGGAAGCCAGGTGGACCGCGGCCGAGTCGATGCGGCCCTGTTCCGCCATCGCCAGACCCAAGGCATAATGGGCATCGGCGTTCCCGGTGTCGAGGCGGATCGCCTCGCGCAACTGGGCCGCGGCGGAATCGGGCCTTCCCTGGCGGGCGTACAAGGTGGCCAGGTTCATGCGGGCGGGCAGGAAGCGTTTGTCGATGGCGAGGGCGGCCCGGTACTCCAGGGCGGCGCTATCGTCGCTTCCCCGCTTTTCATGGTAGCGGCCCAAATCGAAGCGGCCTCCAGGGAAGACCGCGTTCGCATCCAAGGCGGCCCGATGCTCCGCCAGGGCCCGCCGGTAATCCGGCCGCAAGGAATCCGGAAGCAACGGGGATTCCGTGATCAAGGCCCCGGCCGCGGCCGCGCGCACCGCCCGGAGCGGGTCCCGGAGCAAAGGACCGGCCACGGCCAGGCGAACGTCGCGGGGCAATTCCTCCGAAGCCGCCGCCGAGGCCAGGCGCATCAGCGGTTCCCGGTCGCGCGCGCCTTTCGTTACCGTCGTTATCGTCGTTACCCTTGTCATAGCCGCGTTTGTCGCGGTTCCCCCGGCGCCGGTCCGGGCCCCGGCCAAGCCGTCCATATAGCCAGCCAGGATGGCCACGGCGGAGGCGCGCGCCATGGCGGGCCAAAGGGTGTCCGCCGCCAGGGCGGCCAGGGCGCTATCGGCTCCCGGCCCTCCGGATCGGCCCTTGGCCAACAGTTCCGAAAAATGCGGCTTGCGGACGGGTCCATGCCATTCCCTCACCTTTTCCGCGGCCCAGGCCGCGCCGCGGTCCGCATGGCATTGGCCGCAGGCGTTCGGCGTTCCGTAGCGCGCGCTCAGGTCCGGACGGGGGATCCGCAGGCTATGGTCCCGGCGGACATCCGCCCCCATATAGGTGCGGGTGGGCATATGGCAGTCCACGCACAGGCCGCCGGGTCCGCCCGTTGCATGGCGATGGTGATCGGGAGTATCGAAGCGCGCCGCTTCATGGCAATGCGTGCACAGGGCGTTCCCGGGGGCGCGCGTTCTAAGGCTGTGGGGATCATGGCAATCGGAACAATGGACTCCCTTGCCGTACATCTTGCTCTGGAGGAAGGAACCGTATTCGTACACCTCGTCCTGGATCTGCCCGTCCGCATGGTATACGCCTTCGCGCAGGAGCTCCGGCGAATATTCATCGAGGAATTCCAGGGCATAGCCGAAGTCTTCCTTGAGAGCGGAACGGCGGGCATGGCAGCGGGCGCAGGCCATGATCTCGGCGCGGCCCCCCTGCCCCATCCGGTCCCAGGCCAGACCATGGGCGGCGCGGGCACGGGTGCGATCCGCGGACCCGACCGACGCGGGATCGGCCCCTTCCCGTTTCGCGAAGCTCCGTTCCAGGAAGAACCGCTTCAGGGTTCCCGCGCGCGCCCATTCCACATGATCCTTCCCCGGCCCATGGCACGCTTCGCAACTCACGTCCGGTTCCTTCCAATCCGTATGGAACACGCCCTTGGCCGCATCGTAACCGCGCCGCAGGCCGGTGGAATGGCAATCCGCGCACATGGCGTTCCAATTGTGGCCGTCCCCGGTCCAATGCAGCCAATCGTCCGGAGGGACGGCGCTGTCCGGGGTAAGATGGAACCAGGCCTGCTTGCGCGTATCCCAGGCCGTGGCCAAGGCCTGCATGCGGCCGCCCGGGAATTCCACCAGGTATTGCTGCAGGGGGCGCACGCCGAAGGCGTAACGTACGGGATACGCCTGGGGGGCGCCGTCCGGACCGGGCGCGCGGACCATAAAGGCATCGCCTTCCCGGTAGAACCGGCTGACCCCGCCGGGATGCGCCAGGCTGTCGCCGTCGAACCGGCCGAGGATGGTGCCGGGTCCCGCGGGCTCCATGGCCCGGTCGTGATCGGATCCGGAATAGGCCTTGGCTTCGGCGGCGTGGCATTCCGCGCAGGCGGCGCGCCCGGCATACTCCCCGGGAACGGACCTATAGGCCCTATGGGCCTGAGAGGCCTGCGAGGCCGAGGTCCCCTGGGTCGCGGGCCCTGCCGGGGATCGACCTGAGAAGACACCGCTCAGGAGGAATGCCGCGGAAAGGCAAGACCCCGCTAAGGCGATCGATCCGAGCAGGCGGCGGCGGAGAAATCCCATGGGCTTCATTCTAACCTATCCACGCCCCCTGTGGGCCGCTACCGGAGGGCGTCGTTGTTGAAACTAATGCCTTTTTCCCCTGACGTCCGTCCCGGACCGCGCGGTCCGGGAAAACGCCGATCTTTGCAAAAAACGGAATCGCGAAAACCGGTTGGAATACGCCGAAACCGGCATGCGTCCGCCCATGCCGGGGGGTACCCTGATCAGGAGGGCAAATGAAACCGTTCCCGGTCCAATGGATCCTTTTGCCGGCGGCCCTGGTGTTTTCCCAGGGCGCGGCCCTCCCAACGCTATCGACCGGCGAAGCCGACCTTTCCTTCGGGAATCCGGGCGGCGCAGGCGATGCGGTCAGCGGGGCCTTCGGGGTCCATCTCCGACTCCATTCCGCGAACGCCGCGTACTCCCAGGAACTCCCCTTGGCCGCCGAGGTCGTGAACGGGAACGGCCAAGCCGATTGGGTGACCGCCGCCTACGACTCCCTGCAGGTCATGGGTACCGGAGCGATCCGCTGCTCCGGAACGCTTGCCAGCGGCAACGGCTCCGTCTTCTCGTTCATCGATACCTATGGCTTGGACGGGTCCAAAAGCGCCTTCATGGTCGACCGGGAAGTGCGGGTGGAATCCGCGCGGGCCGGGGACAAGGGTTTCTCGACCCGCATGGCCTTCGAAGGCGCGACCGCGGCCCCCATGGGGAGTTTCGGATTTTTCGCGCCCTCCATCTGGTACATGGACAATGCCGACGTGAGCGGCAATGCCCTGGCCACCGACTATTCCGACACCCAATATTGGTTCCGGGAGGATAGGATGCCCTTGCCCCTGTTCATGCTGAGGCGCAAGGACGATGGGGCCACCTTTTCCGTATACCACGCGGACGCGAACGGTTCCACCTTCACCGGAGAGGACGGCCTCGCCCGGATCATCGACTCCCGCATGGAATTCGCTTCCCTGGGAATGCGCAACGATCCCCGGCCTTCGGTGGGAATGCTCTATCCCGGATCGGAAGGGGAGCGTACCCTGATTTACGGCGGATCGCCCGCAAGGCGTTGGTCCTTGCGGAGCCATCCGGTAACCCAGGGGTTCCGGCAGCATTATCGCATGGCTTTCCGATTGACCTCCGAACCGGATTATCCGACGGCGTTGAAAAAGACCTGGTCGGCCTACTACGCGATGGCCGCGCCCCCGCGCTATGCGTGCGACCTGAACGCCGTTTACGCCCAGCAGATATCGATCCTGGACGCCTATTGGAAATCCATCAACGGCAGCGCCGGCGTGCCTTTCCGGATCCGGCTCAACGGGGAAATCGAAAACGAGAGCGATTACAATTTCAATCTCGGCTTCGTGGGACAGCAGCCGGGGAACGCCGCGCTCCTGATACGCGATGGCATCCTTTCCGGACGGGAGGATGTGCTGGCCAAGGGAGAACGGATGGCCGACTTCTGGGCCGGGAACGGGATCGGACCGAACGGCGCCCCCAGGGTCTGGTATGATCCGTATCCCAAAACCTGGCGAGGGGGAAACGCCTTCCTGAGGCAGGTCGGGGACGGGATGCGCGGATTGCTGCTGGCCTGGAGCCTCGAGAAAAAGCGCAAGGTGGATAAACCGGCGTGGCTGGCCGCCTGCATCAAGGCCGGCGATTGGGCCGGCCGCATCCAGAATCCGGACGGGTCGTTCCCCAGGGGATATGACGGCCTCACCGGCGCGGTCACGCTTACGGAAAAGACGAACACGTCCCATATCATCCCGTTCCTGGTCGAACTCCATATCGCCACCGGCGACCCGGCCTATAAGGCCATGGCCCTGAAGGCGGGCGCATTCATCCATGCCGACATCCATCGGGATTACCGCTACGTGGGCGGCGCCATCGATAATCCGAACGTACCGGACAAGGAATCCGCGTCCATGGCTTTGCGCGCGTTCCTGGCCTTATACGATTCGGACAACGATCCGGAATGGCTGCGGTCGGCCCTGCAAGCGGCCTATTATTACGAGACCTGGGTCTATGCCTGGAACGTGCCCGTTCCCGCCGACGATACCGGCGCGCGGTTCCCGCATCGGAGATCCACGACCGGGTTGAGCGTGATCGCGACCGGAGGCAGCGGCTCGGATACCTATGCCGCCATCGATGCCTTCGATTTCTACCGGCTCTACCTGTATTCCGGGGATCCGCATCTCGCGGATGTCGCCGCATTGCTGTTGTACAACACCAAACAGTACGTGAATTGGGATCCGGTAAGGGATCCCATCCCCGGCTTCGCGACCGGTTTCCTGGGGGAGGCCCTGAACGTGACGGTACCGCGGGGGCACGGCGTGGGCTATTACCTGCCTTGGCAGACCTATAATATGCTGGAGCCGTTCATCCATCTGCGGGACGCCTTCGGCGCCGAGGATTACGACCTGGTCCGGTTGCAAGAGCGGATCGGGACCGCGGCCCTGAAGGATCGGAACCTGGCCTTCTCGCGGGACCGGGGGATCGCGCGGGTGAACCCCGATCCCATCCGGCCGATCCCGCCCGGATTCCATCCGGTTGGATCCCGGCAGGCCGGGACGGATATCCGCGTCCTCCGCCTGTCCGCAAGCAGGCTCCTCATCCAATCCGGCGCGGTCAAGGTGACGGGAGTGGAACTCTTCGAAGCCGGAGGGCGTCGCATCCATCGAGTCAGCGGGCCGTTCGCCGGATCCGTCAGCGTAGATCTCGCGGGCCAGGGGAGCGGGCCCTGGATGATCCGGTTGACCGGCCCGGGGTTCCCGGACATCCGGCGCTGGATCCCCCCTTACCGTTGAGGAATTCCCGGGACGGTCGCCCGGAAGATCATGGGCAGCGGCGGCCCGCAACCGCTCACGGCTGGATTTGCCCCGGGTACATGAGGGCATGCAACCCATTTCTCCATCGGGTGATTTCCGTTTTCAACTCCAACGCCTTCCCGGGATTCGTCTTCGACAGATCATCCTTCTCGCCCATGTCATCCTTCAAATTGAAGAGCTCCTGGGTCCCGTCGACGAAGTTCTGGACCAGCTTCCAATCCCCCCGCCGCATGGCCCCGGCGGAGAACGCGCCATGCGGACCGGGTCCCGGCACGGGATAATGCCAATACAGGTCGCGGGCGGGCATGACCGCTTTCGCATCCTTCAGTCGCGGGAAAAAGGAAACCCCGTCGAAAATCTGCCTGGGATCCCGCGCGGTCCTGCCCGCTTCGAGCAGGGTGGGATACATGTCCGCGGTGATGACGGGGACGTCGCATACCGTATTCGGCGGGATGGTTCCCGGCCATTGGACCAGCAGGGGTTCGCGGATGCCGCCTTCGTATAGCCAACCCTTGCCTTCCCGAAGGGGACCGTTGTCGCCTACGTCGGTCACCCCGCCGTTGTCGCTGTTGAAAATCACGAGGGTGTTCTCATCGAGTCCCAACGCCTTCAACGTGTCCAGGATCATGCCGACCCCGTCATCGATGGATTCGAGCATGGCGGCCATCTTCGCGTTGTTGGTGGACCCGTTGACCCCGGGCTTGGCGGCGTATTTGGCGATGAGCGCGGGCTTGGCCGCCAGGGTCTGATGCACGGCCATATGGGCCAGGTAGAGGAAAAAGGTCCCGTCCTTGTGCCGCGCGATGTAATCGACGGCCTGGGCGTTGAAGCGATCCGCCAGGTATTCCGGATCCGGCAGGACCTGCTTGAGGGCGGGATTCCAGGAATACGGGAACCAATAGTCCCCGCCCGCGATATAGGCCTTCTCGGTGGATATCACCTCCTGGAACCCGTGCCTGTCCGGACCCATTTCCACCTGGCCTTCGCTCGCGTATCCGGTCAGATGCCATTTCCCGATCATGCCCGTCTCGTATCCCGCGTCCCGCAGCCGTTCCGCGAGGGTAAGGTGGGCGGTATCGAGATGGATGGGCGTGCGGGCCGGCAGGAAATCCAGGATGCCGACGCGGGCCGGATATTGCCCCGTCATCAGGGATCCGCGGGTGGGGGAACAGACGGGCGCGGAAGCGTAGGCGTTGGTGAAGCGCATGCCCTGGGAGGCCAAGCGGTCCAGGTTGGGGGTTTCCGTAAAGGTATTGCCGTAGGAGTTCAACTCGCGCCATCCCAGATCGTCGGCCATGATGTAGACGATATTGGGCTTGGAAACCTTCAGGCTGCCCAGCTTGCCGGCATAGTCCGCGACGGCGATGCGCCTGTCCGGGAAGTCGGAGCAGGAGACGATGAGGGTATCGACCGGGGCCGCGGACGCGAAGGCGGCCGCCTTGGCCAGGGTTGGGTTCCGTAGGGTTTGATCCGGGATTTGATACCCCGCGGCAAACGGCTTCCGCGGGGGCGTGGTCAGGACCCGGCCCCGAGCATCCACATCGCTCCCGTCCTCGTTGGCCGCATCCCTTGCCACCCGGAAGGAGAATCCGCCGCCACGAAGGCCCGGGTCGGATGCGGCCCGCATGCCCTGACGAAGGGCGGTGGCGCCGGAGAGCTGGAAGGCGCCGTTCGCGAGGGTGGTGGCGGAAATCCCGGGCTGATGGACAAGGCCGACCCGGCATCCCGCGACGACTGCGCCGCTTTTGTTCACGACCTTGCCCGATAAATCGACGTCCAAGGCGGAAGCCGGAACCGCGAGGATCCAGGCGGCCAGTCCTGGGAGCAATGCAACGGTGCGCCGGCGCATGGGGAACATTCGCATGGGAGCATCCCCTTCATGGAAACGATGGAACATCTCAATCCCCGGCGGGCAGGCGGAATTCCACCCCGGCGGGCACGGCTTCGGCCTTCGCCGCTCCCGCATCCGATGCCACGGGGAGCCTGGCGCCATTGGCGCGCACTCCCGGCTCCAAGCGGACGGCCGGCGCGGCGGGCGTAACGTCCACGTTCCGGGATTTCCTTTCCGGTCCGCCGGGTATCCCCGTCGGATTCCAGACCACGAAGGTGCGCACCGCCCAGGCGTCCCACGCCGCGCTCATGGTTTTGACCAAGATCGGGTTCGCCGCGGCCAGGTCGTCCATTTCGGATCGATCCTGCACCATGTCGTGCAGCTCCCAGGGCTTGCCCTTGAGCGCGACCAGCTTCCATTTCCCGTCGCGCACCGCCCGGTTGCCCTCATGTTCCCAGAACAGGGGCTTGCCCCGGTTCAAGGCATTGCCGGTGAAGGAAGGAACCAGGCTGACGCCCTCCATGGGATAAATGGAATTGCCCTTCAACGAGGCGGGATACTTGGCGCCGCTCACCTCGACCACGGTCGCCATGAGGTCGATGACATGGCCGGGATGCGTATCCCATCGATTCGTATCCGCGATGGCGGCGGGCCAGCTGACAAGCAACGGCGTCGCGATCCCGCCTTCGAATTCGTAATGCTTGTATTCCCGGAAAGGGGTATTGCTGGCGTTCGCCCAGCTCTGGCCGTAGGAAAGCGCGGGTTCGGTCTGATGCTTGCCGAGATCGGCGGCGGGCCCGCCCCCGCTAAGGCCGCCCTCCAGGTTCCCGCCGTTGTCGGAAAGGAAGAACACCAGGGTATTACGCCGCAGCCCGTTCCGATCCAGGGCCGCAAGCACGGTGCCGATGCCCTGGTCCATGGCTTCGATCTGCGCGGCGTAGATGGCCATGCGCAGATCCAGTTCTTCGCGTTTCGCCGCGGAGAGGGAATCCCATTCCAGTCCGTCATCCGGCGACAGGGGCCATGTCGGATCGATGAGCCCGGAGGCGCGCTGCCGGGCCAGGCGCTCCTTGCGCAAGGCCGACCAGCCTTTCAGGTAGGTGCCCTTGTACTTGGCGACCAGGGAATCCGGGGCCTGCAGGGGCCAGTGGGGGGCGTTATGCGCCACGTAGAGGAAGAAGGGGTTGGTCCCGCCGGAGGCGGCATGCCGGTCGATATAGCCCGCCGCGGTATCGCTGACCAGGTAGGTGCTGTAGGTGCCTTTCAACGTGGGGAGCATGGTATTGCCGTTGATCATCGCGGGAGAATCGAAATAGGATTTGGGTCCGGCGAGCGAACCGAAGAACCGATCGAATCCGCGCTGCATGGGCCAGTCCGCCTGGTCCTTCTCGCCGTTGGAGACATGCCACTTGCCCACCATCCAGGTGGAATAGCCGGCGGTCTTGAGCAACTCGGCCAGGGTGCAGGCATGTTCGTTGAGGCGGCCGCCGTAACCGGGACCGCGGGTCGCGATTTCATTGTCGGTCATATGCCCGACGCCGGCTTCATGGGAATACAGGCCGGTCAACAACGCGGCGCGCGTGGGGCAGCAGCGTCCGGTATTGTAGAACTGGGTGAACTTGATCCCGCTGGCGGCTAGCCTGGTGAGATTGGGCGTGCGGATTTCGCCGCCGTACGGCGCGATATCGGAGAAGCCCATGTCGTCGGCCAGGAAGATCACGATGTTCGGCGCGGTAGCGTTGGCGGCTGCGGTAGCCGCGGGGGCGGGGACCTGCGCCGAGGCCGGCCAGGAAGCGCCCAGCGCGAGGCCCACGATGACGGAGATCCTTGCGATCGGAAATTGTTTTTGCATGACTCGAAGCTAACCGCGGAACCGGCGCGGGGAAGGCCGCGGCCTTCCGGTTTCGTTTTATGGATGAAACGGGGGCTCTCGCCTTTTATGCGGAAAGCGCCATTACAGGGGAGGGAATTCCACCCAGGTCGCGCCCGGGCGCTGGTTCGCGTACTCCAAGGCCGCCCGGGACGGCGACAAGGCCTTGCGATACAGGCGGACCTCGTCCAAGGCGCCCTTGAACCCGTTGAGGCCTCCCGGCTGGGAACCGATCATCAGGTCGCCGGCGGAACGGTAGTCGATGGGGCCGAGATTCGCGAGCTTGGCGGCGGGCTTCCCGTTGATGTAGAGGGCGGCCACGCCGGTCTTGGCGTCGAAGGTGGCGACGAAGTGGATCCAGTCCCTGGTCGCGGGTACGGGCGCCCGCAGGGAGACGGAGCCGGTAGCGGCCGATCCGTCGGCGAGGGTGAATTCGAGAACGCTTTCGTTCCCCAGCCACGTGATCGAATAGGCCGCGGCGGCTTCGCCCCGGCGGTGTTTCCAGATCAGGCGGGACAGGGCTTGCGCCCCCTTGGGACGGAACCAGGCCTCGAGCGAAAGGGAAGCGGGCTCCTGGCTCGCGGACGCGGCCGCTCCCAGCTCATCGCCCGGAGCCAGGGTCCATGCGAACCCGGCGACGCCCGTTTCCTTTTGCGTCGTTCCCGACCGGAGGCGGTTCCCGTTCACGGTCGCATCGGAAAGCAATCCTGCCGGGTTGTACATCGCGAAATGCCAGGCCGCGTTGGTGCCGTCGGCCGTATCGAACACGCCGTTAGGCGAAGCGGTGGAAAAGACATCGCTCTTGCCGTACAGGATATTGATGTATTGATCGGCGCGGTTGCCGTAGACCGTGTCCAGCCCGACCCAGATCTGGCCCTTGCGGCCGGGACCGTCCCAGTTCTCGATTTCGAAGGGAAGGGGCTTGCCGTCCGCGTCCGTGAACCGGATATCCGACCCGTCATGGCGTTCGCCGAGTTGATCGAAAGGGAAGTTGCTTGAATCGAGCCGGATCAGGACCGGGAAGCCGAACACCGGGTCGGCCGTGGCTGCGCCCTGGGCGCCGGTATTGAGCCGCAGGGTCTTGGAATGCTTCCATTCCGGCATCGCTTCGGGTCCGGGGGGATTCAAGGTGAAGGGACCCAGGTTCAAGGTGTCCCCGGCTTTCACCACAGCCAGGTTCACGCGGTGCATCAGGCCCAGGGCCGGATAGACGATGCGCACGAAATAAATCCCGGGCGGCACCGGGATCAAGGCGGATCCCGCGGTATCGATAAGCGCTTGGCTCCCCAGGCCGGGCAATTGCACCATTCCCGCGGGAAGCGCGGAACCGGCCGATGGCAAGACGCGGACCCGGATCGCGCCCTTGGGTTTCACGGTATCCGGCAGGATGGAAACGATCGGGACGGCGGGATCCGGCGGCGCGACATGGACCTCCTGGAAGGAGGCCTGCGCATTCGGCGTTTCCGTGATCACGAAATAATCCCCGGCCTGCACGCCGGTCACGCGGTAGCGCCCATCGGCGTCCGTGGTGGCCACGAGCCCTTCCGAAATCATGGCCGTATCCGTGGCGTCGGAGCTCCGCACGCGCACCTCCGCCGACGCCGCGGGGGATCCGTCCGCATAGACCGCGCGGCCCGTCAAGGTGAGGGTCTCGCCTTCCAGGCCGCCTCCCCGGGCCTGGCGTTCCTGGTCCAGGCCGCACCCGGCCATGAGCAAGGCGCAAGCCGCCGATAAAGCGGCGCGGATCGGATTCACTTGGGCTTCCCCCCGACGGGTTTGCTCAAGGGGAAGATCTCGAAATTGAACTGGTACACCATCTCCTCTTTGGGCTCGTTCTCCACCATCTCCAGGATGCGCAACCGGAAGGCGCGCAACTCTTCGATGATCTCCTTGTACTTGGCGCGGGTGGTGGACAGGGTGAGCCAGGAGAGATTGCGCTCCTCGCGCGGGAACCGGGTAAGGGCCTCGCCCCCCAACTGATGCATGGCCTTGAAGAATCCCTCCACTTCGGGCGCGCGGGCCTGGTACCCGGTGGACAGCACGGAATCGACCCGCGCATAGCCGCCTTGGGCGGTTCGGATCACCATCCCCAGCTCCAGAAGGAGGGAGAGCGCCTCCTCCGCCTGCTCGGCCGATATCGGAGGCTCGAGCATGGCGCCCAGGGCCTTGAAGTCCCCGCGGAAGGGCATGAAGGTCAGGAGCTCGCGCACGGCGATGTAATACCACTTTTCCAGGAAGCGGAACCGCTCGGGCCCCAGGTGCTTGACCTTGAAGGCGGTGAAGCTTTCCAGCTTGCGTTGGTACCGCTCTTTTTCGCCCGCATCCTTGGCCTGGTTGAACAGGATCAAGGCGAGCAGGTATTCCCGCTCCTTCTTCTTGAGCTTCATGGCCTCGGCGAACCGGTCCGCCATGGTCAGGGAGATGTTCGATTTTCCCTGGAGGATCAAAGTGAAGAATCCCGCCGAGCTGTAGCCGACCTTGCGGGCCAGCAACCGGTAGGAGAAGCGGGGGTTCTCGGCCTTCTTCTGGGCGTACCATTGCCGCAGCAGGTTCCGGTAATCCAGGAAGGCGAATACGTCGAAGGGCGTTTTCGGGGTCGGTTGCATGACGGTTTCACCAGGCGGCGGCCTTATGCGCAGGCCCCCATCCAAGCCATCCTAGTATAAGACGCGGCGGGGGATCCGGCCTACCCGTTTTGCGGATTCCGTACTGTCCACAAAACGCCCCGCTACCGGATGGGCCTCGGGGGGGCTGGAGGAAACGGGGTTGGATTATTTGAGGAGGTTCGACCCGCGGATGGCCCGGCCTTGCAGGTTCCGGATTTCCAGGCCATGCGGGCCCCGGAAGGTCATGGACAGGGTCCTTCCCCGGACGCTTATCCCTTCCCGGTCCTCGCGGCCGGACGGGGTAACCGGGCGGATACCCACGGCGGTTTCCAGCTTCGGCAGGGCGGGCCGGCAGGTCCCGGCGTATTCGATGCGGATGATCCCGGTATTGGCCGTGACGGAACGGTATCCCGCGTAGTTGACCACGTACATGGCCCCGTCCGGTCCGGCCTGGAAATCCAGGGGATTGTACAGTTGCAGGCTCTTCAGGATGGTGTCCTGCTCCAGGCGCTTTTTCCCGTCCTCGCTCAGGGTGACCACGGTGATGGGGCCCCGGCCGCCGAATTCCGAAGTGAACCATTTCCGGTTGAAATGCGGCGGCCATTTGATCGACGAGTTCAGGTCCCCGTCATAGCGGTAGAGGGGGCCGGTAATGGACGTGGCCTGCTTGTAGGCGAAAATGGAAGGCGTGGCCGGCGGCAGGGTATCCAGGCCGCGGGGCGTGGTCCCCCAATTGATGGCGGGCATGACCGGTTTGGCGGGGTTGATCCCGGCCACGATGGGGTAGTTCTCCCCCGAGAAAAAGGGCCAGCCATGGTTGCCCGGGACGGTGGCGAAGTCCTTTTCCTCCGTCAAGGCGCCGGTGCTGTCCGGGTTCTTGTAGCTATCGGGCCCCACGTCCCCCCAGCTCACCCAGCGGCGGACCGGATCCAGGGTCAGGGTATAGGGATTGCGGTTCCCCATGATGTAAATCTCGGGAAGGGTCTTGGCGGTTCCAGCGGGGAACAAATTCCCCTTGGGGATGGAATAGGTGGCGTCGTCGTTGGGATGGATGCGCAGGATCTTGCCCCGCAGGGACATGGTATTGGGGGCGCCCTTGATATCCGCGCCCGCGTCCCCCACCGTGATCCAGAGATCCCCGTAGGAATCGAACTGCATGGCGCCGCCCGTATGCACCTGCCCCAGGGAGACGGGGATCCGGAGCAGGACCTTTTCCGAAGCGAGATCGAGGGTGGTATGCTGGGCGTTCATCACGAAGCGGGATACGCGATAGGAAATCTCGCCCACTCCCGAGTAGGTGTAGAACAGGTAGACCCGATGGTTGGACTTGAAGGACGGGTCCAGGGCGATGCCGGTGAGTCCATCGCTGCCGCCATTGGGCGGCGTCATGGTCGCCAAGGTCAGGACGGTCTTGGTCCTGGAATCGTATTTCCGGATGGCGCCGAACCGTTCCACGAAATAGACGTCGACCTTTCCCGCGGCGTCCTCGCCGGGCGCGGCCACGAGTTCGAACGCCAATTTCAGGGGTTCGGACGTCTGATGCGCGGCGCGGGTGACCAGATCCACCTTGCGGAACTGGGTGTCGTTCACGTCCGGGCAACCCGGATAGGAATAGGGGTAGGCCGCGGAGGCGGGGCGAAGGGAAGCCCCCAACATCAAAATCATCAAAGCGTAGCGGTGTTTCAGAATCATGGATCCCCCTGCCCATCAATCAACGGCCGATCCTGTATGCACGCTTGTACAAAATCGGCAATTGGAAACCCCGCCCGCCGTTTCAGCAGGATGTTGCGGGCGTAGAGTGATTCCGGACATTAGAGTAATTCCGGAGCAAGGGGGTACCGCTCCGCGCCGGGTCCCGATCGGGACCCGGCCCCGCGGGGCCGGGCCCCGGGAAAGGCCTAATGGGATCCAAGCGAGCGGCATTATGCCAGGTAGTCCAGGCCACGGCGGTCTTTTGCGTACTGATGGGGACGGCGGCGCCTCGCGCGGGAGCCGCGGCGCAAGGCGCGGCGGAATTCCGTTTCGTGGAAGGGGCCGACTACCTGGATCTGATGTACGGCGACCGGCCCATATACCGGAACGTTACCCCCGTCTACCAACGGCCCCACCACGCGGAAACCTTCAAGGTCTACCACCATGTCTACGGCTTCCATGGGGAGGGCTTCCTGACCAAGGGATTGGGCGGCGAGAACGCCCATCACCACGGCCTCTTCCTGGGATGGTACAAGACCAGGGTCGGGGCCGATACCATCGATATCTGGCATGGCGCGGCGGGAGCCTACATGCGGCACGTCGGGTATCTGCCGGAACGCGAATTGAAGGGAGCCAGGGCCCGGCGCGCTTCGGTTTCGGAGTGGGTGCGGATGGACGGCAAGGCCCTGGTGCGCGATACCCGCGAGGTCACGGCCACCCTGGAGGACGGCAAGCTCTATCTGGATTGGGCGCTGACCCTGGCCTGCGCGACCGCCGACTCCGTGGTCCTGGACGGGGACCCGGCGCATGCGGGTTTCCATTTCCGCGCGGACACCACCATCAAGACCTTCGAATACCTGGGCCCCGCGGACAAGTCCGCCGCCGGGGACGACTGGACCATGAAGCCCGCGAACTCCTGGATCATGGGCAAGTTCGCCCTGCAGGGCCATGCCTACGCCGTGATGCAGATGGATCATCCCCTGAACCCCCGCCCCGTGATCGGGCAGAAGCGCGACTATGGCCGCTGGGGGCATTTCTTCCGGGCCACCATCCAACCGGGCAAGCCCGTGACCTTCTACTTCCGCACCTTGGTGCTGGACGTGGACAAGCTCGGCTCGCCCGATCTGGCGCAGGCCCAGGCCTACTATGACGCCTATGCCAAGGCCGATCCGGTCTCCATCGGCGGTGCGGTTCCCACCCTGTCCGGAGCGCGCGGGCCGGTCGCCCGGTACCTGCTCTCCACCGGGCCCGTTCAGGATCTGATGCGGGAACGGCAAGGCGCCGGACTTCCCGTTCTGGATGCGTTCAGCCTGCAAGGAAGGCGGCTAAAGCTCTCACCCGCCGCCGCGCCCGCGGCGGCCGGAGTCTTGATCCTGGGGGAAACGTCCAGGTGACCCCGGACCGGGCTACAGGCCCTGCTTGAGCAAGGCCCGTAAGCTGCGGCTCTCCCCGCCGATCGCCACCTTCACCAGATAGATCCCGGACGGCCCATGCGGCCCTGCCAGTCCGTCCAAGGCGAAGGTGTTCCGGCCCGGACGGCCGGGGACGCGGGCGGATCCGGACCTCGAGCCATCCGTCCGGTAAAGGGTGATGACGGCCTCTTCCCCGCGTTGGAGCGTATACGCCAGGGTGGACGCGATCACCTCCGCCGCGAACCCCCGGGGAGCGCCGATGGAGGATCCCTGGGATATCCATATCGGTCCGGCCTCATAGCCGATATTCCTTACCGCCTGGGGGCCGAGCCTGTCCTGGAGCTGTTGCAGGTACAGGCTTACGGGCGCCACCTGGGAGTTGAAGTGATCATAGATGCCGTCCGGATCTTCGAGCGAGGTCTTGACGCCCTTCCCGCCGATGGCCCAATTCAGGGTTCCCGGCGCGTTCGAGACGAGGAAATAGGGCGAGAGGACGTTCCAGGCCACGGACCAGCCCGTGGTCCACCCATGGCCGCTGCCCGCGGTGGCGCGGTTCCGGAAGGAGAGTCCCGGATTGTTCTTCGGCGCATCGGGGATGGTATCCCCGTCCGCCAGGATGCCCGTGGTCCAGCGCATATGGGGCGTGATTCCCAGGGTCTGGGTGGTCTTGAAATTGAGCACCACCATGGGTCCGCTTCCCCTACCGCCCGTCGTCCAAGGCCAGGAGCCTTCGCCCGCCGACCGGCACTTGTCGAAAAGGATCTGGGTGCCGGTGCAGGTGAAATCCGCCGGCTTGGCCACGATGGTAGAAGCCACGGTATGGCTGATGGAAACATCGCTCACGGTCACCCGCCGCACGTCCTCCTCCACCTGGAGATTGCCCGTTCCGTCCTGGATGACCACGTCCCGCACCCAGCAATCCATGGCCGCGGCTATCCTCACCGAAGTGAAGGGTTCGGAAACGGGCGCAGCGACGATCTTGAGGCGCTCGATCGCGGACCGGTTGATGCGGCCCGGAAAGGCGTATTTCGAAACCGTGCCCACGGGGTTGCCCAGGTACTTCGCGTCGAAGTTGTCCGTGATCGGGCCGTCGAAGGTGATGCGGTTGCCCGTTATGGCGACGATGGTGCGATCGGTGTTGAGGCTGGTCCCGACGCCCAGCCAGGTCTGGTGCTCGTTGATGCCGGTCGCGTCATTCACGCGGTACAGGGAATCCATGCCCATATAGTGGATCCAGGCCTTGGTCGCCGTTTTGGTGATCAGGACATTGTCCCCTACCGAGAAGCCGGAAGCGTCCTTCACGTCCATGGAGAGGGTTCCCGACGGTACGTAGTCCCCCGAGATATCCACGGCTCCAGAGCACGCATGGGAGCCCGTGCCTTCGATGCCGAACAGGGATTCCCCGGCGGCCTGGATCAGGGTTCCCCCGCTTCCGGAGCCGCTGCCCCGCACCACCACGCCGCTCGCGCGGATCTTGACGGGACCGCTGGTATGGAAGGTCCCGGCAGCGAGACACACGGCCCCGCGGAACCCGTTGGCCGGGGGGAGCTGGGAAACCTGGTCGATGGCGTCCTGGATGGCCTTGGTGTCGTCGCCGCCGGAAGGTTTCAAGGTCGCCTTGATCGGGACGGTGGGCAAGGCCACGCCGCCGCCCAGGTAGCCTGCGGAGGAGAAGTCCATGATCCGGTTGCCGTTCGCATCGGATTTGTACGCGAGTTTTCCGTCCTTCCCCAGGCTCGCCCAATCGGCTTGCGCATGGATCCATCCGTTCAACGACAGGATGGACGCGAGAAGAAGGGTATGGTTTTTCATAGGACCCCCGGTGCGCAAGATGGCCATGGCCATGATCCATATTACGGCGGGAATCCCCGGACCGCCATCGCGAAGAGCGATTCCGCGCGTAAAAACGCTTACCTGGCCAAAGCTCTTCCGGCGGTCCCGCCGGTCGGGAGCGGGCTTTTTGGAAAATGGGGGTTTTTGGCTATGCCCGGCGGGGATCGGTCCTCGCCACGGATGCCCGGGGCGCTATCCAGGGCCGGAGTGTCGTCTATCTGGCCATGGTCCCCGATTGATTCCAAGGGACCGCCCCGGGGCATCCGCTTACTTCACCAGGATCATCTTGCGCGTCTTGACGTAGCGGGCAGCCGTGAAGCGGTAGAAGTACTGGCCGGAGGGCACCTCGAATCCCCGGTCGTTCTTGGCGTCCCAGATGAGGCGGTACTTGCCCGCCAGCATCGGCTTGTCCGGACGCACCAAGGTCCTAACCACTCGGCCCTTGCCGTCGTAGATGATGAGGCTCACCTTCAGCTTCTCTTTGAGCGAGAAGCGCAAGGTGGTGATGGGATTGAACGGGTTGGGATAGTTGGACTGCAGCTCCGTTTCCAGGGAGCTGGAAGGCCGCGCCAGGCGGGGGCCGTATTGCGCCTTTGATCCGTTGAAGTCCACGGCTTCCAAGAGGTACTCATAGGCGGTGCCGAACGCGGCGCTGCGATCGATATAACGATAGTCCTGGGTACTGGCGGAAGAGCCGCCCTTGGCGCCGGGGATGAGCTTGGGGGTGATGCGCACGTATCCGAGCGCGGCCAGCTCCTCGGGAGTCAGGCTCATGCTGGGCAGGGTATCGAGATCCGTCACGTCCGGGCTACCTTCCAAAAGCGCTACCGCCTTGGCTTGGGCCTTGGCGAGCTTGGCCGCGGCCTTGGCGGCTACCTGGGAGCGGGCCGCATCGATCAGGGCATTGGCGATGCCGGCGCCGGCCACCTTGGCGCCTCCCGAAAGGCTGCTGTCGATCTGGGCTTCGCCCGGAGCGATACGGCGATAAAGGTGATAACCCA
>JAQBPO010000058.1 GCA_028287465.1 Fibrobacterota bacterium
ATGACGCCGGACCCCAGGCCGGTCTCCTTATGTTGCCGCGGATTCGGCGCCTTGGACTCGGGAAGGCCGAAGAAATACTGGAAGGGACCGTTGTCGAGGAAGTCGTCGTAGCGGGACCCGCCTTCCGGTTGCGCGACGTTGCGTTCGCTGTAGATGCTGACCACCGCCGGGATGGCCTTCTCGGCCACGTCGGCGAAAACCTGCTGGAAATCCTTGAGGCCGGGGGGCAGCCGCGGCTTCTCGTTCTGAGGCAGGGAGTCGAAGACGATATCGTCCCCCGGACCGGTTCCGCGCCCGGACGGCCCGTCATCTTCCTGGCCGGGTTCCGCTCCGCGATCGGCCCGTTCCTGGCCGCCCCGAATACCGGAGACGCCATCGCGGCGGCATCCCCCCAAGGCCAACAAGGCGGCCAAAGCCAGGATGGCGGAGCGCGGTGCGCCGGCGGGGAAGGGTGATCTCGGGGAGGGTTCGGCCATCGGTTCCTAGAAGATAGGTCTAAGCATTGCCGCGGGCCACTCCGCCTGAAACGATGAAGGCCAGGATCTTGGCGCTTTCCACGGTGGCCAGCGGCGTGATGCGGTCCTTGGGCACCAGCATCATGTAACCGCCCATGTTATAGGACTGGGGCATATAGACCGCCACGCGATCCCCGGCCTCGGGGATGGCCTCCAGGGTATCGGCGGTGACGAAGCCGAGCAGCTTGATGTCCCCGCCCGGGACCGTTGGCGCGGTTTCCGTCCACAACGGAAGGTGGCCCATGGCCACCATGACCGGGCGGTTGAACATCTTCTTTTCGCCTACGAAGGCGCCGATCAGATCCTTGATGGAGAAATACAGCAGCTTCACCACGGGCAGGCGCGTGAGCGCCTTCTCGAAATAATTGAAGAGGCGGTTGAAGAAGATGTTGGACGCCAGGGTGCCGACCGCGATGATGAAAAGGATGGTGATGACGAAACCGAGGCCGGGGATGGAGATGCCGAGCAGGCCGTCGATCTTGGTGAATACGGTGTAGATGACCCAGCCGGTCACGAGCATGGGGGCCAGGATCAGGATGCCTTTGAGGAAGTTGGTCAGAATCCTTTGCATGGGGTATCGGCGCGTCAGGCGAGGACGCGCACGCCTCCCGGGGATCCGACCAGGACGGTGGATTTGGAGGCATAGCGAAGGAAGAGGCCGTGGCCGACCACGCCGGGCAGGCCGTTGAGAGCGGCGTCGATGGCGTTCCAATCGGGTGTTCCGGCGAAGGTCACGTCCAGGATGAGATTGCCGTTGTCCGAAACCACCGGCCCGTCCTTGCCGCCGGGGGCCAGGCGCAATACCGGCTTCCCTCCCAAGGCGGCGATGCCGCGCTGGACGAAAGTGGACGCGGCCGGCATGGTTTCGACGGGAACGGGGAATTTCGCCCCCAGGCGCTGGACCAGCTTGCCCTCGTCCACGATCACGATGAAACGATCGCATGCCTCCGCGAGGAGCTTTTCCCCCACCATGGCGGCACCCCGTCCTTTGATGAGGCCCTTGGCCGGATCCACTTCGTCCGCTCCGTCCACGTAAAGGTCGATGCGATCGATTTGATCCGGGGGAACCAGGGGAACGCCTTCGCTGCGCGCGAGCAGGGAACAGGCGAGGGAGCTGGAGACGCCCCGGATGCCCAGGTTCTCTTCCTTGATGCGCCGGCCCAATTCCCGGATGAAGAAGGTGGCGGTGGATCCGGTGCCCAGGCCGACGACCATTCCGTCCTTGACATGCTTGGCCGCTTCGAGACCGACGCTTTGTTTATGATCCACGGTATCTTTCCGGCAAAGGGTGGTAAAGTCCGATCTGGGTCTGTGGATCCCTCGACCGGACGCTCCGGGTCAACGAAAGGTTCGACCTTGAGCACCCAGGCTAAATTTAGACTTTATTACCGTCCAGACTTTCCCGCCGGTACAATCATTCCCGAAAGCGGAATCGGAACAACGGTCAAATCCGGGAAAAATGAAAACCCGCGGCAACCGGGCGACTTGCAATCGCGCCTCAAAATCTTATCTTAATAATCCCTCGAGTGGTGTCCGTTGCGCGGGTAATAACGGCCCATTCAACTCAGCCAGAGAGGTGGATTCCGATCCACCTCTCTGGCTCCTCGAAACCGGTCGCACTTTTGAAGAAATCCTTTCCAGGTCATTCTTTAACGGGCTCCGGACGAGGAGACAAGCCGGTTACGGCCTCCATGCCATCCGAACCCTTCAAACCCCGGCGCCCCATGCGGACCCTCCTGCACATCCTGATCCTCTTCGCCGCGATGCTCGGCTTCCGGCCCGCATCCGCTTTCGGCGTGCTCGGCCATCAGGTGATCGCGGCCCTGGCCGACGATATGCTCACCCCCAAGGCCAAGGCCGAGGTGGAAAACCTCCTCGGTCCGGCGGGCGGATCCACGGCGCTTTCCTCCATCGCCACCTGGGCGGACGATATCCGCATGCTGCGCTCGGAGACGCGGCCCTGGCATTACGTAACGATCCAGATCGGCGAGGCCCGCTACGATCCGGCGCGGGCGGATTCCGCGGACGTGATCAAGGCCATCAATAGGCAATCGGCCATCCTGGCCAATCCCGCGGCCGACCGCTACGCGCGGGAGGAAGCGCTCAAGTGGGTCGTGCACCTGGTAGGGGACCTGCACCAGCCCTTGCATGCGGGCGAGGATCATGACAAGGGCGGCAACCTGGCCAAGGTCAGGGTGAACCGGCGCACCTACAATCTCCATGAGGTATGGGACTACGTGCTGCTGGAGCGCCTGCATCTCCCGATGGACAGCCTGCGCGTCCTGCTCGAGCGGGAAATCGCCGCGGACTCCGGTTTCATCCGGCGTAACGCGCAAGGGACGGTGGAATCCTGGGCGGACGATACGCACTCCAAATCCCCGGCCTGCTACGTCCTCCACGGTAAGCCGATGCGCAAGGGCATCAAGGTCCAATTGGACAAAGCCTATGTGGACGCGGCCACCTTGACCGTGCTCTCGCAATTGAAGATCGGCGGAGTCCGTCTCGCGTATGCCCTCAACCGCGCCTTGGACCCGCATGGCGCCATGCCGGCGCCTGTCCTGCGGGCGCCTCCCGGGTGGCATGCGGGATCGGACGCATACTTCGCCGGCGCCGATCCGATCCGGGACATCCCGGAAGCCGGGACCGGGGAGGATTCCATTTCCTCCCGCCCCGCCCATCCGGCAAAAGGGGCGAAAGGCGCGGCCAAGGGCCGCGCAAGGATCCCCGCCGGCAAATACGCCTGGAGCGTGAATTCCGACATCTACCACTTTTCGGAATGCGCCGACGTCGCCCGCATCAAGCGCAAGAACCTGCAGACCGCCGACTTCCCTCCGTTCGGGAAGCGCCTTCATGCGGGATGCCCCATTCCGCGTTGATTGGACCGATCCGGTCCTTCCGGTCAACCACCCGTCAATAACCTGGGCCCTCCTGGGTTCCCGGCTCCTCCTTGGTATTTTACGTCCGCCTTGCGACTCGGTTCCGGGGCCTGGTCCTTTTATTCCCGCGTATCCGCGCGGAATATCCGTATTTGTACGGGGGAAAGGCCAGGGTCCGGGAACCGCGTGGGTCTTTGTGCTTTTTGGGCCATTCGAAAACTGGAAAAGCCGCATGCATCGCTCTATAATCAAATCAATGCGCCCGAATACCCCCACCCAGGAATCCGCCGTCCCCCGCGGCTCCGGTCTCCGTGCCGTCCCGCTGTCCCTGGCCCTGCTAGGCGCCGCAACCTGGCTCTCCGGATGCCTGGAGCGCGGCCCGGTGGAAAAGGCGGTGCCGCCCGCCGCCGAGATCGCCCAACCGATCGCGGGCGAGGCCAAGGCCTTCGGCATCTACCAATGGAACAAGGACTCCACCTACCAGTCCGGGCTGCAAAGCGAGATCAATGCTTTGGGCACCAGCCCCACCTACGCCATGTATTTCGTGGACAAGGACATGGGATTCCCCAAGGACATCATCCACTTCAACGCCGAACGCAATATCAAGACCGTGCTCAGCCAGGAGCTGCAGAGCTATACGAACCGAGGCGATTTCCACGTTCTCGATTCCATCCTGGCCGGGCGCTGGGACGGCTATTTCCGCCGCTTCGCCAAGGAGGCGCGGGCTTCGCATCAGACGATCTATTACCGATTCGGATACGAGATGAACGGCGATTGGATGGACTGGGGCGAGCAGCCCGAGAGGTTCGCCAAGGCGTGGCGCCGCGCCTGGAAGATTTTCCGGGAAGAGAAGGCGAACAACGTCCAATGGGTCTTCAGCGCCAACGTGATCTGGGACGATCGCACCGTGCAACGCGACATCGTCCCGTATTACCCCGGGGACAAGTACGTGGACGTGGTGGGCCTGGACGGATACAATTTCGGCGACACCCACTCGCGCAACCATAAATGGAAGACCTTCACCGAGGTCTTCCAGGCCTCGCTCGACGGGCTCAAGCTGCACTTCCCGGGCAAACCCCTCTGGATCACGGAGATCGGCTGCGCGGAAGGACCGGGCAAGGCGGAATGGATCCAGGATTTCTTCAGCCACTTCAACGCGGACAAGGACGTGCGCGTATTCGTCTGGTTCAACGAGGACAAGCAGTACGCGGGCGAGCCGAATTGGCGCTTCGACAGCGATAAGGATTCCGGCGAGAAATTCCGCAGCTGGGCCATCTACAACAACTCGATAACCTATTTCTCCTTGCCGGCGATGGGGGAAGAGGTGGCGAGGGACGTGGTGGAGAAGCCCGGGGCGGCGGTGCGCCTCTAGGGTTCAGACGGGCGCGCCGGCCTGATGGTTCGGCCTCAGCAGATCATTCACCGTTTTCACCGGATTGAACGTTCCCACGGGAACCTCCACGAAAACGGTATTCCAGAACGCCATCGATCCGTTCCATAGCCCGGGCAGTTCCAGGGCCTTCATGGTCTTGCCGTCCTTGGCCTTGATCGTGATGAAATACGCCTCCGTATCGACGAAGTCCTGCAGCTTGTACAATTCGCCCTTGCCGTCGCGCAGCCCGCAGACCATGTCCACGGGATTGAAATGGGTGGCCGACTCCACGATCTTGCGCTGCTGCGACGATCCCATGTCCACTTGGGCGCTTTCCACGATTTGCGGGCGCATGGTCCCATCCTTGGCCCGCACCCAGAAGGGCCCGCCTCCGGGCTCGCCCTCGTTCTTCACCATGGCGCAGACGCGTAATGGGCGGTCCAGGGTCTTGATGACGAAGGCGGCCTTGGCCGCCAGGGCCATGGAGTCCGTCGCGGGCTCGCGCATGGAGTCCGGCGGCACGGCGCCCAGGCGGTGCTCGGCGAAATGCGCGGCCTCCTCGATCAGGTTCGCGTCGGGCATGTCGCGCAACCGTCCCAGGTAGGCGAAGATGCGTTCCTGCATGCGCACCAGGTACCCGCCCAGGGCGTTGCGGTTGGCCAGCACTTCGGGGCGCAGCCGTTCGTGGGCCACGTTGTCGATGTTCTTGATGAATACGATATCCCCGCCGGTGTGGAACAGGTTCTCGAGGAGGGCGCCGTGGCCCCCGGGGCGCAGGCACAGGGAATTGTCCGCGTTGCGTTGGGGAGCGTTCTCCTGATCCGCCGCCAAGGTATCCGTCGAAGGCCTTTGCTGGGACAGCCCGATCTCGAATTGCGCGCCCGCGGCCTCGTATTTCCCGCGTACGGTATCCAGCATCGCATGGATGTCCCGCTCATGATCGGGGGAGACCGTGAAATGCAGGCGGCAGATCCCTTCGCGATCCCGCACCAGGCCCGCGGCCTCGGCCAGATGCTCTTCGAGAGAGGTGCGCGACCCGTCCGGATAGCGGTGGAACGGGATCAGGGCCTTCGGCCGGTCCGCATAATGAAGGCCTTCGGGCGAAAGCATGGCTTCCAGGAAGGGTCGGTACTCCTTGGCGGCGTAAAGCTCCTCCGCGTCCTTGCCGTTGCGCGAGACCAGGCGGCTGAGTTCCCCGAAGAAGGCGAAGCCGCGCAATCCGTTGAACCAGTCCACCGTCTCCTTGGCGTCGGCGTTCTGGGAAGCCTCCTTCGCGAGGACGGCGAAGGCGGGGCGATCGGCGCGCAGCCGGACAGCCACCAGGCCCTTGAACATGCGCGTGGCCGCCCCGGAGGCGGGTATGAACTCCATGGCCCGACCCGACTCGCGGGCCGCGGCATAGCTCGCGGAAAGGCTTTCCATTTCCGGCGGCGACAGGCGCACGATGCCGTCATTCAAGGTACAGGCCCGCTCGAGGCGCGTGAACTTCTGGCCTTCCCGGAATATCCCCAACTGGGCCAAGGCGCGTTCTTCGCCGATGCCTTGGCCTCGGAGCTGGGCCCGATCCTCGTTGCTGAAGGCGAAATCGGCTGCAGGGACGGTCCGATTCAGGCGTCCCTCCCGGCTTTGGCGAGCAGGTCGCGCACATGGGCGCCGAGATGGGTCTCGCGCCATTTTTCCACGAAGGCGGCGGACAGGGCGGCGGACAGGCGGGCCAGGCGCCAGCGCCGGAACAGGGAGAAGATCACGGCCAGGACCAGGGAGGAGAGCGCCCCGCCCCGTATCCATTTCATGTCCGCGTCATTCCCCATGGGAGCCTTTCCGTTGTGAAAGCGCCGCGAAAACCGCGTTTTCATGTCACTTTGTTAGGACAAAATAGCTTTCTCTCATTTGCGCGCCACTGCCAAGATGTTGAATCCCAGCAGGAATCCGCGCACCCGGGTCTTACCGGACGGAAAGCCGGCCCCGGACAACAGGTCGCGGATATGGCGGTGGAGGAAAAGGCTTTTATGCTCTTCGATCTCCTCCTTGCTCACGAGGCCCAGGCGGGCCAGGACCCGGAGGATGCCGTCGGCGGCAGCGTGAGGGGTGGTAAGGACCAGTTGTCCGGAAGGCTTGAGCACCCGGAAGATCTCGGCCATCAGGGCGGGGAGGACGGTCGGCTCCAGGTGCTCGATCACGGCCAGGGAGGAGACGCAGGAGAAGCTCGCGTCGGGAAAGGGAAGCCGCACCGCGCCGTCCAGGGACAGGCGCGAAAGCTCCAGGCCGGCGGGGATGCCCTCGCCGCCCGGATGGCCGACCCGTTCCGAGGGATCGATCTGATCGACGCCGACCTTGCGCCCGAAGGGGGCGCGCATGAGGAAAAGGGGATAGCTTCCGCAACCGACGTCGAGGATCTCCCCGCCGTGGAGGGCCGGGTCGATGGCCCGGAGCGCCGCGCCCATGCGCCGGCCGGCGATGAAGGCTTCCAGGATCCCCCTGCCCCGCGTGGGCCGCGGGGGCCTCGCCTGGGCCGCGGCACCCATCAAGCGAGATTCCGGCGGAACAGGCCGTACTTGATGATGACCCACAAGGCGCGGAAGCCGTCCCGCATGCGGATCTTCTTGCCTTCCTCATAGGTGCGGCCATGGTAGGAGATGGGCACCTCGTAGATCCGCAGGCGCTTTCGCGCGACCTTGGCGACGATTTCCGGTTCGAAGCCGAAGCGGTTCTCGCGGATCAGGATGCCTTCCAAGGCGGATTTCGTGAACACCTTGTAGCACGTTTCCATATCGCTCAGGTTGAGGTTGGTGAAGATGTTGGAGAGCAGGGTCAGCAGGCTGTTGCCCACCGAATGCCAGAAGAAGAGCACGCGCCGCGTGTCCCCCAGGAACCGGGAGCCGAAGACCACGTCCGCGCGGCCGTCGAGGATGGGCTTCAAAAGGGTGCCGTAGTTGGCGGGATCGTATTCCAGATCCGCGTCCTGGATCAGCACGATGTCCCCGGTGACGGATGCGATGCCCGTGCGCAGGGCGGCTCCCTTACCGGCGTTCCTGGGCTGGTGGATGACGCGCGTGCCCGTGTTCCGTTTCGCCAGACCGTCGAGGATCTCGGTGGTTCCGTCGGTGCTGCCGTCGTTCACCAGGATCACTTCGTCGGCCAATCCCGTGGCCAGGACCGAAGCGTAGAGCTTGGCGACGGTGGCCGCTTCGTTGTAGACGGGAATCACGACGGAAATTCGCATAGGCACATTATCCCATGGGGATTCCCGCGGGGAAAAGGGGAAAGGGCCGGAAAGGCGGGATCGGCGGCGGGGGAGCGGCCTCCCTCAGCCCCAACCCCGGAAAAACAGGCGCGGCCGGTTCCGGTCGGAGGGGTGGTGGATCAGGGAATCCGCCGGTTGGGTCGAACAGCGCGTCTCCTTCAGGAGGCGGAGGCGGTTATGGTTTTCGGAACTCAGGCTATAGGCGTAGAGGCGCTTTTCGACGAAACGCCGCCGCAAGGCCTTGCCGCCGAACCAGCGTTGCAGGAACAGGACTTCGCGATTGGAGCTGAACAGACTGTCCAGGCCTTGCATGGTGAATTCCTGGGAGGGCGGCATGGGATAGTAGCCGTCCAGGGCCTCGAACGCGGTCCGGAGGGAATCGATGGAGACGCACCGATCCTGATGGGAAACCGCGTTCATGAGGATTTCCATGGCGGGCAGGTGGTTCGGGTACCAATCCAGGATGGAAGACGCGTATTTGGCGCTGGAGTCGTAGCGATCCAGGGTGGCGTAGACCCGGGCCAGGACCTCGTCCCGCTTTTTCCCGTCCGGGGCGTACTGCTGGATGTAATTGACGAGGTTGACCGCGTCGGCTTCGCGCCGGAACTCGGCCAGCACCCCGACGTACCCGTAGTTCGCTTCCTCATTGGCCGGATTGAGGCGCAGGGATTCGACCAGCAGGTTGGTGTAGGCCTTGGGATCCGAATCCGCGATGGCCACGGCCTTGACGTACAGTCGCTCCGACAGCAATTCCGGCATGCGCAGGCTCAGGTGGAGGCAGGCCAGGGCGGCCAGGGCGCCTCCCGCCAGGGATTTGGCGGTAAGGGAAAAGCGATGCGCGGGCAGGCCCGCGGCCAGGAACGACCACCCGTATCCGATCAGGGCCCAGTAGGCGATGCGTCCGGGCGCCTGGTCCAGCACCGGGCAGAACATCCCGATCATGGCCATGGCCGCCAGGGAGAAAAACGCGTACTTGGCTTCCAGGCTCCACTCGCGGTAGTAGCAACGCGCCATTCCGAAAAAGGCGCCGGCGACCAGCATCAATTCCAGCGCGAGGCAGACCGCGCCGCCTTCGGCCAGGGTCTCCAGGAAATGGTTCTGGGCATGGAACAGGATGGGAAGATCCGCGGCGGTGCCGTGCGCGGGCCATACGCCCTGGTGGGGTACTACCGCATACCTGAATCCCCCGATACCGCCGCCCAGAAACGGGGAAGCGAGGAAGGTCCGCCACGCCGATCCCCAGGCCCAGGGCAGGAAACCCGGAGAAGACGGCGAAAGCGCGGAAGCCATCTTGCGCAATTGCATCTCGGGGAGGTTGATCCAGGCCAGGCCCAGGCTGAGCGTGATGCCCGTAATCCAGGCCAGGCGTTCCAGAGGGGGCTCCCGACCGTCCAATTTGAGCGAGAGGAAGAGGACCGGCAGGAAGCAGAGGAAGAACGCCCCCTGCACCAGGCGCGAATCCACGACCAGCAGGGAAAGGAGCACGAGCAGGCTCGCCGAGTACAGGAACACCTGCACGGGCTTGTGCGGATCGCCCTTTTCCATCAGGTAGAAATGCAGGAACGCCCCCAGGATGAGCATGGCGCCGAAGGAGTGCTTGTCGCCGAAGAAGGAGGTGACGTGGTAGGCCGTGGCCGCATCGTATCCCTCGCCCATCACCTGCGCGGGGCCTATGCCCAAGTGCGAGAGGGTGATCAAATCCATCAGTCCGCGGGCCACGCAGAGCAGGACCAGGGCCGGAACGAGCCATTTATGGGCCAGGGGCGCGCGGACGAAACCGAGGAGGAAGGCAAGCAGGATCCCCACTTGCAGCAAGGCCGATTCCTGGAAGGCCGAACCCCCCGAGACGCGGAAATAGGCGAAAAGCCAGAAGACCACGAAGGGGAGGAGGGCGCGGGAAAGGGTGAGCCGGTTGAGGTGCAGCAGCATCAGGCCGGTCATGCCCGCGACCATGATGGGGATCTTCACCGCGGTGGAATGGGCCAGGCTTCCCGTAATGGCCAGGGCCCCGGCCCAGGTCAAGGCCAGGAAGAAGAGGATGAGGGGGCGCTGGAACCTCGTCCCCAAGGCGCCAGATGCAGGCAGGTTCATGAACGCGCCTCCGTTCCTTCGGGGTTACCCAAAAAAAACAGGATCCGGCGGAAGCCGGATCCCGTTGGAATCATCCGAAGTCCCGATTAGAAATTCGGGGTGTTGTTCCGGCAGGTTCCGGCCGAAGCGGCGTGGCTGGATACATCCTGCGCGGCGGTGTAATCCGAACGGAAGGTATTGCCGGTCACGCAACCGGTGTTGCCGGAGCCGCCGAAGCCGGGGGCGACGACGGTAGCCGTGAGCGAGGTGGCGGTGGCTACGAAGGCGAACCACTTGCTGGAACCGGAGGCCGCGCCAGGAGCGGCCGCGCCAGGCACGTTGAATCCGATGGCGGCGGGAAGGCCGCCGGCTCCGGTTTCCTGGGCATAGGCGCTTTCGAGGGTTTCCCAGTTGGCGATCACGCCGGGAGCCTCGGCAGCCTTTGCCTTGGTGCTGATACCGAACATCTTGGGAATGGCGAGGGCGGACAGGATGCCGATGATGACGATAACCACCATCAGCTCGATAAGAGTGAAACCCTTTTGCATTGTGACTTTCTCCTGGTTGTGAATTTTCATTTTAAAAGCTCCTGGGATCGTTCCGTTGATTCCGGTTCCTGATGTTCAAACTTAGAAGTTGGGGACGTAGGCCGCGCAAAGGGAATTGTTGTTCGAGTGCGCGGAAAGGTCCGTAGCCACGGTGAAGGTCGAGGTGAAGGTGTTGCCCGCCTTGCACTCGCCGAAATCCTTGAGGGCGGTGGCCACGATGTCGGTGGAGGTCGGGTCCGCTCCGCCATCCGCGTAGCTGAACCACTTGGAATCGGGGGTGGGATCCGCGAATCCGATATCGGTCCAGGCTCCGGCGGAACCCTTTTCCTGCACGAAGGCGCTCTGCAAGGTTTCCCAGTTGGCGATGACCCCGGGAGCCTCCGCCGCTTTCGCCTTCGCGCTGGTCCCGAACATCTTGGGCACGGCCAAGGCGGACAGGATGCCGATGATGACGATCACGACCATGAGCTCGATGAGGGTGAATCCTTTTTGCGACTTCATTCAGTTCTCCTTTTCAATGATTCGAGAAAGCCAATTTTCGATTATTCTACGCTTTTCCCTGAGCCGTGACAAGCGCAAGAGCCGTACCAACCGGTTCCGCCCCGTCCGATCCGTCAAACCGCGGGTATTACGGGGGGTGCCCTGTTCCAGAGTGAAATACCTGAAGCGATCCTTTTCGCATTCTGCGAATGCCCCCCGGAATTTGCAAAAGGTTTCTTTTGAAACCAGGGTTGTTTGGATGCGAGTATCCCTTCCGCGTCATTTATATAGAAGCTCCATCAAGGTCTTCGATTGGGGCGTTAGGGTATCGGACAGGTATTCGTGGATGATACCCAGGGCCATCAATTCGATGCGCGGTTCCAGGCTGACCTCCTGGAGGATGCGGACCACGGCGTCCTTGCGCGCGGTCTCCTTGTCCGACGGGCCAGGGTAGAGCTTTATGATCTTCTTGACGAAGATCTCCCGGTTGATGGTGTTGTCCGAGTGGAGGTAGCGATCCACCAGGAAAGCCAAGGCGACGCGCTGCCCGCCGCCCTTGTTGAGCAAGGTGGCGCACAGGGTGCGGATATGATCGGGCACGTCCTTGTCCAGGGTGATGGGCTTCAGGTATTCCGCGGCCGCAGTGAAGTTCGAGTCGAATGCGAGTTGGGCGGTGGCGGCGTACAACCTCAGCCTCCAATCATTGGGGAAGGCTTCCATACCGCGGTTCAGGAGCTTCAGGGTTTTGGGCAATTCCCGCTTCTCCTTGGTCAGCACCACCCCGCCGAATTCATAGGCGGCGTAAAGATGGGTGTTCAAGGTGGTGACGATGTCGAGCATATGCCCGAGCCACTGATAGCTCTTGCCGGTCAGGTACGCGTCCGCGAAGTAGATCATGGCCTGGACCCAGAAGATATCGCCCACCGCTTCGTCCAGATCCATGGCCATCGGTTTCAGCAATTTCCCCGAAGGCAGGTAGGTCAGCCGGCTCTGGTCCCAATCCGCGGATTTGGTCTGATCGGTTTTCTTCAGCAGCCAGGCGGCGGCCCCCAGCAGGAGGAAAAGGGATAGGATCCCGATCCAGGTCCGGTCTTGCGTGGCGGCGATGCTGGGCTTCGCGGGGGTCATCGGCTTCGACATCGTTGCTGAACAGTATATAATAGAGTCCGGTCCCGGCACAACCGGAACTCACTTGCCCCCGACGTCCTGGCAGCAGCGGAACCCCACGAAGGGGTAGCGCACCTTCGGATAGAAGCTGAACTTGGCATATCCGCAGGTGGCCTCGTTTCCCGCGGTCCAATTCCCTCCGGCCACCATGAAGAAATCCGGATCCGGACCCGGGGTGGACGTCCATTCCCACAGGTTCCCGGTCATGTCGTAGAGGCCGTAATAGGAGCGGCAGACGGGGAACCGCCCCGATCGCGACGCGGCGGGCTCCTTGGCCGGGCAACGGTTCTCGTTGTATTTGCCTCCGTAGGGATAGGCCTCATGGTCCGGCCCTTGGCAGCCTTCCCGCCACTCCGCGGCCGTGCACAACCGTTTGCCCGCGGCCCGGCAGGAATCCGCCGCGTCCTGCTGGCTCACGAAGGCGCGCGCCACGGCATTGTCGCTGTCCGGCCATTCGTACAAATCCATGCATACGGTCTTGTTCCCGGAAACCAGGGGCATGGAATTGCCCGCGCAAGCCCCGGGATTGCGCTCGATCACGTAGTCCACCCGGATGGCCTGGGCCTGGCGGTTCAGGGAATCGATGCCGGAGATCCACAAGGTGGCGTTGCGCTTGAACACCAGAGGCTCCTCATAGGATTTGAAATGGACGCTGTCCTCCAGGGAGTAGAGTACCAGACAGCCTTCGCGGCAATGCAGGGTGACGCGCACGGAATCGAAATGGCGGCCGCCCCAAGGATCCGCCCAGAGGTATGGCCCGGAGTCCACGGGAGCCTGAACTCTCGGCGCGGCAACGCTGTCCGGCTTCCTGGGAAGGGGTTTTGTGATTTTGGGAGGGGGCGTGACCGTGGTTTCGGGGGGCGGGCGGAAGGTGTCCTGGACGGGAGGCTTGGCCGGCCCTTGCCCCGTGGGAAGAGGCGGCAGGATCGAGGCGGGCGGGAGGGATTCTTCCTGGCAGCGATGGAGCAGGAGGGCAAGCAGCAGGGTCGCCAGGAAAACCGACGCGGAAAGCCAGACTCGGCGCCTCGGCCGTTCGGGACCGGGCGCGGTTTTACCCGCATCTCCCGCGTCGCCCCCCTGCCCTGCGCCTTCCTTCGCGGATCCCGCCACCTTCGCTCCCTGCCTGGCTTTCCGGCGGCCCCGGAAATGCCGAGGCTAAAATAGCAAAGCGAAAATTCTATTTTCCTCCCCATGTTCATGGATCAAGCCGAAAGCCTAATCTCCGACTATGCGGTCTCGGAACATTACATGTTCCTCGATCCCAAGGCCAGGGAGAACGTCGAGCCGGTATTGATGGCCTTCTTCCGCAAGGCTGCGGAGGGCGGGGGGGCCACCTTGGAATCCCTCAAGGCCAAGGATGTCGAGGAGGTTCTCCTCAACAGCATGCCCCGGCTGGACCTGCCGGCGGACCTGAAGCGGGCGGTGCCGGACCAGCTGGAAGGGTTTTTCGCCTTCCTCAAGGATACGGGCCGCTTCCCGCCCGCCGGGGCCTGGCGGATGTGCGTGGAGGCCGTGCGCAAGCGCTACCTGGACAGCCTCCGCGACGACGGCTCCGTCAAGGGGACGACCTTCAAGAAGCAGTATACCGACGTGGGGAGGAACGATCCTTGTCCCTGCGGAAGCGGCAAGAAATTCAAAAAATGCTGCATGGAGCTGATTAAATAGGGAGCGGCACGGCTTCCGGAGCCCCAAACCTTGACATAATCGGGATCCTTTCCCATCTTTGATCCCCTGTCTGAAGCAAAAAACTCCGGTTTCCGCTTCAAAATCGCTCGTGCCCGGGTGGTGGAATTGGCAGACACGCAAGATTCAGGTTCTTGTGACCGCAAGGTTGTAGGAGTTCGACTCTCCTCCCGGGCATTACTTCTCCCCTCCCCGCAAATCTTCCGGAAACCATCCCTTCGCGCTTCGATGCGGCCAGGATCCGCTCCATCGTCCCATTCCATCCTTGAAGGCGGGTTCTTGTCCCAAGCGCTCCCCGCTTTCGAGGTCGCAAACGAGAGGATCCGCCGGATAAGGATGGTAACCCTAGGCGAATGACTATTCATAATCATCCCGACCCACTAGTCATTAACATATCTTCGGCCTAGACGGCAGGCGCCTCCAGGCGATTCCCCTGCCCGGAAGGCGGACTATGATTTCAGAAATGGTCGGGTGGATGACCACTCAAATGTGGCTTCTCGTGGGTGGAGTGGTCGCGATTCTGGGGGGGCTGATATACCTCGTGGACAAGAAATCCAGGAAAAGATTCGAGGGCGGCCGAAACCGGAAAGTTCCATAATCCGGAGATGAGGGACCGCTCCCGGCACCCGGTCGGTTTCGCCGGGGGAAGGCGAAGAAAACGTTTCCCTTTCCGCCCGAAAAAAAAGACAAATCGCCTCAAGGATCACTAGATTTCCAGTCATCCGAAAAAGCGAGGCTGAAATGATCCGTACCATTCTCGGAACCTTCGCGGTGGCCATGTGCCTTACCGCGTGCGGCTCCAACCAAGCACTGCTCGCGCAGCGCGGCCAAGGCGAAGCCGGGCAGCTCCAGGAATATTGCAAGCGGGCCGGCCTGAACAATGCCGAAACCCAGCGCGCGGACGCGTCCCTCGCATCGGCCGCCAAGCATCTCAAGGACGGCGATGAGGCGGAAGCCGCCGTGGAATCCGATCTCGCCTCCACCCTGTACCGCCTCGCCCTGTCCCGCAAGGAACTCGCCGACGTCCAGGCCGAAGTGGACGTCCTGAAGAAGGGATTGGCCAAGGACAAGGATCAATTGCAGACCTACCAGGAAATCCTGGCCGAGATGAAGACCGTGAGGAAACCATGAGCGCATGTCCTTATTTCTCAGGCCTGATCGCGGCCGCCCTCCTGGGTCTGGCCCCCCTCCATGCCGCCACCGAGGCGCCCAAGCCCGCAGCCGCCAAGGCCGCTCCCGCCGCCCCCTCCGACCCCATCCGGACCATGCAGGCCCGCCTGGACGCTGCCCTGCAGGAACTGGGTCAGCAGACCCCGCCGGATCTCGTGCCCGCCGCCCAGGCCCGCATCCGCGAGGTCGCAGGCCTGCTCAAGGAGGATCCCACATCCGAGAAGGCTCCCGGCTGGATGCAATCCTGCTCCCTCCTCACCGAAGCCGCCGTGACCCAGGTCCGGGCCAAGAGCGCTAACCTCGAACGCACCCGCCTGCAGCAGGATCGCATTTCGGTGCAGTCCGAACTGGTGGCCACCCAGGACGAAATCTTCAAGCTCGAGCGCGGTTACGCTTCCAGCCTGAAAGCCGATCTGGAGGAGCAGAAGCGCAAGGCCCAGGCCGCCCGGGACGACGCGGAGAAGCGCTTCGGCGAGCTGAACAGCGCCCTCATCCAGGTCTCCAGGGACGCGCGCGGCACCATCATCTCCATGTCGGACATCCTTTTCGACGTAGGCAAGGCCACCCTGACCCAGGATCTCAAGACCAACCTGGCGAAAATCGCGGGAATCCTCACCATCTACAAGGACGCCAATGTCCAGGTGGAAGGGCACACGGACAACGTGGGCGGCGAGGAATACAACCAGAAGCTCTCCGAAAAGCGCGCGAGCAACGTGATGGAGTTCCTGACCACGCCCGGCGGAATCGCGGCCGCGCGCCTGAGTTCCATGGGTTACGGGTTCAGCAAGCCTATCGCGGACAATGCGACCAAGGAAGGGCGCCAGAAGAACCGCCGGGTGGATCTGGTCATCATGGACAAGAAGGCGCCTTAGACCGGACGAAAGGCTGGCACGGCCATCCGCTCGAAATGTATGATTCGGGTCGGAGCGCGGATTTTCACCTATCAAGGAGCAATGTGATGAAGATTAAGAACGGACTGATTGGTTTCTCTCTGGTACTGGGCCTTTTCCTGGCCGCCTGCGATTCAGGCGATTCGACCGCGCCGGTCGGCTCCGGGGATCTGGTCGGGAAATGGTTCTACCGCAAGGGCGTCACCCAGGGCACCATCCATGCCACGGGTACCTTCGCCGGCGTCAAGTACGACTCGACCACGGTCATCGATACCACCGAGACCTGGACCGACAATACCTATTTCATCGAGTTCAAGTCCGACAACAGCTACACGGCCAATTCACCGGAGGATATCGGCGGCGGATCCCCGAAGATTTCCTCGGTGGCGGGCATGGAAACCGGAACCTGGTCGGTATCCGGATCGACCCTGACAACCATATCCTCGGAGAAGGATACCACCAAGCTCAATGTGGCGGTATCCGGGAACAACCTGACGGGCTCCATCGTCTTCGATTCCACGCAAACGGAGAACGGGTTTACGATCACCTCGCACGTGACCGCCACCCTCACGCTTTCCAAGTAGCCTGATGCGGCCCCGGGCCGCAGCCCATTCGCCCTTCGCCTGGCCCGCCCGAGCGGGCCGGGCGAGGGTCCCTCCGCCTTACTTCGCGCCCGACCCCATCACCGCGGCGATCATCCTGTCCAATTGTTCCTTGCCGTAAGGCTTCTGCAACAAGCCTTGCGCGCCTTCGTCCAGGAGAGCCTCGATCTTGCCTTCCGGGCTGAAGCCCGAGGAGAGGATGACCTTGGCTTCCGGATCGATCCGCTTCAATTCCTGGAAGGTCTGGTATCCGTCGATATCGCCCATGATCATGTCGAGGATGACCAGGTCGATTTCCCTCCACCGCTCCCGGAAGCATTCCAGGGCTTCCAGGCCGCCGGAGGCGCCGATCACGGTATGGCCTCCGGCCTTGAGCATGTCCGAGATCAGTTCCCGGATCTGCACCTCGTCTTCCACGACCAGCACGCGCAGATCGCGCGTGAACGCGGGAGACGGTTTGGGTTGGGTCCCGGCCTCTCCGGCCGACGGGAGGAGGGGCAGATAGATATGGAACCGTGTTCCCCGGCCGACCTCGCTTTCCACGAGGATCCTGCCGCGGTGGGTCTTGACCGTGCCGAAAACGGACGCCATCCCCATGCCGGTCCCCTTGCCGACCGGCTTGGTGGTGAAGAAAGGCTCGAAGATGCGTTTGCGCACCTCCTCGGTCATGCCGGTCCCGTCGTCGGATACGGTGATATGCAGGTAGGCGCCCGCCGGCATGTCCGAGAATTCCTCGGGTCCGGTCCAGTGGAGCCCCTTGCGGGGCCCCGGAGGGAACGCGTCCCTATCGGACGTTCGATCGCCGGGAAACCCAGCGACCCCGGGCAGTTCGGCCACCTCCGTGGAGAATTCCAGGCGGCCTCCGCCCGGCATGGCGTCGCGGGAATTCAGAGCCAGATTGAGAAGCGCGTTCTGGAGGCTGGCCGGATCCCCGAGAACCTGGGCCAGGCCGGAATCCAGGCGCTTGCTTATCAGGATCCGCCTGTCCAGGCTGTGCCCCAGGAGCTCGATGACTTCGACGATGAGATCATGGACGTCGATGGGGACGCTCTCGATATGCCCTTGGCGCGAGAAGGAAAGCAGGTTGCGCGTAAGGTCCCCGGAACGGTCGGCCGCGCGCACGATGGAAGAGGCGAAGCGCTTCAGATCGGGATCGGTGAGCCGGTTTTCCAGCAGCCCCGCATATCCCAGCATGACGCTGAGCTGGTTGTTGAAGTCGTGGGCGATGCCTCCGGCGAGCTGGCCGAGCGCGGTCATCTTTTCGCTTTGCCGGATCTTCTCTTCGGCGCGTCGGCGCTCGCTGATATCGTGGAAATAAATGGAGAGGCCTTGCGGAGATGGGTAGATGCGGTTCTCGAACCACCTTCCCCATGGCGGGTAGAAATCCTCGAATACGATGGGGATCTGCTCCTTCATCGCCTTCTCGTAGGCCAGATGGAATTTCTGCCCGACGCCCTCCGGGAACTCGGTCCAGATATGCTTCCCGATCAGGCTGGAGGGCTCGCGCCCGAAGAAGGCGCCCGCCTTGGGGTTCACGTAGGTGTATTTCCAATCCCCGTCCAACGCGACGAAGGCGTCCGAGATCCGTTCGAATACCTGCCGCCTCTCCTCTTCCGCGCGCCGGCAGCGGAGGGCGAGCGCCGCCACGTGGGTGATGACCCCGATGAGATGCAGGTCCCCGGACGTCGGCCGGTTCGGCCTGCGGTAATACATGGCGAAGGTGCCTAGGACCTGCTGGTCCGGCCCCAGGATGGGCGTCGACCAGCATGCGCGCAATCCGAACGGCGCGGCGATCTTGCGGTAGTCGGTCCAGAGGGGATCGGTATCGATGTCCTCCACGATCACCTGCTTCCCCAGGAACGCCGCGGTGCCGCAGGATCCGGCCCGGGGCCCGATGGCGCTGCCGTCGATCCGGCGCATGTATTCGGGGGGCAGGCTGGGAGCGGAGCCGTGGTGCAGGCGCTTTCCGGCCCGATCAACCAAGAGGATGGAGCAGAGCATCCCGGCGGAATGGGATTCGCAGAACTTAAGGGTGGCGGTCAGGACGTTCTCGAGCGATTCGCCCATGGCCAGCATTTCCAACAGCCGTAATTGTCCGTCGAGGAGCGGATCTTGCATGGCACCCACCGGATCTTGCATAGCATCCCTTTACATGAAATCGCCGACCGTGCGGAGCGGAACGCGGCCCAAGGGACTTTGTGAGTTACGTCATCCCTTCATCGCAACCGATCCAAATCTAATGTAATTCCGGGGAAAGGGACAGAAAAAGGCCGCTCCCGGGGGAGCGGCCTCGAATCCGGCATCGTCCGGGAATTCAGGCGGGGGGATTCTGCTCGCTGAGCAGGGCCGCCGAACCGTATTCGCGATTCATCTTCGCGATATGCATGACGGAGATTTCCTTTGGGCAGGCCGCTTCGCATTCGTAATGGTTGCGGCAATTGCCGAAACCGAGCCCGTCCATCTTGGAGACCATGGCCAGGGCTCGCTTCGCCTTTTCCGGCCGGCCTTGCGGCAGGTGGGCCAGGTGCGAGACCTTGGCGGCCACGAAGAGCATGGCGGAGGCGTTGGGGCAAGCGGCCACGCAGGCGCCGCAACCGATGCAGGCGGCGGCGTCCATGGCCGTGTCGGCCTCCGATTTGGGCGCGAGGATATTGTTCGCGTCCTGGGCCCCGCCCACGTTCGCGCTGATGTATCCGCCGGCGGCGATGATCTGGTCGAACGCCGATCGGTCGACGATCAGGTCCTTCATGATGGGGAAGGCCTTGGCGCGCCAGGGCTCGATGACGATGGTTTCCCCGTCCTTGAAGCTGCGCATGAAGAGCTGGCAGACCGTTGTCCCGGTTTCCGGGCCATGGGCCTCGCCGTTCACCATCTGGCAGCAGGTGCCGCAGATGCCTTCGCGGCAATCATGCTCGAAAGCGATGGGCTCCTCGTTCTTCGTCACCAGTTCGATATTGACCTCGTCGAGCATCTCCAGGAAGGACCTGTCGGCGAGCACGTTTTTGGCCCGGTATTCCTTGAAGCCGCCGCGATCCTTGGCGTCCTTCTGTCTCCAGACCTTGAGCTTGAATTCCATGTTACTTGTAGCTCCTCTGCGTCAGGTGCACGTTGTCGAAGGTGAGCATCTCCTTGTGCAATTCGGGATTCTTGCCCGCGCCCTTCCATTCCCAGGCGGCCACGTAGCAGAAGTTCTCGTCGTCCCGCTGGGCTTCGCCGTCCGGGGTCGCGTACTCTTCGCGGAAATGCCCGCCGCAGCTTTCCTTGCGGTTGAGCGCGTCGTAGACCAGCAATTCGCCGAATTCGAGGAAGTCCGCGATACGGCCCGCCTCTTCCAGGTTCTGGTTCAGGTCCCCTGCGCCGCCGAGCACGTTCACGTTCTTCCAGAACTCCTCACGGAGCTTGGGGATTTCCGCTAGCGCTTCCTTCAGGCTCTTGTCGGTGCGGGCCATGCCGCACTTGTCCCACATGATCTTGCCGAGCTCGCGGTGGAACTCGATGGCCGGGCGCTTGCCCTTCACGGCGAGCAGCTTGTTGATCTGCTCGCGTTGGTGGCCTTCCGCGTCCTTGAAGGCCGCGTGGTCGGGGCTGACCTTGGGCAGATTGGTGCTGGCCAGGTAATTGCCGATGGTATGAGGGATGATGAAATAGCCGTCCGCCAGGCCCTGCATGAGCGCGCTGGCGCCCAGACGGTTGGCGCCATGATCGGAGAAGTTGGCTTCGCCCAGCACGTGCAGGCCGGGAATGCTGCTCTGCAGGTTGTAATCCACCCACAGTCCGCCCATGGTGTA
>JAQBPO010000060.1 GCA_028287465.1 Fibrobacterota bacterium
GCGCTCCGGTTGCAGCAAATGGTTCTTGTTGAATACGGTCACGCGCGGTACGTCCGCCGGGCAGAGTTCCGCCAGGATTCGCGCGGTGATTTCCATCTGTTCCTCGAAGTCGTCCGCGCTCGCGTCCACGACGTTCAGGATCAGGGTTGCCTGGGCCACCACGGAAAGCGTGCTCTTGAAAGAGGAGACCAGTCCCACCGGCAGCTTGCGGATGAAGCCCACGGTATCGGAGACCACGGCGGACTTCTTGGGACCCAGCCAGACCTTGCGCGTCGTCGGATCCAGGGTCGCGAACAATTTGTCCGCCGCTTCCACCCCCGCGCGCGTCAGGGAATTCATAAGGGTGGATTTACCGGCATTGGTATAACCCACCAGGGCCACGTGGAAGGTGGGGATGCGCCGGTTGTGCTGGGCCACCCGGATGTCTTCCATCTTCTCGAGCTTGCGGTTCAATTCCGCGATGCGCTTGCGCACCAGGCGCTTATCCGTTTCCAGCTGGGTTTCGCCCGGGCCCTTCATGCCGATGCCCACGCCGCCCGCTTGGCGGGACAAATGGGTCCAGGCATTGGTCAGCCTGGGCAGCAAGTATTCCAATTGGGCCACTTCCACCTGCACCTTCGCCTCGGCGGTGCGGGCATGCCTGGCGAAGATGTCCAGGATGATGCCGCTGCGATCCAGGATCTTGCACTTGATCCGCTCTTCCAGCTTCTTGACCTGGGAACCGCTCAGGTCCTCGTCGAAGATCACCAGGTCGGCCTCGTGGCGCGCCACCATGTCCGCGATTTCCAGGACCTTGCCTTCGCCCACCAGGGTGGAAGGGTCGAAGGTTTCGCGCCGCTGCATGGTGGTTTCCACCACCACCGCGCCTGCGGTCGAAGCCAGACGGCCCAACTCGGCCATATGCTCCTTGGCGGCCTTGATGGTCACGGCGCGCGTCGCCACGCCCACCAGGATGGCCTTCTCCTTCGCGACCTTGCTGCTTTTCAGCTTTTCGTTCTTGCTCACGGTGCGGTTTCTGTGCCTATGGCCGGGGGAGGAGCGCGGATTCGCCCCGCTCATTCCCACTCAATGGTTCCCGGAGGCTTATGGGTGATATCGTATAACAAGGCGCCTACCCCGGCGGCCTTCAGCCTCTCCCACAGCTTGTCGAGCAAGGGGAAGGGCAGCACGGCGAAACGCGCGGTCATGGCCTCGGACGAGACCACCGGGCGCAGCACGATCACGGGCTTGCCGGCCTTTTCCATGGGGACCAGCACTACCGGCATCTGCCAGATGGAGGAGTACAGGTTCTCGGACATGAGGAATTGCGTGCAGATATCGTCCGCCTCGCGGAGGAAGTCCAGCCGGGCCTTCTCGCAAAGCGCGGTGACGGACTTGTAGGACCCGCCCGGCAGGGCGCCCAGTTCGAGCACCACCCGGTTCACTTCGCGCACGCGGTTCGTCAGCGCCACGGAGATCTTGTCGGCCCGATCCCAATCGCGCGGGCCTTTCAGGAGGCAGGGATGCGCATAGGTCCGGGAATCCCCCTGCACGCCCACGCTCTCGATGGGGAGCACCTCGCCCTCGAGGCCTTCGGCCGCCAATTGCGCCTGTATCCTGGCGGTTACTCCCGCGTCCACCGTGCGGCCGGCTTCCTTATTGCACAGCAGGCGCACGCCCAGGCCCGGGCCCGGGAAGGGATGGCGCCAGATCAGCTTCTCCGGGATGCCCAAGAGCAGGCCCAGTTCGCGCACTTCGTCCTTGTACAGATCGGCAAGGGGTTCCACCACCAGTCCCAACTCCAGGAGCTCCATGATGGCGCCCACCCGGTTATGGTGGGTCTTGATGACGGCGGAATTCTTGGTGGCGCCGCTCTCGATGGTGTCCGGATAGATGGTGCCTTGGGCCAGCAGCCATTCCTTCGAATCCAGGTGCAGGGATTCCAGCGCGTCGTCCTTGACGGTCAGGAAGGTGTCGCCGATGGCCTTGCGCTTCTGCTCGGGCGCGTAAACGCCTTCCAGCGCCTTGAGGAAGTCCCCGGTCGCGTCCCTCACCTTCAGGTTGTGGAACCCTTCGCGGTTCATGAATTCGATGACGTCCGCGCTCTCGTTCTTGCGCATCAGGCCGTTGTCGATATGCAGGCCCAGCACGCGCTCGGGCCCCAGGGCCCGGTTCAGCAGGGCGAAGGCCACGGTGGAATCGACCCCGCCGGAGACCAGCAGGAATACCTTCCGCCCCTCGCATTGCTTGCGGATCTTGTCTTCCAGGGAGATCACGTAGTCCGCGACCTTCCAGGTGAACCTGCATCCGCACAGGGTCAGGAAGTTCTTGAAGATGACCATGCCTTCTTCGGAGTGCGTCACCTCGGGATGGAATTGCAGGCCGTAAATCCTCTTCGAGTCGTTGGCCACGGCGGCCAGGTCGCAATCGACCGTGAAGCCGATGCGGTGGAAGCCGTCGGGAAGCTTTTTCACCTCATCGCCATGGCTCATCCAGACGATGGACGCTTCGGACAATCCGGCGAACAGGGGATGGCTGCGGTCCGGGTGGAAGTCCGCGGGACCGAATTCATGGACCGTGCCGCGTTTGACCTCGCCGCCCTTCTTCAGGCTGATGAGCTGGTGGCCATAGCATAGGCCCAGGGTCGGCAATCCCGAATCCAGCAAGGCCGCGCTGGCCATGGGCGCATCCGCATCGTAAACCGACGAGGGGCCTCCCGAAAAGATGAGGCCGGACAGCCCCTTCAGATCTTCCGGTCCGCACTGGGCCGAAAGCACTTCCGAATACACGCCCAATTGGCGCACCCTGCGGGCAATCAGGTGGGTGTACTGCCCTCCGAAATCGACGACTCCGACTTTTTCCATGTGCATGACAATATAGAAAGGGGAGGGGCGGCGTGGGCAAACGGCGGGGCGTTCAATTGCCGCTTAGAGGCGGTCTTTATCAAGGGACTGGGGCAGGGTTACCCTAGCCCGCAAGACCCCTCGCTACCTCGACCAGGGTCTTCACTCCCCAACCCGTCCCGCCCGGCTTGTAATATTTCCAGGGAGCGGTGGTGAACGCCGTACCGGCGATGTCCCAATGGGACCAGGCCGTCTTGGCGGGAACGAATTCCTGCAGGAACAGGGCTGCGGTGATGGCTCCGGCCTCCTGTTTGCCTACGTTCTTCATATCCGCCACGGGATCGTCCAGGTATTCCCGGTATTCCTCTTCCAGGGGCATGGCGCAGAACTTCTCGCCCGCGCTCTCGGCGGCCTTGAACATGGTCTGGGTGAAGGCCGCATCATTGCTGAACAAGCCCGCGATGGATGGGCCTATGGCGCGCACTATGGCGCCGGTAAGGGTGGCCAAATCGATGATATGGGTCGCGCCCAGGGCGCCGGCCTCGGCCAGGCCATCGGTCAGGACCAGGCGGCCTTCCGCGTCCGTATTGTCCACCATGATGGTCTTGCCGTTCTTGGCGGTGAAGATGTCGCCGGGCAGGACGGCCGCATTCCCGGGGCGGTTTTCCGCCAGGCAAAGCACGGCGCTGACCTTGATGGGCAGCTTCAAGCTGGCGATGGCGCAAAGCGCGCTGAGCACGGTGGCCGCGCCCGCCATGTCGCATTTCATTTCCCACATGCCCTGGCTGGGCTTGATGCTGATGCCGCCCGTATCGAAGGTGATTCCCTTGCCGACCATGACGAAATGCGGGGAGCCCGGTCCACGCTTGGGCGTGGACTTCGCCTTGCCGCCTTCATAACCCAGGGTGACCATGCGGGGCGGGCGGTCCGATCCCTTGCCCACCGTCCAAAGGCCCATATACCCGTCGGTGCGCAGCTTCTTCTCGTCCCGGACCTTCACGGAGAGGCCGAATTCCTTGGCGGCCTTGCGGGCATGCTCGGCGAAGTCCTGAGGGTCCAGGTGGGAGCCGGGTTCATTGACCAGATCCCGGCATACGTTGATTTGCGCGCAGACGGTTTCCGCCTCCGCCAGGGAAGCGGCATTGCGCTTCAGCGATTCGCCGGAGGATAACAATACGATTTCGCCGTTTCCGTTCTTTTCCGGTTTCTTTTCGCTTTTGTATTTGCGGAAATCGTAAGCGGCGATGAGGAAGCCTTCGCAAAGGGCCTTGAATTCCTTGGCCTCCAATTGATCGGCGGCCACGGCCACGCGGGGGAGGCTGCGGCTTTTCTGCCATTCCCCGATCCGGGAGGCGGCCAGGCGGATGCGATCCTCCC
>JAQBPO010000079.1 GCA_028287465.1 Fibrobacterota bacterium
GCATGCTCCAGGGAGGACTCGGTTGAAAAGCCGGCGGCACCCTCCCCTACCGGATTGAATCCGGCCCCGATCGCCGGGTCGCCCGCCAAACCTCTGGCGGCCGTCGCGCGCGAGGCGGATGCCCCCTCCCATGGCGGCACCATCACCTTCCAGTCCATCGGGGCGCCGGGATGGTACCCCAGCCGCAGGGACCCGGCTGAGGGGAAATGCGATGCCGTCCTGAACGGCCAATGCTGCATGGCCAAACACGCCCTCGCCGACAGCGCGCTCTCGCCCTGGAACGAGGAATTGATCCTCACCTTGCGCGGGCCCATGCTGGTGAAACATATCGCCGTCTATCAACCGCCCCAGGCGGGCCAGCCCGGCAGCGCGGACGCGGCCGTCTGGGACCGGGTGTCCGATTGGGATGAAAGCGCGCCCGCGCAAGGCAAGGGCGTCGCGTTCCAGGGGGACGGCGTCACGGATTTCTCCTTCGCCGGCGCCATCGGGAACAAATGCCTGGTGGACGTATCGTCGGATCGCAAGTTCCCTTGCGGACCGGGAAGCTCGCCTTATTGCCCATCGACCAGCCCATCCCAACGTTACGGCTGGGACGGATCCAAGCTTATACTCGTGCTGGCCTCAATGCCCCACTTCGGCGCGGGCACCCTGGCGAACGTCAAGCATTGCTCCACCGACAAGCTCGACAATTGGTTCGACGCGCCCTGGATGGGCTTGAGCCACGGGGAATTGATCCGTTCCGGCAAGTTCGGGGGATGCAACTGCTATTCCAAGGACCCGGCCCATTGGGAGCTGGCGGACGGGTGCGGGCAGTTCAACGTCTTCGAGACGGTCAATGACAACAATGCCTTCCGCAACCTGGATATGTTCAGCACCAACTTCTTCGCCTATTCCGGATACGTGGGCGAAGGCCCCTGCGGCAGCAAGTGCGATGTCTCCAAGCTCGATCCCCTGGTCGACCTCATCGACAAGGCCACCAGCCGCGAGGCGGCCGCCGCCCTCTCGACGCCCAGGAAAGGGCCCGGCGCCGCTTTCCGCCGGCCTACCGATGGATTCCGCTGGTTCGCCATCCTGATGGATGTGAAGACCCGGACCGTGCAATTGGCCATGGTGCATCCCGGCAACATGCCGCCCGTTCTCGCGGCCATGGCCTCCAACCCGCCCGCCCAGGTATCGCGTACGTCGATTGCGGATCTGCTTTCCATGCGTCTGCCCGGGCCTCCCGCTACGGGAATATATAGGCCCTGAAGGAAGCGGAGTTGAAGCGGGATGGAGGAGGAAAATTGGTCGGGGCGACACGATTCGAACATGCGACTTCCTGGTCCCAAACCAGACGCTCTACCAGACTGAGCTACGCCCCGATGGGGTAAAAGCTACTAAAAACCATCCCCCAAATGAAAAAGCGCCGCGGGATCCGCGGCGCTTTTTTTTTGATGGATTCAGCCTGATTGGAGGCTGGAGCCGGCCATGCCGTCGGTCGGAATCAACCTTGGCGGTAAAAGCTCAAGGGTTGGGCACGTCCGGGCTGCGGTTCGCCTGGGTCGCCAAAGGCGAAGTCAGGCCCGGTACCATTCCGGCTATCCCGGGAACTCCGGCGATACGGACCCGCGCCAAAGCGGGCACGGGCACCACTTCATGGGGGCGTACGACTTCCTTGGGCTGGGGCTGGAGCATGCGTTCCGGAACGGGCTTGAGGTCCCATACCAGGCCCAGCTTTTCCAATCCCTTAAGCATGTAATAGGTGATGTCGATTTCCCACCAGAAGAATCCCTGGCGGGTCGAGTTGCAGTAGTGATGATGGTTATTGTGCCAGCCTTCGCCCAGGGTGATGATGGCGAGCAGGAAATTGTTGCGGCTGGTATCCGTGGTCTTGAATCGGCGCGAGCCGTAGACGTGGGAAAGGGAATTGATGGTGGCGACGCCGTGGAAGAGCACAACGGTGGAGACCACGAAGCCCCATACGAACAATTGCAGGCCATTGGTGCCCAAGGCCGGGAAATACCGGTGCAGGAGCATGCCGATGGGGATCAGGAGGGCGCCCATGACCAGGGGAACGATGGAGTCGAAGCGATCCAGGAACACCAGTTCCGGGAACTTGGCCAGGTCCGGGACGAGTTCGGTGCGGGTGGCGACGTTCTTGCGACGGCTCCACCAGAGCCAATGGGCGTCCCAGAAACCCTTCTGCGAGGGGGAATGGGTATCCTCGGGGGAATCCGAGAAGCGGTGATGGTGGCGGTGATGGGCGGCCCACCAGAGGGGTCCCCGTTGGGCGGCGGAATTGCCGAGCAGGACCAAGGCGAACTGGAACCACCGGGAAGTCTTGTAGGTCTTGTGGGAAAGGTACCGGTGGTAGACTCCGGTGATCCCGAACATGCGGATGAAATAGAGGAATCCGGCCACGCCGAGGGCGAACCAGCTGAACCCGACGATGAAGACCGCCAGGGTGCTGACGCTCATCAGGACGAACGGGAACGGGAAAATCCACTTTTCCTGATCAGGGTGGCCCGTTTCCAATTTCGCCTGTTCGTGGGTATCGAACCAGGAAACGGCCTTGCTGAAAAACGAAGGAGTTGCATTCTCCATGAACGGTCCCTTTGAGGAGTTGAACGGGAAAGTTGCCCTACTCCTATAAATTAAACCACCGAGGAGGGGTATTGCCTAGCCGTGGGGCCCAAAGGTTACAAGAATTTACAAATACAACTTTTTACATAAACCGCGCTGTGGAAAGGATTTAACGTCTCCCCCACCGGCCTGGTTGACCGGAACGGATCGCTTTACCCTTCCTTGACTTTTTACGGGTCAGGGCATTCCCCTTTCCCCCTGGATTTGGGATAATCTGGGGCGCTCGGGACCCACCTCGGGGCGCCCGGTAGTCCGGCCCACGGTCCATGAAGGAGTTCGACTTTGAAGCGACTTTCCCTACTCATCCTCAGCCTGTTCCTGATCCATTGCGGACGCACCGGAAAACTGGGCTCCGGCAAATACGAAGTGGCCGATCAGGAATACAGCAGCCAGAATTACAGCATGGCCCGGCACTTCACGCCCGAAGGCTTCGAGGAAAAGCACGTGGTCGATCATTGCCTGCTGATGGAGATGTCGGGGAAATGGGCCCAGGACGGGAGCACCCTGGAGCTTTCCTACGGCAAGATCCGCAACCGGGCCACCTGCCATGACTCCCTATCCGCATGGGCCGTCGACACCTCGAAACTGACCATCCCCATCCGTAACGTAGAGGGTACGTCCTACGAGTCCTTGCTGGCCGCCTCGGACGGAAAGCCCGAAAAGTGGATCAAATGGCTTAAGACGGAGTAGATGGGCTTCACAGGCGCTTCCGTACCGCCTGGGCGTGGTGGATGAAGCCTTCCTCGTCCGCAAGGGCGGCGATCAGGGGCCCATGCTTCTTCATGGCCTGCGGCGAATACCGGATCAGGCTGGTCCGCTTGTAGAAATCATAGGTGCCCAGGGGGGAGAAGAACCGCGCCGAACCGTTCGTGGGCAGGACATGGTTGGGGCCGGCGAAATAGTCGCCTACGGGTTCGGAGGAATACGGTCCCAGGAAGATGGCGCCGGCGTTCCGGATCCGGGCTGACAGGGCATCGGGATTCCGGGTGATGATTTCCAGGTGCTCCGGGGCGATGGCATCCGCCAGGGCGCAGCCGAGATTCCAGTCCGGCACCAGGTATATGCGTCCGAAATTCCGGAGGCTTTTCTCGAGGATGGCGCGTTTGGGCGAGGCTTCCACCTGTTGGGCCACGCAGTCCGCTATCCAGCGCGCGGCCTTGGCGGAAGTGGTGATGCAGATGGCCGCTTCATAGCCGGAACCGTGTTCCGCCTGGGACAGGAGATCCGCGGCCACCCAATCGGGATCGGCCGAATCGTCCGCCAGCACGAGGATTTCGGAGGGGCCCGCGATCATGTCGATGTCCACCGTGCCGAACACCTCTTTTTTGGCCAGGGTAGCGAAGACGTTACCGGGGCCGACGATCTTGTCCACCCGTTCCACCTTGGCCGTCCCGTACGCGAGCATGGCCACGGCCTGGGCGCCGCCGATGCGGTAGGCCTCCTTGATGCCCAGCTCCTGCAAGGCGAAGGCGATGCTGGGATGGATGCCGCCGGGGGCGGGAGTGACCACGGCGATTTCCCTGACGCCCGCGACCTGGGCGGGAACCGCGTTCATGATCAAGGTGGAAGGGTAGGTGCCGGCCCCGCCCGGGACGTAGACGCCTACGCGGCGGAGGGGGCGGATGATCTGGCCCAGGGTCTCGCCGTCCCTGCCCTTGAAGGACCAGGATTTCTCCTGTTGCAGGGAATGGAAGCGGCGGACGTTGGCTATCGCCCCGCGGATCGCCTTCTTCACTTTCGGATCCAGCTTGGCGGCCTTGGCCTTGATATCGGCTTGGGACACGGCCATGGGCCCTTTGAGACCGTCGTGCTTCCTGGCATAGGCCAGGGCGGCCGCATGCCCCTTGGATTTGATGTCCGCGAGGATGGCCTTGACGGTTTCGGTGATTTCCGGGGAGGGGCTGGGTTCGCGGGAGGTGATGGCGCGGACGTCCGGGTGCTTCAGGGATTTGACCGGGACGATGCGCAGGATAGGGGCAGTGGCGGGAGTTTTCATCGTTTTCAAAGGTGCATTTTTTCCCCGGGGACGGCTATAGGCCCGGTCGTGGAGGGAGTTACGGCGGAGGGCGTCCGATTCGTCGAAGGCGTCGGATCGGACCGGGACCATCTTTACGTTCCCAAAGGGAATCCGGACGCCGGAGCGGCTTTGCGCGACAGATGGAAGGGAACGGGGCAAGAAATGTTCGGAATACGATTTATGGCCTTGGCCCTGGCTGCCGCGATGGCGGGGTGCGCCTGGATGGCGGATGCGCCCGATGGCTCCGGCACCGAGGTAATACGGAGAAACGACTATGGGGACAGCACCCAAACCGGCGACTATGCGTTCGTAGCCTCCCTTCCAAAGGAACACGGTTTCGCCGCCGCATGGGTGACTCGCGACACGAAGGAGTATCGCAAAAATGGACTCGTGATCGCGCGAATGGATTCGAACGGGATCCTTACTTCCTCCCGAAAAGATTACGCGGCCGATTCAATCCAATACCTGATGCCCCGCATTTCCGCGTTTCCAGGGGGAGGGTTCATCGTCGCCTGGAGTTCCGATGGCCCTACCGCAATCCAGGGGCACGCCTATTTCCGGATCGTCGGGAATCGACATGAAACGGACAATCCAGTTGAGCCCTATTTCCCGGAATTCAGGTATATCGATTTCGTGTCCGTGACCACCCTCCCGGATTCGGGCTTCGCCTTGGCCGTGACCGGATACGATTCGACCTCCGAATATTGCATCCGCGTCCGTCGCTTTGACCCTGCAGGCGCGCCGGCCGGACCGATCAAGCGCATCTACACCGGCAGGGAAACGGGTCAGCCGGAATTGATCGATAGGGAAGGCGGCGGTTGGATGTTGGCCTGGAAGACCCTGGATTCCACGGGCAGAATCATGGGGTGGCAACCCTTCGACGACCAAGGGAACCCGGCCGGAGAGGCCCGGTCGCGTAAAATCGATCAATGGCACCCCCATTTCCGGATGCGGCATTTACCGGAGGGCCGGATCTATATCGAAGAGGATGGATTCAGTCCGGGATTGGTAGTGGATGCGCAAGGCGTGCCCGATGCGAAGTTCGGCTCGCTTCCGCCCTATATGTACGGCCTCATGGCCGACAGCGCTCACGGCAGGTTTTATGGATTGGAGCAGGGGAAAATAGACGTCCTGGACGGGAATGGAAGGCTACTCGGATCAAGGACCGCCGATACCGGCGACGATAGGGACGGGATCTTGTTCCTGAACCCGCAAGGAAACCTGGTTTATTTCACCATGGAGTTCATGAAAATCACCCAGGCATCCTCACGCGGCTACCTCCAATCCCAGGTGCTCAAGCCCTTCTAATCCGCGGCGCCGAGGGGCTTCACCGCCCTGAAACGCAACCTGGTATAGTCGGCCGTCCACTTGCCGGCCACGTCGCACAAGTCCGGCTTAAGATCCTCCTGGACCTCGGCGAGGAATCCGGCGCGTTCCTCCCCGGGAATCCCTTTCATGAAATTCTCGGCGAAGGTTTCCAGCCAGGCGGTGACGTCCCCCGGCAAGGGCGTGGGCCGGGGGAAGACCTCGGCATACTCCACCGTGAACCCGCGGTTGCGCAGGCGCGCGCCGAATGCTTCCGCGGTGGAGAAGTTCCATGGATTCACCGAATCGATGTCCAGCCCGCGTTTCGCGAGGCCGCGCCCCAGGGCCGCGCGGATCAGCGCCACGCATCCGGCCCCGCCGCATTCGCCCACGAAGCGGCCGCCCGGTTTAAGGGCCCTCCAGGCGCCGTCGACGGCGGCATCATGATCCTTGAGCCAATGCAGGGTCGCATTGGTGAAGACCGCGTCGAATTCGGTATCGAAATCCAGCCTCTCTCCGTCCGCAACCCTCGCTTGGAGACCGAGGGCCCGGGCGGCCTGGACCTGGGCGGCGCTGGCGTCGACCCCCAGGACATCGCAGCCGAGGGAGGCGAGTTTCGCGGTCAAGGTTCCGTCGCCGCAACCCAGATCGAGGATGCGCTCGCCGGGAACCGGCGCAAGCAGTTCGACCACGGGCGCGCCCAAGGCGGCGACGAAGCCGGCATTGGCGCGGTAGCGTTCCGGATCCCAGGTTTGCGGCATGGCGAACGCATCCCCATCGGGATGCGCGGCCTCGCTAAAGGGTTCGCGTTTCCCATGGCCGCCTCAGCCGTGCAGCAGTTTATAGTTGATGCCGTCCAGCAAGGCCAGCCACGAAGCTTCGATGATATTGGTGGAAACCCCCAAGGTACCCCAGGCTTCTTCTTCGGGGCGGGTCTTGTCATGGAAGCTGATCCACACCCGAACCTTCGCTCCCGTTCCCTTGTTGTTGTCCAGCACGCGGACCTTGTAATCGATGACTTCGATGTTCGCCAGGACCGGGAAGAACCGGCGCAGGGCCTTCCACACGGCGGCGTTCATGGCGTCCACCGGGCCGTTGCCTTCCGCGGCGGTATGTTCCACCTCGTCGCCGACCTTGAGCTTGATGGTGAACTCGGAATACACTTCGCCGTTCTCGCGGCGCTCCTCGATGGATCGGAAGCCGAGGAAGTCGAAGCGGTCCTTCCACATATCGAGCTTACGGCGCGCGAGGAGCTGGAAGCTGGCGTCGGCGATCTCGAAGTGGTACCCTTCGTCCTCCTTCTGCTTGACGTCCGCGAGGATGGCCGCGACCTGAGGGCTGCGCTTGTCCAGATCCGGCTGGATGGCCTTGATCTTGTCCCATACCAGGCTGCTGCCGCTCTGGTTGGAGACGATGAAATCCCGGGCATTGCCCACCAGGGACGGATCGATATGCTCGAAGCTCCGGGCGATCTTCATCACGCCGTCGATATGCGCGCCGCCCTTATGGGCGAAGGCGGCCTCTCCCACGTAAGGTTGGCGGATATCGTCGGCCAGGTTGGCGATCTCGCTGACGGCCAGGCTCAGGCCGCGCAGGCCCTTGAGTTGATCATCGCTGACCAGCTGGAAGCCCATCTTGAGCTGCAAGGCGGCCATGATGACGGTGAGGTTGGCGTTGCCGCAGCGCTCGCCGAAGCCGTTGATGGTGCCTTGGACCTGGACCGCGCCCGCCCTGGCCGCGGCCAGGGAACTGGCCACGCCCGTGCCCGTGTCGTTATGCAGGTGCACTCCGACCGGAGCGCCCAGCTCTTTGATCATCTTCGCGGTCATCTCCTCGATATCCCAGGGCAGTTGGCCGCCGTTGGTATCGCACAGGACGATGACGTCCGCACCGCCGTCCCGCGCCGCCTTGACGGTCTGGAGGGCGTATCCGGGATTGGCCGCGTACCCGTCGAAGAAATGCTCGGCGTCGTAGACCACTTCCTGGCAATGCTTCTTCAGGTAGGCCACGGACTCCCGGATCATGCGGAGGTTCTCCTCCAGGGTGGTTCGCAGGACCTCGGTGACGTGCAGGTCCCAGCTCTTGCCGAAGATGGTGATGACGGGGGCCTGGGTCTCGACCAGGTATTTGAGGACCATGTCCTGGGCGGGATCGGCCTTGGGGCGGCAGGTGCTGCCGAAGGCGGCGATGCGGGCATGCTTCCACTCCATCTTCCGCGCGCGCACGAAGAATTCGATATCGAGCGGGTTGGTAGGGTTGGGCCAGCCTCCTTCGATGTAGTCCACCCCGAACTGATCGAGCTTGCGCGCGATGGCCAGCTTATCCTCGAGGGAAAAGGAAATCCCCTTGGCCTGGTTCCCGTCGCGGAGGGTGGTGTCGTATATCTTGAGCTTTTTCATCTTCGACCTTTCCGATCAATCCGGCACGCTTTCGGGCCGCCCATGCGGCCCGGCTCCGGAGCGGCCCACCTCGTAGGAGGTGTAAAAAAAAAGCCCGCTCCTGGGAGCGGGCTTTGCCAATGGGTGTGAAGTCTTCCCTAGGTAAGTCCGCTCGGTTCGCTTTCGCTCTGAATTCGAATAATCAAACGGGCGGACGGGCGGTTCATTCCCCTAATGTAACTCCGGTACCCGGTACCCTGTCAACCGGATCCCGGAATAGGGGCCGGCCGGGCCCGAAGCGGGTCCGGAATGCGGTACGGTCAGGGGGGATCCGGGGCCTTGGCCCCGGGAGCCAGGAATTCGCGCCATTCCCCATCGTTCAAGGGATAACGGGGCGGACGGAAAGCCGCGGTATCCAAGATCATGGGCCGGCCCATGATGGGGGTGCCGGAATCGGGCCCGCGCAGGTCGGCCACCCGGTAGCGGACGCGCGCGAATCCTATCCGGAAGGTCCCGGTATCCAGGGGAACGGCCCCGGCGGGAAGCTCCGCCTTGAATCCGTTTCTCCAGGGAAGCCCGGTTTCGACCACGATGCGGTCCCGGCGCACGTATCCCATGAAGTCGGCCAGCTCTCCGTAGGTCCTGCCCTCATGGGCCACGAACCAATCGAACAGCTTCCAACCCAGGTAGCCGAAGGTCGCCCCCGTCATCGCGTCCACGGGTGCGCGCCCTTCCCGGTCCAAGCGCTCCATGACCGAGACCGCCAGGGCCTGCTTGTCCGTTTGCACCTTCAGAAGATAGGCGTATGCCGTATTCCCGGCCAGGACCGCGGACAAAGCGGCGAGAGCGGGCCACCGCAACGCCAAGCCGGGGCCAGGTAACCTCGACGTTACACCATCCAGGGCGATGAGCAGGCACAGGATGGAGATCTCCAGGAAGTAATAGTCCCACCAAATGCCGCGCAAGGAAGCGATCAGGATATATCCTCCCGCCAAGGCAAGGTAAGGCGAAGGCCTGAGGAGCCGGAAGTCCAGGATCCACAGACAGGCCAGCAGGAGCCAAGGCAGGGCCCGGTTCACTTCGGCCCATCCCATCAGGCCGAACAGGGGCGTATCCGTGCGGATCAGGGAGTCGTGCCAGAACGGCGTCAGGGCGCACAAAACCAGGGTGGATGCCAAGGGAATCGCCCATCGGCGCAGGCCTTCACCGGCCCCGGGCCTCCCTCCCGCGAGGAGGGAAAATACCGCCAACCACCCAAGGGACATGAAACTTCCTGCTACCGCGGCCAGGGCGCCCGTGGCGAGCGCGCGCGCGGGACCCGCATGGAGGAAGCCCGCATTCATGGAAGCATAGGTCCGGTTCATCGAGAGGAACAACAGGCCTGCCGCGGCCGCGTATGCCGCCGCCCCCGCCGCCAGGCCCCAAGGGAACCTCCGGTAGCGCAACCAATCGGCCGCGGCCGCCCACCCGGGCACGATCAACAGGCAGACATGGTTCTGCCGGTTCGCGAAGGCGAGCAGGGCGGTGAGGAAGAACCAACGGATCCGGCCGGTTTCGAAAAGGAGAAGGGAGGCGAGGAAGAGGTCGAGGGTGCAGATGCCGGCATGGAGATCCGCCTCCTTGGCCAGGAAGATCGGGAAGGTGCCCAACGCCAAGGCGAGAAAGGCCGCATGGGCCGGCCTGAGGCGCGCCGCGATCAGCCGGTAGAGGAGCGGATAGAAGGCCAGGACGCAGAAGGCCTGGAATCCCCAGACCGATCCGATGAAGCTGCCGGTCGCCCGGTAGAGGAGGACGCATGCGACGGAAAAGGCGGCGCCGAACGGCTCGAGCCAATCGTAGACATAGGGCCTCCCCAACCGCAGGGTCCCGATGATGCTGCGGAGGTAGCCGAAGTCATCGCTGCGGAGGACGCCGGGATTGAATCCGGTGGAAAAATACAGCAAGGCGAAGGAAGGCCAGGCAATCCAAAACGACCGCGCGCGGAAAGCGCCGGATTCCTTCGCAGGCGGATCCGGGATTCCGTTCATGGCCGTTTTTCCGGACGCGGGAAATGCGCGATGTACTCCGACCATTCCCCGTTATCCAAGGGATAGGGCCGGGGAACGTAGGCGGCGGTGTCCAGGCGCAAGGCGGGATCGCACAGGGCCGGGGCGGCCGTATCGTGCAAGTCACGCATCCGGTAACGCAACCGGAAGAATCCGATGGAAGCGATCCCCTCCGTCAGGACCTCCTCCCCTTCCCTATCCGCGCGCTTGAAGGACCGTCGCCAAGGAAGCTCCGTTTCCAACACGATTCGGTTACGCCGTACATAACCCTGGTAGGCCGCCAGGTCCGTTATCCTTTCATGGCGCCAATAATGATCGAACAGTTTCCAACCCAGGTATCCGAAGGTCCCGTCGGTCATGGCAGGAGGGGACGCCCGTCCGGCGCGTTCCAGGCTTTCGAAGGCGGCTATGGAGATGCGCTGCTTATCGGAAACGATGCGGTACCCGTAGGCCCAGGCCAAATGGGCGGTCAGGAAAACGGACCCAAGCGCCACGGCGAGCCGGCCCGGCCGCATTGGCGCCTCGCGCGTCAGGCGGAGGAAGAAGGAAGCCAGGGCCACATCGATCAGGTAGAAATCGTACCAGAATCCCATCAGGCTGCTGATCGAGATGTACGCGAGGACCAGGCACAGCGGGGCGTCGAAGCGGATCAGGCTCCAGTCCAGGGACCATAGGAGGAACGGGACCGCCAGGAGGAGGATCCATTGCAGGGCGAAGGCGCGATCGAGGCTGCCTATCAACGGGGTCAGGAAGGAAAGCATCGGCAGCGACCAGACGACCGGCAGGAGCCAGAACGCCACCGAAGCCAGGAGCGGTAATGCGGGCTTACCCAGGTTGGCCCGTATGCGATCGATGGGACTCTCGCCGCCGAGGATGCCGAACAGGGAGAGGAACCCCAGGGCGGCCGCGGCGCCGAAAACCTGGGTGCGGAAAACGGCCAGGGCCTTGGCCGCGTCCATGCCGGCGTAGATCCCGAAGGACTGGGCGATGGTGCGGTTCAGGGAAGCATGCAGGAGGAAAGCCGCGCAGGCGAAAACCATCAGGCCCGCGGCGATCCAGGCCCGCTCATGGCGGCGCAGGCCGCGATCGAAAACCAGGTGGAAAACCGGCAGGGCGAGCAGGGCCAGGTTGTTCTGGCGGTTGGCGAAGGCCAGGAAGACGAGGGGAAAGAACCAGATCCACAGGCGGCGGCGATAAGCAAGCAAGGCGCCGATCGCGAAGACCATGGTGGAAACCGTGGCGGCGAACTCCGAGCATTTATGCCAGTAACAAGGCTGGGTCGCGACCACCAAGGCCAGGCCCGCGGACGCCGCGGGGGACATCCGCCCGCGGAAGAGTCGGTAGAGGAGGCCCGCCCCCGCCAGGACGAACAGGCTTTGCAATCCCCAAGTGCTCAGTATGAAATTCCCGGTCAACCCGTAGGCCAGGGCGCACATGCCCGAAAGGGTCGCCGCATAAGGGCACAACCAGGCATTGGTATGCGGCCTGCCCGCGGAAATGGATTCGACCACGCCTTGGAGGTATCCGAAATCGTCCATGCGGATGAGTCCAGGCTGGTAGAGGAAGGCGAAATAAGCGGCCGCGTAAATGATGGCGGCTGCCAAGGGGGCATGGCGCATCCAGGGGGAAGGCGCCCCCCCATTCCATTGCGCCGGGACGGTCGGTTTCACCGGACTCGCTTTTCAGCCACCACCAGAGCCTGTTTTCCGAAGAAACGCCAGAAGAGCGGAACGGCCAGGTAGAGGCGCACCAGGAAGCCCCATTGCGGCAACCGGCTCTTGGTTGTATAGGGCAGGAAGGCCGGGATCACCTTGAAGGGCGTGAAGCCGGCCATGATGCAGGCTTCCACCACGGCCTTTTCCGTCAAAGGCACCTGGTGATCGAAGAAATCCCAGTACTCCCGGTAGGCGAAGCGGATATTGGGCATGAGGATTACGATGCGGCCGCCCGGCTTGAGCAGGCGGTAGACTTCCCGGATCAGTTCCATGACCTGGGCCTTGTCTGCCAAGTGCTCGAGAAGATTGCTGACGAAGGCGGCATCGACGGAAGCGGATTCCAGGAACGGAAGCGGCACCACGGGGCGGTTGATGACCTTCACGTCCGGCGCGGCGCAAGCGATGGTGTCCGGGTTCATGTCCACGGCGATCTTCCCGGCGGCCTTGATGTTGTTGATGAATTCGCAATACCCGGCGCCGAGATCGAGGACGGTGCCGTCGGCGGGGAAGTAACGTTGCAGGTGCCCGCAGATGATCTTCCAAAGGCCGTTCTTCGCGGCCCTTTCGGCCGGATCGAAGCGGACCCGGTAGAGATCCTGGACCTCGTCGAGAGCGCCCACGCTCAGGCCGCCCCGCCCAGCCGGGCGGAATCCGCCGGACCGGAGGCGGCTACCGGGCGCGGGACCGTTCCATGGGTGGCGATCAGCCCGCGCGCGGTGCCGCTCTGGAAGCGCCCCCGGAAGGCCAGGAAATACCAATGGAGGTAATGCGGCAGCCATTTGAAGAGCTTGAACTTGGATTCGCCGCCTGATCGATCGCGCCAGGTGGAAGGCACCTCGCCGATCTTGCATCCCAGCAGATGGGCCTTGATGAGGATTTCCATGCCGATCTCGAAACCGCCCTGGCTCTCGATGCTGATGCGTTCGAAAAGGCTGCGACGGTAGAGCTTGAAACTGTTGGTGGCGTCATGGGTCGGAATGCCCGCGATCCAATGCAGGCTGACCCCGGCGATGCGCGAAAGCATGCTCTTGAACCAGGGACCGCCTATCTGCCGCCCGCCGCGCATATAGCGCGAGCCGCAGACTACATCGCAACCCTCGTCCGCCTTCCGCAACATCGCGGCCACGGCCGTCATGTCGTCGGAAAGGTCCCCCATGCATACCAGGCACCATTCGCCTTCCGCCGATTCCAGGCCGGTGCGGATGGCGTTCAGGGCCCCGCGGCCATAGGTGTTCCGGAGCATTCGGATTCCGGCATCCCCGCCCGCGGCCTGAACGCGCGCGTCCATGAACCTCCGCAAGGGCGGCAGGGTATCGTCCTCCTCGAAATCGTAGACGACGGTGATCTTGTGAGGGTGCTTGACCGATCCCTCGATCTCCTCAAGGGTGCGGACGATGTTCTCCCCTTCATTGTAGACGGGGATGATGATCTCGACGGTACCCGCCATTACATCCCGCCCAATTCGATCTGCCTCTTGATCCAGGGGATGATCTCGTCCAAGGCCGTGTCCAGGGTCGTCGTCGCTTCGTAGCCAAGGATACGCTTGGCCTTGGAAACGTCCGGCACGCGCATCTGAACGTCGTGGGCGTAGGGGTCGTCGCTTTCGAACCGGAACGGCTTGTCGCCGTTGATCTTTTTCCACACCAGCTTGGCCAGGTCCAGTACCGTGGTGGACGCCGCGGTGGACAGGTTGAAGTCGTCGTTGACGGACTTCCCGCTTTCCAGGGACAGGCGTATGCCGCGCGCCAGATCGCCGCCGTAGGTGTAATGGCGGACCTGATCGCCCTTGCCCAGGATGCGCAGGGGATCCTGGCCCTTGAGGATCTTCTGGACCAGGTCCGGCACCACATGGGTCATGGCCAGGGAAACGTTCCCGGACTTGACCTCATGGCCGCCCAGGGCACGCTTCTCCCCCGTGCCCACGCAATTGAAGGGCCGCAGGATGGTGTAGGGAAGCTGGTATTGTTGCCATCCGCCCAAGGCGAAATACTCGGTCGCGAGCTTCTGGAATCCGTAGGTGGAGAAGGGCGGCGGGCATTCCTTCTGGTGGCCTTCCGGCGTAGGGAACTTGGTCGCGTTCTCGAAGACCATGGAAGAGGAGATCACGGTGATCTTCTTCAGCTTCGCGTTCTTATGGGCCCAGATTGCCGCATCGAAGGCGGCGGAGGTGATGCGTTCGTTCTCGGCCAGCAGGTCGTAGGCATAGGCGTGGAAATAGGAAATGCCGCCGATCATGGCCGCCCCCGCCACGAAATGTTCGCAATCGGAAAGCAGCTGCTTCAGCAAGGCGGAATCCTTGGCGTCGCCTTGGACGTACCGGTAGCGCGGATGGGTATCGTAGCTCTTGTCCACCGAACCGTACTTCGATCCGTTATCGATGCCGACGACGTCCCAGCCGTTCTCCAGCATGTCCTGGATCAGGTATCCCGCGATGAACCCCTTGGCTCCGGTGACTAGGGCTTTCATGGCGCGCTCCTCAGTAAGGTCGGGAATGGAAGGAAGTCCCACACGTCCACCACGGGCTTATTCCCGTAGTCCAGGGTCTTGTAGCGCGCATGCGGCGCGCCGATGAAGATAACGTCGCAACCTGAGATCAATTCGGCCTCCCCTACGAATCCGTTCTCGTGGATGTAGGCGTCCGAGCACAGCACGGAACCCGCCTCCATCTCAAGCACCTTGCGCAGCCTGTAGGACAGGGAATCGCGCTTGTCGTCGCTGTCGGCCTTGAAGGTCATGCCCAGGATGCCGGCCTTCAGATCGCGCAGCTTCATCCTCTTCTTGGTCTGCTCCACCAGGAAATTAGGCAATCCTTCATTGATGAGCATGGCCCCGTGGCCGAGGAAGAACTTGTTGTTGGTGAAGGCCGAAAGCTGCATGGTGTCCTTGAACAGGCACGGACCCGACGCGAAACCGGGCCTGGGGAAATCCGCCAGGCGCGGGTAGTTGTGCGTCATGGCCTCGTATATGCGGTGGAAATCCACTCCGTAGTCCCCGGCTATCATGTAGAACTGGTTCGCGATGGCGAACTGGATGTAACGATAGGAATTCGTGAAGAGCTTGGTGAGTTCGGCTTCCAGGGGTTCCAGGGGGACGATGTCCTTGGTCAGCATGCGGAACAGGTCCGAAGCCTTTTCCAGGGCGTCGGGTACGAAGGCGGAAACGATCTGAGGGAGGGAGTGGAGCTCTTCCAGGGCCTTGCCCTGGGCGATGCGTTCCGGGCAGAAGCAGACCTCGACCTGCGGATTGAACTTCTTGAGGATGCCGCGGAAGCGTTCCGTGGTGCCGGGATAGAGGGTGCTCCGCAGGATGACGATCTGTTCCCCGCGCAGGTTGGGCCCGAGCTCTTCGCAGAGCCGGTTGAGGGTCCGCAGCTCCGGGTTCAGATGGCTGTCTACGGGCGTCCCGATCACGACGATGACGAACCGGGCCTTCCCTGCCGTGGTCGGATCGGTGGTGGCGAACAGGGTCTTGTTGATGACCCTGGCCAAAACCGGTTCGGCGCCCTTGTCCAGGAACGGCATCTTCCCGGCTTCGATCACGGAAAAGACGCTCTTGTTGATGTCCTGGATGACTACCTTGAGGCCTTTATCGGCGAAAGCGATGGAAAGGGGCAGACCGACATGGCCGGCGCCGCCGATCACGCAAACGTCATATTCGAATTTATCAGCGCTAGCCACCAGCAGGCCTCCTCGGCGATCGATGCCCCGAAGACGGGGCGAAATCCAGGTAATTATCGGATACGACCCCGGAAATTACAAGTATGCCGTCCATTAATGGACTTACCCGTCGGGGTATCGGATAATCGGTTGCGAATCCCATGAAGATCATCCCAAGCGCGACAGGCAGGACCGGATCGGCCTTACGGCGGCGCCTCCGGATTGGGTCGATATGCCTAGCCATTCCCGTCATCATCGCCTTTCTGATCATTTCCCTCCTGCCCGTCCTTTTGGGAAAGGAACCGGCGGTAATCGTTAGTCCCGTGGATCAGGCCATGTGCATCCTGGATCCGGACGGTTCGGCGGGTATCCTGGTCGGCGGGGACTCCCGGGCCCTCTACCATGTCGTTCCCTCGGTGATCGATTCGGCGACCGGAAGGAAGTGCGTGAATGTGGCGCAATGGCTCCACCTCGGCGGGGATCCCGTCTCCTTCGTGAACGTTCTCCGCCGATATCCCCGGGCATTGGAATCACGCCCGACCATAGTGCTTAGCGTCACCTTGGACGGCATCAATGACTTGGGGTTCAAAGGTACACCAATGGCGGAAATGTTCAATTGGTCCCCATGGGATCATTTCCGGACCGCTCTTCGTAGGCCGCGGGCCTATCCGGCCTATTTCCTCGGCGCGGTATTGCCCGCCGCCGCGAAGACCGCCCGCAACCGCTTCCAAGGAGGAGGATTCACCTGCGATTCAACCGTCTACCGGCCGCCGAGGCTGGAAGCCGGGCGCGGATTCGAAGCCTATGAGGGCCGCAAGAGGACCGGATTCTGGATGCTGCCCGGCAGGGAAAAGGATTACCTGCTGGACGGCGGGAATTGGAAGGCCCTGCAACGCTCCCTGGCATGGCTTTCCGCGTCCCGGGCGGAAAGGATCCTCGTCTTCAACGCTCCCATAGATACCGCCTGGCTGCGCGGTACCGACGGTCCGGTGGCCATGGCCATGGAGGCGCGCTTTTCGGAAATGATGGCGGCGGAAACCGCCCGTCATCCCAGGGTCAGCTACCTGGATTTCTACCGGAACCCGTTGCCGGAACTCACGGACAGTCTCTTCTACGACCAGACCCACCTGAACCATGAAGGGGCCCTGGCCTTCAGCCGGTACCTGGGCGGATACCTCGCGGGCGGAACGGGGGCGGGATTGTGAGGCCGGATTCGCAGGGGATCCCGGATCCGGTATCGCATCCATTGCCCATGTACCTGGCGCCTTTGGCGGCCTTCCTCTGGTTCCTGATGGCATTCCGGTCCCCGGCCTATGCCGCCTGCGGCCTGATCGCCTTGGGGACCTGTTACCTCCTGATGGCGCGTTGGAACATGCCTGGAAGCCGGCCATGGGGAGCGGTGGCCTTGGTGGCGGTGGGCCTGGGCCTGCCCGCCCTCGGCCTTTGGCAGTTCCTCCAATTCGCCGACGTCGGGGACCAGGACCACTCCGTTTACGCCTGCATGCTATGGAACCTCAGGAACGGGAACCTCCATTATTCATTCCGCGGCATGAACATGTTCGGCATCCACTCCCAATACACCAGCATTCTGTGGATCCCGTTGCATTGGATCGCCGGGGAAACCGGCCTCAAGGTAGGCAAGGGGCTTTGCCTGGTGGCCGCGGCTTTCCTGGCCGTTCGCCGCATGCAGCGGAATCCCGACGCGGCCTGCTGGGGCGCGGCCGCAATCCTGATGAGCCCGGCGATAGCCTCCCAGTTCTTCTTCGGTTTCCACCCGGAATTCATAGCTGCGCCCGTCCTGGTCCTCGCCCTGGAAGCGTATCGGGACCTGAAGCTCGGACGGTTCATGGCATGCGTGTTTTTCCTCGCCTTCAGCAAGGAAGCCTACACCATGGCCGTCGGCGGCATCCTGCTCTTGGCCCTGGTCGAGCGCAGGAACTGGAAATGGATCCTGTTGCCGGGATTGATGACCTGTCTGCAAATGGCGTTCTACTGGTTCATCATCATCCCGCGTTTCGCTCCAGCCGGGAACTTCCTCGGATATCAGATGCCCTCGTCCTCCGGGCAGGTTCTCGCGGCGTGGTTGCGGCCCGAGCTCTTTTTATATGCCCTGCGCGTCTTTCTGCCTTTTCTTCCCCTCATGATGGCTTTCCCGAAGCGATACATGCTCCTGCCGCTTCCCCTGATGGTCTTCTATGCCTCCTTCCCGGACTCTTCCTTTCTGGTGATGTGGCCCAACTATGCCTTTCCCCTGGCCTTCCTTTGCAGCGCCGGCCTGGTTCTGACCCCGCGAATCCATATCGACGGTCCGGAAAGGCCGGCCGCATCCTCCTTCCGCCTGGACGGGCGCATCCTGGTGGCCTGCGCGTTCACGTCGCTCCTGTGTTACCCATTATGGCGGGAGATCTTCTCCATCCCCCCCGACGACCCCGCCCGGGTCAAGGACGTGGCCCGGTTCCGCTCCGCCATCCCGGATTCGGCCTCGGTTCTCATAAACGCGGGCTTCGCCTCCCGGTTCGCCGCCCGCAAGGAGCTTACCGTATGGGGATGGCGCGACCTTCCGCTCTCGCACTTCGACTTCGTCGTGCTGGACGCCGGATACCGGCCCGCCTGGCTGGTGAAGGACGGGGAACTGGAACGGGGGCTCGATACCCTGTCCCATTCACCGGATTGGAAACTGGAATATTCCCGTAAAGACCTGTACCTCTTCAGCCGGACGCGCGGCCTGAACCCCGATTCCACCGCGTCCCATGCGGCGAACGCGGCGCCCGGGCCATGAGCGGTTATATCACCAAGCAATGCCTTTTCTGCGGGGACGATGCCTGCCTCCGGGACGTTTACGCGCGCAATTTCCAGGATGGCGATCTGGATTCCGATGTCTTCTCCGCGCGCCGGGTCACGGAACATTTCCATTACAAGATGGTGCGTTGCGCCAATACCGGGCTGCTCTTCTCGCGGGAAATCCTCCCCGATGAAGCGCTGGAAAGGCTTTACGCGGGTAGCAAGGTCACCTTCAGCGGCTATGCCGGCATCATCCGCAAGGATTATTGGCGGCCCCTGGAGCGATACGCGAAAGGCATGCGCATGGGCGCCGCCCTGGAAATAGGATGCAGCAGCGGCTTTTTCCTGGAAGAGCTCCTGGAAAGGGGCTTCCGGGAAGTGCATGGCTGCGAACCCAGCCTGGAGGCGAAGGCGCTGGCCGCCGATACCGTGAAGGAAGGAATACGCACCGGGTTCTTCACCGACGAGGCTTATCCCGACGGGAGCTTCGATTTGATCTGTTCCTTCCAGACCCTGGACCACCTGTCGGACCCTCTAGCGGTCCTGCGGACCTGCCATGCCAAACTCAAGCCGGGCGGGCTGGCCTATTTCATCGTCCACAACGCGGACGGCCTGCAGGCCAAGGTATTCGGCGAGAAGTCCCCCATCATCGATGTGGAGCATATCTACCTTTTCAATCCGGCCACGCTCGCCATGGCCGTGGAAAAATCCGGATTCGAAACCGTGAAGGCCTTCCCCATCTCCAATTCCTACCCCCTGGAATATTGGATCAACCATGCGCCCCTGCCCTTCAAGAAAACCCTCCTCGCGGCTTCCAGGGGCATGGGATTATCCGGGATAGGGGTTCCCCTAAGGCTGGGCAATATCGGAATCGTAGCCCGCAAAAACTGATGCCGGGTAGGCGATACTGACTTAGGGAGCGGGAGGAGGCGCTTTAACGGGTTCCACGGAAGCCGGGAATCCGATGGCACGCCAATCGTCCGGCTTTACGGCCGATCCGGATCGTTTGGCCGCGGCCCTCCTGGAGCCTTCCAAGGCGGCGGCGGCAAGGTGCTCGGGCGAAATCCCGTGCAGGCGGTTCAGGAATTCCTGATCGCCCTGTTCCCCCGAGGGATTGCGGGTGACGCCGCAGCGGGTGACCCGGCAATCGAGATTGTGCTCCGCGACCACTTCGCAGACCAGGGAGCCGACCCCGCCGGTGGCATAATGCGCTTCCACGGTGACGGCGAAGGGAAAGCGCGAAAGCAGGGCGCGGAGATCCTCTACAGGCGCGGGACTCATGGAGGAGACCACCATGACCGTGGATTCCATGCCCTGGACGCTCAATGCGTCCGCGGCCCGAAGGGCGAGGGCGGCGGCGGGACCCATGGCGATGAAGAGGGCGTCGTTCCCCTGGCGGACGACATGCGCCCGTCCCGGCTCGAAGCGGCCGGAGAGACCGGGAACCGCGTAGACGTCATCCTTCCCGAGCCGGAAATAGGCGGGCCCGCCCCCGCCATGCACATGCAGGAGGGCCGAACGGCATTGCCCGGAATCCGCGGGGGTGATCACCTGCAGGCCCGGTTGCATGCGCAAGGCCCCCACGTCCTCCAAAGCGTAATGGGTCGGCCCGGCATGATCGTATTCGAACCCGCCCCCCACTCCGATGATCCGGACCGGCAGCTTTTGCAGCACGGGTCCGTTGCGGATGAATTCATAAGGCCGCAATGCCGCGAAGGTGGCGATGGAATAGACGTAGGGGATGAAGCCGCTGTCGGCGAGCCCGGTGGCCAAGCCGATCATGTTCTGTTCGGCGACGCCGACGTTGAAGAACCGATCGGGAAAGCGCTCCGCGAAAGGCTCCAGTACGGTATATCCCAGATCCGCCGTCATGAGCAGAACGCGGGGATCCTTCTCGGCCAGTTCAATCAGGGTGCGGACCAGGGCCTTCCTCATGCCGCGCGCTCCACTTCCGCCATGGCGGCGGTGAAATCGGAATCGGAGAGCGGCCAGTAGTGCCACTTGATCTGGCCTTCCATGAATCCCACTCCCTTGCCGCTCATGGTCCTCGCCAACAGCACCTGGGGCCTGCCCGAGGCCTTGGCCATGATGCCCAGGCTCGCGACCAGGGCCTCGGTATCATGCCCGTCGGCCTGGCGGACCTCCCATCCGAAGGATTGCCAGCGCGGTACGAGCGGGGTGAGATCCATGACATCCTTGGTCATGCCCAGGGCCTGTTGCCCGTTCACGTCCACGATCACGTCGAGGTTGTCGAGTTTGCGGTGGGCGGCGAACATGATGGCTTCCCAAGTGGAACCCTCATTCAGTTCCGCGTCGCTGATGAGGACCCGCACCCTGCCCGGCTCCCCTTTGAGCCGCTTTGCCAAGGCGGCACCGCATGCGACGCTGAGTCCCTGCCCCAGAGAACCCGATGAGAACTCAACGCCGTCCAGTTCCCGTTCGGGATGCACGCCCAGGGTTCCGCCGTTCCCGCAATAGCCATCCAGCACCTCCGCCGTCATGCGGCCTTGGAGGTGCAGCGCCGCGTACAGGGCCAGGGCGGCATGTCCCTTGCCGAGTACGAAGCGGTCCTTGGACACGGATCCGTCCATGACGGAATCCACTCGTCCCGAGAAAATCACGGCCAGGATGTCGGCCACGGAGAGCGCGGAACCGATGTGCCCCACATGGGCCCGCATGGCCTGTTCCAGGACGATGCGCCGGACCGCCTTGGGGGTAACCTGGGGGAAAAGGGGGGAATGCGGGAACGCCATGGGATGCCTGTGATGCCCCGGTTTGAAGGTTTATTGATTCTACAACCCATCCGATTAATGGGTCCAGCCCTTTCAGGACGGGTGGATCGGCCGCGCACATTAAAATGCCTGAAATGCGGCACAAATGGTACAATCCCCTCAGTCGGAACGGAGGTCGGCCGCGCATGGGGTCTGAAAGTCGGTTTGAATTGGACGCGGAACACCAGGTGGAAGCCCGCAATCTGCCCGGCCCCATCCTGATCCTGGGCGCCGGCGGGTTCGTCGGCTTCAACCTGTTTCAATCGCTCAGGGCCCTCCGTCCGGACGTCTATGCCGTGGTCCATCGCCTCAATGCGGGTTGGCGCCTGGGCCAGGCGGCCATACCCGCTTCGCAATTGCTGATCTGCGATCTCAACTACGAACAATCCGTGCGCCATATGGTGGATACCTGCCGGCCCCGGACGGTCTTCAACCTGGCGGCGTACGGGGCGTATTCCCACCAGCAGAATCCCGAGCTCATCTACCGCACCAACTTCCTTTCCACCATCCACCTCCTGGAAGCGTTGAAGACCCGCGGTTTCGACGCTTACGTGCATGCCGGCTCCTCCTCGGAATACGGCCTGAACGCGGCGGGCCCGGCTGAAGCCGATGAACCCATCCCCAACAGCCATTACGCGGTCTCCAAGCTGGGCAACGCCAATCTCCTCAAATTCTACGGCCGCATCCATGGCCTTCCCGTCCTCAACCTGCGCCTTTATTCCGTGTATGGGCCATACGAAGAACCCGATCGCCTGATTCCGGTCCTGGTGGAAAGGATCCGGGAAGGCCGCCTTCCGCCCCTGGTGGCCCAAGGCATTTCACGCGATTTCATCCACGTCTCCGACGTAACCCGCGCGTTCATCGCGGCCGCGAAGGGGATCAAGCCCGGGCTTTGCGGCGAATCCTTCAACATCGCCACCGGCCGCAAGACGACCATGCGGGACCTGGCGGACCTGGCGCGCTCGGCCTTCAAGGTCGAGGCCGAGCCCGTATTCGGCTCCATGCCCAACCGCCGTTGGGACGTGGAGAACTGGCACGGCAACGCGGCCAAGGCGGAACGGTTGCTGGGCTGGAAGGCTTCCATCGGCCTGGAAGCGGGATTGCGGAGCACCCTCGCCTGGCAGGAGGGCATCGACTATGCCGCAATCAAGGCCGGGTACCGGAGCCAGGGCGAAGGCAAGCCCACCGAGATCACGGCCATCATCGCCTGCTACAAGGACGAGCAGGCCATCCCGGAAATGCATGCGCGGCTTACGGCGCTGTTCGACAAGCTCGGCGTCACCTATGAAATCGTCTTCGTCAACGATTGCTCCCCGGACCAGAGCCGTAAGGTCCTGATGGACCTGTCCATCCGCGACGCCAATGTCCTGGTGGTCGAGCATTCGCGCAACTTCGGGTCCCAGTCCGCCTTCGTCAGCGGGATGGGGGTCGCCTCCGGGAAGGCCGTGGTGTTGCTGGACGGCGATCTCCAGGATCCGCCGGAAGTCATCGAGGAGTTCCACGCCAAGTGGAAGGAAGGATTCGACGTGGTCTACGGCCGCCGCATCAAGCGCGAAGCCCCATTCCTGCTCAACCTCGCCTACAAGGGTTTCTACAGGCTCTTCCAACGCATGTCCTATATCGTGGTCCCGACCGATGCGGGGGACTTCTCCCTGATGGACCGGAAGGTCGTCGACGAAATCCTGAGCCTGCCGGAAAAGGACCAGTTCCTCCGCGGCCTGCGGGCCTGGGTGGGTTTCCGCCAGACGGGCGTTCCCTACCTTCGCCCGGAACGCAAGTACGGCACCAGCACCAACAATCTCCTGAAGAACATCCAGTGGGCCAAGAAGGGCATATTCTCCTTCACCTACCTGCCCCTTGAGGTAATGGGCTATGCCGGCGCCTTTCTGTTCCTGATGTCCATCCTGGGCATCCTCACACAAATCGCGGGCCGAATCCTCTATCCCAGCACGCCCCAAGGCGTAAGCACCATCATCGTGCTGGTTTTGTTCCTGGGAGGCACGCAACTGCTGGGGATGGCCGTCCTCGGGGAGTATATCGGCAAGATTTTCGAGGAGGCCAAATCGCGGCCTCACTTCATCCGCCATGCCCTCACCCACGCCGGCATAGAATACCGCGGCCGCCAGGAGATGCAAGGCTTCATGGCGAATCGGAAGAACGGCACCCGTGGCTGAGCGCGGCATGGAACGGGAAACCCAGAAACGCAACGTATCCGAGTTCAATGCGGACGCGAAGGAGAACGGCGGGTACCGGTATACGACCAATGCCCCCTATTCCTCCGTTGTGGCCAATGCGAGGATGACCGATGCCACCGTCGCGGCCATCCCGGAGGGGACCTCGACCGTCATCGATATAGGTTGCGGGGACGGGACCTATACCCATGATCTGAAGTCCCGCCTCCCCGGAATCGCTTTCACGGGGTTTGATCCCGCCGCCGAGGCCATCGGCATCGCCAAGCGGAAGTTCCCGGGCATCGAATACGTTATGGGCGACCTGCTCGATGCCTCGACCTTTCCGGATCGGAAGTTCGATGTCGGCGTCATCCGCGGGGTCATCCATCACCTTCCGGACGCGGCCCTGGGCATCAGGAACTCGGCCCGATTGGCCGATCGGATTGTGCTCATCGAACCCAACGGCAACAACCCCATCCTCAAATGGCTGGAGCGGAATTCCCGCTACCATATCGAGCACGAGGAACAGTCCTTCGACGATAGGCAGCTTTCGGCATGGTGCCGGGAGGCCGGCCTTGCGGTCATCCGCCTGGACTATATCGGCTTCATCCCCATGTTCTTCCCCGCCCTGCCCGCGCGCCTCATCCATTTCCTCCAGCCCCTGCTGGAGCGGATCGGCCCCCTGAAGAAATACTTAGGGGCGCAGATCGTAATCGTCTGCGGGAAACCGGCTGGATAGGCGCCAGCGCCGCGTTGCGCCGATGCCAATGCGGGTTTGGTTCGGGATCACCGGTCGGATCAGGACTCATGCCCCGCATTCAAGAACGGCATGATCGTAGGGAATCTTAAGGGTTCCCCTCCAAATCGAAACCTTGATGCGCGGGAACGCGCTCCTTCCCAGAACGGCATAGGCTTCCGGAACGCGGACATTCCGTCCCCGATCGCGGGAAACGGCGAGGCGAGCCAGGAAGGATTGGCCCGGCACGAAAGCCGGATCGATGGTGACCAGGCGTCCGCCCGGTTTCAAGGCCCGGAGCGCGTTCCGGAACAGGCTGCGCGCCTCTTCATCGCCCAGATGGTGCAGGACCCCGAAGGAAAAGGCGATATCGAATCCGCCCGCGGCCCCGAATCCATCCACGTTTTCGCAGGTGAAGCGGCCGCGGCCGCCATGGCGCTTTCGCGCCGCCTCGATATACTTCGGGCTCATGTCGAACCCGGTATAGTCGATGTTTTCGGGCAGGAACTTGAGGATTTCCGCGGTGCCGCAGCCGATGTCGAGGATGCGGGCCCCGGGAAAGGGTTTCAGGACCTCGCGGATCCAGCGTTGCCTCAAGGCATTGGCGCCGATCAGGTTCTGGAAGTAATCGTAGACCGCTGGTATGGCCAGCAGCCGCCTGATTCCGGTATCGATTTGCGCCATGGAAAAACCCTCGTCAGGAGGGATTATACCGCGGTCAGCCACCCATGTCGATCAGGGATTTCCCCGTATTGGATGCCTTGCAGGTCCTGGTACAGCCGGGTCAGGGTCTCCCCCGCCTTGTCCGGCCGGCCGAAGGTGAATTTCCGCTCCCGGAATTGCACCGAATAGACCGGTGTGATCACGGCTGCCGTGCCGCAAGCGCCGACTTCCGTGAATTGGTCCAGGCTGTCCAGGGCGATGGGACCCCGGAAAACGGTCAAACCCATGTCCTTGGCGAGCACTTGCAGCGCCTCGTTGGTGATGCTCTGCAGGATGGACCCGGATTCAGGGGTCTTGTACTGGCGATCCGCCGTGATGCCGATGAAATTCGAAGTCCCGAATTCATCCACGTACCTGTTCTCCTTGGGATCGGAGAAAAGGACGATGGGATAGCCCATCTTCTTGGCCACCTGGCCGGGCTTCAGGCTGGCGGCATAGTTGCCGGCCATCTTAGCGCGTCCGGTCCCCTTGGGCGCCGCGCGATCGTAATCCTCCAGGACGATGGCCTGGACCGGGGAGAATCCGTCCTTGTAATAGGGACCCACCGGAGTCACCATCACGATGAAGGAATAGGTGGACGAAGCCCTAACCCCGATGGTCGGTTCCGTGCCGATCAGGAGCGGGCGCAGATAGAGGCTCGCGCCGGTCCCGTAAGGCGGGACGAAATCCTTGTTGATCTCGGTCGCCATGCGGCAGGCCTCGACGAACAATCCAACCGAAGGCGCTTCCATGCAGATCCGCTCGGCGGAGAGCTGCATGCGCTCGGCATTGCGCTCAGGCCGGAACAGCACCCGCTTTCCGGCCTTGGTGGTGAATGCCTTGAGGCCCTCGAAGCAGGCCTGGCCGTAATGCAGGCAGTTGGCCGCGATGTGCATGGGGATGTATGGCTCTTTTTTGACCGTCAGAGGACCCCATTTCCCCTCGGCGAAATCGGCCTGTACGAACCCGTTGGTGGGCAGGTAAGAGAATCCGAGGTTTTTCCAGTCAAGGGATGTCGATGGCATGGGATGGCTCCTGGTCTTGCTTAACATAATAATTACCCGGCCCGGGCCCCGCCAACATTGTCTCGGAGGGTCCACCCGCCGGACAATGCCCGGAAATTTGCCAGGCGGTTCCGGACTGGATATACTTCATCCCATGACGGCCCCATTTCACTCCGGCGCGATCCCGCGGGCATGCGGATTCGCCGCGGGATGGGCGGTTTTCACCGCCGCGCTCTTGGTGGCGACGCGTCCGATGGGCATCGGGCCCGGGTTTTCCCGTCCGCTCCCCTATGCCGCCGCCGCAATCCTGCTTTGCGTTTCCGGGCATCTCATCCGGCGCTGGCTCGGGGAAGCGGGTCCGATCCCCGTGGACGCGACCGGGGGCGCCTTGCGGAAGGCAGGCCGGGAGTGGCTGGCCGGCTTGCGCCTCTTTTTCAAGGGACCCGCCGCGTTCAACAACTTCGTATTCCTCTCCATCGCCTATTTCCTGGGGATCGGCCTGACTTCGATGTTCATCCGCAAGGCCGGCCATGCGAAATCGGGGGTCGAAGGGTCGGAACCCAGCCATTGGCGGGACTTGGACCTGGGAAAACAGGATGCGGATGCCTATTACCGGCCCTACTGAACCAGGCTCCGCCGAACCCATGTACATCCTGGGCATCAGTTGCCATTACCATGACGCCGCCGCCACCTTGCTCAAGGACGGGGTGGCCGTGGCCGCCGCGGACGAAGAGCGTTTCACCCGCCGCAAGCATGACGCCGCCTTCCCGGAGCGCGCCATCGCCTGGTGCCTGGAAAGCCAGGGGATCGGCATCGGGGACGTGGGACTCGTCGCCCATTACGAAAAACCCTTCGTGAAATTCGAACGCATCCTGAGGTCGCACCTGGAGAACTTCCCGGCCGGATTCAAGACCTTCCAGATGGCCATGCCCTCCTGGCTCGGCGAGAAAATCCGCGTACGTTCGGTGATACGGAAACGCCTGGGTTACCGCGGGGACGTCGTCTACGTGGACCACCACCTGTCCCACGCCGCGGGGGCCTTCCTGCCCAGCCCCTACCGCGAGGCCGCCATCGTGACCGTGGACGGGGTCGGGGAATGGACTACCACGGCCTACGGCATAGGGAGAGATTCCGCCATCGAGCTCTGGAAGGACATCCGGTTCCCGCATTCCCTCGGTCTGTTGTATTCCTCCATCACCGCGTACCTGGGATTCACGGTCAACAATTCCGAATACAAGGTGATGGGCCTCAGCCCCTACGGGACCATGGATCGCGCGGCCAACCCGCTCTACGGAAAACTCAGGCGGGTGATCGACGTGAAGCCGGACGGAAGCTATGCCCTGGACATGGATTATTTCGCCTACCAGCGTTCGGATCGGATGCCCTCGGAAAGCCTGTGCCGCCTGCTCGGCGGGCCTATCCGCCCGGCCGGGGACGAGCTCCTCCCCCGCCACAAGGATACCGCGGCCGCCGTGCAGATGATCACGGAGGATGTGGTGCTGAGCATGCTTCGCCATGCCCGCAAGGAGACCGGCTGCCAGGACGCGGTGCTGTCAGGCGGGGTCGCCCTCAACAGCGTCTGCAACGGCCGCATCCTCCGCGATACCGGATTCCGGAGCGTCTGGATCCAGCCCAATGCCGGGGATGGCGGGAGCAGCATGGGCGCGGCCCTGCAGGCCCACTGCGCCGTGCTCGGCAAGCCGCGCGTCTACCGTTTGGATAGCCCCTATCTGGGCCCCGGGTATACGCCCGCCCAGGTCGCGGCATTCCTGTCCGGGCGAGGGATCAAGCACACCCTCTTCGCCACGCGCGAAGCCCTCCTCGACGAGGCCGCGCGCCTGCTGCAGGCAGGCAAGGTGGTCGGCTGGTTCCAGGGCCGCATGGAGTGGGGCCCCCGGGCCCTGGGCGCGCGCAGCATCCTGGCGAATCCCTGCCTGCCGGACATGCAGGCCATCCTGAACGAAAAGGTCAAGCACAGGGAGGCCTTCCGTCCCTTCGCACCCGCGGTATGCGCGGACGATGCGGACCGGTTTTTCGAATGCGATTCCCCCCTGCCCGTTCCCGCCGACTATATGCTGATGGTCTACCCCGTCCGGGAGGAATGGCGCGCGCGTCTGCCCGCCGTGACCCACGTGGACGGAAGCGGGCGCCTGCAGACCGTGCGGCGCGAGGCGAATCCGCTATATTATGATCTGATCAAGGGATTCGGGAAGCTCTCGGGAATCCCCATGCTCGTGAACACGTCCTTCAACATCCGCGGCGAACCCATCGTTTGCACGCCCGAGGACGCGTACCGCTGCATGATGGGGACCGGGATCGATTGCCTGTTCATGGAGGATGCCCTCATCTTCCGCGAGGACAATCCGAAGGACATGTGGGACGGGGACGCCGCGGCCGCCGACTGAAACGTCGGGCCGGAATCGAAAGGGATCATGGGCAAGAATCGCAGTCTGATGGCGGAAATCTGGGGCTTCCTGAGGGAGCGCAAGGCCTGGTGGCTGGCGCCCATCCTCGTCATGCTCATGCTGATGGGACTTCTCATCGTTGCCGGGCAGTCCGGCGTCATCGCCCCCTTTATCTACGCCTTGTTCTGATGGTCCGGAAAGGGTCCTCCCATTGAAAAAAGCGCTCTGGCTGGCCGCACTGGCCTTTCTGGTCCCGTCCATGATCGCCTGGGGCGGGTTCACCGCCGTAAAGGCGTACTTCGGCCATGATATCGGGGCCGGCTACACGGCCCCCGCCTTGACCTTGTGCGCCTTGGATAGGGACGGTTCCGCCGGCATCATCGTGGCGGGCGACAGCCGCGCCAAGACCCAGATCAACCCGGCCGTGCTGGAGGACCGGACCGGGATGCGCAGCTTCAACGCCGCGGAGATCATCAGCCTGGGCGGGGACATCACCACCTTCGTCAATGCCTTGCGCAGGCAGCCGCAGGCGCTGGCGAACCATCCCGTGATCCTGCTTAGCGTCACCTTGCGCGGGATGAACGATTACTCGGTCGAGAACATCCCCTCGGCTACCTTGTGGAACTGGACGGCCTACGATCACGCGCGCGTCGCGGCCGGGAAACCCGCGCGTTACTGGCGTTTCCTCCAGGACCGGTACCTGCCGGGCCTGTTCCGGGAAGCCCGGCACAAGCGTAAAAAGGACGGGTTCGCCTGCGCGGACGACGTATTCCTTCCCAGGAACCTGGTCGAGAGCAAAGGCTACCGGCCCTATACGGGACGCGCGCGCGATCCGCTGCCCGCGGACACGGGGGGATGGATCATCGACGGGGGCAGCTGGCGCGCTTTCCGGGCGTCCCTGGAATGGCTGGCGGCCTCCCCTGCGAAGGCCATCGTGATCGCGGACGCGCCCCTGGACCCGGTCTGGCGCAAGAACGTCATGTACCCGGAATGGCGGGCGCAAGAGGCCCGTTTCGCGGCAATGCTCACCGATGAAATCGCCCGGCACCCCAAGGCGAGGTTCCTGGATTTCGTGACCAAGCCGATCCTGGATCTCGACACGTCCTATTTCTACGACGGATTCCATTTCAACAGGACCGGGGCGGATATCTATACCGCCTACCTGGCTGACATGCTGACGCGGGAAATCCTCCCTTCCCTGGAAAAGGCCGGAGCGGCATCGGGCGCGGGCGGGAACCTGAAAGAGCCGGAGAAAGTGCCCGCGAAAGGCGACGATTGATCGGGCATTTCCCGCGTTCGCGGCGGGAATCTGCGGATGCCTGGGCTTAGTGGCTTAGGCGCTTAAAGGCCGCCGGACTCCAGGAAGGCCTTGAGCTTCCTGAGCTCCCCGACTTCGGCTTCCTGGGACGCCGCCACCTGGACCCCGTCCTCCGCCTGGCCCCCTTCGCGCGGCAAGGCGGGATGGACCATCAATTCGTACCTCCGCTCCGTATCGCCCCTCACCGCCGCCAACCCTTCGCGATTGGCCTCAAAGGTGAACCGCGTACTCGAGAAGAACCCGAGGAAACGCGGGGTCGAGGGCGTGACGCGACGGCGGGCCAGGAACTGCATACCCAGGCCGAATGGGAAACGATATCCCCAGGAACGGGCCAGGGATTCGTACGGGACCCGCAGGCGCGGGACCGAGAACTCCTCCTGCAGGGATCGGGCGGCCTGCCATAGCCCCGGCAGCACGTGCAGATGCTGGTGGCTGTCCAGGTGGGCGATGCGCGCAACGCCCCCGGCATGGGCCAGGTGGACGCCCAGGTCCTCGATTTGGGCCTTCCAGATCGCCCGCACGTTCGCCGCATCGATCTTCCCCGTGAGGTAACGCCGCAGGAAATCCCGATAGTGGTTGGGGTTCTCTTCCTTCGCGGATCCGACCAGGGCCAGATGCGCGCCCACGCGGACCCGGGGATGCCGGGCCAGGATGGAAGCCAGCAATGCGGCATGGTAATCGTCCCAGAACGGGAAAACGGAAAAGGAATTGATCAGGCCTTCGTCAAGGCACAGGGAGATGGCGCGCGAGACCCTGGCATCCAGCCCGAAATCGTCCGCATTGATGATCAGGTTCTCCGGGATCACCTGGCGTCCGCCTTCTCCAGCAGGGCTTCCACGCCCGTGCAGGCGAGTTCATCGAGGAAGGGGATGGGCGGGAATCCGATTTCCGGCAGGCCGAACTTGATGCGGTAATCCGGCCGCGACAGGTAACGGGCGAGATACCCAGCCCTGAGGCCGGCTCCCGGGATCATCCTCCGGAAGCGCCCGATGGTGAGGCGGGTGCGCAGGACGGTTTCCATGTCTTCCGCCAGGCTTTTGCCGGACTTGTAGCTGTTGCCGTCGAGCCTGAGGGCGGCGCGGAACCAGGACTCCGGCAAGGCTTGCAGCCAAGGGACATTGGAGAAGAACCCCGATCCGTTATGCTGATGCCCGCCGAAAGGGGAATAGAAGGGCGCGAAGCTCGCGAAGATGAGGCCGCGGGGGGCGAGCAGGGAGGCCGCCTTGGCCAGGGCCCCTTCCGCGTCCGGGATATGCTCCAGCACGTCCCGCAGCAGGATCAGGTCGTAAGATCCGGCTTCCGCCGCATCCATGGCGAAAAAGTCCCGGACTTCCAGGCGGACCCCGGAAGGGCATTTCGCGGATCCCTCGCGGACCATGACCGCGTCCAGATCCAGGCCCAAGGCGGACTTGAGATCGAATGCCCCCGCCAGGCCGGCCAATACGCCACCGTATCCGCAGCCCACGTCCAGCACGGACTTCCCGGTCGGATCGAATCCGCGCTTGCGCAGCAAGGGGATGAGGCCCTTGAGCGCGAGTTCCCTTTCGTAGGCGTGGAAATCCCCGACCATGGCGTTATCGGCGGAAACGCAGGATGGTGGAAGGATTGAAGGTGCCCAGGCTTTCGCTTTCCGCCCGGAATCCCAGGCCGCGCGCGAAGTCCAGGTATTCGGCTACAGGGCGGGCGCCATTGATGGTTCCGGAGCTGACCGTACGGCGCAGGAGGCTGACCATGATCCATTCTTCCGCCACCGCGCGGAACCCGGAGAAGCCTTCCGCCTGATCCATGGTCTTGATGACCACGGCGCTGCCGGGAGCCGGATCCAGGCGCCCCAGGGCCCATTCCATCATGCGCTTCTGGGCGTCCCAGGGCATCAGGTAGAGTACGTCCAGGAATACGATATTGCCGAAGCGCGCGGGCAGGCCGGGAAGGTTCATGGCATCGCCCAGGTGGAATTCCGGCCTTGATGCCGGCGCCGACGGTTCCGGCCCTTCCGTCGGGGTCGAGGCCGTGAGGCTTCCCTTGGCCAGTTCCACCTTGCGTCCATCGATGTCCGTCCCATGGTAGCGCAAATCCGGCCGCTCGGAAGCCAGGTACCAGGCCAGATGCCCGAAGCCGCATCCGACGTCGAGCAGGGAACCGGCCCCGGTCAGATGCTTAGGCAAGGCGTCATAAGGGCATAACCGCAGCCGGCCTCGCATATGCCAGCGCTGGAAGGCGGAGGCATGCGGATAATGCGACAGGATTCCGTCCATGACGGCTTGCTCCAGCATGGTCCACCGTTCCGGCGGGCGCATCGGGAAGGATGGCGCGCCGACCCTATTCTAACGCTTTAAGGCCGGTTCCGGCCACCTTTTCGGCCCCTTCGGACCCACGGTTCCCATCGGCCGGAGCGGAATAAAGGGCCACCGGCTTGATCACCAGGCCGGCCACGGCGGGCAGCAACAGGACCAGGGCGGATTGGAGGAAGGCGGCCAGGACCGCCGCCTCCGGACCCACTCCCTCCCGCGCCAGCAGGAGCATGGAAATCCCTTCCCGTACCCCGAGGCCCGCCAAGGTCACCTGGAAGGAGTTCGCCAGGGAGACGAGGGCCATCATGCCCGCCAAGCGCCACGGTTCCGGTACCGCCGGGGACAGGAAGCCCAGCAACAAGGCGATTTGCAGCCACTCCAGCCCGTAGGCGGAAAGGCCCGCGCCGAAGGCCTTCAGGTAATCCGCGCGGGAGACGTTTTCCCCGGATGCCAGGGCCTTGCGCGCGGACTCGCGGAATCCCCAGCGCGAGGGAAACCAGGAGGTTACCCTCCCGGAGGCCTTGAGCCAGAAGGGGATGGGCGAAAAGAGCAGGAGCAGGACCGCGCCCAGCGCCAGTCCCTTCACGCCGAAACACACCAGCCAACCGAGGCAGGACCATGCCAGCACGGCGAGGAAATCGATCCAATTGTCGATCAGGACCAGGCCGGCGCCGCGCCAACCCTGGACGGGACGCTGGGATAGGTAGAGGCCCCGGGAAAACTCGCCCACCCTTCCGGGCGTCACCAGGCCCAAGGCCATCGCCCCCAGGTAACTGCGCAGGGCCTGGCGAAGGGTGATGTCCGGCGCCGCGCCCCGCAGCAGGGATTTCCATTTGAGGGCGCGCAGCAGGAGCATCGGGGGGAGGCAGGCGCAAGCCAGGGCGAACAGGCCCCAGCGCAGGCTGAGCCCGGACAGATCCGGCCGCGGCCTCGTATGCACGTACCAGGCGATGGCGGCGAAGGTGAGCAGGGTCAGGCCAAGGCGGAGCCCGTTCAGGACCTTGGGATCGAGCAGGCGCCAGCGCGACCGCGGCGGCGGGGCGCCAGGACCTCCTTCCCCCGGGCCGTTCACGGTTCGGACCTCAGCCCAGGGCCTTGAGGATGGCGGCTCCCATGCCGGCGGTGCCTACCGGTTGGGAAATCGCCGCGCCGGGAGCGGCGATATCCGCGGTGCGGACGCCATCATGGATGGCGGTGGCGACCGCGTCCTCGATGGCCTTGGCGGCGGCCTCTTCCTGGAACGCGTAGCGCAGCATCAGGGCCGCGGAAAGGATCTGGGCGATGGGATTCGCGACCCCCTTGCCGGCGATGTCCGGAGCCGATCCGCCCGCGGGTTCGAAAAGCCCGAAGCCGCTTTCGGAAAGGCTTGCCGAGGCGAGCAGGCCCATGGATCCGGTGATCATGGCGCATTCGTCCGAGAGGATGTCGCCGAACATGTTGCCGCAGAGCATCACGTCGAACTGCTGGGGGTTCTTGACCAGCTGCATGGCCGCATTGTCCACGTACATGTGGGACAGCTTCACGTCGGGGTAGGATTTGCCGACCTGGGTGACCACTTCGCGCCAGAAAACCATGCTGGTCAGCACGTTGGCCTTGTCGATGGAGACCAGGGTCTTGCGGCGCAGGCGCGCGGCCTGGAAGCCCTTGTGCGCGATGCGCTCGATCTCGAGGCGGGAATATTCCTTGGTGTCCCAGGCGCGCTCTTCCGGACCGGAACCTTCGCGGCCCTTGCTGCCCGCGTGCTTGGCGAAATAGATGCCGCCCGTCAGCTCGCGGATGCAAAGGATGTCGAACCCGTCGCCGACGATGTCCGGGCGCAGGGGGCAGGCGGAAGCCAGGGCCTTGTATACCTTGGCGGGGCGCAGGTTGCAGAACAGCTTGAAGTGCTTGCGCAAGGGGAGCAGGGCCGCGCGCTCGGGCTGCTTTTCCGGAGGCAGGGATTCCCATTTGGGCCCGCCGACGGATCCGAACAGGATGGCCTGGCTCTCTTCGCAGGCTTGCAGGGTCGAGGCCGGGAGGGCTTCGCCGTGGTTGTCGATGGCGCATCCGCCTACGTCCGCCCGTTTGTATTCCAGGGCGAATCCGGACTTTTTACCGACGGCGTCCAATACCTTGATTGCCTGTTCCATGACTTCGGGACCGATGCCGTCCCCGGCCAATACCGCGATTTTATACGTCTTCATGCTGTTTCTTTCCTGCCCTGATTGCCCGGGGGTGTCCGGGAACCCAAATATAGCCCAGGGAGGGACGGGCGGCAAAGTTGCTACCTTGCCAGCCGAATCCAGACCGTGCCGGACGTTACCGGCCGGCCGCCCGGTCATCGCCAAGGAGAATCCATGAAGCCGTCCTTGATCCGCTCCGCCATCCTTACCGTCGCCCTGGGCCTGTCCCTCGCGGGATCCGCCCTCGCCGGCCTCACCATGATCCAGACCTGGCAGAAGCTCGACGGTACGAGCCAACCCACCTTCAATACCATCCGTATGGATAAGGACCGGGTCCGCATCGAGACCGCTTCGACCCCGGATACCTATTTCATCTACCGCGGCGACAAGAAGGCCTTCTATACGATCAACATGAAGGAGAAGAACTACCTGGAAATGACCGAAAAGGATTTCCAGGAGATGTCCGCCAAGATGGATGAGGCGATGAAGAAGATGAAGGCCCAGATGGAGAAGATGCCCCCGGAACAGAAGAAGATGATGGAAGGCCTCATGGCCAAGATGGCTCCCGGCGGGGCCGATGCGCCCAAGACCTCGTTCAAGAAGGTCGGCGCGGGCGGCAAGGTGAACGGTTGGAATACGGACAAGTACGAAGGGATCCGGGAAGGCGCGAAGCATTCGGAGATCTGGACCACGGCCCCGAAATCGATGGACATCGCCGATGCCGACGTCCAGGTGCTGAAGGACATGGCCAAGTTCTTCGAGAAGTTCACCAAGAACATGGAAGGCATGATCGGGGACAAGAGCCGCAACGGCCTGGACGGGATTCCCGTAAAGACCGTCACCTTCACGGACGGAAAGCCGACGTTCCAATCCGAAATGAAGGAAGTGAAGAAGGAAGCCCAGGCCGCGGACCTTTTCGAGATCCCCGCCGGGCTGACCATGAAGAAGATGAGCAAGGCCCAGTAACCGGCGCGCCTCCGGCGCCCGTTCGACGAGCGCCTACTTGATCAAGGCCTGGAGTTCCTTGAACTCCGGGGTACCCGCCGCCCGCAGCCATTCGAAGACCACCATCTCCGTGGTCACCATCTCGGCCCCGTGCCGCTCCAGGCGCGCCAGACCCGCGTCCCGGTCCGCTCCCTTCCTCGAAGAAACCGCGTCCGTCACCACGTACACGGAATAATCCGCGGCCAGGAGTTCCAGACCCGTCTGCATCACGCAAACATGGGTCTCGATGCCGGTCATCACCACCTGCCTGCGCTTTCCGGCATTGAGGCCCTCGCGCAAAGGCGCGCAACCCAAGGCGCTGAAGCACATCTTGGGGAAATATTCCTGGGACTCGGGGAGCCATTGGCGCAGTTCCGGCGCCGTCGGTCCCAGGGCCTTCGGGTATTGCTCCGTGGCCATCACCGGGATGCCCAGGCGCACCGCGCCCCGCACCAGGGCCTGGGCGCGGCGGATCACGTCCTCCATGCCCGGTACCACGGGGCGGAATTTCTCCTGGATGTCCACGAGGAGCAGGACGGAGTCGGAAGCCTTGAGGAGGGAGTCGCCGTTCTTGGCCATGGGAACCTTTCCGCGCGAGGCGAAGCCGGGAGGGATGCGGCATCGGGACCGCGGCCTGGCGCTCCATTCCAAACTAAAAAAAAGCCCGCCCACCGCGAGGTGGACGGGCAGGGCGTTCACCTTAGGTGAACGGCGCTCACCTAAGGTGAACGCTTAGGCTTCGGGAAGTTTTTCAAACTTCCTTGGAATCGATCCACTTCATGTTCTTGCGGAGCTTGCGGCCCACCACTTCGAGGGGATGGTTCTTTTCCTTGGCTTCCCAGGCGCGGAAGGCCTTGCCGCCGCTCTGGAGCTCCGTGAGGAAATTCTTCGCGAACTTGCCGTTCTGGATTTCCTTGAGGACCTTCTTCATCTCGAGCTTGGTCTTGGCGGTGATGATGCGGGGGCCGGTGACCATGTCGCCGTATTCGGCGGTATTGGAAACGGAGTAGCGCATATAGGAAAGGCCGCCCTGGTAGAACAGGTCGACGATGAGCTTCACTTCGTGCATGCACTCGAAGTAGGCCAGCTCTTCCGGGTACCCGGCTTCGATGAGGGTCTCGAATCCGGCCTTGACCAGTTCCGAAAGGCCGCCGCAAAGCACGCTCTGCTCGCCGAAGAGATCCGTCTCGGTCTCGTCCTTGAAGTTGGTCTCGATGGCGCCGGCCTTGAGGCCGCCCACGCCGCGGGCATGGGCCAAGGCGATTTCCTTGGCCTTGCCGGTGGCATCCTGCTGGATGGCGATGAGGCAGGGCACGCCGCCGCCCTTGACGAATTCGCTGCGGACCAGGTGGCCGGGGCCCTTGGGGGCGACCATGATCACGTTCACGTTCTTCGGGGGCACGATGTTCTTGAAGTGGATGTTGAAGCCGTGGGACCAGATCAAGGTCTTGCCGGGCTTCAGATTGGGAAGGATGTCGCTTTCGTAGACGGCCTTCTGCACTTCGTCCGGGAGCAGGATCTGGATGATGTCGGCCTGGGCGGCCGCTTCGGCGGCGGAAACGGGCTTGAAGCCATGCTTGACCGCGAGCTTGTAATTCGCCGAACCCTTGCGCTGGCCGATGATGACCTTGACGCCGCTGTCGCGGAGGTTCTGGGCCTGGGCATGGCCCTGGCTGCCGTAGCCGATCACGGCCAGGGTCTTGCCCTTCAGGGGGGACATGGAACCGTCCTTCATCGTATAAACTTTAAGCGACATTGCTGGTCCTTTCTAAACCTCGAGAAGCCGGTACGGTCCCGAAACGCATGGAATATGGCTTGGCCATGTAAAGCAGGGCGGTAAATTAGCAAAATACGGGGGTTTCTTACAGGCCGTCCGGACCGGCCCGGAAGGGGAATTCCCGGATCCAGCGGCTTTGCCTTTTTTTTCGACTTCCTTCGGCATCAGGAGGACCGGATAGGCGGCCTCGCCGACCGCCCCGTCCCCCTCATTTCTTATCTTATGAGCCATGTTCGAACAACTTTCAGACAAGCTCGAAGGCATTTTCAAACGGCTACGGGGCCAATCCCAGCTGACCGAAGAGAACGTGGCCGAGACGCTCCGGGAAATCCGGGTGGTCCTGCTCGCCGCGGACGTCAACTTCAAGACCGCCAAGGATTTCATCAACTCCGTCAAGGAAAAGGCGGTCGGGGCCAATGTGCTCCAATCCCTGACCCCGGGCCAGGTGATGGTCAAGGTCATCCACGATGAGCTCGTCGCCCTCCTCGGCGGCGAGGCCGAGGAGCCCCTTTTCCAGGGCTCCCCGCCCTTCCAGGTCCTGATGATGGGCCTGCAGGGCTCCGGCAAGACCACGGCCTGCGGCAAGCTCGCCCTGCACCTGCGGACCACCCGCAAGAAGAACCCTCTGCTCGTGGCCTGCGACGTCTACCGTCCCGCCGCCATCGACCAGCTCAAGACCATCGGCAAATCCCTGGGCATCCCCGTTTATGACGAGGGCCTGGGAGACCCGGTCAAGATCGCCGAGAACGGCCGCAAGTTCGCCCGCGACAACGGCCACGACGTGGTCATCTACGATACCGCCGGCCGCCTGCAGATCGACGACGAGCTCATGCATGAGCTCGAGCGCATCATCGAGATCCTCAAGCCCCAGGAGAAATTCTTCGTCGCCGACGCCATGACCGGCCAGGAAGCCGTGAACGTCGCCAAGACCTTCCACGACCGCCTGGACTTCACCGGGGTGATCCTGACCAAGATGGACGGCGATGCCCGCGGGGGCGCGGCGCTTTCCATCAAGTCCGTGACCGGAAAACCCATCCGTTACGTGGGCACGGGCGAAAAGCCGGATGCCATGGAGGTGTTCCATCCGGACCGGATGGCATCGCGCATCCTGGGCATGGGCGATGTCCTTACCCTGGTCGAGAAGGCCCAGTCCGTCTACGACGAGAAGCAGGCCAAGGTCCTCGAGAAGAAATTCCGGCAGAACAAGTTCGATCTCGACGACTTCCTCAACCAGTTGCGCCAGGTCAAGAAAATGGGATCCCTCACGGATCTGATGGGGATGATTCCCGGCATGGGCAAATTGGCCGAGACCAAGGTCGACGACAAGCAATTGACCCGGGTCGAAGCCATCCTAAGCTCCATGTCCGTGCGCGAGCGCCAGGCCCCCAAGATCATCGACGGCAGCCGCCGCCGCCGCATCTCCCTCGGCAGCGGGACCACCATCCAGGAGGTCAACCAGGTACTCAAGCAATTCGAGCAGATGCAGAAGATGATGAAGCAATTCTCGGGCATGGCCGGCAAGATGGGCGGCATGCGGCAGATGTCGAAGATGATGCAAAAGGGCAGGGGCATGCCGGGGATGTGAATCCCTCGGAGGCAGGCATACCTATTCCCTTCTGATTCGGGACGGAAGCATGACGAATTATTCGGACCAGACTCCCGTCGAGGCGTTCGCCGAATCCTTCATTGACCGGGAATATTCCGCCCAAACCGGGTCCAACCCAAGCCTTTCCGTATCCATCCAGACCATCGGGGATT
>JAQBPO010000098.1 GCA_028287465.1 Fibrobacterota bacterium
GGAATGGAGGGCGTCGGCACAAAGCCCGTGTCCGATTACGATAGCCTAAGATAAGTAAGGAGCGTAACCGGAATGATCCGTTTCCTGCGCGAATCGCCGGAAACACCGGGAGTATTTATCCCAAAGAGTGACGATGGGGATTTCTGGGAAAAGCCGTTTTTCGCCTTTTCGGGCGTCGTGAACGTCCTATCATCCCCTTCCCATTCCCCGTTTCGACCCCGTGGAATTCCTTGAAGAACATCTTACCTCAAATCCCCCCAAGCGCGCGTTTGGATCTTTGAGGACCCGCCCGAATCGGACTCGATTGGGCCTTGCGCGGTTCTCCCCGGGGAGAACGCTTCGCGCGAAACGGGGCCGGGAGCACCGGCCCCGGCGTAACCTTCCCGGTACTATCAATACGAGACCTTCAACGCCGCGGGCGCCCCTCGCGAAGGGGAACGCAGAGCCAGCGGCGGAACGGATGAGGACGGACATGGCAAAGAACGTGAACTATCGGAGCGCGCCGGGCATCGGAGCCTTTTCGGGCTCGGCGAGGTTTTTAGCCGCCGCCGCGGCCTGCGCCCTCATCTCCGCCGCCGCCCTGCACGCCCGCGGCGCGGTGGTCCCCTGGATCTCCTACGAAGCCGAGGATGGCGTCGCGCGCGGAGGCGCCTACGTGGCCGGTCCCGGACGCAAGCTGGGAACCCCTGAAGGGGAAGCCTCGGGCCGCAAGACCGTCATGCTCAAGGATGCAGGCTCGTCCATCGAATGGGTCGCATCCGCTCCCGCCAATTCGATAGTGATCCGGAACTCCATCCCGGACGCGCCCAACGGCGGCGGCCAGGAGGCCACCCTGAGCCTTTACGTGAACGGCCAGAAGAAAGCCTCCCTGAAATTGTCGTCCGTCCACAGTTGGATTTACGGCGACGATGCGACCCAGACGGACTCGCCCGCCAACGGGCCCGCCCGCAAGATCTACGACGAATCCAGGTTGCTCTTCAATGGATTTTCCGTGGCCAAGGGCGATGTGGTGCAATTGAAGAAGGACGCCGGGGACGCCGCCGCATGGTACGCGGTCGACTTCGTGGATCTGGAGCAGGTCGCGCCTCCCCTGGCCAAGCCGGATGGCTACGTATCCATCACGGATCCCGGTCCCAGCTGGGCCGGCGCGGTCCCCAACGACGGCGTCCCGGACGACAATGTCATCAATCAATGCATCTGGGCGGCCCAGGCCGGCAAGTACAAGGGAGTATTCATTCCCGCCGGGACCTTCGACCAGGCGAACAAGATCCAGGCCAAGGGCGTCAAGATCCAGGGCGCGGGCATGTGGCATACCAAGCTCTATTGCGGCGCCAAGGGCGAGGACGCGGGCTGGGGCCAGACCGGATTCATCGTGACCGGGGACGCGGCCGAGTTCCGGGACTTCTCCATCTTCGGCTGGGGCGGAACGCGCACCCAGGGAGGCAAGGCCTGGGTGAACTCCGCCTTCAGGAACACCGTCATCGAACGCATGTGGGTGGAAAGCGTGCAATGCGCCTATTGGGTGGGCGGACCGCAGGAATCCACCAACCTCCTCATCAAGGACTGCCGGTTCCGCAATACCGGCGCGGACGCCGTGAACCTGTGCAACGGCAACCTCAACGGCATCGTGGACAATTGCCATGCCCGCAATACCGGCGATGACGCCTTCGCCATCTGGTCCGCCCGCGACCTCTATTCCCAGCCGTGCCGGAACAACGTGATCCGGAACTGCACCGTCCAGATCACCTGGCGCGCGGCCTGTTTCGCCATCTACGGCGGAACCGGCAACCGCATCGAGAACTGCGTGGGCTCGGACGCCCTCACCTACCCCGGACTCACCGTCAGCAGCGAGTTCAATCCCTTTCCCATGGTCTCGGCCACGGTGGACGGCCTGACCCTCAACCGCTGCGGCGCGACGTATTGGGACGTTAACCAACAGTTCGGAGCGGTGTGGCTGTTCGCGGCGGAGAATACCATGACCGGCGTGACCATCCGCAACCTGGACGTGGTGAATCCCACCTATCAGGGCATCCATCTCCAAAGCAAGAACGCGATGCCCATGGACAATATCCTTTTCGAGAACGTCACCATCTCCAATCCCACCACCTATGGCGTGCAGGTCAAGGCCGGAACGGCGGGCTCCGCCCTGTTCCGGAACGTGGTGGTGAAGTCCGCTACGCCCGTGCCGGCCATGGCCAACCAGTCGAGCGCCTTCAGGGTGATGACCGAAGCCGGCACCGGTTCCTCGACTCCGAGCTCCATCCTGATCGGAACCGCATCTTCCGCGGGCACCCAAGCGACTAAAGTCCGCACCGGATACCTGGCCGACGGGAAAAAGCCAGCGGTGGCTCCCAAGGCCCAAAGGATATTCATGGATTGATCGGTATCCGGATTTCCGCCGCCCCCCGGCGGAACCGCCCGCTCCGGACCGGACTCATCCGGGGCGGGCTCCACATCCCGGAACAGAATCAAACGGTACGGAACGCGACGAGGGTGGAGTTGCGCAGCGACTCCTCAGCGAGGAGCCGGCGGTCTTCAGAAAGCGACGAGCGTGGAGTTGCGCAGCAACTCCTCAGCGAGGAGCCTAGTCTTCGGAATCGTCGTCATCCTCCTCCTCATCCACGGTCGGGAAGTTGATGCCGCTGACATCCCCACCCTTCTCCTCGATCTTCCGCTTGAGGCGGTACAATTCGTCGAGGCGGACGTGGAATCCCTTCGCATCGTCATCGGTGATGCCTTGGAGGATGAGGAATTCGCAGACCTCGATCGCCTTGTCCAGGTTCTTCTGGTTCTGGTGGTAGGTGATGAGGGCCTTGGTCTGGGTGGCGACGAACTTGGGATTGTAACCGTAGGTCTTGATGGTCTGGCGCAGGAAGGCGAGGGAGAATTGCGCCAGCTGCTCCTTGTTCATCTTGGACTTGGATTCCTTTATCTTGAAGGTGAGCAGATCCAGGAACTCATGGGCCACTTCCACCTTCTCGAAGAACTGGGCGCCGGATTTCTGATAGTCGGTGAATTCGTCAAGGACGACGATGCTGTCCTCACGGAGCCCCTTCAGGAGCCCTTCCAGAAAATCGTCCTTCGAGACTGCCTTTCCCTCTTGCGCCATGATGCCTAAGTCCTTCCTGGAGTGTAACGGAATCCGGAATACCGCTTCCGGAAATGCCGGACCGGATTAATCCCGGATCCCAAATTTAATAAATACGGTCGGACGGGTATCCGTCAATCCCTAAGGAGGGATGCCTTTTTCAGGCCCTGGCAGGCCCGGATCGGTAAGCAACGGCTCGGCGGACTTGGCTTCCAGGGCCCGCAGGACGGGAGCGAGATTGCGCAGGGCTGCGAGCATGGCTTCAGCGTCCGTGAAGCGGGCTTCCCGCCTGGGTTGCAGCGCCAGGGAGATGAAATCGCTCCAGGCCTTGGGCACGGTGGGGCTGTGGTCGGAGGCCATCCCGGTGAACATATCCGGGTTCTCCTTGGCCCGGGTCTGGAAAATCCTCTCGGGCCGCTCCACCTTGACCGGCAGGAATCCCAAGGTCAGTTCCAACAGGACGCATCCGAAGGAGAACAGGTCGGCGCGCCCGTCCACGGCCTCCCCGCGCGCCTGTTCCGGGGAGACGTACAGTGGCGATCCCAGGATGAAGGCCTTTTCCTCATCGTAAATCGTATGGTATACCGCGGCCAGACCGAAGTCGGCCACCATGACCTTGCGGGATTTTTCGATCCAGAGGAGGTTTTCCGGCTTGATATCCCGGTGGACTACCCCCTCCCCATGGGCGAAAGCGAGGACTTCCAGAACCTGGTCCGCCAGGCGGATCAAGTCGTCCAGGGAGGGAAGGCGCTTCCTGGGCAGGGGGTGCTTCTTTTTCTGCTTAAGCCATTGGGACAGGCTGATGCCGTCCACCAACTGCATGATGAAATACATGAAATCCGGGTGTTCGCCGAATTCGAAGATGGTGATGATATTGGGATGCACGAGATTGGCCACCACCTCGGCCTCCTGGCGGAACCGTTCCTGGGTGAAAAGCTTGTTCAGCTTGTTCCGGAAGACCACCTTGACCGCCACCGGACGGCTCAGGGTATTCTGGAAACCCCGGTAGACCACCCCCATGCTGCCCTCGCCGATCTTGTTCAGCAGGGTGACGGTACCTAGGGTCTGGCCGGTCAAATCCGGTAAAGTGCGGGCCTGGGTCATGGTTGCCTCCAATTATAGCATTAAGCGCCCACGCGGATCCCGATCCGGATATCGGTAAAGCCTCATCGGATCAAGGATTAGGTGGCGGATGCCGCGGGAAAGGGATAAAATATCCACGTCCCATGAACCAAGATCCCAAGGGCTTCAGCCGCGCCGACGCCGAATTCCTGGTGAGGGTCTGGAACCTCTTTTACCAGCGGACCGTAGCCTACGCGTTCGACCATCCCGCCGCCCAGGAAACCATCCCCCGCGTCTACGAGGCCCTCCAGAAATGCCTGGGCCGGGAGCCCTCCCTATCCCTGCTTTTCCAGGAGTTCGGCTACTATATCGGCCATATCGATCTGGTTTACCAGCCGAACAACCGGAGGATCGCGGATCACCTCCGCCGCTTCGGGATCGAATCCATCACCGTAAACCAACCCGTTTCCATCCTGGATTTCTCGCGGTTCCTGGACGCATGCAGCCTGACCCATGCGGATGCAGCCCGCTTCCTGGCCTACCTCACCAATCAGGGCGTCACCTGTTTCAACGTCAACAACGTCTCCCTGCAGACCGTGAAGGAGGGCGACTCGATCGTGACGCAGGGCGCGGCGCGGCCACCCGGCCAGAACGGGGAGGCCGGAGACCCGAGCGGAACCTTTTCCGGCGAACTCCGGCGTAACGGAGGGACGGGGGAACGCAGCGCATTCGACGATGCCGCAATGCGCGTTGTACTAGGCCACCTGACCGCCCAGGAGATGAACGCCAATCTCAGCCTCCTACGCGTTCTGGAATCCCCTTCCGCCCTGCCGGACGCCATCATGAAGGCCTCCATCGGGAGCGCTCCCGGACATGAGGCCAACGCCCTCAAGCAAAGCCTGCTCAACGTGGTGGGCGCGTTCAAATCCGAGGCCGGCCAGGGGAACGTGCCCATCGAGGATCTCCTGGCGGGCATGTACAATATGCGCACCGAACTGCTGAAGGCGGTCAAGGCCCAGCAGGGAATCGCCCAGCACCTCTCGGGACCGGGAGGCGTAAACGGGTCCGCCCCTGGCGCGCCCAAGACCGCCGAGCAGGGCAGGATCGCCCAGAATGCCGCCCAGAACGCAACGCGGATGGCGGACGCGGCCGACGAGATTTTCGTGCAGACCGCCGCGCAACTGGTCATGGCGGAATACCAGAAATGCAAGGGCAACCCCAAACGGATGGCCCAGGTGGTCCAGCGCATCGTCCCCGATCGGCATCATCTGCAGCAGGTGCTCAACCTGTTCCGCACGGACCTGATCAAACAGGGCGTTCCCCTCATCGAATTCTTCAACCTGCTTTCCGAACTGAACTCCATCCTGGGGGCGGACCAGAGCTACCAGGAGTTCCTGAAGGCCGGCAACAGCCTGGGAATTAGCCATGAGGAGCTGCTGCGCGAACTGCAGGAGAATCCCCAGCAGGCCGCCCAGCTGATCGTGCTCGCCAGCGAGGCCCGAAAGGTGAACCGGGAGGGCTCGGCCGAAGAGATGATCCAGTCCCTGGCCGATTTCGTGGAAAAGGCGGGCGAAGCCGCCGGATTCCGCATGGAAAGCAATCCGAAGGAGGCGGTCAAGCTGACCTCCATGCTCCACCAGATGGAGGCGGAAGTCAACAAGGAGCTGAACCAGAAGGGGATTTCCGAGGAGCTCAAGACCATGGGGCAGCAGAAGCTGCGCATGCGCATGCAGCGCTCCATCACCGACCTGAAGGGAAAGGCGGCCCTGGCGCAGTTGCGGGACTCCGGCTCCAGCGAAGCCGAAAAGGTCCACTTCCTCCTGGAGATGTTCGCGGACGAGAAGGAACTCGAAGACGTGATGGGCCAGGTCAAGGAAAGCCTCGATCCGGAAACCGTGGCCAGGGACGTCGGGAACCAGGTCATGCAACGGGCCCGCCAGGAAATGGCCGCGCGCCGGGAAAAGCACATGTCCAAGGAGCTCCCCCACGGAGTCTACGTCAAGGCGGTGCTGGATTTCTTCATCAAGTCCGAAGTGAGCCGGGCCATGCGCTACGATCTGCCCTTCAGCGCCATGCTGATTTCCTTCCAGGGCCTGCCGGAGGACAAGGCCGGCCACGAAACCCACGGGGACGCCCTGCGCGGCCTCCAGAACGTGCTCATCGGCGACCTCCGGAAATTCCTGCGCGAGTCGGACTTCGTAGGTTACCTGACCTTCAACCGTTTCCTGGTGGTGCTGCCGATGACCACCCTGGACGCCACGCCCAAGATCCTGAAGAAATTCCAGGACAACCTGAACCGCCAGGTGGCCCTGCCCAATGGTACCCGGCTGTCCATCCGGCCGCGTTGCGGCCTGGCCGCCTTCGACAAGGCCACCTTGAACAATTACCCCAAGATTTACGCGGAACTGGTCCGCAGCTGGCAAGGCGCGGGTTAGATTGTCCGGGACGGGCCAGGGCCGGTTCCATCGAGTTTTTTCGGCTCCGGTTGGCTATATTGGTTGGCCGCCTGATGGAATCAGAATGAAAACGGAAAACGCGGCCCTCCCCCATGGATAACCTTTCCATCCTCATCGTCGACGATGAGAAAATCACGGCCTTCTACCTGAAGGACATCCTCACCGCCGCCAGTTACGACGTGCATCTCGCCCAGAACGGCGAGGAGGCCCTGGAACAGCTCGGGCGCAGGAAGTTCAACCTCATCATCACCGATCTGGTCATGCCCGGCATCGACGGGTTCGCCCTGGTCCGCCGGGTCAAACAGGTGCAGCCCGACCTGCCGGTGTTCATACTCACGGCGCATGGCTCCTACGACGTGGCGCGCAAGGCCCAGACCATCGGCGCGGACGATTACCTGCTCAAGCCCGTGAACCCGGATCAGCTGCACGCGGCCCTGGCCAAGACCTTCGAGAAGGTGGCGCGACCCAAAGGCAGCCCTCTCGCCAAGCTCGGAGAAAGCGGATACGCGTCCCAGAACATCATCGGCTCATCAGAGCAGATGGCCGAAGTCTTCCGCCTCATCGAAAAGGCCCGCCACTCGCGCGGGCACGTGCTCATCCGGGGCGAGAGCGGGACCGGAAAGGAACTGGTGGCGAGGGCCATCTACAGCGCCGAACTGGCCGCGGCCGCGCACGGATTCGTGATCGTGAATTGCTGCGCCATCTCCGAAGGCCTGATCGAAAGCGAACTTTTCGGGCACGCGAAAGGCGCCTTTTCGGGCGCGCTCGCGGATCGGGAAGGATTGTTCGAAGTCGCGGACAACGGCACCATATTCCTGGACGAGATCGGGGACATCCCTCTCCGTAGCCAGACCAAGCTCCTGCGCATCCTCCAGGAAGGGGAATTCCGCCGGGTAGGCGAGAACAAGGTGCGGCACGTCAACGTGCGCGTGATCGCCGCCACCAACCGCAATCTCGAAGAAGCCATCAAGCAGGGGCATTTCCGGGAAGACCTGTACTACCGGCTCAACGTGATCCCCATCAACCTGCCGACCTTGCGGTCCCGTATAGCGGACGTCCCCCTGCTGGTCCGCCACTTCCTGGCCAAGCACCAGAAGCGCAGCGCGACCAAGGTGGGGGTAACCGACGAGGCACTGGAGGTGCTCTCCAATTACTCCTATCCGGGAAATATCCGCGAACTCGAGAACATCATGCAACGCGCCATCTCCTTCGCCAAGGGCCCGCAAATCAGCAAGGCCGAGGTGGAAGCGTGCCTGAGATCGGGATCGCCACAACTCGCCCAGCCCCTGGTGGTGGCGTTGGACAAACAGACTTACCCCAGCCTGAAAAGCCATTTGCGGAAAATCGAGCGCGACTACGTCATGGCGAAGCTGAAGGCATGCGAGTGGAGCGTTTCCGACGCCGCCAAGATGATGGAAATAACCCGGACCGCCCTTCACAACAAGATGAAGAAGCTCGGGATCAATACCAAGGAAATGCGGCAAACCGGTGAGAACGCGGACGGTAAAGGCGGATCAGGTCTGGCACGTACGGGCTGAAAACTCGCGATAATCCGGATCCGGTGGATCCGCGGTCATCGCTTGCCGGTCAACGGTGATCGGACTTCCGATCACCCTGTTCGGTCAAAAGGCTCAGACCGCCGGAACCAGCTCTTCCCGGGTCGACTGCTCTTCCAGCATGCGGGTCAATTCTTCCAATGAAGCGATCGGGAAGTTCCTTGAACCGAGGAAGTCATAGAGATCGGCGAGGGTAACCTTGCGGGGACCCCTTCCGATCCGGAACGAGCGCAACTGCTTGCGCTCGATCCAGGCGATGACGGTCTTCGGGCTTACTTCGCAGATCTTGGCTATCTCGCCGGTCGTAACGAATCTTTTCTTCGACATCGATGGCAACTCCGTGTTGTGGTGTGTCCCCTGACGGATCTGAAATCCGTGCGCCATGTCTGCGATCAAGTTAACAACGGGTATCAAACCTCTCAAGATCCTGGAATCATTTGTTCCATACAGATCGTACACACTCCGTTGCCGCGCCTGGATTGGAATTGTCAATCTGACAGCCAAGCCGACCGCGATGCTCGGCCGGGAACGGGATGGAAAGGATACGGTCGAGCTCGATAGTGATTACGGCCGGGAGCCCCGTCCTTTAAGGCTTCCAGGCTACCGTGCCCTTCCGGTTTCCCTGGAACGTAGACATTTTGAGGCCTCAACCGATAAAAACAAAAACCGGTGATATCCGGTAAGCCAAGCCCTGGAGTCCCGGGAGCGGGGGAATCCGGCCTTCAGGGGCACTGGAACCGCTCGATTGGATCGAATGGCACACGCTTTGCGTCCGCGGCGGACGCTTCGCGGGGGCATGGTTTACTAAATTTAGCGCCATGTTCATAGATGAATCCAAATTGGAAGTCCATGCAGGGCATGGCGGCAAAGGCATGATCAGCTTCAGGCGGGAAAAGTTCGTCCCCCTCGGAGGCCCCAGCGGCGGCAATGGCGGCCGCGGCGGCCACATCATCCTCAAGGCAACGACGGAAATCCACACCCTGTACGATATCGGCAACAAGCGCATCTTCCGGGCGGACGCGGGCGGGCCCGGAGCGCCCTCCCTTTGCACCGGAAGGAGCGGACAAGACGTTGTGATCAACGTCCCGGTCGGCACCCTGGTCAAGGATCTGGTCACAGGGGACCTCCTTGCGGATTTGAAGGATCCCGATCAGACCTACATGGCGGCGGAAGGCGGGAAGGGAGGCCTGGGAAACGCCGCGTTCAAGAGCAGCACCAACCGTGCGCCGCGCAAATGCGGTCCCGGTACGCCGGGCCAATCCCGCAAGCTCATGCTTGAGCTGAAACTGGTGGCCGATTGCGGCCTGGTGGGATTCCCGAATGCGGGAAAGAGCTCCATCATCCGGAAGCTATCGTCGGCGACGCCCAAGGTCGCGGATTACCCCTTTACCACCCTCAAGCCCGTTCTCGGCCTGGTAAGCGTGGCTCCGGGAAAGAGTTTCGTCCTGGTCGACATTCCCGGTCTCATCGAGGGCGCGGCCGAAGGCAAGGGCCTTGGGCACCAGTTCCTGCGCCACGTGGAGCGCAGCTTCTGCCTGGCCTACGTACTGGACAGCAGCGAAAAGGACCCTTACGGCCAATATCAGATCCTGCGCAAGGAAATGGAGAAGTTCCATCCCCTGCTGCTTACCAAACCCAAGCTCATCGTGCTCAACAAGGCCGATCTGGGGGACTTCAAGCTGGACAAGCGCTGGAAAAAGGAAGGCTGCCAGATCGTCAAGACCTCGGCGATCACGGGCGCCGGACTTCCGGACCTGAAGGGCGAGATCCGTGCCCTTATCGGGGAAAAGGGGATCCGCCAGGAAGGCTGGTAGGATTCAGGCGGGCCGGGCCCGCCCCACCCCGCGCCTGGGGAAAAACCAGGCATAAAAAAAAGGACCTCCAAAGAGGCCCTTCCCTGCAGCGGTCCAGGTCCAGCCCAGCCGCCCGATACATTTAATCTACTTAGTTCTCGTCGTAGGTGCGCTCAACTTCTTCACGATCCTTTTTCTCGACGATTTCATTGTTGAAATTGCGGTCGATGGGCAAAGCGTTCAAATCCGGGTTGGTATTGTCCAAGATGTACACGGCGGAAGGATTGTCCAGCCAGCCGACGACCTCGACGTCCTTCAGGTTATGCGAGCCGCCGCTGGAAATCTTTACCTTTTCCACGGTGCCGTTGTCGACCCAGCCCTTGATGGCGCCGGAGGTCTTGATCAGCGAGCGGGCCTTGCCCTGCTTGAGGATGGTGACTTCGTCGCCGGTTCCGATATCCGCGATCTTGTCGCCTTCATCCGAAGCCTCCGACTTGTAAATGGCGGCGCCGCCGGACTTGATCCGGGTGACCGTGGTGGTCTCCGTTTTGGATCCCGCCATGGCGATGGTGGCAAAGCCGAGGAGCAGGAAAGCGATAATCTTCTTCATAAATCCTTCCTTAAAAACCGGTGGGGAACCGTGTCCGATGGTTAGCAATATATAGTCACCGGCCCGAATCCACAAGGGAACCCCTGAAGAAAATGCAGGGTTTTTGCGGGAAAACGTAAGAAATAACAACATCACCTGAGGCCCTTGGACCCTAGGTCGGTGGGGTTGGAAATCAGGATACTGGAGATGGGAAGGTGGTCTTAGCCGTCTTAGCCCCTTGGAAGCGGAATTGAATGGTTTTAAGACGAGCCATCAAGGCTCGCGGTTAGGTAAGGCTGGCCGCGAGCCATAGCCGCCCCTCTATTCCCACCCCAACTCACCGCATACCCCCCCCTAACCCCTTGTCCTATATCGACTCCCAACGATTTGCCGGTCATTCGTCGGTCAATTCCACGGTATTCGCACAATCCGTACGCGCGCATATTGCATCAAAAAATCAAGAAACGGTATACTAGACCCGAAACGCGATCTTTTAAAAGCCTGAGGTTTTATGGAAATCCTGATGAAAATTGCCAAATTCGTCGACGAGGGTGGCGCCGTCGAATACCTGATCCTGGGCTTGCTGGGATTGGGTTGTTCCGTGATTTTCGAACGGATCTGGTTCTTTTTCATCAAGTGCCGGGTCAATTCCAAGAAACTCCTGGCCGATACCACGGCCCTCATCCGCAAGGAGAAGGTGGCGGAGGCCCGCAAGCTTTGCAGCCAGACCGGGACCCCGCTGGGATTGATTCTGGAGGCCGGGATCTGGAAATACGAGCAGGCGTCCACGGCCGAGGAAATCAAGGACGCCTTGGAGGAAGTCGCCCTCAGGGAAGTCCCTCGCCTGCAGAAAAGAACCCATTACCTGGGACTGTTGGCCAACCTTTGCACCCTGGTGGGCCTGCTTGGCACCATTTTCGGGTTGCAGGAAGCCTTTTCGGCCCTGGAATCCGCCGACCCGTCCCAAAAGAGCAAATTGCTCGCCCGAGGCATCACCTTGGCCCTCAATGCCACCGCCTTGGGCCTGATTTCCGCCATGATATGCATGGCCGCCTTTACCTGGCTGGGTTCCAAGGCCAACCACCTGCTGGAACAAATCGATGAGACCGTGCTGCGCCTGGTGAACTTCCTGAACGCCCAACGCAAGGCCAACCCGGAACGCCGGGCCGCGCCGGGTCCCGGAGGCCAGGCGGCAGGATGAGCGGATCGGTTTCGGGCCCGTCTTCGGGAGGTAAAAAGCGCGGGGGAATCACGTCCAGAGGGGGGGCGGCCGATGCCGCGCCCATCGATTTGGACATGACCCCGATGATGAACATGCTCATCATCCTGATTTCCTTCCTCGTGACCATGGTGGTGTTCACCCAGCTGGCCGTGATCAAATTCAACCTGCCCCCGTCCCAAGGAGGCGCCGGCGACGAGGCCAAGGCGCCCGATACCACGGAGCAGAAGGAGAAGCTGCCGGAGGTGGACATCACCGTGGTCATCTCCGAGAACGGCTTCCAGGTCATCGGGGAAGGCCGGAAGCTGGACCCCATCCCCAAGGGAACCAAGGGCTATGACTTTCCCGTATTGGCCAAATTCATGAAGAAGCTGAAAGACGAATACCCCACTTCCGAAAACGTGGTGCTCCTGATCGATTCGAACATCGTCTATCAGGACATCATCACCTCCATGGATGTGATGCGCGAGCAGAAGTTCCCGAACATCCTGCTCTCCGGAGGTTTATACCAATGAGAGAGAGGCAATTCGCTATGGAGTTCGCAGATGCGAACTCCACGCTCATCGCAGGGCAAAGCTATCGGCAATTCGCTAGGGAGTTCGCGAAGGAGGACTCCACGCGCATTGCATGTCATAGGAGAGGACTCCTATGAAACTGGGCCGCTCCAGGCGGAAAGGTGGCGCGAACGAATTCGCGAAACCGCAGATGACGTCCCTCGTGGACGTGCTGACCGTGCTCGTGTTCTTCCTGCTGAAGAATTTCTCCACCGAGGGGGATATCGTAACCCCGTCGAAGAACCTGGAACTGCCGATGAGCAGTTCCAAATCCAAACCGGAGCAGATGCTCAACATCGCCATCAGCGCCAAGCATATCCTGGTGGAGGGAACGCCCGTGGCCGTGGTGAACGAGGAGCAGGAACGCCCGGGGAACGACATCCCTGGGCTGGCCCGCTTCCTGGAGGAAAAGCGCAAGCAGACCGAGGAAATCTCCGAGTACGACAAGAACGTGCAGTTCAGCGGGAAGCTGGTCATCCAGGGCGATCGGCTCATCCCCTACTGGCTCCTGCAAAAGGTCCTGGCGACCTGCGGCAACAACGGGTACAGCAGCTTCTCGCTGGCGGTGAATAAAAAAGATGTCGACTGACCTGAAGGAAAAGCCCAAGCCGAGGCCGCCGGACGAATCCCAGCGCGGGTACAGGGGCGGCATATTCGATCATATCGATGTCCCATCCATCACCAGTTTCACGGCCTGCCTGCTGCTGTTCATCCTGATCCTGGTGGGCATACGCTCGATCGATTACAGCAGCCTGGACAAGCCCTCCCTGGAAGACCTTTCCGACCGCGTTTCCAAGATCATCATGCCCCTGAAGCCGCCCGGGAAGGCCCCGCCCAAGCCGGAAGCCCCCAAGGGCGGAACCGGTAGCCAACGCAGGCCCATTCCGGGTTCCCCCGGCGACGCTTCGGCCCTGGGCCGGATCGAGAGGTCGCGCCGAACGGTCACGGAGCAGATAGGGCAGGTGCAAGAGCGCATCACCAAGGCCGCCGTGCTTTCCATCCTTTCCGGCAAGGGACCCGGGACCACCGGGAAGACGGTGGGCCGCGCGCCCGGCGGCGGGGGCGACAAGTTCGCCGGCTTCGGCGACCTGGACTCGAAACTGGACAATATCGAGGGTCTGACCAAATTCGACGGCAAGAAGGGCGATTTCAACCAGGACGGCACCCCTCCCCCCTCTTCCAAAGGGGATGACATCGCCGCCACCAGCGGACTCGATAAGATGGTAAAAGGGTTCGAAAACGCCAAAAGCGGCCTGTTGACGAAAATGGGAGTGGCGGACGCCGGAAAACCGGAAGCGATGGATCGCTCCCCTAAATTCATCGGCAACCGCAGCCCGACGGACGTGGCCACCTTCATCAGTAAAAAACAATCCATGGTCAGCATGCTCTATGAAGAAAGGCTGAAATCGAATCCGACCCTGGAAGGCAAGGTGACCGTTGTTATGGTTATCGAAGAGGATGGCACCGTATCGGCGGCCTCCATATTGCGTTCCGAATCCACCTTGGATGATCCCGATTTCACGGCCGAGCTCTTGCGTCGCATCAAACGTTGGATTTTCCCGCCCTCTTCCGGCGGGCCCGTGGAGATGAAATCCCCCTTTGTATTCAGGCCGGCCTAGGCAGAGGTGATCCATGGCGTATAATCCCAGCATGAAGAACCTCCGTAACGCCCATCCCGGATCGATGATCGGAAACCCCCTTCCGAGGACGATCCGCTTTTTGATGGCGTTGTTCCTGCTCGGCGCGGCGTTCGCTCAGGCTACCGTGATAAAGTCCGGGATGATGTTGAACATCGTGGTCAAGAACGATAAGGATCTTTCCCAGATCGTACGCGTGAACGACAACGGGACCATCGACTATCCGCTCTACCAGGACATCTCGGTGGTCGACAAGACCACCAGCGAACTGCAGGACATCCTGACCTACAAGCTGGCCAAGGTGGTCGAGTCTCCCATGGTGCTGGTGAGCGTGATGACCGAGAACCCCATCACCCTCTACATCCTCGGCCAGGTGAAGAAGCCCGGCCTGGTGATGGTGCCGCCCAAGTCCAGCCTCCAGGAGGTCCTGCTGGCTGCGGGAGGAAGCGTCGAGACCGCGGATCTCAACCGCGTGAAGATCGTCCACAAGAACCAGGGCGATGAGAACGCCAGCTACTACGATTTGCAGAAGTTCCTGAACTCCGGCGACCTGACCCTGCTTCCCTCCCTCATGGACGGCGATCGCATCATCCTGCTCTCGTCCAAGAAATCCAAGTACGTGAAGATCCTCGGTTCCGTCCAGAAGCCCGGCTTCTACCCCATCGGCGAGTCGGCTTCGGTTTTCGATATGCTCTACCTGGCCGGTGGGCCCGCCACCGACGCCAACATGTCCAAGGTGCGGATCATCAGCAGCCCGGGCGGCCAGAAGGCCGACTTCCTGCTGGACATGCAGAAGTTCATCGACGACGGCAAGACCGATGACCTGCCCCTGCTCTCCGAAGGCGACATGATGATCGTGTACGCCAAGACCATAACCTGGACCAAGACCCTGGAAATGACGCGCGACATCGTAGCCCTCCTCACGGCCTGGTTCGTGATATCATCGGTGCTCAAGAAATGAGAGAACCCGCCAAAGGACAGCGCGAACTCGCGTTCGGCGATTATTTCCGGATCCTGGTCAAGGGCCGATACATCCTGCTGTTCTCGATCGCGGCGTTCCTGGGGCCCACCTGGTGGTTCATCAAGCGGCTTCCGGACTTCTATATCACCTCCGCGCAGTTGGTGATGGACGAGAAGCAGGTCAACCCGGCATCGGTGCTGGTGGACAATCAGGGGAGCCAGAAGAACATCGGGTTCTACCGCGCCATCTTCCAGAGCCGGGCGTTCCTGGACCGGATGGTGCAGGCCACCTCGCCGGATCTCGCGAAGGCGGGCATCACGTCCAAACAGAAGGATTACATCGCCGCGAACATCAGCGTGAACGAAGGCAGCGTGGAGTCCTTCATCACGATAACCAGCAAGACCAATTCGGCGGCCTTGAGCTTCGCCCTCGCGAAGACCGCGACGGACAGCCTGATCGTGTTCTGCCGGAAGGTGGAGAACGAAGAGGCCAACAAGGCCATCAACGCCATCAAGGAGCAGATCGAGGTCTGCATCAAGAAGCGGGACGAGATCCAGCTGGAGCGCAACAAGAAGTCGGACATTTCGAGCCTCCAGAGCATCGGCGACGCCGCCGGCCTGGCGGCGCTGGAGAAGAATTACCAGGACGAACTGGTCAAGTTCGAGCTGGACAAGGCCAACCTGGAGGCCAAGCGCAGCTATTTCCGGTCATTGGACAACACCATCAATAAGCCCGCTTCCGGCGGAAACGAGAAGACGGTCGACTCCCTCCGCACCCAGATGAAGATCCTGGAGAAGGAAAAGGAGAAGATGATGCGCCTGGGCATCGCCTTGACGCCGGACAGCAAGCTTGTGGTGGACATGGCCGCCCTGGAAAGCCGGATGGTCAAGCTCACCAAGGGCAGCGAGACCCAGCAGGACATAGGCATGCTGAACCAGTGGCAGGCGATCCGCAAGGAGCTGGCCACTTCCGAATCGGAAATGAACATGAAGCGCGCCCGCCTGGACGCGTTCAAGCGCGCCATCGTGAATTACCGGGAAGGCCATCCCAAGGTGGGCCAGGAGGAATTCGAACTCTCCCAGATAGACAACCTGCTGGCGCGGTACATCAATACGAACCAACGCCTCTCGGAACGCCTCGAGGACGCGGTAATCCAGATGGAATCCAAGTCGGGCGGCCTCAAGCTGGTGGACGCGGCCCAGGTGCCCACGGAACCGGTGCCCCGCCGCGATATCGTTTTCTACATGGTCTCCCTGGTGGTGGGTTTCGCCATAGGCGTGGGCCTGAGCATCTTGCGCGAATTCATGGACGATACGGTCAAGTCCCCGGACGACGTGGAGAAGCAACTGGCGCTCACCCTGCTGGGCACCATCCCCCACATCAATCCGAAGAAGTCGGACCTGGAGGTGAAGCGCACCTTCACCAAGGGCAAGAAGCAGCAGATACGCAACAAGTATCCCGGCTTGATGATGGGACCGCAGAACGAGGAAAGCGTCGTGGCGGAGGCCTACCGCTCCCTTCGGACCAACATCGTATTCTCCAGTCCGGACAAGGCGATCCAGACCCTTCTTATCACCAGCAGCGGCCCGGGCGAGGGCAAGTCCCTGACCATGGCCAATACGGCCCTTTCCTTCGCCCAGCAGGGCGAGCCTACCCTGGTGATCGACACCGATCTGCGACGCCCGGTGAACCATCACCTGTTCGGATTCGATCGCGGTCCGGGCTTCGGCGAGCTTTTCGCCGGCACCAATACAATTGACGAGGTTTGCCGCGAGATCCCCGGCACCAACCTGAAGGTCATGACGGCGGGCGCCTACATGCCCAATCCCGCCGAGCTGCTCGGTTCCAAGAAGATGGACCACTTCCTGGAAGAGCTGAAGAAGCGCTACCGCTACATCCTCTTCGACACCCCCCCGGTCATCGCCGTCACGGACGCGGCCATCCTCGCGACCAAGCTGGACGGCGTGGTCCTGGTCATCCGCGCCAACAAGACCAGCCTGGCCGTGAGCGCCCGCACCCTGCAGGCTCTCCGCAACGTGAACGCCCGCGTACTGGGCTGCATCCTCAATGACGTGGACATCACCAAGGGCTATAGCTCCTACGGGTACTATAAGCACTACTACCATAATTACCTGGCCAAGAAGGACTAGGCCGCGATGCCGACCCCTTACCCCTAAGCCGCCATGTCAGTCACCCTCCGCAATGTCGCCCGGAACATCGTCCATTTCCTGTGCTCCAATGCGGTATCCTTCGTGCTCGGAATGGCCGCTTCCGTGGTCATGGCCCGCTCCCTTGGACCCAACGACCTGGGGATCTTCCACCAGGTTTCCTGGTTCGCGGGCACGGTTTCCGTCATCATCTCCCTGGGGTTCATCACCTCGATAACCAAGTTCACGGCCCAATTCCGATCGCAGGGCCGGGACGCCGACGTGCTCTCCGCCGTCCGTTACATCTTCTATATCGAGCTGGCCATCGCCATCGTCACGACCATCGCCCTGCTTTGCTACGCGTCCTCCATCGCGGACCATTATTTCTCCAAGGACCAGAAGTGGATCTTCATGCTGGCCTTCATCGCGATCACCCCGGGCATCCAGACGGCCATCTTCTCCGCCACCCTCGAGGGGGCCCAGGTTTTCCGGTACCAGACCGTCCACTCCCTGACCGTCACGCCCGCGGCCCTGCTTCTCAAGGTTTACGTCATGATGAAGGGATACGGGCTCATCTCCCTCTTCGGGATCAACCTGCTCTTTTCCGTCGTCAACCTGGGGTTCTTCTATTATGCGGCACGCCGCGAAGGCCTCCTCAAGGGATGGTTCAAGTTCAAGCCTTCCGACGGCAATTGGAAAAAGGAGATCCTGGCCTATAACAAGTCCGCCATCGGCATCCATTTCGTGGATCTGGTGGTCTGGTCCCGATCCGAGAATTATTTCCTGGGGCGCTATTGCCTCGCGCCGCAAATCGCCTATTACAACCTGGCCCAGAACCTGATCGTCAAGTTCACCGGCACCCTCCCCAATCTGATGTGGCGGATCCTCCTTCCCCTCTCAGCCGAGCACCACGGCCGAAACGAGACCGAGAAGATGAAGAAGACCTACCATCACGCCCTGCGCTATTCGGCCTTCATCGTCTTCCCGACCGTGGCCATCTGCTTCCTGGCCGCTTATGAGCTCATCGTCATCTTCTACGGCCACGCCTATTCGGAAGCCAAGGATTGTTTCCAGATCCTGTGCGCCGGAGCATTGCTCTCATCCCTCGCCCAGCCGGGCTCCGCGGTCATCTACGCCAGCAACCGCCAGAATTTCATCCTGAAATACGGGGCCGTCCTGGCCGTCCTCAACATAGCCCTATGCTTCTGGCTGGTGCCGAAATACGGCGCCCGCGGGGCCGCGTTCTGCTATTCCTTCACCACCTCCCTGGGCGTGATCGGCGGATTCATCTTCACCACGCGCAAAATGGACCTGCCCATCCCATGGCCGGCATGGCTCAAGTGCGCGGGCGCGACCGCCCTGATGTGCGTGGCAATGTCCTGGCTGCTGAAGATCGAAACCGGCTATTTCACCCTGTTCCAGCCCACCCAGATGGTGTTGATGGATTGGACCGGCCATGATTTCGACCTCCTCCTGGGAGCGCGCGCGGTCAGGTTGATTTTCGCCTGCGCGGTTTCCGGCGTGGCCTATCTCACCCTGACGCTTTTCCTCTTCAAGCCCAAGGATGACGATCGTCGGATCCTGGCCGCCATGCACAAGTTCCTTCCCCGGCCCGTCTCCTGGTACCTGGAGCGCAAGCTGCCGGCCGGGAGCGGGATCCGTTGACGCCCCTCCTCGGCCGCGGGATACCCTGACATGGAAGTCGTTTTCATCGATTCCGAACCGCCCGACGCCGCCGGCGGAGGCATCCGCACCTACCTCCGCCTTGCCTTGGAGGCCTGCCGGGAGGCCGGCCTCGCCGCCCGAATCTATTCCCATAATCCAGGCGCCTATCCACATGAAAGGGCCTCCCCCATCGGCCGCCGGCCATGCCTGCGCCGGCCCCTGCGCGGTTTGGCCTACCGCATGGGCTACCAGGAGAACGTGCTTTGGGAGCATGCCCGTTGGCTGGATTCGGAATTGCAGGCCGGGGACGGGCCGGGCCGGGTCTACGAGTTCTGCGACTTCCTGGGGTACGGCTTTTTCGCCTTGCGGAATCCCGCCCTGCGCGACCGATGCATCCTGCGCGTGCATACCCCCAATTTCCTGGTGGCTTCGGAGCCTTCCGGGCTGTGGGCCCGGTGGGCCGCCCGCCTGGGCGCATGGCGCGAACGGGATTGCCTCGAGCGCGCTGCGCGCATCACCGTGCCGTCCGCCGAATTCGTGAAGGAAAAGCTTCCCTGGCTCACGGCATGGACGCACGTGCCCAATCCCTTGCCTCCGGAAATGCCCGGGGCCCCCTTACCGCCGGAGGTACCGGAGGCGATACCCGCCCTGGCGGCCGCCTCTGGCCTGGCCGGCCAGCAGGATGCGGATTGGCGCGCCGCCGATGAGGATCCCGTGGCCGTCGCGGAACGCAATGCCCCCCGGCCGACCCGGATCGAACCGGATCGTTTCCTCTATCTGGGAAGGGTGGAAGAACGGAAAGGGGTGCTCGTACTGGTGCGTGCCTTCCTGCGCCTGGCCGCGGAACGCCCCTATTGCAGCCTCACCTTGGTGGGCGGGGCCGCGCCCGGTCCCTATTCCGCCTCGGTGCGGTACCTGATCGAATCCCTGCCGCCGGCCCTAAGGCCCCGGGTGACCTGGGAATCCCCCTGCGCCCCGGATGCGCGCCCAGCGCTGTTCCGGCGCTTCACGGCCTTGGTGGCGCCGTCCTTATGGGAGAACAGCCCATACGTCTATTTCGAAGCCATGGCCGCCGGCCTCCATTGCATCGGTTCCGCGACCGGTGAAATGAAGGCCGTGGCGGCGATCACGGGATCCTTGACGGCCCGCCCCGGGGATGAGGAGGATTTGCTGAGGGTATTGAGGGCCCATTGCATGGGAGAAGGAAAGAAGGCTTTGCGGGCCCAATCCGGCTATCTCCGCTCCAGGCGATCCGGAATCCCAGGGCAACTGATCGCGTCCTGGCGGGCCGCGGCGGAGGGCGCGTGAAAATCGGCATCCTGTCGCGGGAATACCCCCCCTTAACCCATGTGGGCGGCATCGCCACCTATTCGGCCGCGGCCGCGGAGCTGTTGGCCCGGGAAGGCCATGAGGTCCACGTGGTATGCAACGGCCCGGAAGCGGAAGTGTCGACGCGTCGCGGGGTCACGGTCCACCGGGTCGCCATGCTGAACCACCATTTCCCGTCCGGGCGCCTTTTCTACCCGTATCGCGCCTGGTACCGCCGGACCCTGCCCCATTACCTGGACGCCCTGACCTGGGCCCGCACCGCGGCGGCCTACCTGCGGGAAAACCTGGATCCTTCGGGCTTCGACGCCTGGGAATTCCCGGAGACCTCGGGCGAGGGCGCCTTCTTCCCCCGCCCTTCCGGCGCGAAAAAGCCCTGGCTGACCTGCCGTGTGCATACGGGTTGGATGGATGCCTACGCCGATAATCGCATCGAGCGGCGCATGTTGCTCGGCTTGCAACGCCGCGCGTGCCTTCGCGCCGACCTGGTCGTATCCCCCAGCGAATTCATGGCCGGCGACTACGTTCGCAGGATCTTGAGGCTGGGCCGCGAAGTAAGGGTAAACCGGAATCCGATCATACTCTGGAACGAACCCATCGATTGGGAGAGCAAACGTCCGGGGAACCTGCTGTACGTGGGCCGGGTCGAGCACCGAAAGGGCCTGCAGGTCCTGCTCCAGGCCCTGGACGAATTGGGTGCCGATTCGGAAGGCTTGACCTTGCGGGTGGTGGGCCACATGTATCCGCCCACCCGGGAACTTGACGTCAAATGCATTGATTTCTTCCAATCCCACAGGGACGGAAGCGCCGGTTCGGGGCGCCGGGGGTACCGCCTGGAATACGCCGGCCCCTGCGACCATTCCCTCATGCACAGGCATTACGATTGGGCCGGGGCCCTGATTCTGCCGTCCTTGATGGAGAACTACCCGTACGCGGCCCTGGAAGGGCTTTCCAGGGGGTGTTTCCTGTTGGGGAGCGACGTGGGCGGAATACCGGAAATCATCGACCGCCCCGGGCGGGGAATGCTGTTTCCGGTGGAAAACAGCGCCATCCTGGGCCGAAAAATAAGAGAATGGATTCAGCGGAATCAATCCATTCCGCAAGGGAATCAACCGGTTCGCCGGGAAGCGGAGCTTTCCGTCGACATGAAAGACGTCGCCGCTGGAATCCGGGCGGAGTTCGCTCCGGAAGCCTGCGCTCTGCGACTTTTGGAAACCTATGGGCCAAACCTTCCGCAAAGGGATCGAGGATAGCGTTTACCAGGGCCTGAAACGCCTGGTGGACATCGTCGGCGCTTTGCTGGGGCTATTGGCCCTCTTCTGCACCTTCTGGCTGCTGGTCATTTTCATCAAGATGGACTCCAGGGGTCCCATCTTCTTCGTGCAGACCAGGGTGGGCCAATACGGGCATCGCTTCAAGTTCATCAAGTTCCGCACCATGAGGGTGGGCGCGCACCTGAAGCAATGGGAACTGGACAACCTCAACGAGTCCGGCGGCATCACCTTCAAGCTCAGCAACGATCCCCGCATCACGCGCGTGGGACGCTTCCTGCGCCGCACAAGCCTGGACGAGATGCCTCAGTTCTGGAACGTCCTGCGCGGGGACATGTCCCTCGTGGGTCCGCGGCCGCCCTTGCTGCGCGAGGTGAGCCGATACAACGAGATCCAGAAGGTCCGCATGACCGTGCCGCAAGGAATGACCGGGCTCTGGCAGGTGCGGGGCCGCTCCAACCTCAAGTTCGACCAAATGGTCGATCTGGACGTCCATTACGCCCTGCATGCATCCTTCCTGATGGACATGAAGATCCTGATGGCGACCTTCCCCACCGTGCTCCTTGGACGGGGAGCGGTTTGAAGATGCCCCGGATAGCCCTGGCCTTGGCCACTTATAACCAGGCCGCTCTGCTCCGCCGCTTTCTGGGCAACTACCTCGAGTACGGCGCCTCGCTCATACCGCTCGTGATCGTCGACGATGGCTCGGATGATGCGACCCGGGAGGTCCTGCGGGAATCGGGAACGCATGCCAACATCACCGTGCACCGGCTCGCGCATGTGTCGGCCGCGCACGCCCGGAACCATGCCCTGAGGACGGCCGCCACCGAGTGGCTGGCATTCTCGGACACGGACTGCATCCTGGACAGGAAGTACTTCGAAGCCCTCGCCTCGATTCCTGACCGGTTCCCCGGGACCGCCGCGGTGGAAGGGGCGGTGCGGCCCACACCCGGCCCCAAGCCTCCCTTCACCCATTCGCTCCACAATCCGACCGGCGGCACCTTCGCAACCGCGAACATGGTATTCCGCGTCCGGGACATCCTGGCGCTGGGCGGATTCGACGAGGGCTTTACCGTCAATTTCCGCGAAGACACGGATCTGGCGCTAACCATCCTCGATCGCGTGGGCGAGATCCCCTTTTGCCCGGATCTGGTGGTGGAGCATCCCCACATCCCCCGCAATTTCGCCAGCGCGCTCCGTAAGGCGTATGCGACCCAGGATCGCCTGGTACGCGCGGAAATCCGCCTCTACGGCAAACATCCCGGGAGCTACGCCAGGGTGCGCCATTATCGGGACGCGCGCGGCACCCTTTTCGCATGGTGCCGCAAATACTTCGCGCTTTACCTGAAGGAATGCCTGAGCTACCTCTTCCGGACCCCCGGCCTGACCGCGGGCGATCGCCTCCGGGGCCTTATCCCGGCGGGCCAGGCCATGATCGTGGCGCTCCTGGAGCAGGTATGCATCGGGGCCATCTGCGTGGTACAATATGGCAAGATAAAGAGGCTCAAATCCCCGTGAGAATCCTGATCCTCTGGTCCGGCGCCGTGGTGCCCAGTTACCGCCAGTTCTTCCTGGAATTGGCCAAGACCATGCGCGTGCGCGTCCTGGCCCCCCACCGTTGGACCCATGGCTCCACAAGCTTCGGGGACCATGACCCCGATCCTATCAGGACGGGAAGGGAAAGGGAACCGGATCCAGGGAGGGAGATCGGTTGCGAAATCCTGCCCGTGACCTACCTTCCGGAACGCAGCCCGCGATATTGGGTCCCATCCCTCGTATTCCACCTTTGGGCGTTCCGCCCGCGTTACCTCTACATCATGGACGAGATGGATCGCCCGAGCCTCGCCTGGCATGCCCTCATGGCCCGGATCGCCTGGCCGCCGGTGCGCGTCGTCAGCTACGCGCTCCAGAATCTCGCCTCGCCCAGCTACTACCGGTGGCATCACCGGCTCGCCACGCGCATCAATCAGGCCTTGGTCTCCCGGAGCATCGCCGCTTCCAGGGAAGCGGATGCGATCCTGAAGGGGAACGGCTACCGGAAACCCACCCGGGTAATCCCCCTTTGGGGTTCGGAAGCGTTCTTCTTCCCCGGCGAACCGGAGGGCAGGCTCGCCTTCCGGCGCGGCCTGGGCATACCCGGCGGCGACCTGGTCCTGGTCTATGCCGGCGGCATGGTGGAGGCCAAGGGCCTTACCCTATTGCGCGAGGTCCTTCCCCGCTTCCCCCGCTTGCGCGTGATCAGCGCCGGCAACGGGCCGCTCTCGGCCAGCCTGCCGGTGGATTCGGACGGACGGTGGATCCATCTGGGCGCCTTGGAGGGCGAAGATCTCCGCCGGCTCTACCAGGCCGGCGACTACGTCATCCTGCCTTCCCTGACCCGGCCCCATTGGAAGGAACAGATAGGACGGTCCCTCATCGAAGGCATCCTCTGCGGATGCATCGCCCTGGGGAGCGATTCCGGGCATATTCCCGAACTCACCCTGTTCCCGCAAACCACCTTCCGGCAAGGGGACGCCGAAGCCCTGGCCGTCATGCTGGCGGGCCTGCCCCTTGCGGACGCCGGGTCCGTTCGCGAGGCCCAAGGAGCGAACGTCCGGGCCCGTTTCACCGCCGCCGCCGTGGCCCGCGCTACCACCGCCTTCCTCGCCGAGGCGGAACCGTGAAGATCCTGTTCCTGCACCGGGACCTGCCTCCCGACACCTATACCGGAGTGGCCATCCAGGTGCACCGCCTGGCCAATGCCCTGGCCGACCTCGGCCACCAGGTTTCCGTCTACACCCATACCTCGCAGCCCGCAGACGCCCGCTACCGCGCGGTCCCCATCGAATTGCCTGGGCTCAGGACGGCGATGCGCGTCGCGCCTTTCCTGAAGCGTATCTGGTATCCCCTATGGTACCGCAAGCTGGACATGGGCGGTTTCGATGCCGTCCACATCCACGGCGACGGAGGCTTCCTCACCTACCGGGGGAACTTCGTCCGCACGTTCTACGGAACGGCCGCCCTGGAATACCGGCATGCAACGAGCCTCAAGGGAAAGCTTGCCCAGGGACTCTCCTATTGGATGGAAAGGCGGGAGGCGAGACGCTGCCGCCTTACCGTGGGCATTTCGCCTCACGTCGCGGCCCACCTTCCCGGGGTCGACCGGGTGATCCCTTGCATGTTGCCGGGCCAACCCGATCCCGCGCCCCCCCAAAAGACGCCTTTCCCGAGCCTGATATACCTGGGCTCCCAGCGTTCGCGCAAGCGCGGCGAGGAGGCCCTGGCGCTGTTCCTACGGCTAAGCAAGAACCACCCCGGCTTGAGGCTGAATTACGTGGGGCCCGAAAGGGAAATCTCCGAGCTCAAGGCCCGCCGCGAATACGCCGGCGTGGATTTCCACACCCGGTTGTCCCAGGACGAACTGGCGGGCCTCTACCGGGAAAGCTGGATCTACCTCTGCCTCTCCAGCTACGAGGGCTTCGGAGTGGGCATCATCGAGGCCATGTCCTTCTCGTGCCTGGTGGTTACCGCTCCCCATCCCGGCAGCGAATACCTGGTCCGGGACGGGGACACGGGGGTCATCTCGCCCCCGGAAATGGCCGAGGCCCTGGTGGACCGGATCCTTAAGGACGAATCCTCCCGGAAGGAAATGGTCCGCCGAGGGCGTGAATTCTCGCGGAAGTTCTCGCCGGCCACGGTGGCGTCCTCCTACCTCGACCTCTACCGCATGGCGCAGGCCCGCACGGCAGGGTCCCCATGATGAAGACCGTCTTCTTCAAATACCTCATCATCCCGTTCCTGGCCCTGATCGGGTACGGATTCGTCTACCGTTTGATGCATATTCCCACGCGCGCGGAAACGGCGATCTTCTGCATCGCCTTCTTCCTCATCCCGACCCTCAAATACCCGAAGGTGGGCGTGTACTACCTTTTCTGTCTGCCCTTGTTCATCCCGCTCTTCCGCCGCATGTACTACCTCGTCAGCGAACGTCCGGCCCTGGATTACCTGATGCTGATTTCGGACGGGGTGATGGGCGGCCTGATTCTGGCCCTGATACTGCTTTGGATCCTGAACAAGGAACGATCCAAGGACATATTCTCCATACTGATCATGGTCTACACCCTGCTCCTTTTCATCAAGGTTTTCCTGGGCACCCAGTCGGATCTGCAAGGAGGCCTTTACGGATTCAAGTTCAACGGGCTCTACGTTTTCTTCTTTTTCGCCGGAAGTTACGTCCTCACCACCTTGAAGGAGACGCGCGCCATATTCGGCTTCGCCTCCTGGCTGCTGTTCTTCACCGCATTGTACGGAATCAACCAGATCCTTTTCGGGTTCACTTCATTCGAGCAGAAATGGCTCGACTCCATCACCTTCACCACCCTCCGGATCGATGGCGTCGTCCGCCCATTTTCCACCTATGTATCCCCGGCGGCCATGTCGGACGGAATGACCATCCTTCTCGTCCTCGGGATATACTGGATGCTCTGCAAGGGCCGGAACGTCAAGCCTTTCGGCCTCATGCTTTCCGTCTCGTCAATCGCGCCGATCATGATAGCGACCGTGCGCACGAACTGGCTCGCCGCCGTCGCGGGGATTTTCTTCTACACCACCTACCTGAGGCTGAAGAAGACCTGGATGCAGTGGACCCTGATCATCGCGATGATCGGAGGGCTCGGGTTCTATTCGGCCAAGGGAAGCTCCGGGAGCGGAGGCTCCGGCGCGCAGAACGCGGCGATCTCGGCCAAGCTCAACAAGCGAAGCGCCAACCTGACCCAGACCATGATCACCAATCGCACGGCCGCGCTGGCCAATCCGCTCCAGGAATACAGCGTCCAGAAGCGCATGGAAACCTGGACGGGCATCCTGTATACATCCTTGGTCTTCCCATTCGGAAAAGGCCAGGGCACGACCGGTTACGCACACAGCTATTATTTCCTTGTCCTGGGCGAGATCGGTTACCCCGGGCTGATTTGCTTCCTCGCCATCGTCTTCGTCGGGTTCTACCGGGGCATGAAGGTGATTTCCGGAACCAAGGATAAGGATGTGGCGGAATTGATGCGCCTGATGGTCACCATCATCTTCATGCTATCCGTCCTGAACCTGACCGGCACCCATCTTCATACCCCGCCGGGGGACATCTTCTTCTGGTTCACCATGGGTTGCATCTCCCGGTTCTACCGCGCCATGCGGGAGGAGGCCCGAACCGCGGCGGCGGCGGAATCCGCCTTGTCACGGATGGGCGAGGATCCGGCTTCGCTCCTTCCGAGGGGGGATGGCCTACCGACCGTGGAAGCGCCGTTTTCCTTTCCAGGCGGCACGCGTGCCGACTGAGGGGACCGGATCCATCGGCAAGCCTGGAATACCGCGTAAACGCATTACCGTCATCGGTCATCCCTTATCGGCCGGGGAAAACCGTCTCGCCTTCATGGGGTGGCAGCGCCACCGGGTCGATTTGATCCTCCCGCGCGCCTGGAATGCCCGCTCGCTCGGGCACGCATACGCCTTCAATTGGGACGCGCCCGCCGGCATTGACGAGGGAACGGCCGCCTCCGCCGGGCCGGCCATGCACCCCCTGGACACCCGCGCTTCCGGGCGCAATTCGCTTTTCCTATGGGTGGGACTTGGACCCCTCTTGCGTCGCCTGAGGCCGGATATCATCTACTGCTGGGAAGAGCCCTGGTGCCTTTCCACCTGGCAGGTCCTGCGCGCGGCGCGCCGAATGGGCATCCCCGTGGTGTTCTATACCGCCGAGAACCGCCCGAAGCGGCTTCCCTGGCCATTCCGGATCCTTGTCCGGGCGGCTTTCCGCGCTTGTCCCGCATGCGTCGCCCCTACGGAGGAGATCGCGGCGCGCGTCAAAGCCTGGGGCTATGGTGGGCGGATATTCGTCATACCCCTGTGGATCCGGCCCCGCCGCGAGGTCAACGCCGATGCCGCGGAAAAACGCCTGGTCTACGTGGGCCGGTTGATTCCCCTCAAACGGGTCGACCTGCTGGTGGAATGCCTGGCCCTCCTCCCCGGGTTCAGGCTCCGCATCATCGGGGACGGGCCAGAGAGGCTCCGGCTGGAGACCTTGGTCAAGGCCCTTGGCCTGGGAACCAGGGTCGAGTTCCGCGGGCATGTCGACAATGGCCGGCTCGAGGACAGCCTGGAAGGCGCCTCCGTCCTGGTCCTGCCCACGGGGGAGAATGCCCGTCAGGCGGAGCAGTTCGGCAAGGCCGCCATAGAAGGCGTATCCTGCGGGTTACCCGTGCTCGCCAGCAGGACCGGGAACCTGGCCGATCTGGCCAGGATATTCCCCACCCTATCGGCCATGGATATGGACGACCCGGAACGGATGGCCGAAGCCGTATCCGGCGTGTTCCGCGCCTTCCCGGATAAGTCCCGACTCGCGGCCTCCCGACGCTTGGCCCAGGAAATATACGGACCGGATGCGGCGGCAAGGAGCCTCGAAGACGCCTTCGCGACCCTCGCGGCATCCCGGGCCGGTTCACCCGCCCTTCCGGCCGAGGCGGCCCCGTGACCCGCAGCAACGGCTTCGTCCGCACCGTGGAGCACCTTGCCATGAAGGTGGTGTTCGCCGGCATCCGGATTCTCGAGCGAGGCCGCGCGCCTGCTCCCGAACCCGGGGGGCCCCAACGCGTGCTGGTCTGCAAGTGGTGTTGCATGGGGGACGCGATTGTCTCCCTCTACGCCCTCAGGGAATTCAAAGCGCGCCGCCCCGATATCGCCATCGATGTGCTGGTCTCCTCGCGCGTGGCGGCCGTATACCGCCGGGCCCCGGAAATCGGGGAGGTCCACGTTTTGCCGATCACGGGGCACCGGCTCGCCTTGGAGCTGATCGATCCGCGCCTGTGGATCCGGCTCGCCGTCCTTCTGCTTCGCTTGCGCCGCACCGGCTATTCCCAATTCATCGATCTGGAATTGTACCGGGGCACCGGACCCGTCCTGAAGCGTCTCTTGGGCATCCCCTTTTCCCGCGGTTTCCAGGTCGAGGGCGCTCTTCCGAAGCATCATGATTTCGAAGCGCCGTTACCGCGCGAAATGCCTGAATGGCAATGCTTTTATCGTGTCCTGGGGATGGATATCCCGAGGGATGTTCCCGAGCCTTTATACGGTTCCCCTCGCGGACGGACCGGGGCCGCAGCACCCGGAGGCCCGTCCGGCAGCAAGATCGGGATAGTCTTCGGTTCATCCTTCAACTGGCCCCAGAAGAAATGGCCATGGGAACGGTACGCGGAACTGATCACCCTCATGTCCCCCGAAGGGCATGAATTCATCCTCCTGGGCGCGCCCAATGAAAGGGAGGAAGCCGCGAAAATCTCGGCGAAGGCCGCGGGCAAGGTCCGGGACACGTCCGGACTCCTGGATTACGAAGGGCTGTTGCGCCAGGTATCGGAGTGCGATGTGGTGGTCGGCAACGATACGGGAACCATGCATCTGGCGGCGGCCGGGGGAATTCCCACGGTGACCTTGTTCGGCCCCACCGACCCCGCCAAATGGAATCCCCTTACGTCCACGCCGATCTTCCTTGAGCATATCCCCTGCCGCCCTTGCTACTACCTGGGATCGATGCCTCCTTGTTCGCACTTCTCCTGCCTCCGGAAAATGGAGCCCGCCCTGGTAGCGGAACGCATCCGCGGAGTCCTCGCAGGATCGAAGGAGCGCCGGGGTCCTGCGGGGGGAAACGAGGGCGAACCGCCGGCCCCCCGGATCGCTCGCAAATAAATGGAAACCGGCATGCCCATGGCGGGAAACGGCGGTAAATTGCAATTTGTATTGGAAATTGCCATACTTGGTTCTGGACCGGACAACCTTAGCACAGTCGAACATTGATGGCCAAAAAGGGAAAAAAGGGATTCTCTCTTTCCAGGGGCTTGGCCTTGCTGCTGCTCCTGATCGTCTGCACCCTTTCCGTCGTATGGGTGCTGACCGCCAAATCCATCCCGAAGCCCTATTCCGAAACGGGCCTGGAGGCCGACCCGGTCTCGGGGGATGTCCTCTACGAAGTCCCGCCCAAAGCCTCCCTGAGCGCCCTGTCCGCGGACCTCCAGGCCAAGGGTCTTATCCCCAACGCCATGGTGTTCCGAGCCTTCCTGCGGTTCTCGCGCCAGGACAAGAAGATCCGCGCGGGATACTTCTACATCCGGCCTTCGAATTCCACCCTGGACCTGGCCTGGAAACTTACGAGCGGGAAAATGGCGACCCAGGTCGTGACCATCCCGGAAGGCAAGGCCTCCTGGGAAATCTTCTCCATCCTCAAGGCGCGGTTCCCCCTGGACACCTTGAGGTTCGATTCCCTGGTCCACTCCGCCGGGTTCGCCAGGTCCTGCGACGTAGAGGCTCCGGACCTTGAAGGCTACCTGTTCCCGGATACCTATGTCCTGCCCTGGAAGGTGTCCGAGAAGGATGTCCTCAAGGTGATGGTCAAACGTTTCCACACCGTCATCCGTGAATTCAACCTCGCCACCCCCATGTACCAGAAGTACGGCCAGCGCGGTTGGCTGACCCTCGCCTCCATCGTGGAGAAGGAGGCCGCGGTGCCCACCGAGCAGGAGCCCATCGCCGGGGTATTCTACAACCGCCTGAACCAAGGATGGAGCCTGGGAGCCGACCCGACGGTCCGCTTCGCGGTCCGCAAACCCACCGGCCCCCTTTTCGTATCCGACCTGAATTCGGATTCGCCTTACAATACGCGCAAGTTCACGGGCCTCCCACCGGGTCCCATCTGCAATCCGGGCCGCGGGGCCCTGCTGGCGGCCTTGAACCCCATGCGCACGGACAAGATGTATTTCGTGGCCAAGGACGACGGCTCGCGCGAGCATTTCTTTTCCGTGGACGGAAATGACCATTTGCATTTCAAGGACATGGCCGCGTCGAACCGGGCCAAGCGAAGCAAGGGCGACCAGTCGAAACAGCAGGGCAAGGAAAAGCCGGCATCCGTGAAACCCAAGCCCGTGCGCGTCAAAGGGTCGCCTTGAACCGTCGGGAATGATCGGAACCACGGCGCGCGCGAAACGGCCGGGCGGGCAGGCATTCCTGACCATGGCCCTCGCCGCCGGAGGGCTCCATCTCCTGGTATTCCTGGCCGTGACATCGGCCCGCATCGGCTATCGATACGAACTCGAATGGACCGAGGGGAGCATCCTCGTGCAGGTGCGCCAGATGATGCTGGGACTTCCCATCTATCGGGCCCCCGCTCCGGAATACGTACCTTACGTCTACACTCCGCTTTACTTCTACCTCGGCGCGGCGGCTTCCGCATTCGGAGGCGGTTTCCTGCCGTTGCGGCTGATCTCCCTCCTTTCCACCTTGGCAGGCATCGCCCTGGCCTACCGTTGGATCCGCGCCGATACCGGCAGGCCTGCCGCGGCCTTCCTGGCGGCGGGACTTTTCGCCGCATCATTCCGCCCAACGGGATTCTGGTTCGACCTGGCGCGCGTCGATTGCCTGTGCCTCCTTCTCCTTTTGCTGGGGTTGCGCGCTTTATCATTGAATCCCCGTCCGCTCACCGCGATCGCGGCCGCCCTGGCCTTCACCTTGGCCTTCCAGACCAAGCAGACGTCCATCGCCGTAATCGTCGCGATGCTTCCCTACGCGGTTTTGAAGGGCCTTTTCCGGAGGGGCGATGGGCGCATCCACCAAGGCAAATCCTTCCTGGCGTTCTTCCTCCTGGGCACGGTCCTGGGCGTGGGCGGATCGATATGGTTCCTCGGCCATATCGGACGAGGCTGGTACGGATATTACGTCCTCAAGGTTTCTTCGGGCCACGGCGCCTATCCCGGGGTATGGCTGACATTCTGGACCAAGGACCTCATCGGACAATTCGGACTTGCCCTCGCTTTGGCCGGGTTCGGGCTCTGGAGGATTTTCCGGGCGGAAGGGCGTTACTCCGATAGGGGATGGTTCCGGGCCTGCGGGAGCGCGGGAATGATCGGTTCAGCCTGGATTACCCGCACCCATGTGGGCAGCTGGGACAATGTACTCCTGCCGGCCTTCGCCTGGCTGGCCCTGATGGCGGGTTGGGGGGTCGCGGAAACCCTGCCTTGGCGGGGATGGCGCGGACCCTTACTCGGAACGCTTTTCCTGATCCAATTCGCGCACCTCGGCTATAATCCGAGGTCTCAAATTCCCGACGCCGCGGATCGTGCCGAAGGCGATGCCCTGGTCCGGTACATATCCGGAATCGAAGGTACCGTCTGGGTGCCGGACCATGAGTATCTGGCCGAATGGGCCGGCAAGCCCACCTACGCCAACCGCATGCCGATGGAAGATTTGAGACGCGGTCAAGGGGGCGGGCCGGGGAAGGCCATGGAAGACTCCCTCCGGACCCTTTTGCGGCGTAAGGTTTTCAGCGCCCTTTTGCTCGATACGCCTGACTGGTCGGCGGCCGGATTCCTGCCGGGGGAAACCGGCGAATGGTATGCGCTCGCGGACAGCCTGCCTTTGCACGGGCGCGCCTTCTTCCCGAAGACCGGCGTGAAGTCCCGTCCGCTCTACCTGTACCGTCCGATCGAGTGATTATCCGCGCTTGAGGAAGCGGCGCGGTGAATGGCTTGGTCCGTAAGGACCGCTCAGATGCCGCGATCCGTCATCAGACGGCACACCTTTTTCAGGTGCTGGGAGGCCGCCGTATCGGGGAGGCTCTCGAGGAAAGGGGTGCAGGCGTTGATCTTGGCGATCGCGATGTCCCGGGCCTTCTGGAAAGCCATGCGGGATTCCAACAGGCCCTTGATCTTGACCTGGCTGCTTTCCGTGCCCGCGGTGGCGAGCAGGTCCATCATCTCCTTGCGTTCCACGGCGTCGCAGGACTCGAAGAAAAGGATGAGGGGCAAGGTGAAGTACCCGTTCTTCAGATCGGAGAAGGTACGCTTGTCGAGGTTCTCGGCCCCGTAGCCGAAGTCGAGCAGATCATCGATGATCTGGAAGGCCATGCCGAAATTGCGCCCCAGCTCGTTGCCGGAGCGGACCATGTTCTCGTCGAATCCGGCCAGGATGGCGCCGCATTCGCCGCAGGCCATCAGCAGGGCGGCGGTCTTGCCTTCGATGACGGCGAAGTATTGCTCCAGGGAAAGGTCCGCGTTTCCCGCGCCTTCTACCTCCATGACCTCGGCCATGATCAATCGGCTGGATGCCTTGCTCAGGCTAAGGGGGATGCGATGGTCCCGATCGCTCCAGACCATTTCCATGGACTTGGCGAGGGTATAGTCGCCGAGAAGGACCGCCATGCGGTTGCCCCAGCGCTTATGCGCCGTCTTCTCGTTGCGGCGCAAATCGCTGTCGTCGATGATATCGTCATGAACCAGGGAGGCCAGGTGGATGAGCTCGATGGCGGCCGCGACCTGGACGGCGCGTTCGGAATTGAAGTTCCGGCCGGTGGAAGCCATCAGGAAAAGGAAGGTGGAGCGGATGCGCTTGCCCTTGCGGACGAGAAGCGAGTTCAATTGACCGGAGAGTTTGCCCGGCGCATTATCGGCGACCTCGAGCATAACCTTATGGACTTCGTCCAGACCGTTGGCGACGCAGTCACGCGCTTCCCTGAGCACCTGCTCATAGGATACGACCGCGGACAGGGAATCGCTCACTGGGCTCCTTTTCCGAAGGCAGGTTTAAGGCCTGCTCCGGGGCATGGATTGGAGCGGTTAATATAGCAAACACCCCGGAAGATGAAAGGAAAAGTGCCTATATTTGCGGTTCCGGGCGGTTTCGGAAATTGCGGAGGTTCTAATTGGATTCCTATTGGTGGCTAAGTTTCCGGACTTCGAACGAATCCCTGGAATTGGATCAAGATCGCCTTTTCGAGACCGGCGCCACGGGCATAGAGGAGGTTGAGGAAAATCCCCCAGCCCAAGCCCCGGGAGTGCTCCTAAAAGCCTTCTACGGTAGCGTAAAGGAAATGGAAACCGCGCGGGACTGGTTCGGGGATCGTAAAGAATTGGCTTTCGGCGAGGAGAAGGTCGAGGATTGGGACCGCAGCTGGCGTGATCGGCAGACCCCGGTCGAGGTTACGCCTTCCCTGGTGGTCATGCCTCCTTGGGTGGCCTCTCCCGCGGACGGCCGCCACGTCATCCGCCTGGAGGCGAAAATGGCCTTCGGGACCGGGTCCCATGAATCCACCCGCATCGCAGCCACCCTTCTCGAACGCGTACCGGTAGCCGGCGGTTCAGCCCTCGATATCGGCACCGGAACCGGCATCCTCGCCCTATATGCCGCCCAATTGGGCGCGGCCACCGTGCTCGCCCTGGATATCGATCCCGTGGTCGGGCCCTGCCTGAACGAGAATCTGGTCCTCAATCCCCCGCCCCCCGCCTGTAGGTTCCGCACCTTGATCGGCGAAATCGATGCTCTCGAAAAAAGCGCCCGGTTCAGCGTGGTCATCTGCAATATGATCCGCACCGAGCTCTGGCCCTTCCGCGAGGAATTGCGGAGCCGCCTCGCCCCCGGAGGCGTATTCCTGGTTTCCGGCCAGCGCCTCGAGGACAAGCCCCATTTCCTGGCCTGGCGCGAAGGATCGCCGTTCCGAATCGTCCAGGAAGTGGAAATGGACGGATGGTGGGGGTTCGCCGCGTCCTTGGCCTGACCCGCAGCGGGCTATTTGTTCTAAATTACCCTCCATGCCAGACATGAAACAATCGGGCGCCAGCGCCTCCTCAGCAACCTTCCTGAACAGCTCCCTGCTGGACGCCGCCCAGGGCCGCGTTCCCGCCCGCCAACCCGTGTGGATCATGCGCCAGGCCGGGAGGTACCTCGCGGATTACCGCCGCGTGCGCAGCCTCTTCCCCTCCTTCATGGATTTCTGCCGGTCCCCGGAGCATGTCGCGGAAGTGACCGTCCAACCCGTCGACCAGGTGGGCGTGGACGCGGCAATCCTGTTCTCGGATATCCTGGTGCTGCTGCCCCCCATGGGCCTGCAGGTGGACTTCAAGGAAGGCAAGGGTCCCGTAATCGCCAATCCCCTCCGCGACGATGCCGTCATCGCCGCATTGCCGGAAGGGAACCTCAATTCGGAACTGGGCTACGTCTTCGAAGGCATCCGCCTCACCAAAAAGGCCCTGGGCAACCGGGTCCCGCTGATCGGATTCGCGGGCGGCCCCTTCACGGTCGCTTCCTACATGGTGGAAGGCGGTTCCTCGAAAGAACTGGCCAAGCTGAAGGCGTTGATGTTCTCGCGGCCTGAAGTATTCACCACCCTTATCGGAAAACTCGCCTCGGTGACCGCCGCCTACCTGTGCGAACAAGCGCGCCAGGGCGCGGACGTCATCACCATCATGGACTCCTGGGCCGGCTATCTCGGTCCCAACGTATACCGCGATCTGGTCCTGCCCCATACGAAAAGGATCATCGCCGCGGTGAAGGCGGAATTCCCCCACGTGCCCGTGGTCCACTACGCCAATGGGGCCCCGCACCTTCTGCCCCATTTCGCCACCCTGGGCGCGGACGTTCTGGGCCTTGACTGGCGGGTGAACCTGGGCGATGCCTTGCGCGCCTATCCCAAGCAGGTCTTCCAGGGAAACCTGGATCCCTGCAACCTCTACGCCTCGCCGGACCAGATCCGGGCGAAGGTCAAGGCCCTCAAGGCCGAGGTGGGAGGAAGAGCGCATGTGTACAACCTGGGGCATGGGATCCTTCCCGACATCTCCCCGGATCATGCGCGCGCCTTCGTCGATGCGGTCCACGAGGAATAGAAGGACGCTTGGCGTCCTTCTATTCCTTTAGGAGTTCCGCCGAGCCGGAACTCCAAGAAAAGACCGCCAAGCGGCCCTGCCACCGCCTATCGGATCAACATCGCGTCGCCGTAGCTGAACAGGCGGAAGCCTTGGGCGAAGGCTTCGGCGTAGGCGCGCTTGGCCCGCTCGGGACCCAACAAGCTGCATACCAGCATGAACAGGGTGGACTTAGGCCAATGGAAATTGGTCAGCAAGCCGTCTACGCCTTTCCACCGGTAGCCGGGATGGATGAAGATATCCGTTTCCCCTGCGCCGGGAAGGAAGGGATCCGGGTCCGAGCCCCGGGCCTGGGTCTCCAATACGCGCGCCGCCGTGGTGCCCACCGCCCAGACCTTTCCGCCCTTGCGGCGCACGGCGTTCAGGGCCGCGGCGGTTTCCTCCGGCATGACATAGGATTCGGAATGCATTACGTGGCCGCTCAGGTCTTCGCTCTGGACCGGTTTGAAGGTTCCCGCGCCCACATGCAGGGTGACCATGCGGATGTCCACGCCCTTGGCGCGGATGGATTCCAGCATGGCCTCGCTCAGGTGCAGGCTGGCCGTCGGCGCCGCCACCGATCCGGGATTGGCCGCGAAGACGCTCTGGTAGGCGCCGGCGTCCGCGTCCGAGGCTTCGCGCTTGATATAAGGCGGGAGAGGTATCCTTCCCGTTACCTCGAGCTCGGCATGGAACGCGTGCGGGGCCAGATCGAACTCCAGGATGCGGGTACCGTCTTCGGCCACTTCCGCGACCTCGGCCACCAGGCGGTCGGAAAATCGGGCCTTGTCGCCGACGCGGAAGCGCTTTGCCGGCTTGACCATGGCCTTCCAGAGGGTGCGTTGCCCGGCGCGAGGAATGGCGGGCGCGGCCGTTGAAGGCGCGGCGGGCGCGAGCAACAGGGCTTCCACGCGGGCTCCGGCGGCATTCTCCCCGATCAGGCGGGCGCGCAGGACCCTGGTATCATTGAGGACCAGGGCGTCCCCCGGGGCGAGGAAATCAATCAGGTTGCGGGTATGGGTCAGCAGGGCGGCGGACTCCCCTCCCCCGTCCCGTTCCCGGTCCAAGACCATCATGCGCGATTCCCCGCGGACGAGGGGATGGTAGGCGATCAAGCTTTCCGGAAATTCGAAATCGAAATCTGAGGTGAGCATGGAGGTTCGGATTTCCCCGGTTTTCTGCAGGTTGGAAGCCGGAAAATATAGTCAACTGCCTGGAACCCCATTATCCGAGGGACAAGCGCTTCCGCTTCCAAAGGCCTTTCACGCCCTAGAGGCGCGGAAGATGGACGCCAGGAACTCAATCGGAGAAGTTGCACAGGGCAATCCGTAATTCCCGGCGAAAAGGCCGGCGCGGATTCTCAATTCGCCTTGGCGCGCTTCCGGGCGGGCGTCGCTGGAACCGGGGCCGATGCGGACTTGGCCGCGGTGCGTTCGCCTTTGAGCTGGCGGTAGGCCTCGCCCGCGGCCAGGGCCACGTTAGCGTCGGGGTCGGAGAGCAGGCGTTTGGCGTCCTCCATCGCCGCCCTGCTGCCGAGCTTGACCAAGGCGGTCAGGGCCTCGCGGCGGATGCGGGGGTCGGAATCCGAGCATAGGGCGCGCAAGGCGGTTACGTAGGCCGCGTCCTTGCTATAGGCCATCACCATCACCGCGTGGACGCGCAAGGCGCCGGCGCCGGTGTCGGCCGCGGTACGCTTGATCGCTTCGGCGGCTTCAGGACCCATTACGGCCAGCTTGCCCATGATTTCGCGGATCTCCTTGGGATCCGCCAGGTCGGAACTGGATTTCTCCGCGATCGATTTCAGGTAGTAGTCCACCTTGGCGGCGGGAGCCATGGCATTCACGTCCGGGGCGATGGGCGCAGCGGGCACCGAATCCGGGGCGGCAATGGGGGCGGTTCCGCGGGCTTCCAGGTCCTCCAGGCGCCGCTTGACCTCGTTCATCTCCTCGAGCTGCCGCTCCAGCTCCACGTTCTTGACCTCCAGGATGGCTACGCGTTCCGGCAGGGTCCGTTTGTCCCGGTGCGGGACCCATCCCAGCACTTGCAGGGAGAAGGAGATGCCCGGGGAGTTGTATCCGTCCTTGAGGGTGCTGGACGGGGTCGTGAAGAAACCCCATTCGCCGCCCTGGCGGATCCACGATTGGAATTCGGTCATGGCCAGGCTGAACCCGACCAGGTTCCGGTAACGCCATTGCAAGGTCAGCACCTGGTGGAAATCCGAGAAGCGTTCGAAGACTTCGTATCCGGCGTAGGCGCCGGCGCCCAGATCCTGTTCCACTCCCGCATTGAGGCTCACCGGCCCCTTGTTGGAATGGGTCAGGACGGAGACGCCCAGATGGACCCGGGACCCGCTGGCGAAGGACTTGGCCGCGGTGGCGAAGCTTTCCGACTGCAGGTCCGTCAGGGTCTTGCTGTTGGTCACGCCGTACAGCCCGGCTTCCTGGCTCGCGAACAAGTTGCGCGCGCCGAACACCAGGTCCGGCCAAAGGAGGTCTTCGCGGAGCAGAAGGGCCTTGATGGACAAGGACAATTCGCGGCCGTACTGGACGCCGATTTCCGCCCGGTTCTCGATGCCGACCAGCAATTCCGAACTGTAGTTCAGGTTCTGGATTTGATCGGAGGCCGCGGGTCCGGTTTCGCCCATCGAGGTATCGACCGCCCCGATCTCGGTGCTGTTGAAATATTGGAAGCGGCCGGCCAGGCGGTACTGCCCGTGAAGGAGCAGATTGCCGGTGGGGATGGAAAGGAGGACGGGGGAATGTTCCTGGCGAGGGACGGGGATGGACGCGGCGCTTGCGAGGGCCGGCAAGGCCCACAGCATCAGTGCGGCATTAATCCTTTTTTTTCCCATGCAGTCGCGATATCTCGGAAGCGTCGAGGCGGCGATATTCGCCCTCGGGCAAATCGCCCAGTTCCAACGACCCGAACCGGATCCTCTGCAAGTCTACCACTCGGTAGCCCACCACTTCCAGCATGCGGCGGATTTCCCGGTTTTTCCCCTCGCGGAGGACGATTTCCGTGTGGTCATCCATGGGTTTTATCGATACCGCCACCGCATCGTGATCGAAGCCGATATCCACCCCGGCCAAAAGGATTTTCATGTCCTTTTTCGCAAGCGGCTTGCGGGTCCAGACGCGGTAGGTGCGCGGCACCTCTTGGCTCGGATGCAGTAAGGAATGGGTCAAACCGCCCTCGTTGGTGAGGAGGATAAGCCCACGGCTGTTGTAATCGAGGCGTCCTACGTAATGCAGCTTGCGGAATGCCGACGGCATCAGGCGGTAGATGGTAGGCCGGTCGAAAGGGTCGGTGGCGGAGCAGAGGTAGCCCTTGGGTTTATTGAGCATGACGTACTCATGCTCCTTGGGAGGCACGGCGGGCTTGCCCAGCACCTTGACCTTATCCCCTTCGGCGATCTGGCGAGCCAGATCGTACGTGATTTCACCGCCGACGGAAACGGCTCCGCCGCGGATAAGATCTTCGACGGCCCGGCGGCTGCCGAATCCGCACAAGGCGAGGTAGCGGTTTATGCGCATAAGGTCTGGATTCCGGGAGCCATGTTCAATCTCGCTTCGATCTGTTCTTGATGTACCAATCGATAACCACGCCGTACCGGACTCCCCTATCGGAGACCCGGAATTCCGCCGCCCCGATCGCGTCCAGGAAGGCCTCCAGGATGCAAAGCCCGGGCATCAGGATATCCGCGCGCGGCTTGTCCATTCCGGGAAGTTCCCGCTTCGCCGCGTCCGGAAGGCCGGCCAATAAGTCGATGGTCGCGGCGACTCGGTCCCGCCCGATGCGCAATCCTTCGATGGCTCGGGAGTCGAAGGCGGGTAGCTTGAGTTCGAGCATGGCCAGGGCCGTCGCCGTGCCGCCGACCACGACCAGGTCGGAACAGCCGCGCCAGTCGGCGAACCCATCCGCGAAGGCGGACCGCGCCCTGGCGCGGCAGGCCGCCGCATCGGGGCCGCAGGCTTCCAGGGTATTCACCGCTCCGATGGGCATGGACATGCCGCTTCCCTTGCGGGTGGCTTCCGTGCTGCCGCCGCCGATGTCGAGCACGGCCAGATCGGGGGAAGGATGCCGGTTGGCCACCGCCAGCCAGCCCAAACGCGACTCCTCGGGACCTGCGATGATGCGCGCTTCGATTCCGAGGAGGGCGGAAATCCTCGCGAGAAGTTCGGGACCGTTGGAGGCGATGCGGAAGGCCTCGGTGGCGATGGCGCCCACCAGGCGCGCCTCCCGTTCGCGGATCCCGGCCAGAAAGGAATCCAGGGCCCCGGCCAGGGCGGCGAAGGATTCTTCCGAGATGAGGCCTGTACCGGCCAAGTTACGGCCCACCCGGGGCACGGCCGCCATCTGATGCACGGGCTCGAGCATGCCGTTGCGCCGTTCCGCGATCAGGAGCAAGGCCGAGTTCGTGCCGATGTCGATTGAAGCGTAGAGTTCCCCGGATCCGCTCACTCGGGGTTTTCCCCAGTAAGCCGGCTTCCCAGGGTCTTGCGCATCGCCTCGGGCTTGACGAGGAATTCCCGCGCTACGCGAACGGCGGTTTCCACCACCTCCTGGCCGTAGGTCTTCACCCAGCCGGCCACCAGATCGCCGGTCTCGCTTCCCAATTGCTTGCCGGACTTGAGCTCCTGGGCCATGCCCAAGGCCAGGCGGATTCCCATGCCCGCCTTGATTTTCTCTTCATCGTCCGCGGAGGCCAACAGGGCGTCCAACCGCTTGATGCTCTCCTGCAGGTCCGGCGGGGTGGTGGGGATCCCGCGGCGGAAGCCGGGCGCCTCTTCGCCCCCGTCTTCGTCTTCCCCATCGATATCATCCGGATCGATCAGGCCCTCATCCGCGCGATCGAGTCCTTCCGGGACCTCCGCCTGCTCGGACGCTTCCGGCTCATAACGCTCCTCATCGGAGTATTCTTCGCCCAGTTCGCGGGTATTGTCGTTCATGGTCCATCCTCCCCGGGCATGGGCCCGGACGGGTCGTCGAGATAAGCCGGATCGGGGTCGGACAATTCCGGAACGGCGACGGCCCCCCGGTTCACGGTTCCCCCGGGCATGGCCCGGGCCGGTTGCATGCGGACCGCGTCCAAGGTGAAATCGTGCTTGTAGATGGGCGTGCTGCGCAGGACGTCCGGATCCGCGTCGAGCAAACCCGCGAAGGCCAGGTAGGGGCTGATGGAGGATCCGCTCGGATGGGTCCTGGCGCGGACGCAGAGTTCGCCATCCTCCATCCATACGGCCTCGATCTCCTCGGAAAGATCGACATCCTTGTCCCGGTTCTTCATATGGCGCTTGTAGGTTCCGGCCTGGTACCGGTCGAGGCCGTCCTGGAGGGCGGCGGGCCCGCCGGGATAACGGCCGGAACGGTACGTCACGTCCGCCACGTGCGGCATGCGGGACTTGGGTACCTCGCGGATGGAAACCACTTCCATGCCGACAGGCATGACAGCGGATAGGCGGCCGCAAATCTCGTGCAGATCCCCGGTCAGGCGCTCGCGCGTCTCGATGACCAGGAGCTCCTTCCGGGACTCGAGGCCCAGCGGAAGCGCGCCCGTATTCTTGATGATGGGCCGCGGGCTGAAGCCGTCCGAATAGTTCAACTTCAGCTTGAGGCGCCGGAAACCTCGCTCGAACAGGTCCAGGGTATTCTGATGCGCGATATAGCGCGACAACCCCGACTTCCTGTAAAGCAGATGATAGCAGAACGTCCCCGACCGGCGTTGCTTACGCTCCGCCGCCAAGGCCTTGATTTCCGCGGGCTCGCGGCTCTTGGCCAGGTACTTTTCCGGCATGGGCGACAACTTGGTGTCGATCCCGTTTCCGGGTATGCCGCACTTCTGGCAATCGCCCCATTTGCAATCCGGGACGGGAGCGCTATCCTCCTTGAGCATCTTCTTGTATTCGTTCTTGAGGAAGCCCTTGTTGGCGCCCGCATGGATGAAATCCCAGGGGAACACCTCGTCCAGGCCGCGTTCGCGGAAGATCCGTTCCTGCGGGTAGCCATGGTGCGCCCACAGGGCCTTCCAACCATCGTATTTGAAATGCTCGCTGAAGGATTCGAACACCATCCCCTGCTTATAGGCATCGTAGATCATTGCCGAAGCCTTGCGGTCCGCGCGGGAGTAGAAGGCCTCCACATGGGACAGACCGTAATCCGCCCAGCTGATGCGCACGCTCTTCACGTACTTGAAGGCCTCGCGCACGAAGCGGATATGCTCGTTGACCTTCTGCTCTTCCATGGCCGGCACCCATTGCATGGGCGTGAACGGCTTGGGCACCAGGATTCCGATGCTGGCGTGGATGGTATTCTTGCGGCCGTATTTCTGGCCGATGCGGTTGAGATTGTCGATCAGGTCGCAGAAAGCGCGCATGTCGTCCAGGTTCTCGGTCGGCATGCCCACCATGGTGTACAGCTTGATGTTGTGGAACCCATTGGAGAAGACGCCCTCGGCCGCCTCGTACATGTCCTGGTTGCTGATGGTCTTGTTGATCATCTTGCGCAGGCGCTCGGATCCGGTCTCAGGGGCGAAGGTCGCGCTCTTGCCGCCGTTGAGGGCCGCGGCCTTGCGGGCCAGGCCCTGGCCGAAGCTGTTGGCGCGAAGGGAAGGAAGCGACAGGCTGATGTCCTCGAAGTCGTCCTGATCGATCAGGGCATCCATCACCTTTTCCACCGGCCCGTAATCGGCCGTGGACAGGGACAGCAGGCCCAGTTCGGTCTCGCCGGTGGCCTCCAGGCCCGCGCGGGAGATTTCCACCACCGCGTCCGCGTTCAGTTCGCGGTTGGGTCGGTACCAATACCCGGCCTGGCAGAAACGGCAGCCCTGGGTGCAGCCGCGCATGACTTCCACGGAGAACCGATCGTGCACCAGCTTCACGTGGGGCACCAGGTTCCTGATCGGGTAATCATCCTTATTGAGGACTTCCACCCAGGCGCGCTGGATGGACTTGGCGCGCAGGTAGGGTCCTTGGGATCCGTCGATGCGCGGGATGGTCTCGCCGAAAGGGCTTTCGATGACGTCGAGGAAGCGAGGGACGTAGACGCCTTTGAGGGCGGAGAGGTTCCGGAGGATGGCCTCGCGGGAAATGCCTTCCTTGCGGCCGTTGCCGATGATGCGCAGCACCTCAACGGCCAGGATCTCGCCGTCCCCGATGACGAACAGGTCGAAGAAGTCGGCCACTGGTTCGGGATTGGCCATGCAGGGACCGCCGCCCACGACGAAGGGATCCGCTTCCGCGCGATCGCGGCTGAAGGCCTTCACGCCCCCGAGCTCGAGAACGTACGGGACATTGGTGTAGTTCAATTCGGTCTGCAGGGAGATCCCGATCGCGGAGAAATCCGAGATGGGACGGAAGGATTCCAGGGCGTAGAGGGGAATGCCCACTTCGCGCATCTTCTCGGCCATGTCCGGCATGGGGGCGAAGGCGCGCTCGACTGAGAGATCGGCTTCCCGGTTCAGGATATGGTACAGCACCTTGGTGCCGTTATGGGACATCCCCAGGTCGTATACGTCCGGGAAGACCAGGACCATGGAGGCAAGCAGGCCCGAAGGATCCTTGACCACCTGGTTGTTTTCCCCGCCGATATAGCGGCCGGGATTCTTGACGAAGGGGAGAATCTTCTCCAGTTCGTCCAATAAGGAAGATTTTTGCATGTCCATCCGTTCGGGGAGGCCTGGCATCCTGCTTCAGACGCGAAATTCAAAGGAAATAGGAGCGTGCCGGCCGGGGCGGAAATATAGCTTTCCCCTCCCCTTCTTGTCTCAGTTTCGGCCGGCATGGCCCTTTTTGCTATTATTGATGGCCAGATCATGCCCGCCGTCAAGCCAAAGCCCAATAAAACCCTGCTGCTGGACCGGGAGACCTGCATTTCCTGCGCCGGCTGCGTGGGCACCTGCCCGGACCTGGCCCTGGACATGTTCGGCGTCGACCTCCAGGTCTTCCAGGACAAATGCACCTATTGCACCATCTGCGTGCGGTTCTGCCCGGTGGGGGCCTTGTCCATCGTTAAGACGGCGCCCGCCGCGCCAACCCCCTCCGCATCCGGCGCCCCTCCTGCGGGCCTCGCGGCATAAGGTCGAACGGACGCCCCCTTGCCTCAATCAACCGCTTACGACGTAGTCGTCATCGGCGCCGGTCCTTCCGGCAGCCTGTGCGCCCGCAACCTGGCCTCCAAAGGCTATCAGGTCCTGCTGGCCGAAAAGCGCCCCGTGGTGGGCGTGCCGGTCCGTTGCGGCGAGGCCACCGGCCGCCGCGCGCGTCTTTCGCGCTTCATGACCGTGAACGAGGAGTATATCGAGACCGATCTGAACGGCGTCATCCTCCACGGGCCGGGCGGAGTATCGGTACGGTACGACAAGGACGACGTGGGCCTCATGATCGACCGCGCCAAGTTCGATCAGGACGTGGCCCGCCAGGCGCAAAGGGCCGGCGCCGAACTCTGCGTCAGCACCCGCATCGAAGGCATCTCCCCCGTAAAGAACGGGATCCGTGAACTCACCCTGGTCGACGAGATCACCAAGGCGAAGTCCGTCATTACCGCCAAGCTCGTGGTGGGTGCGGACGGCGTCGAATCCTTGAGCGGCCGCTGGGTCGGCCTCAAGACCCGCCAGCTGCCGCCGCAGGTCTGTTCCGCCATCGAGCTCCGTGTGGACGCCATGGACGCCAACCCGAACCACCTCACCTTCTGGCAGGGCCATGAGTCCGTCAACAAGGGCTACGTATGGGTCTTCCCCAAGGTGAAGTCCGGCGTGGTCAATCTGGGTTCGGGCGTCCTCACGCCCAAGCTCGGCGAGAAGAACATGTACGACCTGAGCATGGAATACAAGGACCGGCTCTTCCCCGACGCCAAAGTGCTGGAAGTCCACGGCGGCGCCGTTCCCGTAAGCGGCAACATGGAAGAGTACGTCGCCGACCGTTTCGTCCTATGCGGCGACGCGGCCCATCATACCAATCCCCTCACCGGCGGCGGCATCATCAGCGGCATCCTGGGCGCGGACATCGCGTCCACCTGGATCGACGCGGGCTTCAAGGCCGGGGACCTCGGCAAGGAATTCCTCCAGCAGTATCAACGGGATTGCTGGGTTCAATTCGGCAAGAACCATCGCTACCAGATGCGCATCCGGGATTTCGTCGTGGACCTGCCCTTGCCGGCGCAGACCGCATTCTATCGCATCTTCCAGGGAATGGTGAAGGGGAACCTCTCCATGCCTTCCAAATTCCTGGGGTATACGCGCATGCTCGGGCTCGCCGCGGGCAATTGGAAGACCACCAAGAAGGCCTTCTTCACCTGAACCTTCTCTCTCCGGCATCCTTTCAAATCGCGAGCCGGCAGAATACCCAGAAGAGCAGGATGGCCACAGCCAGCTTGGCGAATCCATCGACATAGTTGTTTCCCAAAGGACCCCCTACGCGAACCCGCCGCTTCCTGGACGCGGAAGCCTGGACAGGACCGGTAAAGGGTGGAGCAAGCCCGGTGCCAGCCCAGGGCGGCGTTCTTCCCGGCCCTCGAAGGCTGATTTCCCATGGATCAGGGCCGTTCGGCCCGGAAGCGGAAGAAGCGGGACCGTTCGCCGGTCAAGTCTTAAGCGGAGCGCCTATCGGATGGCGCCGGATCGCAGGGCCACGCGCACATATTCGGGGCCCAAAACATCATGCAACGGCTTCAACCATTCCGGGAACTCGGCACCGGCATCGGTCACCTCGGCCACGCCGCTGCCCCGGTGGCAGATCGCCTCGCTACCGCACAAGAGCGCTTCCATGACCGCGCGTCCATAGGGCTCGGGTTCGCGCGTACAATGCAAAAGCAGGTGGCTTTGTTCGAGAAGCCTCTGCACCTCATCCGGGCCCTCCACCTTTCCGAAGAAGCGGACATGGGCCGAGAGGCGGAGTCGTCCCGTGATCTCGTAAATGCGTTCCCTGTATCGCGCATACGCATCCGCAGGATAGATGACATCGCCGATCACCCAGAACTCCGCGTCCACGCCCGAGTCGAGCAGCTTCCGGGCGCAGGTCAGGAAAAGATCCTGCCCTTTATAGGGGGCGAAATAGGCCAGATGGGAAATGATGCGCTTGCCTCCGGAAGCGCGTCTATCCACCGGCTTCCGGCCCAAGGCCACCAAGGGATAGCGTACCTCAGCGGCGGGAAAGTCCGCCGCCACGGCCCGGCTGTTCGCGGCCACCCTGCAGCCGAAACGGCGCGAGGCCCATGCGATGGCCTTGCGGACTGCGGGAGGGCGCAGGAAGTCCCGCACGTCGAAGAGCAGGCGGGACCGCAGCCAGGGTGAAAGCAGCAGGCAGGCGCCATGGCTTTTGACCCCGCTGGACCAGACCATACCGGCGTCGCGGAATTCGCGCCTCAGGCGGAACAGGTATGGGATGAGGCCGGGCAGGATCAAAGGGAGGGCGAACCAACGGCTTTGCGTGAGCCCGGCCAGGCCCCGCGGCCAGGGCACCACGTGCCACTCCCAACCGCGAGAGGCTATTGCGCGGGACAGGGCGCCCTCGGCGGGCACAAGGAAAAGGGGACGTAGGCCGGATTCCGCGACGGCGGCGAGCAGGCTGGCTTCGGCGCCGCCCATCTGGGCATTGGAATTATGGACGACGAGGGGCCGCGGCGTCGATGCCCCGGCTTTCCCGCTCACACGATTTCCCGGGGAGCTCCCGAGCCGCAACCGTTCTTCCAGACGAGGTTGATGCGCATCAACCACTCGCGCTCTTCCTCGGATATCTCCTCATAGCGCGCGTCCGCGTAGAGTTCCTCGACCTTCTTCATGATGTCGCGGCCCACGATGGTGCGGTTGAGGAGCATGTTGAGCACGATGCAGAAGAAATAGGTGCGTACCAGGACGCGGCGGGGCGTTTCCTTGTGCTTGAGCTGGTTCTCGAAGCTGGTCAGACCCTCGCGGAAATACTTCTCGGACGCCCAGTAATTGAGCGCGCCCTGGAGGGTCGTGAACACGCCCGCCTGGCAATAGGCCCCCGGCTTACCGGCGAGGATGAGGCCGTTGCTGCATTTCTCGGCCAGGATCAGGGAGAACATCACGGTGTCCCGATCGCGATGGGGATGGTCGAACCGGGGGTCGATATCCAGCGCTTCCGGCACCAGGCGTTTGCGGATGGAGATGGACCTGGCCAGGATCTTCTTCGATTCCTCGCTATAGGGGTAGGGCGAGTCCTTGCTGTCCGCGAAGTCGGCCGGATCGGAGGATGCGAAAAAGCAGTACGGGCAGACCATCACGAGGGTCTTGAGCATGTCCCATTCTTCGTAGCCGTTCTTGCTGTGGTACATGGGCGCGGACCCTCGGTTCCACTCCTCCGTATACGCATCCTTGATGGGCAGGAAGACCTGGACCTTTTCGTATCCGCAGATGAAGCAATATTTGCGCGCGATGCGGAACGGGTATTTGCGGCCCGTGGCCTTGTTCTCCATGGCTTCGTCAGCCTGGCTCACGGAGTTCTTGGATATGGCCTGCTGGAGGATGTCGATGAGTACGGGGAAATCCAGGGGCTTCGCGAGTATGGCATCGACGCCGAATTCCTTCGCATCGGATTCGACCGTCTGGCGCGGTTTGGCGGTGGCGATGATGACGGGGATTTTCTGCCCCGAGCCGCGAAGCATCCTGAGGACCTCGAAACCGTCCGCCTTGGGCAGCACGAGATCCAGGACCACGGCGGCAAACCCATGCTGTCCCGACAAGGAACGCATGGCCTCCTCTCCATCGTGGGCCATTTCCACGCGGAAGAAAGGCGAGAGCCTCTGCTCGATCACCTTCGCAAGCACGCGTGAATCCTCCACGACAAGGAGCACGGGTTTCTCGGAATAATTCATAGGCGAGCCAAACTCAGGATGAATCCGCGGGGCCTGAACGGGCGCCGTGGCCATTGGGAATCCATTGGGATTTTATGATATGGAGGGGGGCCAGGTCAAAGCGGCGCGGGAATTTTACTAACTTTTGGCCGGGATCCGCCGGTCGGGGAACGAATGGGCGGCGCTTTAACTTCGCACTTTAACTTTGAATGCCGGCCGTTCCTCCGGCTCGGAATTCCCGGGAGGTTGACATGGGATTATCAGTTCAACCCTATGGAAACCCCGCCCTTCCTTAATCTAGTATGTACCCATAGCCGCAGGTTTTATGCCGTTTTTGGTTTGCAACAACTCCAGATTTCCGCTTAAAATCGGTATGAATATCGTCGGCAGGGATCAAAGCTGCGACGTTTTCGTCCCCGATCCGCATATTTCCCGGAAACACCTCTCTATCGACGTCGTGGGCGACGGCACCATCACCGTCATCGATTTGGGCTCCACCAATGGCATGGTGGTGGACGGCGAACGCGTCCCCAGCGCCATCCTTCACCCCGGGCAAAGCTTCACGGTGGGACAGACGACCTTTCTGGTCGACGATTAAGCCTCTCCGTCCTCCGAATCCTCCCCGGAATCCCCTTCCCTGCCGACCGCCTTGGTCCAAAAAACCGTTTTTCGATCCATCGCCTTCGTAAAGATCAGGGTGCCTTGATTGGCTCCGGAAAGCCTTAATCCCGCGCGGAACTCCTCCGGAATCAGGTTCACGCCCCTCTTCTTGATCTCGAGGCGCCCGACCTCCTCCTTCCTCAGGAATTCCTTGATGGCCTTGTTGTCGTAGGGCAGCTCCCTTTCGATCCGGTAGGCCTTGAGGAGCGGATCCCGCACCAGGCCGTTCCCCGACAGGTACGCTATGCGCGGATCGATTTGCCAAAGCTTTAACCGGGAGGCGAGCACCCCGAAAAGATGGGAGCGGACCACGGACTTTACCGGTTCGTAAAGGTATTCGCCCGGGGCGCCGGTTTCCCCGAAGGTGTCCGGCAAGTCCGCGCGGAGCGCTTCGATGGACGCGCCGTTGGGAAGTTCGACCGCGCGGACCCATCCCGGCCTGCCCAGGGAACCCGTCCATACCACGGCCTCAAGGCACTCATCACGCAGCCCCAGGTATTCCCACTCATGGGATTCCATGAACTCCGGAAAGGCTATGCCGGGACCGAGCTTGATCGCCATGCCCGCATAGCGACCGATCAATTTCTCGATCGCGTCCCAGCCGGGAGACATGTCCTGATCCTGCCACCGGTCCGAGCGGCCCTTGGCCCGCCGCGCGGGATCCAGAAGCGCCACCTCCGCGCGCAAGGGACTCAAGGTTACGTCGGCCTGGACCGCCTGGGCCCTCCGCTTCAAAGAAACATTATGGCGGTAGGCCAGCAAAGCCGGGCGCGACATGTCCGCCCCGATAACGCGGACGTGCTCCGGTACGTAAAGGGAATCGCCACCCAGCCCGCAACAGAGGTCGGCCACGCTCCGTACGCTTTCCGGGAGGCGCGAAGCCTTATAGGTGGACAGTTCCCAATGGGTAAGCTGTTCCAGGCCCAAGGGAGTGAACAACATGTCGAGGGCAAGCCGGCATTTCCGCAAAGCCTTGAACCGCAGCTTCCGCTGCTCCAGGATGGCGATGCGGCGCGGCGCGGGCAGGGCCTTCATCAAAGGCGAACCCGATATGGCCAGATCATCCCTGGGATCCTCGCAGACGGCCCGCAAAAGGGCCAGGGAGGCGGGCTCCAGCAGGAATGCCAGCTTCGCCGCGGCTTCAGCTTCGGCCATATCGGACCCAAAAGGCTATATTGGCGTATATACTGTGTTTAGCGGCCCATTTGAGGCTCAAACGCAAATCGGCCCAAAGCGGATCCATATAATTCCGCGAGGGCGTCCGCTTGAAAAGCCGGGAAGAAATCCAGGGGATATAATGGTTAAAGGAATCGGCACGGATATATCCCATATCGAAAGGATAAAAAAATTAAGCCCTGAAGCCGTTTCCAGGATCCTCACCGGGCCCGAAGCCGAATATTGCAACCGCTATACGGCGCCGCACGAAAGGATCGCCGGACGATTCGCCGCCAAGGAAGCGATCCTCAAGGCCCTCGGCACCGGCTGGGGACAGGGCCTGGGGTGGGGCCAGATCGAAATCCTTCCGGATGCCTCCGGCGCGCCGGTGGCCACCCTTACCGGCGCCGCGAGGGACAAGCTCATCTCCTTGGGCGCAACCCGTTGTCTTGTATCGATATCCCATCAAGGGGACTACGCCACGGCCTTCGCGATCATCGAATAAGCCCGTTCCGCGCCCCTGGAATATCGCCTCGCGACCGCGTCGATAAAGGCCTCCGAAGGCTTCAAGGCCCCTTCCCATCGGGGCTCCTGGCCGCCGGTTCCATCGATAATTCCGCTTGACACGCCCCACGGTAAGCAATAGACTTAAATCAGGGACCAGCCCGGGAAGTTTGTATTTTCCTCATAAGGAGACAGGAGCTAAATATGAAACCCCTCTACGTAAAATGCCCGCACTGCAAAGAGGTCAGCGAACTCTTCCTGGGATCAGAAGCGTACATGATCGTGCTTAACTGCCCGTCCTGTAACTCCGCCCTGATGTACTACTACGGGAAGACCTTCGAGATCGACGAAAGCGAGATCGAGAAGATCCAGGGTAACCTGCAGATGACTACGGTCCAGGGGATCCTGAAGAACATCAACGCAAGGGAGAGCACCAAGAGCCATACGTCTCTGATCGTGAAACCCGCCGAAGCCCGAGCCACCCACAAGGCCGGCGCGCCCATTCGCGACGCCCATTTCATGAGCGACGATATCACCAACCTCAAGATCGACCTCAATCGCGTCCAGGACGTGAACGACTTCATCCAGGGTTTATAATCCCGGGTCAGGTCCCGGTCCTTCAGCATCCGAATACAGGTCCCGATATGGAAAAGCGCCGCCCCAGCGGCGTTTTTCTTTTGCGTCCTTTTTTTCACGGAATACCGGGCATCATGAGGCAGCGGCCGGCGCGTCCCTTGAATGCCGGAAGCCTGGATCAATTCAAGGGATAATGGCAGGCGACGCGCGCGCCCGGGCTTTGCTCCAACAAGGGTGGCATGGTCGACTCGCAGACCTTGGAGCCCTTGGACAGGTAGATGGGGCAACGGTTGCGGAAGGGGCAGCCGCCTTCAAGCCTCACCGGTTCGACATCGGGATAGGCGGAAAGGATTTCCCGGATGCCGGGATCCAAGCTCGGGGTCGACGCCAGCAGCAGGCGCGTGTAAGGATGCCGGACGCCGTGGACGGTGAAATGCTCCACGCGCGCTTCCTCGACCAGGTAGCCCATGTACATGACGCCGATGCGATCCGCGAGGATCTTCACCAGGGCCAGGTTATGGGAGATGAACAGATAGGACAGCCCCAGATGGCGCTGGAATTCCTTGAGCAGGGACATGACCTGGCTCTGTATCGCCAGGTCCAGGCTGGCCACGGGTTCGTCGCAGACCAGGAAAGCCGGCTTGGTGATCAGGGCGCGGGCGATGGTAGCGCGTTGCTTCTCGCCGGAACTCAGGTTGCTGGGATAGCGGGCCCCGTGGCTCGGATCCAGGCGCACCTGTTCCAAGGCCTCGGCGACCCTGCGCACGATTTCGGATTTGGCAACGCGCCCTTCGCGCTCCAGGCCTTCCGCCAGGATGCTGTCGATGGTCATGCCGCTGTTCAGGACGCCTTCCGGATGCTGGAAGAGCATGCGGATTTCCTTCCGCAGGACGAGCATGCGGGAACGGTTCTGCTTGAGGATGTCCTCGCCCTTGTAAAGGATCTCGCCTCCGTCCACCCCCTGCAGCGCCATGATGGATAAGCCCAAGGTGGATTTCCCCGATCCGCTCTCCCCCACCAGCCCATAGGTCTTTCCCTTGGGGATGGAAAGGGAGATGTCGTTGAGCGCCAGGAAGGAACGTGTTCCCTGGGAGAATCGCTTGCGCAGGCCCCGTACCTCGACGATGTTCTCCTCGCCGCCGGCTTCAGCGGAAAGCTTGTCCAGGTTGTAGGTGGATGGCGTGCCCGGCCCATGGGCCTTGCTCAGCCCGGGATAATGGCATTTGGACCAATTGATCGCTGCCTTGACCGCACCCGGAACCGCGGCGTCCCGCTGGCGGCCGGCAGGCAAGGCCGCCCGGTCCAGGTCCGCTGCCCGCAAGGCATCCGCCTGGCCGATGGGTTTGCGGTCCTCGCATGCCGCCCGTTCCTCGGCGGTCAGGCTTCCTCGGTAGGCCGCGCACATGTCGCGGTAAGCGCAGCCTTTGCCGCCGTCGGGATTGGACGGGGGCATGGGGAGCTTTTCGCCGAAGCGGGAGAAGGAATCCAGCAGGGAGGCCGTATAGGGATGCTTGGGCGATCCCAGTACCGTGGACGATGCGCCGGTTTCCACCACCGCTCCACGATGCATCACGTAGATGCGGCTGCTGATCTCCTGGATGACGCCGATGTCATGCGAGATGATGATGATGGACAGCCCATGCTTGTCGCGCAAGGTCAGGAAAAGCTGCAACAGCTTCGCCTGGGTGGTCACGTCCAGGGAGGTGGAAGGCTCATCCGCGATGAGCAGTTTCGGCTTGGCGCATAGGGCCATGGAGATCATCACCCGCTGGGCCATGCCTCCGCTGATTTCGTGGGGATGGAGCCCCCAGAGGTTTTCCGCGTCCACCAGGCCCACGTCCTTGAGGAGCCCTACCCCGATGGCCTTCAGGGCTTTCTTGCCGCCCCCCGCCTTTACGGCGTCCCCATGGCGGTCCAGGTTGCGTTCGAGGGCCTCCAGCATATGCTCGCCCACGGTATAGAAGGGGTCCAGGGAGGCTTTGGGCTCCTGGAAGATGGTGGCGATCTCGCGTCCCAGGACTCCGCGGAGTTGCCTGCGGTGGGCGCGTTGGAAGGGGATGTATTTCTTTTCGACGGTTTCCCCGGAACGGCCTTGGTCGCCTTTTCCGGCCGCGATTTCCTTACGCGTGATGAGCCTGGCCATGTCCGGAAGCAGGCTCTTTCCATCCAGCAAGGCTTCGCCTGACCAAAGGCCGGGATAGCCTTTGACCAGGCCCAGCAATCCCATGGCCAAGGTGGTCTTGCCGCTGCCCGACTGGCCTATCAGACCTACGATCTCGCCCCGGCCCACCTCCAGGCTGGCATGGTTGACGGCCTTGAGATAGTTGCCGCCTCCGCCGAACCAGATGCACAGGTCGCGGATCGAGAGCAGGGCGCCGCCGCCAACGGTTCCATCGGCTTTCACGGGCGCTCCGCCGCTTGATGTCCCATGGGACTTCGCATCAACGTCCTTCACGGTATGCCAGCCTCGCGTTCAACCCGTCGCCCAGGTAGAAGAATCCCAGGATGGCCAGGATGATGGCCACCGCGGGGAAGAAGGTTATCCAGTAGAAGCCGCTGAAGAAGGACATCTGGCTGCCTTCGATGATGTTGCCCCAGGAGACTTCCGGTGGCTTGGTGCCGAACTGCAGGTAGCTCAGGGTGGTTTCCACCAGGATGGACTCGGCCATGATCAAGGAGAATTGGATGAAGAAGACCGCGCGGTTCTGATACCAGAAAAGATGGCGGTACAGGATCGTGAAGTCGCTCAGGGCCGCCTCCTTCGCGGCCAGGATGAAACCCATGTTGGAAAGGATGCGGACCCGGGTGGCGATCAGTTCCGAGACGCGGGGGATCAGGGTCGCCCCCAGAACGCCCATCGTGTAATAGACGTTTGGTTCCAAGGCGCAGATGACGACCAGGATGAGGACCAACCGGGGAAGGGACAGGATGGTGCTGTTGAAGGTGCCTACGATCTTGCGCACGCGGCCCCCGTAGTATCCCGCGAAAAGCCCCAGGGGAACCCCCAGCCCCAGGGCGAAGGCGCAGGTCACCAGGCCGGGCAGGAAGCAATTCCGGGCCCCGGCGATCAGCAGGGCCAGCATGTCGCGGCCGTTCTTGTCGGTGCCCAGGACATGAGGCTTGGCTTTGCCCGCTTCCGACCGGTTGTCGCTCTCCCCTGTTTCAGGCACCCGACCGTTTCCGGTGCCGCTTCCTTCCATGCCGGTTGCGGTGCCCGCGGCGGCGCTATCCTGTACGCCGAGGAAATCCAGGTCTTCATCGTCCGAGCTAACCGGGCGAGCATGATTCTCCCCGCCGCGCCCGCCCGCCTGGTTGCGGGCCTGGATGCGCATGCCCTCTTCCGTAGTCAGCAGGCCCTTGAGCCATTTGACCGAGGGAGGCGACAGCAGGTTGTCGAGATCCAGATCATCGGGGCCGTATTTGGTCCATGCGCTTCCCGACAGGGTGGCCAATGCCAGCAGGAATACGATGACGCCTCCCGCCAGGATGCGGTAACTTCCAGGTTGCTTCAGAAACCTGCGGACGGGGGACTTGTTCACGGGAAGGGCCTCATTCGCGCATCCGCGGGTCCAGCCAGACGGCCAGGAGATCGTTGGCGAGCATGAAGACGCGGATCAGGAAGGCCATCACCAGGGTGATTCCCATGATGACCGAGAAATCCCGCTTAAGGGTGGCTTCCCAGCTGAGCCATCCCAGGCCGTGGAAGTTGAAGATGCGCTCCACCACCACCAGGCCGCCCAGGAGAACGGCCATATTGGTGACGATGATGTTGAAGATGGGAAGCACCATGGAACGGAAGAAATGCCTCCACAACCGGCTTCCTCGGGCACGCGCCGCCTTGATGAACATTGCCCCGTTCACGTTCTGCACTTCCAGGGAGATGAAGCGCACGAACTCGCCGATGGTCCCGTTGCCTACCGCCAGGACGAATATGGGCAGGGAGTAATAGCTGACGTAGGGCCAGAATTGGAAGGGACCCTCGGGAGGGGCGGTCACGTAGAACCGAAAGACGCCGAATACGACGGCCAGGACGATGTACCCGAGCACGAACACGGGTATTGAGGAAAGGGTATAGACGGCCAGGCTGATGAACTTTCCCAGAGGCGAGACCGGGCGTAACCCGCGATACACGCCCAAAGGAATCGCAACCAGGAGGGACAGGAACAGGGAGCCGAAGGCGAGCAAGAGAGTGGGAGGCATATACTCGCCAATCAGGGAAGAAACCTTGGCCCCGTTGACCATGGAGATGCCGAAATCCAGGGTCAGGCACCCCTTGAACCAAAGGAAGTATTGGACGATCATCGGGCGGTCCAGGTACAACTGGTGGGCCGTGGACGGGGAAAGGTTGTGGATTTCGGCGATGTCGCCGGGCGTCAGGTGGATGATCCCGAAAATCAGGAAAGAAACCAGGAGCAGGGAGCCGGCGAAAAAACCGACGATCTTGGCGATGGTCCGCATCCCTTTATTCCAACCCCTTCAAGAAGCCCATTCCCGACCTATTATGGCTTTCCGGACGGCCTACTAACAAGTCGCGGCCCGCTGCTATGCCGCAGGGCCGCGATTCCGGCCTTGTTCGGGCCCCGATCATGTAAGAGACAAGGAACTAAGGGCTGGACTTGAGGATCTTCTCGCCCATGCCGGTCGTATTGCCTTCATTGGGCCCGCCTTCCATCACGGCATCCTTGCCGTCGATTTCCCGGGAAAGCCGGACAACGATATTCTTATTCGAGCCCTTCTTGGGCTTGAAGGAGCGGACATAACCCATGTTCCCGTCCTTGTCCTCGGCGATCAAGGTGTATTCGTTCTCCTCGATGACATTGCGGCCGATCTTGAAAACGCCTTCCTTGGTCACGCGGACGGATTCCGTCCGGGGGCTGGTATAGACGACCACGCTCGGTTCCGTGAGCTTGGAACCATCCGGCTTCACCACCTGGCCGCTCATGGTGGTCCCGCATGCCGCCAGGACCAGGGGCAGCAGGGCCAATCCGAAACCAAGGCGATTCCGCTTCATCGCGTTCCTACCGACTTTCAGAGCCATCGCGGCCTTCCCAGGCAATGCAGCGTTTGCGACCATGTGCACTCAATCCCTCTCATCCTCTGGAATGAACCAGTCGTTGATAAACGTGAAGAACCGGTAGGGATGAACCACCGCCTTCTTGACCTTGTTCTCGATGGCCGCGTTCTTTTCCAGGGTCCAAAGGAAGGTATACGGGCATTCCTCGGCCAGGATTTCATGCAACTCATAGTTGATGCGGCGGCGCACTTCATGATTGATGGTGGTGGAGAATTTCTGGAGCAGGCTGTCCACCTTGGGGTTCTTGTAGGAGATGAAATTGTCTCCGGAAGGCGGCTGGTTCTTGGCCGAATGGAACAGCGACGAGATATCGGAAGAGTTGTCGAAGAGCCACTCGGCGAACACGATGTCGAAATCATGCTTGGCCTTGACCTCTTCCTTCCACTTCTCGTATTCGCGATGCTGAAGCTCCACCTGGACGCCCAAGGTCTTCAGGTAATTCTGGAAGCGGAGGCAGACGGAAAGGCCGCCTTCATTGCCGCTGTAGATCGGGATTTTCAGCTTGAACTTGAGGGGCATGCCCTTGTATTCGCGGATGCCGTCCCCGTCCGTATCCTTGATTCCGACTTTATCCAGCAGGGCCTTGGCCTTGGAAGCGTCATAGGGCCAGGGCGCGACATCGGGATTATATCCCCACGAAGCCGGGGAGAACGGGCCCGAGATGACTTCGCCTTTCCCGAAATAGATGTCTTCCAGCATCTTGTTGCGATCCATGCCCATGGTGAAGGCCTGACGGACTTCCTTGATGCGCAGGATGGGATTGTTGCTGTTGTACCCGAAGAAGGCGAAGGCCAGGGAGTTGTACGGGATGATCATGAACTTGCCCGTATTGGCGATTTCCGCGATCTTGCCCGGGGGTACTTCCACCACCAGGTCGATGGCGTTCAGCAGGAGGCTCTGGACCAGAAGGGACATCTCGGGTTGGTACACCATCTTCACTTCGCCGATATTCGGGGGAGCCCCGTAATGGTCGGTGAAGGCGGTGAGGATCACGTCATGGTTCTTGGTCTCGCGGTCGAACTTGTAATAGCCGGTGCCGATGGGATTCTTCGAGAACTTCGAGAACTTGGACAGGACGGGCTTGCCGCCGAACAGGTGCTCGGGAACGATCTTGAAGAGGAAGCGGCGTTCGGGTTCGGCCACGCTGGTATTGAAGTCGAACTTGACCACGTAATCGCCGAGCACCGAGACGCTTTTGATGACCTCGAGGGCCTGGCGGCTTTCGGGCCGGACGTCCGAGAGGGGGTTCATGATGGCGTCATAGGTGAACTTGACATCATTGGCGGTGAAGGGGGTCCCGTCATGCCATTTCACGTCCTTGCGGAGGTAAAAGGTGATGCGCTGGTTGCCATTGAAGACGTTCCACTTCTCGGCCAGGCGGCCTTTGACCTCGCCGCGGTAATCGATATAGACCAGGGACTCGAACAGGAGTTCGGACAGCCGCAAGGAGGTTTCATTATCCGAAGTCGTGATCGGATCGTAGGTATCGGGCAAAATGGGTTCGGCGTAGATCAACCGACCGCCCTTGAGGGCATCTCCCTTCGCGGCGACGGCATCCATGGCCGTCGCGCCGCATAGCAAGGCCAGCGCCACGCAATTCAGAGTCTTGAAATATGGCATGGTTCCCATCCTGAACACCGAGTTTATGGCTTTCCGTCCCTTCATGGTCCCTTTCATAAACGGGGGCTGTAGTCATCCCCCGCGGCGTCCCTTGGTCGCCTCACCCCTCACGGCCTACCGTCCCGGACCCTTCCGGGTCCGACCGTCCTCCGCCTTGGAGAACGTCCATTCCTCACCTCGAGGAACGCCGGTCAGCCGCCCTTCCGGAAAATCCTTTGGGACTCATAGCTACGAGCCAGTCCCGCCGAAATCCCCTGCATGCAATAGTGCATCTGCCTGCACGCCGGGAATTCCTTTTGCAAATGGTACAGCGTTTCCACGATTTCCTCGTACCTGAGCTTGTTGGTCTTGAAAATCGCGTATGCGTAGTCCGTCATGTACTCCGGGTCGATTTGATCGATTCGATTACGGTACTCGATTTTATAGCCCTTCGCGTATTGCTGCATCGCCGCTTCGGCCTGTCCGGTCGCGAAAAGCAGGTTTGCGAAGGTCCGATAGTAATTCGGTCCGTTCTTCTCCTTCACGGCTTGACCGGCCAGCTTCAAACCCTTATCCAGATCGAAACCCAAAAGATAATAACAGTCGGCGATATCCTTCTTATCGGAAGGGCTTTTCGCCGAATTCGAGAGGGATTCCATCAGGGATTTCGCCTCGTTCACCTTATTGGTATGGGCCAGTACCTGTGCCTTCAAGAGCTGCCCTTCGACATCTTCGGCCTTGGTCAGGAACCCGGCGGCTTCCTTCCACTGTCCCAGCCTGGCGCAGGATTCGGAGAGGGCCAAATCGGTGTTGAACTTGGCCGCCAAATCCGGGAATTTCTTCTCTTCGTCCCTGATGCGCAGGTTGGTCAGCTTGCTCAAGGTGTAATAGGTATCCGAAAGGGTTTCCATCAGGAAGGGATCATAGAAGTTTATCTGGGTATTCTTGCCCTGATCCAGGTACATCTCGGGCTGCTGGGCGTCGTTGAGGACCGCCTTCAAGGTGCTTTCGATCTCCTGGAAGGTCGGAGCGGATGTCCGCAGCAGGACCTTCAGCTTGCAGCGCCGGCTGCGCTGGGATTGCCCCCCCATTCCCTGGGGAACCTCGCCTGCCCCGGAACCCTTCAGTTCCATGGCCTGCCACTGGGAGGCATTGTCCTTCACCCCAAGATTCATCTCCCCGGTAACTTCACCCAAGCGCTTGCGCGTGAAGAACAGGAATACGTCGACCATCTCGAGGATGTTCGGGCCCGCGCCGCCGAGTTTCTTGGCCTTCTCGAAGGAGGCCTTAGCCTCCCCGAATTTCCCTGTCTGGTACTGGATCTGGCCAAGGTAAAGGAAATGGATGGCGCTGGCGCCGGTTTCGATCAGGGCAGTATAGTATTCGGCCATGATGGCATTGGAAAAACCCGAATACTCGCCGTAAAGGCTTCCCAAACGGTAATAGGCAAGGGACTTCCCCTTCAAGGCCCGCAGGGCCTTTTCATCCAGCTTACCGCCCTCCAGATCTTTATCCCAGGAAGCGATCGCCTCGTCGTAACGATGCCGGCGGATGAGTTCTACGGGGTCTTCTTTTGCTTCGCTTGGCAGTTGGAGAAAAGCGAGGAAAAGAAAGAGGCCCTTAGTTCTTGAAAAGGTCATACTTGGCCAAATCCACCTTCTCCGCGCCGAGTCTGAGGTCCGAACCGATCAAAACGGAAGCGAAGATCTGGAAATCCAGGCCGGACTGGCCCGCAAAGACGATGATGGGGTGGTTGGGCAGGCAGTCCACGTCCCGATGGATGTTCGATTGCGTAGTAATGGTCGCCCGGGTGTAATTCTGATCATAGAGCCACTTTTCCAGGTTCACGACTTCCAGCGGATTCAGCCGGCTGGATTCGCGCTTGGCGTATACGATGGCGCGGGAACCCGGCAGCCAGGTCGGGCCCGTATAGGAGCTGGGGTAGACATTCTCGGCAATCTTCGGGGTCTTGCCGTGAAGGTCGGCGACTTCGACCAGATGCCCTTGGGGGTCCACTTTCAATTGCATCACGCCGATATCCACGACCCGGTCATTCAGGTCGTTGGAGATCTGATAAGCTACGAAATGCCCGTCGAACGACCACGAGGGGTGGCTCTTGTTGTTCGTGATCTGATTGTTGAAGATCTTGATTTTATGATCGTCCTTGAAATCCATCAGGGCGATGGTATAAAGGCCGCGCTTCTTGTTGCCGCTGGTACGGGTGGTATAGGCCAGGAAGCGGCCGTCCGGGGAATAGGCCGGGAACATCTCCTCGCCTGGATTGGTGGTGAGACGCTCGAAGGCGTTGCGGGCCTCGCGCTTGATATCCTTGCCGAGGTACTTGGTGATGTCAGGAACCAGGTACAAGTCGCCGTCCCCCGTGCGAGCGGAAACGAAGACGACGCTCTTGCCGTCCGGAGACCAGCGGGGAGTGCCGTCGACTTCGGGATCGAAGGTGAGACGGGTGTGGACCTTGGAGCCTATGGAACTGATGTATACATCGTGATTGTTCACGCCGCCGGCGCTCACGTAAAGGAAATACTGCACGCCGTCGTGGAGGACCGGGCACCATTCGAGTTCGTCCTCATATCCTTTGAAGATGCTCTGGTCGGTATCCTCATCGATGTTGACGTCTTCAATCTTGCTGCTGTTGGCCTTGGGAGTGATTTGGGTCAGCTCCTTGGTCTTCGAGTCGAACAGCCAGATCTGGCGGTTGTCCCGGATCTGCCGGACGAAGGCCACGTAATTGACCTGGTTGGGACAGATTTTCGGATGGAATAACTGACCCGAAATCTTCGGATTGTCGCTGGAAACGACAACCACGGTTTTGCTCGCGTCCGTCGCCTCGGGACCCGCGAAGGCCCCGGTAACCGCAACCACGCCCACCAGCAAGCATTTGCTCAGGACTCTGCTCATCATGGAAACCCTTTTCTCCCCATAATAGGCGACTTCGCTCCGTAGTTGCTTCGCAACTCCACGCTCGTCGCTTACGAATTCATCGGCGATTCCGCTCCGGAGTCGCTTCGCAACTCCGCGCCCGCCTCTCGCAAGTGCATCCGCCCTCATAAGCTGCTCAAGCTCTTGAGGTAATTTTCGGCCTTGAGGTTCTCGTTCTTGTACTTGTCGTTCTTGGAGAACCAGACCTCATAGTCCTTCCATTTGAGTACGGCCTGCTGGCGGTAGAAGTTCTGCTTGTCCGGATTCGTGGCGTTCTTGTAGAGTCGGGTCCAGGCAAGGGCCCAGAAGTATTTGGTCCGCTGCATCACATCGTCGAATACGGCGGGTTCGATGAAGCTCTGGTCCCGGACGACGGCTTCGAAAGCCTGATGGGCCTTGGCGTATTGCTTGAGTTCAACGTAGCAGATGCCCAGGTTCATGTTCGCCAGGGGATAATACTTCTCGTACTCGAGCACGTTCTGGAAGGCGCTGACGGCTTCGCTCAAATGCCCGACCTTGAGGAGGGACATGCCCTTCAGGAAATTCGCCTGGACGTATTCGTCGCGATCCTGGGCACCGCGCTTCTTGGACGCAGGCCTGGGAACCGATGAGAAGGAACGAATGGCGTTCACATAGTCCTGTTGCCTGTAGGCGGACATGCCCAACTTGAAGCTGTTGGAGGCGTTGGGCGCATCGGCGGAAGTGGCCTCGACCTTGGGCATGGCGGATGCGGGAATGGCGGCGACCGCCTGCTTCGCCTCTTCCGTCGGCTCCGACTTCTCGGGCAGGGGAAGATCCTCGGGAGGGTAAACCTTGGTCGGCGAAACGGCCGCCGGAGCGGGAACGGTCTTGGGAACCGGAGCGGACGGAATCGGATCCGCCTTATGCATGGCCACCTGGATAGGCGGCTCGACCGGCGCGACCGGAGCGGGCTTGGGCGGCTTGGGTGCTACCGGTTCGGGCTTGGGAGCGGGCTTGACCGCGACAGGCTCGGGTTTGGGAGCGGGAGGATCCGGGGTATAGGCCGGTTCCTTGGGAAGGTCCACGGCTTTGACCGTTTCCTTCCGGACCTTGGCCGGTTTCACCGGGGCCGCGGGTTCCGGCTTCACGGGAGCGGGAACGACGGCGGGGGATTCCGTAACCGCGGGAGTATCCTGGACAACCACCCTGGTCGTATCCGCGAAGGGCTCCATGGTCGCTTCAGGCTCCTTGAAGCCCGGCTCGATCTGGCTGTTCAGGGCGTTCTTGATTCGCTCGGCGTTGCGGCTTTTTTGCAACTCGATCCATCCCCAGACAATCACTCCCATCAGGACGATTGCCACGATGATGAGGACCGAGATGAATTGGTTCCGCTTCTTACGCTTTGCGGAAACTTCCATGTAACTGAAATTCGTATCGCTCATATGAAGTCCCTAAAAATAGAATGAAATCGGCTTCGTCCGTATCCGATTATGGATCGTCGGGAGGTTTCGGTGGAAAATCGATCGTTTTCTCGTTCGTCGTCGCTTTGTCCGGCTTCCTGAGATTCTCCACCCAATACGCCGCCACCCCGCCGCCTATCCCCAGAACGCCCAGGGAGATCCAGAGCGCCTTGTTGGATTTGCCGCCATCCTTGACGGCCACCGACCTGGGTTCGTCCTTTTCCTTGCTGAATAGAGTATTGAAAAAAACCTTTTCATAGTCCAGTAGTTTGATGAGATCCTCGGAAGGTTGGGGAGGAAGTTCGAGGACGAGGGCCTTTCCAGATACATCATACATCGCGAGCCGGTAGATATAGCTACGCCCGTCCCGATAGAGGCGGGAATAAAGAAGGTTGGACACCCCGAGCTTCTGTCCCAGGCCTATCATGTTTTCCAGGGACGGCACAACGGAGTACTTGTTGATCTCCAAGGCGGTAAGCAACTCGGTCAATTCCGTCGGGCTCATCAGATCATAGGCTTGGTTACCGTAAATACGTGTGCAGACGCGTTCGAAAAAGGCGCGGGACTGGGGGGAATTTTCGCTCAAGTCTATCACGGCCAGGGTCTGGCCATGCTTGGTCTTGTCCATATCCGGCTTGAGTCGGGAAATTTCCGATGCAGCCGCTGCAAATGCCTTTTCGAGGCTGCGGCCCCTATCGGATTCCGTCGAGCCCTCCCCTTCCAAAACCTTGGTCCAAACGATTTTGGCCGTAGGGATATGCAATAACTTGAGGGTGACGGCCTGGACGGAAACCAGGGCTGAGGCGGTTCCGAAGAGGACATACTCGGCCTGCACCACATTGCCGATGTCGAAACTGCATTGGGGATTGTTGCAGCTTTGATGGGGATTGATATTGAATTCGCCCAGGCGCTTGGCTACGGAATCCCTTGCCAGTATGGTCCATTTGCCGGTGGCCAGAAGGGATTTCCGGAGCATATCCGAAATCTCCGGCTTTTGGCTGTTATCAGTGAGATCGACGAACTCCAATACCGCGATGCGGGCGGGGCCTTTGACGGGCTCCGCCTTGGCTTGAGCCTCGCGTACCAAGGCGGTCGCGAAGAAAGCCAAAACCATCAGCTTTGATATCCGTTTCAAATCAGTTCCCAACGGCAAGTATGGACGAAAAGTGAATATTCGAAGTGGGGCCCCCGAAGCAATCCATGTGTCCTAAAAATAACCAATGCCCGGAAAAATATGCCCCGTAAATAAAAAAAGTGAAGCGATTCCCGAGGCGGGGCCTATCCAATGCCAGTCCTTTCGGGACTTAGGTAAGAAAGGGCCCCTGCAGCAACCCGGCCTACTTGATTGAAATTCCCGGTTTTTTTTTTAACTTCAGCCCTGCGGTGATGTACCCAAGTGGTAAGGGAGCGCTCTGCAAAAGCGTTATTCAGCGGTTCGAATCCGCTCATCACCTCCACTTCCCCAGGCTCGCGGTTGGAACCTAAGGTTCCCCATCCTGACGCCCATTCCAAGCGAAAGCTTCCGATAAAACAAGGCCCGCCCGGTTGAACCGAGCGGGCCGAAAAGCCGAATGGAGCCGCTCTGCGCGCTCCTGGTCCAGGTTCCGATTACTTGCCTTTGAAGTCCACGTTCAATTCAACCGTTTCTTCGGGCAGGACGTTCACGGAAACTTCCTTATGGTGCTTTCCGTTAGATACCTTGAAAATGCGGGTTCCGGCTTCAAGGCGATTAATGGTGAGAATGCCGCCCTTGGTGGACCCGACCTCTTCCCCATCAACGGTGACGCGGGCGTTCATTTTCAAGGGGTTTGTCTTCACGGCCACGCTGCCGTAGGGCATTTTCAGTTCCTTGGTGACCGTGGTCTTTTCGCCGGAGCAGATATTGACCCGCTCCTTGACCAGTTCTTCACCATTGAGCATGATGGTCAGGCTATGGCGGCCGCTGGGGAAAACCGTATCCACCGGGGACAACCCGAGCTTCTGGCCGCCCAGATAGACGACCGCCTTTTCCGGGGTCGTGACCACGCTCACCGAGCCGTTTTGGCCGCGCGCGGGCGGATTATCGGGATCTTGGGAGCAATTGCCGGTGGTCTCGCCGAGGGACACACCCGGCAGGGAAAGAGCCAATACCATTACGGCTCCCAAGATGCGGATGTGATGGTGCATTTTCGCGGCGAAAGCCATGTAACCTCCAGGGGTGAAAACCGGTATTAATATACACAGAATTGTAAAAAAAGCGACCAATTCGATATGGGAGGAAAGGCCTCAAAAAGCCTGGGCCAGGTCCAAAACCCACTGGTCATGCTTCCTTTCCAATCCATCCACGGCATAATCCAGCCTGAGATTGAAGATGGACAGAAGCGAATACCGGAGCCCCAGCCCGAAGGCCCGTCCTTCCCCTTCCCGGGTCATTGGCTCGCCCACATCCCAGACCCTTCCATAATCGACGAAAGGGACGACCTGGACCCCAAGGAGGAATTTCCATTTACCTTCGGGATTGATGAAGGCGGGCGAAAAGGGGCTGGATCTGATTTCGAAGGAGGTAAGGTAGTAGGCGGGTTGGATGCCGTTTTTGACGCATACCCCGGTCGTGTCATTGATTTCCGGGCAGACCTTTCGCCAACCGAAGCTCCGCACGCTGCGCGGACCGCCCAGGAAGAACCGCTCCGAATTCCGTTCCCCATCCCCGAAGAATCTGCCACCGTCCAGGCGGAAGGCCAGTTTTATCCTTTCCATGAGCGGATAATAATAGGCGGTTTCGACTTCGAGCCAGTTGTGGCGGCTGGACACGGGTACGTTGAACTCCCCCTCATTGAGAAAGCTTCCCCCGTTGCCCCAGGTCAGGGACCATCGCGCTCCCCTGGATGGATTCGTGGGATCATCCAGGAAGCTGAGGAAGCCGGAGTTGATGAAGTTCAGATTGAAAGACCGATCGGTATGGGCGGAATCGACCCGTTCGCTCAGGCCGGTCAACTCGGTGGCGCTCACTCCACGGGACCAGGATGTGAAGGAGCGCGATATCTTGCTGGCATTGGTGATATCGAAGTCCCCTTCGTAGGAGTCCGCATGCTCCTGCAACCTGCTGTCCTGGTACCAGTTCGTAATCAGGTCATTGTCGAAGCGGAGGCTGGTTCCGAAGAACAAGGGGGATGAGTAACCCAGGAAAACGCTCTGCTTGCGCTGGGCCCATGACCCGCCCAACCTGCCTTCATGGAGTTGGCCCAGGATATTGCCATGGGTCCAATTGGAGGCGATTCCGGCTCCATACTGGGTTTCGTAGAAGACCGAGAGGTCAGCCTCCCCGGGCACGCGCTCCTCGGTGGAAAGGATGAGGGCGCTACGGTTCCCTTGCGAAGAAAGGAGGCTGTCGCGCAAGCGGACATAGTTGAAAACACGGGTCGACTTCAGCTTCCGCTCGAAGGTCCCGATTACAGAGAGGCTGACGGTATCGCCGGGTTTAAGGCCGAGCAGGGATTTGAGGAGGCTTTTGCGCGTGACGCCTTGCGCATTCGTACTGTCGCCTTCCCGGGCGTTGCGGATCATCAGGGTGTCGAAGACGACTGCCGGCCCGGCATCGACCAGGAAATCCAAGTTGACGGTCTTGGATGCCGTGTCCGTCGCTACGCTTTCCGTGGATCGTGAATGGAGGAAGCCGGCATCCCCGTACGCATTGAGGATTTCCCGGCGATCGCGGAAGATTTGATCCTTGTCGAACGGTTTACCGACGCGGGAATGGAGGTCTTCCGGATCGATCACGGAGGGCGAATGATCGGTATTGCTAACCGCCACCTTTCCGAACGTATAGCGCGCGCCCTCGCGCACATGGATGCGGACGCGGTCGGGATCCCCTCCTTTTCCGGTATCGGAGCCGGGTGGATCGATCTTAATCGCCGCGTCCAGGTATCCGGCATCCCCGTAGAGATCGGTTATGGCCGATGCGGCCTCATCGACCCAGTCCTCCCAATCTTCGGCGGAAAGCTCCCGGGGCTTATCCGGAACGGTAAGGACGGCGTCTATCTTCTTTTTGGAAATGTTGTCGTTGCCATCGACGGAGGTGGGAGCGGCGGCCGCGGCGAAGAAGGGGAACGCGAGGATGGAGAGAAGCGCTATGATCATCCGGAAACTGCGGCCGGAGATCGCGCCGGCCGGGAAAACCGGTAGCGGGACCTTGGCGGCGTGATGGGACGGTGCGCGCAACCTGGCCTACCAGAGGTTCCAGAATTTATAACGATACCGGATGCCGACCTGTTTACGGACCTGGCGATTCTCCTCGTTGATTTTCTCCTCGGGTCGGGTTTCCGCGGAAGCCTCCACGGTGACCCGGTCCCTCACCCGCCGTTTCCACTCGGAATTCTTGGAGGCCTTTTCGAGAGGCGGACGCCATTCGGCGGATACCTTGTTCTCCCAGGGATTCTGCACCTTCTTTTCCGGATGGTAGCCGGCCTTGGCCTTGAAACTGACTCCCCACTTCTCCTTGCTTTCCACGCCGATGGCGATGGGTTCGGCTCCCAGGGTATCCTTTGAAACCGCCGTGCCTATCCCCGTCACGGCGGTCCGTTTGATCCAGCCTCCCGAGAAGGTGGAGCCTACGCTGGACAGCTTCTCGTTGATGGTAGGCTCCAGCAAGGCGAAAACGGCTTCGCCGTAATTGCCTCCCCCCGCCCCCGCCACGTACTCGTCCGAATAGCATCCCCGGCTCACCGAATTGATAAGGGCGCTCGGCTCCATGGTTTCGCCGGTATTCCCGCCGCAATCGGTATCGTATGTAAATGCCATTTCATCGAGGCGTCCGGCCAGCTTCACGAAGACGTTGCAGGTACGCTTGGTGTCGGGCCTGCAATCCGAGCGCAGGCGCTTGCTTCCCTCGACGGATATCCGTCCTTCCTCAATGGTGGCGTTCTGCCATTTCAAATCGAAATCCGTGATGTCGTACGATTGGTTGGTCTGGCCGAGCTCGCCGCCGCTCAGCGAGGAGAATTGCCCGGTAACCATGTTGTACGGGTAGATGCCCCTCACGGCGATGTCGCCCATGAAGACCATGCGCAGGACGTCCGTCTCGACCCTGTTCTCGACGCCGGCGGTTTCGATGTTGAGCTGAAGGTCCACGGGCTTCACCCGTTTCTTGCGCTTATCCACCTTGACGGTCCGGATGGAGCGTTGCAGCTCCCGGAAGCCCATCTTATGCTTGAAGGTGAAGTTGCGCATCTTTGCCTTAATCTTGAGTTGCGGGATGGTCCCCGCGATGGACGGCAACCCTTTGGCCGCTTTCCTCCCCGGAGGTTTAAAATAGTCCAAACTCAGGTTCTCGAGCGCCCCTCGCATGGAAACAGGGGGCTTGGAAGAGGCGAACTCGGCCTTCCCCACCCTTGCCTGGGCGGTCAGGCCGGCTGAATCAACGCGCAAGGTGGCGTCGGCGTCGCGGAAAATCAGCTTCTGGATCCCGGGCCACTGCAGGGCCAGATTATCCCCGTGTATCTTGGCGGTTACCCGGGGCCCACCAGCCAGCAGCTCGCAATCGGCTTCTCCCGAGAGGGTACGCCCGTTCTTGTTCACCGCCCTGAGATCCGGCACGCGCAGGCGGCCGGCGCGCATCGACATGGTACCTGAGAAGGATTGGGTGTCCAGCCCGGGTATGGCGTACCTGCCCGCGAAGGATCCGGAATCCAGCACCAGCTCCTTGATAAGGCCTTTGGTAAAAGGCGCGGCGAAATGGCCTCCAAGGCGCAAGTCCCTGATTTCCCCGGCCTGCCCGGGTAGCAGAGCGCCCCTGCCGTGTAAGGAAATGGTTCCGTCGAGGTCTCGGAAATCCCTGGACCGGCCATCAAACCGGAGATTTAGGCCGTCATCCGATACCGCCCTGAGCGACAGGCCGGTGATCGGGGTAAGCACGTCGGTCACCGTCACCGTGATGGTATCGTTAAGCCAGGGATAGGCGGGTGAGGTGGTCCGTGCGGAAAGCAGCAGGTTTCCCCCTTGGCCGGTAAGGACAATCCTGGGGATGCCGATGATTTTCCGGATGGGAACGATATCCAAATCCTTGACCTCGTAGGTTCCCGCGAAACCCAGGGAGTCGGTATAGGAGAGCCTGCCGTTGAGGGTTCCGCGCTGTACCGGAAAACCCGCTCTGAGAAAGGGGGAAAGGCTGGACGCATCGAAGTTCTGGGCCTGCAAGGCCAGGCTTTGCAGATCCTTCAATCCCAGCTTCCCCATCTGCCAGAATTGGCGACCGCCGAGCCGGACACCGCCCGAAAAGTGCAACTTCGATCCCAGGTAGGACACGTTGAGGCTGTCAGCGGTAAAAAGGCGCGCATCCCAATCCGCCTTGGCGCCGACACCCAGGGTCTGGCCATTGTAGGCCAGGGTCGCCCTCGCATCCAATCCACCGGTGCGCACAAGACGGTTCCACTCGAAGCCGCCGGTCAAGATCGGGTGCAGAGCCGTCAGCTTGGCCAGCCGGGTGTACGGCAGCTTTTGCGCATCGAGGTTCTCGACCTTGACGACCATGCTTTTGGTGGTGGGCATTGAGTACTCGATGGATCCGTAACGCGGATGCCTGGTCTGGAAGGCCAAGGAGACCTTGCGTTTGCGTCCCGGCTGCGCGGCCTGGCCTGGCGGCCTTCTACCCCACTCGACCTTGCCGGTCACCGGCCACATGATGTCCTTGGAATTGAGCCTCGATGCGATGAGGTAGTAGCCGGATCGGTTCAAGGTCTGGAGGGTATAGAGGGAATCGGCCGCGGCCCCGTAGGCCCTTGGATGCTTGATCCAGATCTCCGCTTTAAGCCCCTTCCTGCCTGCCTCGCCGCTCAGCCTCGCATGGCGGAAGGCCAGGTTGGTGTCCGTCCATGCGTGCACCCAGGATTCCCTGGGATCGACCGTGCCCATGAATGCGCACTTCCAGGCGGAGTCCCGCTTCGCGGACCCGGAATCCGGGGCGCGCCAGGCGCGGCCGTGGATGACGGAACTGTCCCGGGTCCTGACTTCGGCCTCCAGGTTCAGCCCTGGAAGGACCCGGAGCTTCCGGATCTCGGCGTCGCCCGGGAGAATCCGCTTTCCGATGCGGAAGCGGAAATTATGCGTGTACCCGGAAAGGTTGGCGGTCAACTCCGAAACGGCCCGGGAGATGCCGCTGTCCAAGGAAGGCAACCGGAACCGGCCTTGAAGGTAGGCGGTCTCTTCGGATTCCCCGCGGGTCCGGATGGAAAGCCGCCCATCGGAATCCTCCAGGTCGCCGGTCAACTCCACCACCTGGGGACGGATTTGCCAAACGGTCGGCGAACGCAATCCCGCGTGAAGGCGCACGCCCAGATGATCCCCGGTCCGGATGGAAGCCTGGATGGCGACATCGCGGATGTCCGGCGGTCGCTTTCCCCGAATCAAAGCCGCGTAGGGGGAAAAATCCGCCATGGCCGCTTCGACGGAATCCGTTCCGATCCGGAGATCGGTTTTGCGGCGGTCCCCGTCGACCCGCAAAAAGTTCCCCTGCCCATCCTGGGCCCGGACCTGGTAGTGGACGGATTTCCCGAACCATCGCGCGGAGGCCCGATATCCGCCATCGAAGGCGACCAGAGAACCATCGTGGCCGGGAATCGCGAATCCGGATGCTTCAATGGACAGTCCTTTCGGACCTTGGGAATAGAAAACCATTCCTTTGACATCCAAGGCCCTTTTCCCGCTTATGGAAAGCTCGATTTGGGCGACCTTCACATTGAAAGCGACCGGGATCCGCAGATTCGGAAAGGCCGGAGGTTTCCGGAGCCTACGCTTGCGGGCCCGCTCGACGCTGTCAGCCGGGTCCGGTTCGATCTGGATCCGGACCGTATCCGTCGATACCCTGACGCTGGGCTTAAGGCTGGCGATGGAGTTCCATACCCGCGCGTCCGTCTCGACCCTTCCCGTCCTAAGGGCGAAACGCGGTGCGGTAAGCTCGACCGAATCCGCGTAGAAATCCAGATCCCATCCCAATATCGGATTCGCCAGGCGCAATCGCACGCCCCCGAATGCGAGTTCCCGTTGCAGATGATGGTTGAGCCAAACGCGGGCGGTAAGGAAGGCGGTGGGGAAAAGCAGGACCGGAGCCAGCACCAAAATCCATAGGAGGATGCGCTTGGCCCTAGTCAAGCGGCGCTCCCGATGGGCTCTGCAACCATTTGATGCGCATGAGCTTATGAAACTCCACCTGAAGGAGACCTAGTCCAATTCGGCCCTGGGATTCCGCGCTCGGCACCGGAGCCCGGAAAAGTCTCAAATTACTAATATCGATTGGCTCCCGTCTTGGCCGGATCCGTTCCCCGACCGCCCTCCCCAGGGGCATTTTCCTTCTTTTCACCCGTCCCGGATGATATAATCTGGCATAATCCCGGGCCTTATCGCAACCTGAAGCACCATGGAATTCCAACATAAATTGAAATTGGCGGTCGCCCTGAAGTATACCCAGGACGAGGATGTTTCGCCCTTGGTGGTCGCATCGGGACGCGGGGCCTTGGCCCAAGCCTTGGTCAAGAAGGCGCTCGACCTCAACATCCCGATCCATCCGGATGGCGAGCTCGCGGAGCTCCTCAGCGAAGTGGAGGTGGGGCACAGCATACCGGAAGAACTATACGAAGTGGTCGCCCAGATAATGGCGATGGTATACCGGATGGACATGGCGTTGGACGGGAAATCCCGCCCTTGACGCGAGCCCGGGACGAAATCGGATCGACGACGGACGCGCATGACCTGATTCCGGACCAAATACCGGTTTGGAAAAAACCCGAGTGGTGTTAATTTATACCACGCGGAACTGAGAGGGGATTTTGCTTGGATAGCCAGCCTAAGATGCCATCGGGATACTCGGTAAAACTTCCCAGCGATCTGGAATACATCCCGCCATTGCGGCAATTCGTCGCTGAAATCGCCAGAGTCGAGGGTTTCTCGAAGAAGTTCTGCTTCCGGACGGAAATCATCGTGGACGAACTGGTCACCAATGGGATCCTCCATGGTTCCCAGGACGTGCACAGTGAGATAACCCTTGAGGCCAGGTTCGAAGAAGGCACCATGAACCTCTCGGTCCAGGACCAGGGAGGCACGCGCCAGAACCTGGAGAACCTGAAGCGGGCCGTCTACAGCCCCAAGCCTCCTTCCAACGACAAGAAAAAGGGTCGCGGGCTCGTGATCGTGCAGATGCTGAGCAGCGAGATCAAGATCGACCTCGGCGAGAACGGCCAAACCCAGGTGCACGTGGTCAAGACCAAGGACCCGGATGATTCCCAGGCCCAGAAGGAAAAACTCCTGTACGAAAGCGACCTATGAGGATTTCCCAGCAAGTCAGCTCGCATGATGAGCGGATCGTCCTCCTCCATTTCGAGGGGGACTTGAACGCATCCGATTGCGAAGCCACCAGCAAGATCTTCCAGGAGATCATCGACTCGAAGAAGTACTTCATCGTGGCCTTGATGGAGAACGTGACCTTCGTGTCCTCCCCTTTCCTCGGCGAATTGATGGGATGCAAGCTCCGCCTGGTGGAAAAGGGCGGCAACATGGTCATCGTCGGCCTCAATTACGACCTGCGGGAGCGCCTTATCCAGATGGGCGCGGACAAGATTTTCCAGTTCTACCCCGACACCCATACGGCCTACAACCATTACCACTGGGAATACACCCAGACCGCGCAGGTGGTCACCATAACCCTGCCCCCCAAACTGCAGTCCGTCCCGGCCGTGCGCCGTTTCATCGCGGGCATAGCCAAGCAAAAGGGGTACACGGCCCGGGATTCATTCCGGATCGAGACCATCGTGGACGAAATCGCCAATAATGCCATCGAGCATGGGGATTCGACCCAGCCGGAAATTTCAGTGGAACTCCGCATCGATCGCAAGAAATTCGAGTTGCTCGTTCGCAACAAGACCTTGATGGACAAGGCCAATCAGCTCAAGTACGTTCTCGAGGCCAACAAGGAAACCGCCCAGACCGGGGATACCCGGGGGCGCGGACTTGCCTTGGTCAAGCTGATCAGCAATTCCATCAACGTTTCCATAGACAAATCGGGCACCGAAGTGAAAATCACGAAAATGCGGGAGGATAGCTAGACCATGGATACCCAAATCGAACTCCAGATCTCGGACCTGGACAACGTCCCGCACGGCAAACTCATCAAGTTCATGGGAGACCTGGACGCTACCAATGTGGAATCCACCCTGGATCAGGTCACCAAACTGATCAAGGAAGGCTTCGTCCAGATCGTCGCGGATTTCAGGAATCTCCGCTACGTGAACTCCACCGGACTCGGCATCCTGCTCCATTTCAGCAAGACCGCGAAGGAGAAGAGCGGTTGCTTCAAGATCGCGAACGTGAACGACAATGTCTACGAAATCATCGAGATCATCGGAGCGAATACGCTTTTGGATATCTATGATAATGTGGAAGAGGCTATCGGTTCCTTGCAGGCCAGACGATAAGGAGGGGTTTGGGGCCAAGGATTGGCGGTCAGCATAGGAGCCTCCGATCTCGGCTCCGCTCGCCTTCGCTCCTTCGGAATCGCGCCCCCTACCCCAAAACCCGCTCCGCCCCCCTCTTTCCTGGACCCTAACCCCTAATCCCTGGCCCTTTTCAGGGTATTGCTCCCACCCTACTCCCCTCCCCCTGTAACCTTTGCGTTTGCTTTTTACTAATTTAATGCCGATTTCGGGGGCTTTCCCCCCGGAGATTTCGGGGCATCCCCGGTGTTTGGGGATCTTCCACTATTCATAGAACCAAAGGATCGTTATGAAGCGCATTCTGTGCCTCCTCCCTCTGTTCGCCTTGGTCGCCTGCGAAGGCAATCGGGAGGATCGCAGCAAGGTCTTGGCGAAGATCGCCGGGACAAGCTATACCCAAAGCGACTTCGAGTTCATGCTGAAGACGATGTCGCCGGATCGGCAGGCCGAGCTCATGAAGGATCCTGAAGCGCGGCGGAAGCAATTCAACTTCATGTTGAAGCAGAAGCTCCAGGCCATGGCCGCCCAGAAATCCAAGTACGGAAAGAATCCGAACCTGACCGCGCGACAGGACTTGATCGACAAGCGCATCGTCACCCAGGCCTATTACCAGACCTATCTGGGCGAGAACGATGGCGTACCCGTCGCCGAACTCCAGGCCTATTACAAAGCGAACAGCGCCAAGTTCGTGAACGATTCCGGCAAGGCGCTTCCCTTCGACGACGTGCGCACCCGCGTCGCCGATTCCGTCGTCCTTTCCAAGGCGCCTCTCGACTCCTTCTACCAGGCCAACACCCGCCGTTATGAGCAAAAGGCATTTTGCGATCTCTCCCTCATCCAGACCAGGGATCGCAAAACCGCCGACGAAGCCGCGAAGGCCGTGGCCGGAGGCCTTCCATTCCCCGATGCCGTGGCGAAATTTTCCAATCACGAGGCAAGCAAGGCCAACAAAGGCAAAATCGGCCGCCAGGTCAAAGGCGAAACAGTCTGGGAACTCGGTGGGGCCGTGAACGCGGACAGCCTGTTCTTCAATGAAGGCACCAGGCTCAAGACGGGATCGATCTCGCGCGTGGTCAAGAAGGACAGCAACTGGCTGCTCATCAAGGTGGACAGCTGCGCCCCCCAGAGCATCCCCCCGCTCGAGGTCGTGCGCAAGCAGGTCGGTGACGATTACCTGGCGCAGTTCAAGTCCAAGCTCTCCGAAAACGCCCTGCCGAACCTCAAGGCCAAATACGACGTCAAGCTGAAGAGCGAAACGGAAAACGTGGCCGCAGCGGATCTGCAGAAATTCTACCAGGCCCACAAGGAGAATTACTCCTCCCCCGAAACCTACGACGTCTGGCACATCGAGGCGAAGAGCAAGGATCAGTTGGTCAAGCGCGCCAAGGATATCAAGGATCTGGAGGGCTTCAAGAAGCTGGCTTCGCAATACTCCGAGAATACCTGGACCAAACCCGTCGCCGGCCAGATCGGCGTCATCAAGAGGGACCATTGCCTGCCGGACGGCATCGGCATGATGCCGTCCTTGTTCACGGCCCTCGATTCAATCCCCTCGGGCCTGGTCAAAGAACCCTTCCAGAACCCGGATACCAAGAAGTGGCACCTTTTCTGGCTGGCCCAGAAGTGGCCCAAGCAGCCGAAGGCTTTCGACCGGGTGCAAGCCCTGGTCAAGCAGGATTACAAGTCGGAGAAGACCAATACCATCAAGCCCGACGATACCTTGGCCACCTACGCCAAAGGCAAGCTCATCCGTGAAAAGGACGTCGCGTTCCTCCGCGAGGAAATCCCGGCGCATATGCAGGATCGCTACACCCGGGAAGCCCTGGTCGATTACCTGCTGACTTGGGAACTGGCGACCCAGGAGGCCAAGGCCCTGGGACTCCTCGACGACGTGAAGATGCAGGCGCAAC